>CAZGGG010000026.1:10978-40427 GCA_964525165.1 uncultured Saprospiraceae bacterium | reverse complement strand
AAAAATAATTCTTGCCAGTAAGCCAATGGTAACAGCTGCCGCATCCGTCAATAAGGTAAAGAGAATAGCTACCCTGCGTCCTTTCTTAATCTGCAGTTCACTTTTAATGGATATAAATCGAATGTAGACCTGCGGCGAACCCAAAAAACCCAAACCGATCATTGCAAAACCCAGAATGGCGAAAAAATTCATCCATGGGTCCTCGTAGATCCCCCAAATGTTAGTCAGCATCGGATCAATCGCACTCAGATCTGCTCCAATACTTATAGGGCCTCCCCAATTTAGCATCACTGCAATTGGAAGCAGCAACAAACCAAAAAACATCAATAAACCCTGAAACAAATCGGACCACACCACAGCCACAAATCCACCCACAAAAATGTATATCAGTACAATCCCAAAGCCCAACAAGGCACCGTAGAAATAATTCATGCCCAGGAATGATTCAAAGGCAATCCCCGTGGCATCAATTTGTGAACTCACGAAGATGGTCACAAATACGGCTAGCACCAAAGCCGAAATAATCCGAAGATAATGCCCCCCGGTCTTAAAACGGCTGTCGAGATAATCCGGAACCGTTATGGATTGAAAGAAATCCGTCTGCCGCTTAAAAGGCTTGGCCATATACAACCAGCTAATGGCTACACCCAGCACTTCCCCCACCACAATCCAATAGGCAGAAACGCCTGCCAGAGCCCCCATACCGGTGACGCCGATCAACAACCACCCGGACTCTCCCGTCGCACGAGCAGAAAAGGCTACCGCCCAATATCCAATATTCTTACCCCCCACATAAAAGTCGCTCATGGAGCGAATTCGCCGAGAAGCAATGTACCCGATCAGAAAAAGAATGCCTACATAAATAAAGAGTACGGTAATCTTAACCAGCATGATAAAGGATTTAGGACCCTTCGCTATATAACAGAATTATTTGCTTCCGCAAAATGCATGGAACTGCAGGAGGTCAGAATGTCTATTCGTGTCGCAATGCTTCAATGGGGTCCAGGGAAGCTGCCTTGATCGCCGGATACATGCCGGAAACCAAGCCGACGACCACACAAATGACAAGGGCCATAGTCATCCACAACCAGGGAATAATGAAGCTCCCACCAATGAGTAAGGTCACGATATTACCGATCAGTATTCCCAAAACAATTCCGACGATTCCTCCCATAATGCAAATGAACACGGCTTCCATCAAAAACTGTGTCAAAATATCCGAACGAGCCGCTCCAATGGCTTTCACGATACCGATTTCTTTCGTCCGTTCCGTTACGGATACCAACATAATATTCATCAAACCAATGGCTGCACCTAAAATGGTCATAATGCCTATGGCTATAGTACCCAAACGTATTTTGACCGTATTTTCCTTGATGGTTTCAATCAAATCATCACTTTTCCGAATCTCAAAATCGTTCTCTTGTTCCGGACGTAAGCCTCGAACCACTCTCATCAAACCTATGGATTCAGATATGGCATCATCCAACAAGTCAGCGGTAGGTGTCGCTACAGCTACTTTATAGTTGGTGCGGCTGGTGCCATAAATCATCTTCGCACGGAGCAAGGGAATTAGAATATTATTATCAGAACTCTGATTGATACTTTGCCCGGAGGATTTGATGGTTCCGATCACCAAAAACTTCCTTCCATCCACAATCACGCCCTGATCTAAAGCCTTTTCTGCTTTGCCTTCGAATAGCTTTCGTACTATACCGGACCCAATCACAGCGACCGGCGTTCCGTATTTTAATTCCGTGGGGCTGAAATAGCGTCCCGATTCAATTTCGAGACCGTATAAATCCATCTCATATTCATCTGCTCCGAACAATCGCATGGTAGGGGTGGTTTCTTCGTCCTCAAATTTGGCAACTACATTCGAACGGGCGCTGAAGGAAACCGATACTTTCGATGGAAAGTCAAAATCTTCTTTAAAACGCAAGGCTTCCGCAAAACTTATAGGATCTGACACTTTATCTACCCGACCGCCCCGTCTTGTTCGGATATCTGAGTTCTTGGGTTGAATATTAAACGAATTGGCCCCCAATGAGGAGAAATTGTCACTCATCGAATAGATAATGGAATCAATGGCTGTGAGAATCCCTACCAATGCCATAATCCCGAAAGATATGATCAGGACGGTAAGGGATGCCCTCAGCATATTTCCCCTCAGGGCATCGATGGCCAATTTTATCTGTTCCCTTATTAACATGAAAACAAGTTAAGGAATGCTCGGTATTTTTTAAGATTCATTCGAAATACTTGCGGGTTCGCTCTACCAACTGCTCGCAAATCGGGGTAGAACCGGCGATGATCTGTCGGCTGTCCATAAATTCTTGTCCACCGGAAAAATTCAGGACAACCCCTCCGGCTTCTTTGACCAAAACGGCGCCCCCGGCTACGTCCCAGGGATTCAGGCCGTATTCGTAAAATGCATCAAAGCGGCCTTCTGCGGTGTAGGCAAGATCAATGGCTGCAGACCCTAATCGGCGAATACCCCGGGAGGATTGCATTAAATCCGTCAGTAAAGCCATATACTGGGGCATATGGCCAAAATCATAGTATGGAAAACCTGTCGCAAATAAGCTTTCCGCAAAATGAGTATTCGCGCGCACCCGGATTCGTTGATCTTCCTTGAAAGCCCCTTTCCCCTTCAAGGCATGATAGCATTTGCCGAAAGGCAAATCATATACCCAGCCCCCTTCCAATGCTCCATCTACTTTCAAGCCAATGGAAATACTGTAGGACGGCACTCCAAAAAGGAAATTCGTCGTCCCATCCAAAGGATCTATAATCCACTGGATCTCCGCTTCTGTTTGTGCTACCATCTCTTCTTCGGTCAGGAATCCTGCTTCCGGAAATATGGCTTGCAATCCTTCCACTAATTGTTCTTCTGCCTGACGATCGACATAGGATACCAGACTGTTGAGGTCTTTTTCTATCACATCCTTTTGCTGCACGCGGTCTAATTCAGCGAGGATAAAACGCCCCACCTTTCGGAGCAAGGGGAGCACTTTTTCTTGGGACCAGGCTATAGATTCCATATCTTAAGAATTCATCTGTTGAGTGCCTAAAATACTCAACCTAATTCTTGAATGAAAACTACTTTCGAATGACTTACCAAAATTGTATGTTGACCCTCATCGCTGCCTGTCTTGTGGTTATTGCAGCCCGTGGCGTGCAGCTGTTTCCGGAAGCCCATGCAAATACTTCCAATGCCTATGGATTATTGTCTGTCAATGAAGACGGCAGTTTGAATGTGCGCCTGGTAGACCAGCAACTGGATGTATCTATCACGGATATTGAAACTCGTGACAATTTAAATGTCAATATTGAGGAAATTGGCGGAGGATGGATTCGTTCCCGTGGCCCCTTACCCGTTACCATCGAAGATTGAGTTTTCAGCTCCAACAGTTAGAAGCTATACCCCACTCATAGCACATCCGTACACCAAATCATCAGTACAATAATGCATGAGTACATAAGTACACCAAATCATCAGTACAAAAGTACATCAGTACTATAATACATGAAATCATTAGTACACCGACACCAAAAAAAATACAAGTATGAACCCACCCCACCCTCAAAAAGTCCTGATCACCGGAGCGTCTCGCGGCATAGGCGCTGCATGTGCCAGAGCCTTTGCTGAAGATGGCGCTCAAGTGGCCCTGCACTATCGGAGCGCCAGAGAAAAGGCCATCGCTTTGTTAGAAGACTTACCGGGAGAAGGACATCAGCTTTTTTCGGCAGATTTCAGTGAAGCAGGAGCAGCGCATAGTTTGGGTCAGCAGGTGCTTGAGGCTTTCGGCACCATTGATGTCCTAGTGAATAATGCAGGGATCTATACCGAGCATCCTATTGATTCCTGCTCTAATAAAGACTGGATAGACCAATGGCAACACATCCTGCAAGTAAATCTGCTGGCAGCAGCAGAACTGACACAAATAATCAGTCAATCTATGATGCGTCAAAAGTCCGGCCGAATCATCAATATTGGATCACGGGGGGCTTTTCGCGGTGAACCTGAAAGCCCGGCATATGGGGCCAGCAAAGCAGGCCTACATGCGCTTTCCCAGTCACTCGCCAAAAAATTAGGTGCTTACGGCATTGGTGTTTATGCGATTGCGCCGGGTTTCGTAGAAACCGATATGGGGCGACAAGTCTTGGAAACAGAAAGGGGGGAAGCCCTGAAAAGAGAGTCTCCATTCCTCCGCGTTGCAAATCCACATGAAGTTGCACATACGGCTCTATTTCTATCTCGCGAACCATCACTCTTTCTAAGTGGGGGCATTATAGATGTCAATGGTGCCAGTTATTTGCGGTAAACCCTCAGATGTTTTTCATGGTGTAGGTGATATCCACCGCGTAATTTCCTTCCATGGCTTCTGCATCAGGATGGATTTCGAGGCCGTAGTTCACAAACACACCATTTCCGGCACCCACGCCTGTCCAGCCGGTACCAATTCCTTCTATGACATTTTGAGGGGTTTGGGTAATGTGGAGACCCTCAGTTGCTACAGATGCACCTGTGGCTCCTGTAGATTGTCCGGCAGGGTTATTTACGTTAGCGATTAGGTGAATTCCATTAGGTAAATTCCCTTGCATTTCAATCGTGATCGCTTTGAGAGAATTCGCCCCTGATCCTTTGATAGAAGTATAGTTTAACCAAACCTCACACTCCTGACCCTCGCAAATGTTGTACACAATATTCTGTCCCGGCTCTAAGCCTTCGAGGCATTCACTGAGGTTAATGTCTAAATGTTGGGGACCGATGACATTTAAAATTCCCAACTCGGGAATTTCAACCCTCACAGAGTGGGAACTTTGACTTTCTTGAGCCTGTGTTGAAAGTGGAAGGCTAACCAACACAAGTAAGAGAACGATGATATTTGCAAAGGGGGTTTTCATGGCTCTTTCTTAGAACCATAAGATACAAATCCCACCACCATTTGTCAAGATAAACGGGGCGATTTAGCCGATTTTTGGTAGGATTTCTTCGTTTTTTGGCAGAATCAGCCGTTTTTTGGAATCACATAATCTTCAGGCGATCCATGAGCAGGGATTTATGAGCTCTGGACACGGGAATCACCTTTCCATCAATCACCACACTTCCGCCTTCAATATCTTTGATTTCATGCAAATTGATGATGTAGGAACGATGTACTTTCAAAAAATACTTCTCAGGCATTTTCTTAGCGTAGGATTTAATCGTTCCATACACGATGTAATTCTTTTTCCCTTTCGTCACTACCTTTACGTAATCTCCTACATTTTCTATGTAAAGGATATCGGCAAATTTCACCTTGACTAACTTACTCTTGTCTTTGATGTAAATCTCCTCTGTAGAAAATGAGTCTTCTACTTGCTTCTCCTCCGATTTGATCTTATCAATTGCTTTTCGGAATCTGGGGAAATTAAACGGCTTCTTCAGGAAGTCGCTCACATCATACTCAAAAGCCTCGAAAGCATATTCTGTATTGGAAGTAGTCATTACCACATTGGGTTGGTATGACAGATAATTTAAAAGGTCAAAGCCGCTGAGACCTGGCATCTCTACGTCAAGAAATAAAATATCAACTTTATCTTCCTCCAGTATTTCAAGGGCTTCTTCCGCATTTTCACATGAAGCCACTACCTCCAGATCCTCTATCTTTTGACACATTTTCTCCAAATATGTCCGGGCCATTTTTTCATCGTCTACAATCAGACACTTCATCACTTGCACTTTTCACTTGTTGGATAAATACACATATAAACATAATTCGTCCTAAGATACAGCAAATAACTTACCAAAAAACCTATTAAAGCCACCAAAAAACGAAATTTAAGACCCAAATAGCGAAAACAAGGCTACAAAGCCCTAATAAATTATCTTATTTACATTGATTTATGATTCGGGTTTTGGGGTTATCATCCGAAAAGATCAACAATCTCACACAGGGGATTAGTAGAAGCGGTGCAACCACCGCTTCTTTTTTTTACATTAGGTGTACCTTAAACAATTATGCGCATGCGTACACCCCTGCTCATCCTAAGTTTCCTGCTCTGCACTCTATACACAGAGGCTCAAAACACAGACACCATTTTCCTACCCATTCCTTCCGGAACCCTATATGGAGTGTTAAAAGATATGGGCCCTAAAAGTCCTGTGGTCTTGATGATCGCAGGGAGCGGACCTACGGATCATAATGGCAATAGCCCCGGCTACAATTCTCAAGCTCTCCTCCAACTTGCAGACTCATTAGCCTTATATGGGATTTCCAGTCTTAGGTACGATAAGAGAGGAATCGGAAAAAGCGAGGTGCCAGGCATGTCTGAAGAATCCATGCGTCTGGATACTTTCGTACTAGACGC
Source organism: uncultured Saprospiraceae bacterium (assembly GCA_964525165.1). Lineage (GTDB taxonomy): Bacteria > Bacteroidota > Bacteroidia > Chitinophagales > Saprospiraceae > JAWLFI01. The sequence goes on along the minus strand of CAZGGG010000026.1, from coordinate 34,070 downwards.
TGCACGCTGGCTACAATGGTTGGACGAAAAACATTCTTATGCATCCATTACGGTTTTAGGACACAGTCAAGGGAGTTTAGTCGGTATGCTAGCTTGCGAACAAGAAGGAGAAAGAGTACAAAAATATGTCTCATTGGCAGGTGCCGGTGAAAACATTGCCGAAATATTAAAAAAGCAAATAGCGATCAGCGCCCCAAAGCTTAGCCCTTATGCAGATCCTGTTTTTGATAGTCTGAAGAATGGTGAAACGGTAGATACCGTCTATCCTTTATTACTTAACCTACTACGGCCCGGCATTCAACCTTTCCTCATTTCATGGATGCATCATGAACCTGGCAAGATTCTTAAAGCGCTATCTCAGGAAATATTGATAATAAACGGTTCCCACGATATTCAAGTGGGGGTGGATCAGGCAGAAAAACTATATGCAGCGCGTCCGGACGCCAGATTTGAAATTATTGAAGGCATGAGTCATGTCCTCAAACAAGCTCCTGAAGAACGCTTTGCCAACATTGTAACTTATAACGATCCTGAAAGACCAATAGACTCAAAACTTGTTCATATTATAAAAGATTTTATACTTGAATAACCATTTATCGAAGATTTGTGTCAAAAAACCTGATTTTATTGTCAAACATCGAAAAATGAAACTTTTTTGATTTTTTTTACAGAAATACTTGACTGCTCAAAAAAAATGACTTAGTATTGTTACGTAAGACATTACAAAGAGTCCAAAAGAGGATTCGAAAAGAAACATATTCATTGCAATACCCCAAATAACCCCACTCTAGCAATCAATATTTTCTTTTACTTAATTGCCCGACAGTTGAATAGCCCATTCGCTGTCAATGTAAATCTTACTAACCCCTTTGGATTGTTGATCAGTCCAAATTGCATAACCCTAAAAGCCTTACTCTACCCTGTGTAAGGCTTTTTTTTTTGCCCCAACCTGAATGGAAACATTCCTTACCCTACCGGCACTCATGTGGCCCAAATCACTGAATACAGAAAAAAAACAGTGAAAAACTTGACATAAACTGGTTTATTTTATAAACTTGTTTACAGAAAACAAAAAAACAAGAGCGATGCACACCTTTTCAGAGCAAGAGAGTTTAGCCGTCATACGGGAAATGCTCCATAAGAGCCGCAAAAACACTAAAGACTCCGCCATCTATTACCTAATATGGGGCTGGGTGATTCTCATTTCGGTCATCATAGAGTACATTTTGATACAGATCGACTATGAATGGCATTTTGCAATTTGGATCCTATCCTCTATTGTGGGCGTCGTTGCCTCCATCCGGGCCGGTCGACAACAAAAGAAAATAAGCCAAACCACCACCCACTTTGACAAAGCCATGGTGAGCGTCTGGTCTGGTTTTGGTATGCTGATGGCCATACTGATCATGGGGGGACTGACGATGGGACTCTCCTGGGGCGAAATCTATGTAGGCATGATCGCACTGGTGGGCAGTACAACTTTCGTATCCGGTAAAATCCTTGAATTCGCACCTATACAATACGGAGGACTCGCGAGCTTTGCCTTGAGTTTCCTAACGCTTTTCCTCGGCTGGTACCAGCATTTCCCAACGATGCTCTTGTGCATTGGGCTTGCCATGATCTTTTCGAACCTCATCCCCGGATATATCTTGAAAAGAAAGATATCATGAGTCTTGCACCATTAGACCCTTTATTACATGCTCAGCTCCGTCTGGCGATCATGTCTCTTCTGCTGACTGTAGAATCTGCAGACTTCAATTACCTGCTTGAAGAAACGAACGCGTCCAAAGGCAATCTGAGCGTACAGATTAAAAAACTGAAGGAGGCTGAATATGTAGCGGTAACGAAAACCTTTAAAGACAATTATCCGCATACTGAAGTCGCTATGACAGAAACAGGCCGTGCGGCTTTTCAAAAATACATTGATGCATTATCAGATTATTTAAACCCAAAATGAATTGAACATGAGAACCTTTATCCTCTTTTGCTTACTGGCTCTGAGCCTACCAGCAGCACAAGCACAATCCGATCAATGGAGCGCAGGCTTTCAACTGAACGAATTAGGACAAGATTTTGGCATCGGACTCAACTTTGCCTCCCCTTATTTTGCGAATGATTATCTCGCCATTCGCTTACGAGCCAATTATCAATATTTCGAATATGTAGATCAGGGGGAAACGACTTGGGATGGATACCTGCACTTTAATCTCGGTCTTGTTTCAGCGAGTTATTCTATTTCCGAAAAGCTAAGACTCTATAGTGAAGGAGGTGTGGTTTTGGTCACTTCAGCTTTTGGACTGGATGAAAACGAACTCCATTTCGGTGGCTATGGCTTGTTCGGTTTCGAATTTCACTACAGTCCCGGCAGTACATGCTTTATTGAGTTGGGAGGCCAGGGTGTTTCCGCGATCGCTGAGGAATTACCCAACCAACCTTTCTATTCCAATGGATTCACCATGAGTGTAGGAACCAGATATTACTTCTAAACCCAAAAATATAGAACCTATGTTGCTCGTCATTGACGAAATTCCGATCATCCATTCTTACACCGGTTTCATTCATACGATTCTGGGCCTGGCTGCCTTAATATTGGGCAGCGGGGTCCTTTTTCGAAAGAAAGGAACGCTTTCCCACAAGAGGTGGGGCTATGCGTATACTGCGAGCATGTTGCTGCTGAATGGAACTGCTTTCGGTATTTACAATTTTAACGGATTTTCTCTATTCCATGGTTTTGCCCTATTGAGTTTGTCCACCCTGTTTTTTGGATTGCGTCCGGCGATTCGCAGAAAAAAGAACAACTGGCTGGAACAACATTTCTACTTTATGAACTGGTCTGTCATTGGTCTCTATTGCGCTTTTGTAGCAGAAATAGGGGTTCGGTTTTTCGACATGAGATACTTTTGGTGGGTGGTTATGCTAGCGACTCTTATCGTATCCGTGGGCGGTGCGATTTATGTAGAGCATGAAAAGGAAAGGTGGTCTTTCGACTCAAACACGAACTAAAATCCAAACTTACATTCCGGATAGCCCTCTTATATATGAGTAACAGGGCTATTTTTTTTCCGTAGGCTTCAGAGTATTCCTATAACACCAAAAGACGGAGGATTTATGGGTTAGAGACTGAATATTCTATAGCTTTATATCAAATTCAACCCATGGAAAACACAAGACTTCAATTCATCTATGTGTATGATGCCCTTTGCGGATGGTGCTACGGTTTCAGCCCTATCCTAAAAGCTCTTTTTGAACGCCACCAAAAGGATATAGACTTTGAGGTGATCGCCGGAGGAATGGTTATGGGAGATCAGGCGGGCCCTGTTGGGGAAAAGGCTGACTATCTTCTTAATGCCTATCCGGCAGTGGAGGAGCGAACCGGCGTCACATTTGGCCAAGCATGGGTGGAAAGTCTGAAAGAAGGAAAGATTTATTATGATTCTTACCCGTCTGCGATTGCTCTGGAAGCAGTGAAACAAATTGATTCGGCACAGGCCGTTCCTTTTGCGGCAGCGATCCAAAAAGCGATCTATCTGGAGGGCAAGGAGCCCGCCTCTTTAGACACTTTCCTTTCCGTGGTCCGTGGGTTAGGATTGTCCGAAACTGCATTTAGTTCTGTCTATCAAAAAGAATCGATCAAAGATCAAGTGAAGTCTAATTTCATGTACAGCAGGCAGCTCAATGTACAAGGATTTCCGGCTGCCTTCCTCCGCAATGGAGATCAATACTGGATGATCGCCAAAGGTTATCGACCTATGGACCATATGGAGCCACTGCTCAGTCGCTTCATCAAAGACGGTAAGCTATAGTCTTTGGTTTTTAGTATTATTATCTCATAAACCCGATTGATTGTGCATATCTATTTTGCTTCGGACTTTCACTTAGGCATTGCCTCACATGCTTCCGCAAAAGAGCGGGAGGCCAAAGTGGTGCGATGGCTGCAGTCGATCGAGGATCAGGCTACCCATTTGTATCTGGTAGGAGATCTTTTTGATTTTTGGTTTGAATACAAAAAAGCGGTACCCAGTGGATATATCCGTTTTTTAGGTCAGCTGGCCAGAATGCGGGACAAAGGACTTCCTATCGAGATCTTTACCGGCAATCATGACATGTGGATGTTTGATTATCTCGAACAAGAATTAGATCTCACCATTCATCGGGAACCCATTGTAAGAAAACATGGAGCCCATACCTTTTATATTGGACACGGAGACGGCTTAGGTCCGGGCGATTATGGTTACAAACGATTGAAAAAAGTATTTGCCCATCCCCTGGCCCAATGGCTGTTTGCACGCTTACATCCCAACTTTGCCTTCTCTATAGCGGAGTTCTGGTCACAAACCAGCAGAAAAAACAACAAAGAAGCCAGAACCTTCCTGGGTGCAGAGGAAGAATGGTTGGTAAAGTATGTAGAAGGATTACTCCAAAAAGAAACGTATGACTTTTGGGTCTTCGGGCATCGACACCTTACCATAGATTACATCTTATCCAACGGACACTCCCGCTACATTAATTTAGGCGAATGGATGCATCAAAATAGTTTTGGCCACTATGATGGGCATGAATTTGCGATTTCATTTTTTGAAAACCCATCCGGAACCATCTTCCCTTAAAGTCTAAGCGGGATCACAGACATATCGGCAAAAATATCGGTCCTGCTCTATGGTTCTAAAGTAGAGCAGAGACAAATATTCAAACCAGTAGGGCCTGAGACAAAGACATATTTTGGTCTATTGGATGACCAGTTCGAAAGGGTTCAGAAGTCCAACTAGACCGTCATGATATCGGTTTCCTTAGCGTCTAAGATTTGCTCGACTTTACTGACTGCTTTCTTCGTCATTTCTTCAATTTGGTCCTCCTTGCGCTTTCCGGCATCTTCAGGGAAGCCATCCTTCACTTCTTTCTTGACCGCATCCAGCGCTTTGTGTCTTGCCGCGCGAATACCCACACGAGCATCCTCACCATAAGAACGGCACTGTTTGACCAAATCTTTTCGGCGCTCTTCTGTGAGCGGCGGAATCGTAATTCTGATTAAATCGCCATCATTCTGTGGAGTCAGTCCGAGATTTGCTTCAAAGATGGCTCTTTCAATCACAGGAATCATCGTTTTCTCCCAAGGTTGAATCACCAAGGTTCTGGAGTCTGAGGTAGACACATTAGCCACCTGATTGACTGGTGTCATCGTACCATAATAATCAACCTTCACACCTGAAACCATCGTAGGCGATGCTTTTCCGGTTCTGATTTGAAGGAGCTCGTGCTGCAGGTGATCGATGGCTTTATCCATCTGACCTTGCTCTGCCTTAATGATATCTTCTAATTGTTCAGACATGATCCTTTTCGTTTATTCTCTGTAAAAATGCAAAATTAATCTCTTCCCATGAACCTCATCACCAACCAAAGTGTCATCGCCAGTGAAGATAATGCAGAAACTACATAAGTCATGGCGGCCCAGTTCAAGGCATCCTTCGCTCCGGCATACTCTCGCTGATGACCGGCTACGCCCGACGCATCCAACCATACCAAGGCTCTTTTGGAAGCATCAAATTCAACCGGTAGGGTAATAAATGAAAACAAGGTCGTAATGGCAAAGGACGCAATAGTAATCAGCAATAGGGTCTGGCTCCCCGCAAATCCGGCACCGAATCCTCCCAAAGCCAATAAAAGCAACCATTGCTGCGAACGAGCTGCAAAACTCACCACCGGTACTAAAGAAGAACGCATCTGCAACCAGGAATAGGCTGTAGCGTGCTGTACCGCATGTCCACATTCATGGGCAGCCACTGCGGCGGCGGCAATATTGCGCCCTTGATAGACGGCCGGACTCAAACTCACCAATTTCTTTCCCGGATGGTAGTGGTCAGTTAAGAAGCCCTGCCCTTGCGTCACCTGCACATCTTGAATCCCATAATGCTGCAACATGCGCTCAGCAACTTCTTTCCCACTTAAACCTGCTTGAAGCGGGGCCTTGCTGTATTTGCTAAACTTTGATTTCAATCGTCCCTGAACGATCATGCCGGCAACTGCAAAAACACCGGCTATAAGAATGTATGTCATCATATCTTTTTCATTTTAGTACAAAACCTCACGGACGCTCAATGAGTTCAAATCCCGTATAAGGGACCAATGCTTTCGGAATGCGAACACCCTCCGGTCCCTGACCATTTTCCAGCAATGCAGCAATAATCCTCGCCAGGGCCAAAGCACTTCCATTGAGGGTGTGCGCAAGAGCTGTTCCTTTTTCCGTCCTATATCGCAGTTTCAAACGATTGGCTTGGAAAGTCTCAAAGTTTGAAACGGAACTGACTTCCAACCATCTTTTTTGAGCTGCAGAATACACTTCAAAGTCATAAGTCATCGCAGCCGTAAAGCCTGTATCACCTCCGCATAAACGCAAAATACGATAAGGTAATTGCAAATCCTCCAGTAAAGCGGCCACATGCGCTTTCATCTCTGAAAGGGTATCATAAGATGCGTCCGGTTTTTGGATTTGTACAATTTCCACTTTATCAAACTGATGGACGCGATTCAATCCTTTCACATCCGCTCCGTAAGAACCGGCTTCTCTTCTGAAACAAGGGGTATACCCACAAATCTTGATTGGGAACTGCTCTTCCTCAAGAATCACATCTCTGTAGATGTTCGTCAGCGGTACTTCTGCCGTAGGAATCAGATATAAATCGTCTTTGGTAACATGGTACATCTGACCTTCTTTGTCCGGCAGTTGGCCGGTGGCACGTGCAGTATCCTCATTGACCAACAAGGGTGGTACCACTTCCGTGTACCCTTTTGCGGAAGCGCGATCTAAAAAAAACTGAATCAAGGCTCTTTGCAAACGAGCTCCTTTCCCTGTGAAAACGGGAAAACCGGAGCCGGTAATCTTCACTCCCAATTCGAGGTCAAACAGCTGATATTGCTTTGCCAGATCCCAATGTGATAAGGCATCGACAGACAACTCAGGCAATGGCCCTTCGTGATCCTTAAAGATCTCATTATCCTCTTCCCCTTTTCCGGCCACTACGTTCTCATGGAGCACATTCGGAATATTCAACAACTGAGCTTCCAAGGCTTCCTTGTTTATCTTTTGCTCTTCCTCCAGTTGCTTGAGGGCTTCTTTCATGTCCCCCATCTGTGCTTTCATTGCATTAGCTTCCTCTGCCTTGCCTGCTTGAAAAAGCTGACCAATTTTCTTTGAAGAGCTGTTGAACTCAGCTTTCATATCATCATATTGCGCTTGCAGGGCTTTGCGCTTGTCATCCAGCGCAATCGTTTGTGCAACCATCTCCTCCGCATCTGATACATGTCTCTTTTGAAGACTTTGTAACACGCGTTCTCTTTGTTCTCTAAAAATATTCAACTCAATCATGAAAGCCGTTTTCTGTTTGAACTATGCGCGCAAAGATAAAAACGGCAAAGGAACGGATAGGCATGCACCCTGTTGAATTTTCAAAGAAAAAAAGTGCGGTTTTATGATTTCTTAAATTTTCCATTATTTTTGCGCTATCACGAAGACTCAATCATCTTTGAGAGGCTTCAGGTCGACCGGCCCAATTTGCACCTCACAACAGAAGATTCTGAATACTACAACTTAACGAAAACACTATTTTCCAAACACTTTATAGATAAGGTATGTACGATATTTTGCAGCTGAACGATATGCTGGTACCTGAATTAAAAGATCTCGCTGAAAAATTGGGATTAAAAGGGTACAAACGTTTAAACAAACAAGAGCTCATTTATAAGATTCTGGATCACCAAGCTTTACAGGCGACAGAAGACGAAAAGAAGGCCAAAGAGAACAACGCTCCGAAAGCTAAAGAGGAAGAAAAAAGCCAAAAGGCTCCTGAAAAAGCGAATAATACCCGCAGAAGACGAAGACCCTCCAATAAGAGTAATGAGGATTCTAAATCCAAAGAGGAGGAGCAACAGTCTAAAAAAGAAGACAACAGCACTAAAGGGCAGCAGAACAAAGACGATCAGTCCAAAGACAATTCTGCTTCTAACCAAAAGTCTTCCAATTCCAGATCCAATAGCAGATCGAATTCCTCCCGACAGAAGAAAAAAGATTCTGATTCTAAACAAGATTCTTCCAATAACCATTCTTCCCAACAAGCGAAAAAAGCAGAGAAAAAGCCTGCTTTCGATATTGAGGTAGACGGAATTATTGAAGGAGAAGGAATACTGGAAATGATGTCGGATGGGTATGGATTCTTGAGATCTTCAGATTACAATTACCTTACCTCCCCCGATGATATTTATGTATCTCCCTCGCAGATCAAGCTATTTGGTTTGAAAACCGGGGATACGGTGAAAGGAGCGATTCGTCCTCCAAAAGACGGTGAAAAATATTTTGCCTTGCTAAAGGTTACGACCATCAACGGTTTAGATCCAGCAGCTGTGAGAGAACGGGTTCCTTTTGATTACCTGACCCCTTTATTTCCGGATGAGAAGTTTGTATTAACCAGTAAAGCCAAGCATGGTAAAGATCTGGGGAATCGAATGATCGACTTATTTTCTCCGATTGGAAAAGGTCAAAGAGGTTTGATTGTGGCTCAGCCAAAAACCGGTAAGACTTTCTTACTAAAGGATGTGGCCAATGCGATTTCCGCCAATCATCCGGAGTGTTATTTGATCGTCCTTTTGATTGATGAACGTCCGGAAGAAGTAACCGATATGAAGCGCTCTGTTGATGCAGAAGTAATCGCTTCGACATTTGATGAGCCGGCCGACAACCACGTACGGGTCGCCAATGTAGTGCTGGAAAAAGCTAAGAGACTTACAGAATGCGGACATGATGTAGTGATCTTGCTGGATTCCATCACCAGACTGGCCAGAGCCTATAATACGGTTGCACCTACCAGCGGACGGGTATTGTCAGGGGGTGTAGAGGCAAATGCACTACAGAAACCGAAAAAATTCTTCGGTGCCGCAAGAAATATTGAAAATGGGGGTTCACTGACGGTATTGGCAACCGCCCTGATCGATACGGGCTCTAAAATGGACGAGGTGATCTTTGAAGAGTTCAAAGGTACCGGTAACATGGAGCTGCAGTTGGATCGAACCTTGGCGAATAAGCGAATGTATCCGGCCATTGACCTCACACGTTCTTCAACGCGTAGAGATGAATTACTGCTCGGTGAAGGCGCCTTGAAACGTATGTTCATCCTGAGAAATCACCTGGCCGATATGAAGCCGGATGAAGCAATGGAGTTCCTGAGAAAACAAATGTTAAGCACGCGATCGAACGAAGAATTCCTCGCGTCCATGAACGGCTAAAAATTTTAGATCAAAAAATCCTTGCAGGATTGGTTGTAATTGAGTTATCTTTGCAGCCCTATTGTAGAGGAGTAGAAAATACAGAAAGATGAAAAGGACATTTCAACCTTCTAGAAGAAAGAGAAAGAACAAGCACGGATTCAGAGAAAGAATGAAGTCCAAAGATGGACGTCGTGTATTGGCTAGAAGAAGAAAGAAAGGAAGAAAGAAATTGACTGTTTCCGACGAGAGACGTCTGAAATAATCAGCGATATATATCGTTTCGTACGAAAGGCAAGAATGTTTTGAATGAAGCATTCTTGCTTTTTTATTTTTAGCCCATGAACTCATCCGCTTCTTATTCGAAAGCCGAACGGCTAAAGAGCAGAAAAGCCATTCAACATCTTTTTGAAAGCGGCAGCTCTCAATTTCAATATCCCATCAAGTTTGTTTTCCGAATATTTCCCGCATCAGAGGAACGACCGGCGGTCAGAGCAGGGGTCTCTGTTTCTAAGAGAAACTTTAAAAAAGCAGTCGACCGCATCCGCATTAAAAGACAATTACGAGAGCTTTTTCGACTCAACAAGCAAATAATTTACCATCAATTAGCCGATGATCAGCATATGGATCTGATGATTATATTCGTCGGCAAGCAAGCTGAGCCCTATCAAAAGATGGAGAAAGCGTATCTTCAAGTTATAGACTCCTTAGTATGAAACTCAAACTTTACGCCTTCTTTTTCCTTTCCTTCTTTCTTGGTAGTTCCGCCCTTATGGCGCAAAAGAGCATCGATCAAAAAGCGAAAGACCAAAAGGACCTTATTCTCAGACTTGAAAAGGTTAATAGCCCCAAAACTAAACGTTTTGTAGTGGGAGACGAAGTACGCTTACTTTTAGTCACCGGCGAATGGTATACCGGGGCGATTGAACGTCTGGACATCAAAGAAGGGATCATTGCCATGCCTCAGGGTCTCATTCCTATTGATAAAGTTATTGGCTTTCAAACTCAAAGTCAGTACCGCTGGGGCAGGCTGATTCGAAATCAGTCCATCACCCTGGGCGCGGGGATATTATTATTTTCTCTCGCCGACCCTTTAACCGGTATGCCCTATAACACTTTAGCCTTATATGTGGCGCCAGGTGTCATCATAGCCGGTTTTCTCACGGATTGGATCATCCGATCTTCCTACAAAAGAATAGGTGATAAATGGCGCTTACGCATTCTGGACTTATCTTTCGATTAGCCACTGAATCGCTTCGTGGTATCCTTTGAATCCTTTCCCATAAATGGTATGTGCACAGTAGGGTCGTAAATATGAAATTTTCCGAAAGGGTTCTCTTTCTTCTACATTAGACAAATGCACTTCTACGACCGGACTGGAGATCGCGGCGATGGTATCTGCCATAGCGATGGATGTATGCGTGTATGCGGCCGGATTGAACACAATACCCTCTACCTCTTTGTCCCACTCCTGCAAGGTGTCAATCAGGACACCTTCATGATTGGATTGCACATGCAACAAACGTAGTTCTTTAAAATGGAGCTTGAGTTCATCTAGTAAATCCTGTAAACTTGCACTTCCATAAATATGGGGCTCTCTGGTGCCGAGCAGATTCAGATTAGGGCCATTCAATATACCAATGGTAGCAGACATAAGCAAATGGTTCAGAAGGCTTTAATTCGCCAGATCAGACAAGAATTTTAGGCGCACGAGCTGTATTTCTTCTCTGGTGATATCGTCTTCTTTCAATTCCTCAAAAGCCACATCAATAGAGTCTGACTCCGCTTCCATAAAATAATCATGAATATCCTCATAGACGAACTCGTCTATATTGTCGTCGATATAATAATCAATATTCACTTTTGTACCGGAAGTGACTATCATATCCAATTCATCTAAGAGTTCCTCATAGGACAAATCATTAGTAGAAGCGATATCCTCCAAAGGTATTTTCCGATCGGTGCCCTTGATGATCTCAACTTTGATGCGGGATTTGTTGGCAATTTGTTTGACTACGATTTCCGTAGGTCTTTCAATCTCATTTTCTTCCACATATTCCTCGATCAGGTCGATAAAGGGTCGAGCGAACTTCAGCGCTTTTCCCTTGCTGACTCCGGTGATTCGCTCCATATCCTCCATAGAAATCGGATACTGAGTGGCCATATCTTCCAGGGAGGGATCCTGAAAGATGACAAAAGGCGGTTTTTGCTTTTGTTGGGCGACACGCTTCCGCAAATCACGCAACATATTGAGTAAGGTCTGATCCAAAGCCACGGTAGGAGTTTGATGCTGCTCAGCCTCCTGCATCATTTCATCAAAATCATGATTGATCGGAATCGTAAAAGCCTCGGGCTTACTCATTTGCCGGCGGCCCTGCTCCGTAATGCTCAATTTACCATATTGCTCGATTTCCTTGTGCAAGAAGCCATGTAGGATGGCCTGGCGGATAACAGAAAACCAAAAGGTCTCGTCTTGCTCTTTGCCTTTACCAAACAGAGATTTCTTGTGGAGATCGTATGCCTTGAGCTGTTGGTTATTTTTTCCTCTCAAAAAGTCGGAGATCAGCTTGATGGTATAATTCTCCTCCAACTGATCAATAGCCTCTAAAGCTAAATTCAAGGCGTCGGTTACCTCTTGTTGTTCTTTAGGATGACGGCAGTTGTCGCACATCTCACCACAATCCTCTTTTTCAAATTGCTCTCCGAAATAATGCAGTAGGTACTTCCGTCGACAGCCGGCTGTTTCTGCGTAAGCAATCACATCATCCAGGAGTTGGGTACCTAATTCACGCTCTGCCACCGGTTTATCACGAAGGAACTTTTCGAGTTTGACAATATCCTTTTGTGCGTAAAAGGCCACACAGCGACCCTCCAATCCATCACGGCCGGCGCGACCGGTTTCCTGATAATAGTTTTCAATACTCTTGGGCATATCATAGTGGATCACAAATCGGACATCCGGCTTATCGATACCCATTCCGAAAGCAATCGTAGCACAAATCACATCTATCTCTTCCATCAGAAAATCATCCTGGATCTTGGAGCGCATTTTAGATTCCAGCCCGGCATGATAAGGGGCTGCATTCACGCCATTCACCTTCAGTGCCTTGGCCAACTCCTCTGTCATCTTGCGGCTCTGGACATAAATGATGCCCGACTTTCCTTTCATTTGATGTGCTAGCTGGACAATTTCCTTGATGGCCTCTTCTTTATTGACTTTCGGCCGAATTTCGTAGTACAGATTTTCGCGATTAAAGGAAGAAATGAAGGTATTGACCTCCTGCATGTCCAGATTCTTTTGGATGTCTGAACGGACCTTAGGAGTCGCCGTTGCCGTAAGTGCCACTAAAGGCACCTCCTGGTCAAAGGCTTGCACCATATCCTTAATCTTGCGATACTCGGGACGAAAATCATGTCCCCACTCTGAGATACAATGTGCCTCGTCTACCGCCACGAATGAAACTTTCACCGAGCGGAAGAATTCAATATTTTCCTCTTTAGTTAAAGTTTCAGGCGCTACATATAAGAGTTTGGTCGCTCCGGATCGGATATCTTCCTTTACCCTCTTGGCTTGTCCCTTAGAGAGCGAACTATTCAGAAAATGAGCGACAGAATCCGATTCGCTATACCCACGAATGGCATCAACCTGATTCTTCATCAGGGCGATCAGGGGAGAAATGACAAGAGCGGTCCCCTCCAGCATCAAAGCAGGCAGCTGATAGCACAAACTTTTACCTCCTCCGGTAGGCATGATGACAAAAGTATCCTGACCCTCCAAAACGGAATGAATGATGGACTCTTGCTTACCTTTGAATTGGTCAAAGCCAAAATGCTCTTGTAAAGCTGATTTCAATTCCTCTCGTCTTGATTCCGCTATTTCCACGATCGTTTCTTTTTTTGCTGTACTGATATAGGGCGAGAACCCTACCAATGCTTACATTTTTGACTGTTAGTGTAAAATCTCGAATAAGAGCTTCGGCAGAAGTGCACGTTTATTATAAATTTACAAAAAAATAATGGCCTTTAAAAGGCCTGAACATTGCACAAAAAAGCAGGATTTGAACGACTCAGAACTCCTACAAATTGCCAGGGACACCCTCGAAATTGAACGACAAACTGTCGCCGCACTACAGACGCAAATCAACAATGATTTTGCAGCACTTGTTCGCCGAATTGCCAATTCTACCGGAAGGTTGATCATCAGTGGTATTGGAAAAAGTGCCATCATTGCACAGAAGATTGTCTCCACGATGAATTCGACCGGAACCCCTGCACTCTATATGCATGCAGCGGACGCCATTCACGGAGATTTGGGAATGTTGCGACCGGAAGACATTGTCCTTTGTATTTCTAAAAGTGGAGAAACAGAAGAGATCAAAGTGTTGTTGCCCCTTATCCGCAACTTTGGTAATACCCTCATCGGTATGAGCAGTAATGCTCAATCTGCACTGGCCACTCAAAGTGACTACTTTCTCTATATCCCGGTAGAAAAAGAAGCCGATCCCAATAATCTGGCACCTACTGCCAGCACGACCGCTCAAATGGCCATGGGTGATGCACTAGCCACCAGTCTACTCGCGCTGAAAGGATTTACATCCAAAGATTTTGCCCAATTCCATCCGGGAGGCTCCTTAGGCAAACAAATGTATTTACGCGTCAAAGACTTATCCCAATATAATGAGCGACCATTGGTGGAAGCACGGGATGATCTAAGAACCACCATTTTGGAAATCTCATCCAAACGCTTAGGAGCCACAGCTGTACAAGATGGTGACGATATCGTAGGCATCGTCACAGACGGCGACGTGCGAAGGATGCTGGAAAAGCATGAAGACGTGCGTCAAATTATTGCAGCTGATATCATGACCCGCCAACCCAAAAGCATTCAGGCACAAGCCTATGCGGTGGAGGCTTTAAACACTATGCGCACGCATAATATTCACCAATTAATCGTTTTTGATGGGGATGATTATATTGGATTTATTCATTTGCATGACCTCATCAGAGAAGGGATTGTTTAACTGTTTTTCCTCTACAAAGCGTTCCATCATAAGCAACAGATGCTCATCCATTTTCTTGTTTAGACGCCATCATTTGAGCGGTGAGTTAAATGGATTCGTAGAAATTATAGCCCCAAAAGCTGCTATTTTATTTTTTTTGTTCAAAAATCACATTCATGAGCAATTCTGCACTCTTTGGTTTCTTCTTGTTGACGGCAAGCTTTCTTTCAATGACAGGGTATTCCCAAAAGGATAGTGTTCCTCAAAAAGAAAGTTATTTCGTGACTGGTGTTGGCGGCATCCACCAAACCAATTATGATCAACGGATGACGAATTTGATCTACAATGGCTTCGGAGGAGGTATTTATGGTCGAGCTCAAGATTTAGGTGATGGCTGGGAGCGTCAATTTCTTTTTTCTGCTCAAGGAGCGTACACCAATAGAAGCTCTATAGGTGAATCATCCCCCTATGTTACATTAAGAGGGCACTTTGCTTTTAGGAATCTGTTTGACTTACCAGACGAGCACTGGAGATTAGGCTATGCCTTAAGCCAGGACTTCAATTATCGTTTATTTCCTGAATTAGGAAACAGCCGTTTGAACATTGACGACTTTAGCTCCCTAGAATTCAATGCTGCCTGGTATCATGATTTTGAATTATGGAATCGAGATTTTATCCTGGATATCCACCTGCGCATTCCTTTGGTCAGTTATGTATTCAGAATTCCTGAATATGCCGTTGTAGACAGAGCCACTCAATGGTCCTTCCCGTGGTACTATCAAAGAATCCAATTATCAACAGAGTTGATCATTCCATTCAAATGGGTCCCTCAAAATCGTTGGAGTGTACAATACACCTGGGATTTTTATGCTTTTCAACAAAGAGAAAGCATCCATGATCTTGCCATAGCACAACATGCCCTCACCTTCCATTATTGGATGAAAACTCGATAATATGAAGTCATTATATCATTATATTTTGCTGGGGATGCTACTTTTTCTTGCCGGCTGTGAGCAAATTCTATTGCCGGACGATCCCAAAACAGATCCACAAAGCATTTTTGAAGAATGTTGGATCTTTGCCGATCAGGAGTACAGCTTTTTTGAACTCAAGCAGGTCGATTGGGATCAAGTGAAGTCAGACTATGAGCTCAAGATTCAGTCGAATATGACAGAGCGTGCGCTTTTTGACACGCTTGCCCAGATGCTTTTTCTCCTTAGGGATGGGCATGTCAATCTCTTTTCAGATTTCGATATCTCGCGTAATTGGCAATGGAATTTAGATTTCCCCACAAACTTTGACTTAAATCTGCTCGAAAGAACGTATTGGCAAGACCAGCAAAGGTTGGCTTCACCTTTCATCACCTTCGACTTTGGAGAGGTCGGCTATATTCGCTATTCCAGCTTTAGTGAATCCATATCTGATGGTGTAATGAGTTTAGTTCTTGAAGATTTTAAAGACCATAAAGGACTCATTATAGACGTCCGTGATAATGGAGGAGGAAGTATCAGTAATATCAACAGGTTTGTAAAACGCTTCATCTCCGAGGAATTCGTCTACGGCCAAGAACGACATAAAAATGGGCCCGGTCGCAATGACTTTACAGCTTGGAAGGATCTCACTATTAGCCCCGATGAAGAGCTCTCCACTTATGGAGGTCCCATAATAGTCCTTACCAACCGTTCATGCTACAGTGCTTGTAATGACTTTGTAGCTGCCTTATCTGCCCTACCCCAAGTCACGATTGTGGGTGATCAAACAGGGGGTGGCGGTGGCCTTCCGGCTCAAACGCAATTAGCCAATGGATGGAGTTTGAGGGTTTCGAGTTCTCAAACACTAGATCATCAAGGTCTATCTATCGAAGAGGGTATTGCGCCCGATGTTAAAATCGATTTAATCGATGGGACTGGCCGTGATGAAATATTGGATAAAGCATTAGAAATTTTAGGCAATTAATGTGCTCAGAAGCGGCTTCGCGACATTTTTAAGCACTAAAAACACAAAAATGTTGCCGCGAAAGAAAGGAGTTTCTATATTTAAATCAATGAAGAACTTAACAGCATATTACTATTACTGGACTAAAGGACAGCCTTTGGATCGGTAGCGTATTGCTGTAATTGTATAACTGAAGCCCGATCTCCTTTGATTTCGGGCTTTTTTATTTTCTGCAATGATGGAACGAATGATTCCCACTCTTAAAAACGGACAACAATTGTATCAAGCCTATACCGCTGAGGATCTAGAAGTATGGAACATCCTCTATAGTCGTCAGATGCAAACATTAAAAACTCTTGCCTCACAGCAGTTTTTAGAAGGCTTGGACCGGCTCGGCTTTTCAGCCAATACTATCCCCAATTTCAATCGACTGAATGAGATCTTAGCAGCCTCTACAGGCTGGGAAATCATCGCCGTCAAGGGCATCATTGCCGATGATGTGTTTTTTGACTTGCTGGCGCAAAAGAAGTTTCCGGCGACCACCTGGCTCAGAACCATGGAAGAGCTAGATTACCTGGAAGAACCTGATATGTTTCACGATATCTTCGGACATATCCCATTATTGACAGAAGTTTCCTTCACCCATTTTCTGCAACGACTGGGACAAATAGGCCAGCGCGTAGCTGAGGATGCTGTACAAACCCATCTCCTATCCAGAATCTATTGGTACACCGTGGAATTTGGACTGATCCGTGAGCAAGGCGACCTGAAAATCTACGGAGCAGGTATTTTAAGTTCAATTGCAGAAAGCTTGCAATCTGTTGATGCCTCTAAAGTGGCACATCATGCCTTCGATATGAAACGCATCATGAACAGCCCTTACCGAAAAGACCTCATGCAGGAACAGTATTTCATTCTGGAAGACTACCCTCAGTTATATGAACAATTGCCAGAAGTAGAAATCGCGCTCAAGGCATAATGGTTTAATAGCTTCCTCATTGGACGACTATTTGCTGTCTGGCGAGTATGCCACTCTCTTGCTTGAGCACTACAAGGTATATACCTTTAGGTACGGGTGCCGTACCGGCATTCAGGCCTGATCCCATGAGGCGCTTTACGAGTCTGCCCTTCATATCATAAAGCTGTACTTCCGTGACAGATTGATCGGTATTCCAGAAAAAATTCTGCCCGGCTGCTACAGGATTGGGATATAGGCTGAAATCAGGACGGCTTTCATTCTTGACACTGGTTCGAGGATCTACTTTCATGTCTAGTTTAAAAATACCTCTGCCGTGGGTAAAAGCGTAGATTTCACTGGTGTCCCGTTCCTTTACCTGATAGATGACCACGGGAGGTATTTGATCTTCTCTCAACCATTCACCCTCTGAATAAGTGTACAATCCATAATCCGTTCCGGCTACGAGCGTATAGGGCTTTGCCGTTATAAATTGCAGATCATTGACGGGTAAGAATCGAGGGAGCCCATCTCCTATGGATTCCCACATAGGTTGATCAGAATAAATATCCGTTACTTTCCAAACCCTTGAAGCATCTGAACGCGTACTGAAGCCTACATAAAGTATACTGTCATGAACAGGATCAAATTCAATATCTCGGATAAAACCGGATCTTAATTGACTGGGCATATTTGCCGTAAGGTCAACTCCCCGTTCTGAAGAATCATGCGCTGCAACATCATCAATTCTCCTTAACAAGCCTCTGCCTCCTGCATAAAAAACCAATTGCTTTTGACTCTTGAATCGGTCTTTCACCACGTAGGGCTGTGTTACCTCTTCGACTAATGAGGATGTCGAGCCTCCAAAATCCTGACTGATCACAATGGATTCTGTGGTAGGAACGAATAAAGTCTCAGAATCAACACTCGATGAATACAGCGGATTGATAAAGTATGGAGTACCATAATCAGACAAGTCAAAAAGTATTTCGTACCAATTCACGACAAACCCGTTTTCATACTCCAAAAAATAGAAATTACCTCTTTGGAAAGACACTATGGAAGTAGAGGCTGAAGGATCCAAATAACAGAACGCTCCATCTCCACCAAACACTTTAAAGAAAGAATCTTGTGGATTAAAAAACTGCCAGGTACCATTGTCCTGAGTCCCTCCCATAAAATCTTTGGCTTCAGCGCTGACGGCTCCGGTATAAAATTGTGTCACCGCATATCCATCATTACGGTCTTTCAGAGTATTGGCAATGGGAATGCCTGTTTGTGGATTCACCTCCAACTCATAAATTCCCCCATCATTCCCGACAAGCATAGAAGAAATCGAGTCGACGCCCTCTACAAAAACATGCTGATCTGCATAGCCTGTCTCCCATTGTCTCCATCCCTGGAGAGGTAGATAATAACCTGCTTCCACCGAACCTGCAAAAACCAAATCACAATCTTGAGCGCTTACTTTCAAGGTGTTGGTGTACCATGCAAAATCGGTTCTGAAGGGAATTTCAGGCAATAACTCCCAGTTGTCGCCTGCATCCAAAGATTTGAATACACCCCCTATCCCATCAAAAGACTCTATGGCGCCTTCATAGGACACATAGAGGGTACGGTCATCACTTGGGCATAGGGCAATTTCAACACGCCCCAACTCATTCGGAAAACTATCGATGGTCAATCGTTGAAAGGAATTAGCCTCCCCATTGGAGGAGTAATACACCCCATCTTCATCCACTCCTATATAGACTTCATCTTCATCGGTCAGCTCTACATCTGAAACATGACCTGAAAAGACCGTTTCAAAATCCTCACCCAGATTATTAGAGCGGAATAAACCCGAACGAGTAGCAACATAAATCGTATTGGTGTCCACATGACTGCAAGCCACTCTCCAGCTTCGGAAAAAATCATTGGTTTGAGTTGCAGGTAACAATTCGAACGTTTGCCCCTTATCCAGGGAACGAAAAACGCCTACACCATCGATACCGGCGCTGTTGCCGGTCACTTCTCCTGTAGTGTAAAAAATGAGATTAGGGTTCAAGGTACTCTGATCCATATGGGTAATGGATAGATTGTCTTCCGCTATTTCTTTCGGGTTCCACGTAAGGCCTCCATCATAAGATTCCCAGATTCCTCCTGAAATAGAACCGGCCAGAATATGATTCCTATTGGTTCGGTCTACGACGATGGCCCGCGTTCTACCTCCCACTCTGAAGGGTCCTAATTCGACAACGGACTCTACAGGTGAATTGGCTGAACGGGATTGAATTTGTTCACCTCGCCAAAAGCTCCTGTAGTCGGAAGGAACCTTTATGCCTTGCTCTATTTTCATGATTTTGAGGTCTTCCTCGAAGCCCGGATCCCCCGTGTAAGACTCTGAATCCTTCCGGGAAACCTGATCGGATTCATACCCACAACTTGTCAATATTACAGCAAAGAGACTCCCAACGATCAAAAGTAAAAGCTTATCCATAGTCCTATTTTAAAAGCAAAAAGTATAGATGAAGAAATGTTTCAAACTAAGAATAACTGCTAAACGATCCTCATTCAGTTTCCTCGTACATCTACCTAATCCATCTGTAAAGAATACGAAGAAAAAAATGATAAGGT
Source organism: uncultured Saprospiraceae bacterium (assembly GCA_964525165.1). Lineage (GTDB taxonomy): Bacteria > Bacteroidota > Bacteroidia > Chitinophagales > Saprospiraceae > JAWLFI01. The sequence goes on along the minus strand of CAZGGG010000026.1, from coordinate 14,315 downwards.
TGACAAGGAGGGGCTCATTTTCTTGAGCAAATGTATTTGGGGAGCATCTGAATACTAAGTGGGATTGATGGATCTTTCCTCAGACTCCAAACTGTGTAAGATGATGATCCAGGTGTTTATAAAACATATTGCTCCACTCTTTCTTGGATAATTTTCCGAAAGAATGGGACTCTTTTTGGTCAAAAAAATCCTCTCCTAGCTCTTGAGTTCTTGTGAGATAGTCGACCAATCTTTCCTTTTCAGCTTCAAAATTCTTAGCCTCCGTCATAATAAATTCGGGGGATGTCCGACTGTTTCTTTTATAAGGCTTTTCACTCACCACCATATTCTTTGCGAATGTCTTAATCAGCCATTTCATCAAACCTCTGGGCTTTGGATGTTTATCTTCGTATACGAATTCATAAGTCACATTGCAATGCGCCAGCATTTGATCGGCCGACATTTTGCCCCATTGTGGTTGCGTTTCAGGTGTCAGCTTCTGAATGCGGCCGATAACTTCTTCAGTCACCTTTTTATCAAATATATTTTTCATGATGAGATGGTTTTAAAACAACTAAATCGCTACAGGCCAACAATAGGATTTGCTCCAAAACTAAAAACCCTCCACCTGCACGGCCTCTTCCAACTGGTACATCAAATTGTTAATATCGTCCCCATTCAACCGAAGAGTACCCCGAATAATAATAGACTCTGCAGTATATTCTATGGGTTCGGAGGCTTCGACTTCCATGACGGTTTCCGGACCGGCACCCCCACAGAAGAAACACATATTATAAGGATAAGCGGAAAACACAAACTCCTTATGACTCTTGTACCCTTCTACAGGAATAATGAATCCTTTAATCGTCACCGTGGTGCCTTCTAAATCTTGTATTTGTTGACTGAATACCGGTTTGTCGATCTTAAAACCTAAAAACTCATCCATTTCCTTTTTGTAAGTCACTTTGGCCAAGGTTTTCCATAAGTCTTTTTGCGCCATTACATTTCCCGTAAGGGTGAAGGCCAGTAAGAAAAAAAGGATTCTAGTGTAACTCGGCTTGCTCAAGGACATATATACTGCTGGTTGGATCAAATGCATTTAATTTCAACTGGCCACTGAGCCAGATCTTTTCATCTGTAAAGGTAACCTTTTCACCATCTTTCATAAAGACTTCAATCACAGATTCCGGTCCTGCCTTTCCACAGAAATAACACATATTGACCGGAAAAGCGGAAAACATGAAGTGAGCTTGAGATTTTCTTCCTTCTATGGGAATAATATATCCATGCAAATCGATCTTTGTACCTTCCATGGCCTCCAGAGCCGGCGAAAAAATCGGCTTATCCACCTCCATCCCCCAATCTTCTTTGTACTCCTTTTCAAATTGGGTGAGCATTAAGGTACCCCAGGCATTCGTTTGTGCCTGAACCCAAAAGGACATCGACAAGGCCAAGATGAAATATATCCAAGCTTTTCGCATACTGATCAAATTTCCGGCTGGTCAGAGAGGTTGCCTTTTCCGATTTTTAGCAAAAACATCGACGAGTGTACGGATAGAAACTCTTCTTTCATTTCTTTTGTCAGCACTTCCATCAATTTTTCATAGGGTCCGAACACCTGTGTACTCATTCCATTGGGACGTACATCCAGGAATTCATACGCTTGTAATCGACGAATAAAATCTTTTACCGTTTCCTTATATTCTTGTGATAATGGATATAAACTGATCTCTATGGATGCGATCATAGGCGCTGTTTTGATGATAACGAAATACAAAAATAGAATGTTTCCTTTTATTCCGGTATTTAGTTAGAGCACCGAGTCAAGCTTGGTGTTTACTCATTCCTTTATTCCCTTGCGATTCCCTATTTTTGCACCTCCTTTGAGGAATCAAACGATCTACGACATGTTCAAAGAAGAAAAACAACTCGACCTGCCGAAGGTCGATCAGGAAATAGGCGCATTTTGGGAAAATGAAAAGATCTTCCAAAGATCCATAAATGAAAAACCGGAAGACAACACTTTTGTGTTTTATGAAGGTCCTCCTTCTGCCAATGGGAAACCGGGTATCCACCACGTCATGGCGCGAACGGTCAAGGACCTTTTCTGTCGTTTCCAAACCATGCAGGGTAAAAGAGTGGAGCGAAAAGGAGGCTGGGATACCCATGGTCTGCCCATCGAACTGAGTGTAGAAAAAGAACTGGGCATCACCAAAGAAGATATTGGGAAAAAGATCACTGTCGATGAATACAACCAAAAGTGCCGCGAGACGGTCATGCGTTATAAGGACCTCTGGGATGACATCACCCGGAAAATGGGCTATTGGGTCGATCTGGATCATCCTTACATCACTTTTGAAAATGAATACATAGAGTCGGTATGGAACCTTTTGCGGAAGCTGTACGACAAAGATTACCTGTATAAAGGGTATACCATACAGCCCTTTTCCCCGGCAGCCGGTACCGGTCTGAGCACCCATGAATTAAATCAGCCGGGAGCCTATCGAGAAGTGAAGGACACCTCTGTGACCGCCCAATTCAAGATTGTCAGAAATGAAAAATCAGACTGGTTGTATGAGCAAGTAAATGAGGGCGATGTGTACGCCCTGGCCTGGACGACCACTCCCTGGACACTTCCTTCCAATACGGCTTTAGCTGTTGGAAAAAAGATCGACTACGTATTGATTCGAACTTTCAACCCATACACCCACCTTCCGGTAAATGTGATTATCGCTAAAGACCTGATGGGGCAATACTTCAAAGCGGAAGGGGCTGAAATGGAGATGGACAGCTACGAAGCCGGCCAAAAAGTGATTCCTTATAAAATCCTCGACAGCTTTAAAGGGGCTCAATTGGAGTGGATCGCTTACGAACAACTATTGCCGTATGTTCAGCCTGAGGATGGAGATGCTTTTAAGATTCTGATCGGGCATCATGTGTCTACAGAAGATGGTACCGGAGTGGTCCATATCGCGCCTTCTTTTGGTGCGGATGACCAGAAAATTGCTAAAGAATATGGCTTCGGTTCTTTGACCTTAGTGGATCCACAAGGTCGATTTGTGGAGGCGGTTACGGATTATGCCGGCCGATATGTTAAAGACTATAAAGACGAAGGCGAGGATTTCCAAAATGTGGATATCGATATTGCGGTGCAATTAAAGCAAGATAATAAGGCATTCAATGTGCAGAAATATGAGCACAACTATCCACATTGTTGGCGTACAGACAAGCCTGTGCTCTATTATCCTTTGGATAGTTGGTTCATCCGAGCAACCAAAGCCAAAGAGCGCATGGTAGAACTCAATCACACCATCAATTGGAAGCCCAGCCATACCGGCGAAAAAAGATTCGGCACCTG
>CAZGGG010000026.1:0-10943 GCA_964525165.1 uncultured Saprospiraceae bacterium | reverse complement strand
TTGCAGGATTGGAACTTGTCCCGCTCACGATTCTGGGGCATCCCTCTACCCATCTGGAGAACAGAAGACGGATCAGAAGAAAAATGCATCGGTTCTTTAGCCGAATTAGAAGCTGAAATCCAAAAAGCCAATCAGGCCTTGGGGCTTCAGCAAAGCTTGCCCAAAGACATCCACCGACCTTATATTGACGAAGTGGTTTTGGTATCAGAGCAAGGCCAGGCCATGAAACGCGAAGAGGATTTGATCGATGTGTGGTTCGATTCCGGTTCCATGCCCTATGCCCAATGGCACTACCCTTTCGAAAATGAAGACAAGTTCAAGGCTAATTTCCCGGCCGATTTTATCGCTGAAGGAGTAGATCAAACGCGCGGATGGTTCTATACTTTACACGCTATTGCCACCATGGCTTTCGACAGTGTAGCTTACAAAAATGTCGTGTCGAATGGGCTGGTGCAAGACAAACATGGCCGGAAAATGTCCAAGCGATTGGGCAATGCCGTTGAGCCTTTTGAAACTTTACGGACTTATGGGGCTGATGCCACCCGTTGGTACATGATCACCAATGCCCAACCCTGGGATAATTTAAAATTCGATCTGGAAGGAATTGATGAAGTCCGCCGTAAATTCTTCGGAACGCTGCACAATACCTACAACTTCTTTGCGCTCTATGCCAATATCGATGGATTCAGCTTTCAGGAGGATTACCTTTCGGTAAAAGAGCGTCCGGAAATTGACCAATGGATCATTTCATTACTGAACACCCTGACCCAAGAGGTGCATGCAGCATATTCTGATTATGAACCAACAACTGCCGGCCGACTGATACAAGACTTTGTCATCGATCATTTAAGTAACTGGTATGTGCGCCAAAGCAGAAGACGCTTCTGGAAAGGGGATTACCAACAAGATAAGATTGCCGCTTACCAAACATTGTATGAATGTCTGGTCACTGTAGCGAAATTGATGGCTCCTATTTCACCTTTCTACGCAGATTGGTTATACCGACAACTCAACGGTGCCAGCAAGCTAGAAACACATGACTCTATTCATTTATCTGACTTCCCGGAAGTTCAGGAGGCTGTGATTCAGAAAGATCTGGAAGAGCGAATGGATTATGCACAACGCATTTCTTCGCTCGTACTCTCTTTGCGCAAGAAAGAAAATATCAGGGTAAGACAGCCTTTGAATAAGATTTTATTGCCGGTGATGAATGACACTTTCAAAGAGCAGGTCCAAAAGATCGAAGACCTCATTCTTCAGGAAGTGAATATTAAAACCATTGAATATGTCGATGACGCTTCGGGTGTCATTAAGAAAAGTGCGAAACCGAACTTCAAAGTTTTAGGAAAACGCTTAGGTAAAGATATGAAAGCTGCAAATGCAGCCATCGCCCAATTTACTGATGCAGATATTCAAAAGATCGAGCAGGAAGGAACGTTTACACTAGAGCTCAACGGTACAAGCTATGAACTGAACGCAGATGACCTGGAGATCAAGTCTGAAGATATTCCCGGATGGCAGGTAGCATCTGATGCCGGATTGACCGTAGCATTAGATATTCAATTGAATGAGCAACTACTGGCAGAAGGAATGGCTCGCGAATTAGTCAATCGCATTCAGAATATGAGAAAGGATAAAGACTTTAATGTAACAGATCGCATCAACATACAGATAGAACAGCATGAGGCCGTGCAAGATGCGATCAAGTTTTTTGGATCTTATATCAAACAAGAAGTTTTAGGCGATTCCATCGAAGAATTGAAAACCGGAGGAGAAAGCATTGAACTTATTGATGGTATCCGTATTCATATGAACATAGAAAAAACAAAATAATACAGATGAAGAAGTGGGGTGTAGCTTGGATCATATGGGGTATTTTATTATCGGCAACATCCATCACAGCTCAATCACAGTCACAAACATTTTATTCTAATGTTCCTACGACCTTAGGAGAGTTGACCAATAAGATTGCAGCAGATCCGACGGATGGAGACGCTTTTTACACCGCTTTTGAAGTCCGCAAACTGCAAGGAGCCTTTGATGTCTATACTTTGCTGGCCCGCTACAATTGCGAAGGTGGGGTGGATTGGAAGCTCGGGCTGGAAACCAACGACCCCAACGAGCGCCTGGTGGACATGGCCGTGTTGAACAATGGCCGCATTGGGATTTTGCAAAGTCGAGGTCAGGATGAGTTTTACCTGCACTGGGTGGGTCCGAACGGGGACCTCTTGCGCTCCTACCAAATCGAATTAGGTCGCACTTCTGAGGCTTGGGCGCTCGAAGCATCCCCTTCCGGAAATACATTAATGATTGTCTTTGCGCATGATACAGGAGGTGCTGATGAAATTGGATTCTTAGAGGTAGACTTCAATGGACAACAAATCAGAGAAGAAACTGCAGGCCCCTATGATGATGATGCGATCGTCCATTGGGCAGAGGCGGATCGGATAGCCCTCAAAACAGGAAAAGAGCTCAGGGTATTTGATCTTTCTACAAATACTTTGAATTGGATTTTCCTTCCCGATGCACTCATGGGTGATGGGGCTATATATATGGAAGGTGATGATGTCTATCTAGCTTATGTCACTGCCAATGATGGGGAAGCCAACTTTCTAAAATATACCAACTTCCAACTCCAATGGCATCGAAGCTACACCTACAATACCAATTTCCAATACGTCCGATTGGAGCGAACAGCTGAAGGCTTTGACATGCTTTTGGAAACGGGTTTTAATGGAGCAGAGATCATTTTTGCATCTGTTGATGAAGCCGGCAATCCGGTAGATGCTTACGTTCTGGATGCAGCAGTAGAGAGTTTTCTCGGAGAATTTGCTCTGGATCTGAATGGGAATTGGTTGTATTCAGGCTCCTCTTTGCCTAACGGAAATGATGATATTATTGCTCGCTTAAATCCTATGAATGACTGCGTGTTGCCCGTCAGTCTGAATGCCGGTTCAGTGAGCTCCCCTATCGGACAAGAACAAACGGGGACGGTTATAGCAAGAGATTGGGCTGTAACTTCAGTGCCGGAAGTAACTTACAGTGCTTTCCCTCCTGAGGACATTATGTGCCGACCCGGAGCCGAAGATTTATCTGCGCGTTTCCCGGACAGCTCCATCGTATGCGATTCTGTTTATATCATTAATCACAATTTGGACGAAAGCTTCACCTACAATGGCGACCCGGTGCCTAATCCATGGCGCATCACTTTAGATGGAAGCTATACTATAGAGTGGATGGTTTGTAATCGCATGTTTGAGTACACCTTTAATGTCGATTTCCAGGATTGCTCCTGCAATTGGTTCATTCCGAATATTTTCAGCCCGAACGGAGATAATATCAATGACTTGTTTTTGCCGGAAGGCGAATGCTATCATTCAGATTTCCGGTTTCAGATTTTCGATCGTTGGGGTACTCAAATATTTGAAAGTGAGTCGCCTTTTGAGGCATGGGATGGAACCTGGAATGGTCGCCTGGCACCAACAGGGGTCTATACCTACCTGCTGACTTATTTTTATCTCGGCAACAATACCGACCAACAGGAATATGGCACTGTCACCTTGGTTCGATAGGTAAATCCATCAACCTTAATAGGTTAAAGAATGTTAATGTCACACTTTGTAAGCAAATTTTGAGTTTACTTTGTGGTGTTGCCACTGCTATGCATGGGCTGAATAAGCTTCAATAGTAATGCTTGCAAGGGTGCAAAAATAGTGTACCTTTGCATCCTGCTTTACATATGGCATATTTTTTGCAGATGTATAGGCATGAACAACAACAAATTATAACATGGGAAGGAATTTCATAATGGCGGGCGCCCTTTATGTGGGTATATCTTTGTCTGCATGGGCGAGCACGGGTACCGATTTTACGGACTACGATAACGAGATGCGCGAGGATGTGACTTCTATGGAATCTATTGTGGATCCGGTATATAACCGAATGGTCAGCATGTATATCCGTTGGTATGCCGAAGGACCAAAGAGTTATATGTCTGCGCTCATCGAGCGTTCGGAGCTCTATTTTCCATATATCGAGTCTAAATTGCATGAAGCCGGCTTACCGGAAGATCTAAAGTTCTTAGTAGTTATTGAGTCAGCCCTTAGACCTGACATACGGTCAAAAGTAGGAGCAGGCGGACTTTGGCAACTCATGACGCCTACCGCTCGCTATTTCGGCTTGCGGGTCAATCGCAATATTGATGAACGCTTAGACCCCTATCGATCAACGGATGCAGCGATTGTATACTTGAAAGAATTATACGAACAATTCGGCGACTGGTCATTGGTTATGGCCGCTTATAATTCCGGACCCACGCGTGTGCGTCAGGCCATCAGATTATCCGGAAGTACTGATTTCTGGGAATTACAATATCACCTGCCCTCTGAAACACAAAAATATTTGCCCAAATTCATTGCGGCTCAATACTTTTTCACGAAGGCAGATTGGTCGAATTTCGAACCTCAGCCTGTTCCGCATGACTTGATGTTTACCACGGATGTACGACTTACTCGACCCATCAGTCTGAAGGAGGTTGCCAAGGTACTACAACTGGATTACGATATGCTCAAGTATCTCAATACATCCTGGAAGAAAGGCATATTGGGATCGGAACAAAATCACTACAGCTTACGAATTCCTTCAAGAGTGTTGCAGCAATGGCTCGCGTGGGAATATAATATGAATTTTGGCCCGATTGAAGATCAGCAAGAGGAAGCTGCTGAACTCTTGTATGCTCAGGGACCTCAATATTTGAAATTTACTTATCAGGTTCAGCATCAGGAAGACTTGATGGCTATTGCCCATAGTTTTGGCGTAAAAGAATATCTGATCCGATATTGGAATGATCTTGCCATGAGCGATGAGGTGTCCGAAGGCCAGCGTTTAGAAATCGTTATTCCTTCAACTCATGACTGCGCTTATATAGCTGATCTTTTGAAGGATAGTCCGATGCCTGTTCTAGAAGGGCCTTCCATAGATGAAGTCAAATCGACAGATTCTCAACCCTTCCCTGCACAGATGACACCTGTGACGATTGTGCCTAGAATCAGGGATCACCAAAAACAAGAACCTGTGATTTTACCCAGAGGGATGAGTGCTGCACAATACTCGTTCTTTGCACAGGAACAGAAATAACCGAAATGCATTCTTTTGCATACTTGTGAAGGTAGTATCAGAGTCAGGCGAGACGGCCTGGCTCTTTTTTTTAGGGTAGTGTCTTCCCCCACCATCTTACACAGTGCTTTCAACAGCCGTATTCGTGGACTTGAGATAAAAAAATACCGGCTTGGTATGCAGAGCGGCACGGGTTTTGCGTTTTTAAGTACCTTACAAAGGTTTGATGATTCAATATGTCCTATTTAAAGCGGCTGGCTAAAGAGACTGCCATTTATGGTGGAAGTTCCATACTCGCCCGAGTATTGAATTATTTATTGTTGTCCAGCTACCTGACATACAAGTTGGAAAACTTGGCCTATGGGGTTCATTCCATATACTATGCGCTGGCGGCTTTATTGATCATCGTCTATACCTTCCGCTTTGAAACTGCTTTTTTTCGATTTGGAAGCAAAAAAGGGCAACTCGAACGAAGTTTCAGCACAGCGTCTATTTTTCTGCTGGGTTTGGCCTTGAGCTTTACACTGCTACTGATTTGGCAATCTGAGCCTATCGCTGAGGTCCTCACCTTTCGGGAAGATGCCCGATTTGTGCGTTGGTTTGCCTTGATCATTGCTGCAGATGCATTGGCAGCGATTCCTTTTGCCCGATTGCGATTAGAAAATCGACCCATTCGATTTGCTATTATCAAAAGCTTTAGTGTACTAATGAATATTCTGCTGGTCTTATTCCTGTTGGAAATCTGGCCACATTGGGACCTAAGTGGCTGGGGGCTTCCCGGCTACCATGAAGAGTGGATTTTGGACTATGTGTTTCTGGCCAACCTGGGAGCCAGTATGATCACCATCTTCTGGCTCAGTCCCCTCTATGTGCAAAGCCGCTGGGTATTCGACATGAAAATCTGGAAAAGAATGATGCGCTATGCCTGGCCCCTTCTGATTGTTGGGATGGCCGGCACGATCAACCTTGTTTTTGACAAAATGCTGCTCAAATGGCTACTTCCTTATTCTGATGAAGAGAATATTGCCATTACGGGAGTCTATGCTGCTTGTATGCGTATCGCCATATTGATGAATCTGGTCTCACAGGCCTATAACTACGCTGCGGAACCTTTTTTCTTTAAGGAATTTGGCTCTCTGGATGCCAAAGAAAAATATGCACGTACAGCCCAAGCCTTTGCCTTGATTGCGGCCTTTTCTGTACTGGCCATCGCTTTGAACCTGGACTGGATCAAATATCTGATCAGTCCCGATAAATGGGGAGACCTGGCCTTGGTTCCCGTGGCCTTACTCGCGTATTTCTTTCTGGGGATGTATTATAACTTTTCTGTTTGGTACAAGGTCACCGATCATACTTTAATCGGCGCCGGAATTGCCCTCATCGGGGCCATCATTACAATTGGGGTCAACTTCCTGCTCGTTCCCATCATAGGCTCATGGGGAGCAGTGTTGGCGACGCTGAGTTGTTTTGCCATGATCAGCGTGCTTACCTATCTCTTAGGCCAGCGGTACTATCCTGTCCCATACCCTGTCGGCAAAATGGTATTGTATATACTGACAGCTGCTGCCGTCTTCGGCCTGTCTCTATGGGTAGATCACTTGTCCTTACACGTCTACCTAAAAGTTAGTATCAAGGTATGCTTGCTTTTCCTGTATGGTATCGGATGGCTTTTTGCCGAAAGGCATCAATATGCTTTTCTATGGAAGAACTTCAGAATACTTTAAACCCACACTTAGTAATTCCTTGACAAGGGCTTAATATTAAGTTAAGCTGTAGTCTTCATCTTTGACCCATCATGTGCTTCATTCCTCTATGCGGCTTTTCGATCTCGTTTTGAAGCAAGCATTTACAAGTAACGCTTTTAAAAAAGTTTAGAAGCGTTACTTTTTTGGGCACATGATTTTCATCACATAAACAAATACTTAATGTTTAATTAACTAAATATTAGACGCATTTACATCAAAATGTATTTAATATGAGTAAGTATTGACTTTAAGGACATATGAAAAGACAGCTCGATATTGTTATTTTATCTGATTTGCATCTCGGCACCTATAGCTGTCATGCCCGGGAGCTTTTTCTTTACTTGTCAAGTATTGATCCCAAAACACTGATCCTCAATGGGGATATTCTGGATGCCTGGCAATTTAAAAAGCGCTATTTCCCCCGGCAACATATGGAAATCATTCAGCTTATCATCAAAATGGCACTTTCCGGCACCAAAGTGTATTATATCACAGGAAACCATGACGACGTACTGAGAAGATTCACAGATATGTCTATGGGGAAAATCAGCCTGAGAGATAAACTCGTTCTCCAATTGAAAGGCGAACGCTATTGGATCTTTCATGGTGATGTCTTTGATGCCCGTCAATGGGTGTCTCCCTTATTAAACTTCTTTGGCAAACGAGGGTATGATCTTTTGCTGCGCTATAATCGCTGGAACAACCAGTTACGTAAACGAAGAGGTAAAGAGATTAAGTCCATTTCTCGGTCCATTAAAAGTAGTGTCGGCAAGGCTCAATTCTTCATTCAGAAGTTTGAGCAAAAAGTTATTGAGCTCGCAACAGAGCAAGAGTATGACTATGTCATTTGTGGTCATATTCATCAGCCGGTCATCAAAGAAGTCAATACAGAGGGCCACAAATTAACTTATATGAACGCAGGAGATTGGGTTGAAAATTTGACGGCTTTGGAATACCGCCATGACCAATGGACGCTCTATAGGTATGATGAACTCGATTATCATTTAGACAATCCAAAACTACGGGTTCCTCACAAGCCTTCTTTCGAGCCTAAAGACTTACTGAATGAATTAATGGAGTCCGATACAAGTTTGACTTCCTTAGAGCAGAAGCCTGCTGAAGAGTAAGCTGGCACAAAAGGACTTTACAGGGCCCAAAAAAAAGAGGCCTCCCTTACCAAAAGTTGGCAAAGAAGACCTCACCCCTAATTGCGCGGTATATATCTTCTGACAGCAGTTACATCTGCTACAGTCACTATTTTTCTATGATTGACGAAGTATTCCCCCGAACATCCTCGCAACTATATAATAAAGATATATAGCCTGTATAAGACAATCAATCGATTTAGATGTTTAGACATCTTTTCTCTTTTTTTGGTCATTTCAGACTTTTTTTAACCACACGCCATTTCGAACCCATATTTGATTAATTTTTAATCAATATGTTGTGTTTTTAATCAACATGACGTAATTTTAATCAAAAAAGGGAAATGTACCTAAATGTGCACAGTTACTTTTCTATGGGTTTTGGAACGCTGAGTCCGGAGCAGCTGGTTGAACAAGCAGCTCGCATGGGTATTCAGCGTCTGGCGCTTACGGACATCAACAACACCTCCGGAGCCTACCCCTTTCTCCGTGCCTGTCGCAAACATGGCATAGAGGCAATATTGGGGATTGAGTTCCGCCGCGCGCAGGAGTTTTTGTATTGCGGTATTGCGCGTACAGAAGAAGGGTGGCGCAGACTCTGCGGGTTTTTAACAGAATATGACCTGCAACAAAAGAGTCTGCCGGATCGCGCGCCGCGACTTGAGGACACCTACTTCATCTATCGGCGTCCACCCTGTCCACCGGAAGACTTTCGCCCCCATGAATACTTAGGAGTTCGGGCACAAGAAGCACATCGTATCCGAAATTCTGCCTGGCGGCATCATGCAGATCGCTTGGTCGCATTTCAATCCTTCACCTTTCAGAAAGAAGAAGGATTCAAATTACATAAGCTCCTTCGCTGCATTGATCAAAATCTCGTCATTGGCCGTTTGGATACGCGTTTATGTGCACGAGGAGAAGATCATTTCCATACGACCGAGCATCTTGTCCAACGCTGGTCGACACATCCGGAACTCTTAATCCGAGCAGAGCAACTGCTGGAGTCCTGCAGCATTGACCTTCCGGCAAAAGCAACAAATAACCGGCAGCATTTTACCGGCAGCCCATGGGAAGATGTACAGCTTTTACGCAAACTAGCCTATAGTGGTTGCCTGAGGCGATACGGAGAGGATCATCGGCATGCCTGGGCCCGGTTGGAGCAAGAGCTAAAGGTGATTGACAAAATGGACTTTGCTGCGTATTTTCTGATCACCTGGGATATCATTCGCTATGCACAGTCCGTCGGATACCACCACGTGGGCCGCGGCAGTGGAGCCAACTCTATTGTGGCCTATTGCCTGTTTATTACAGATGTGGATCCTTTAGAGCTGGATCTCTATTTTGAGCGATTCATCAACCCACACCGGAGCTCACCGCCTGATTTTGACATTGACTTCTCCTGGGACCAACGAGATGATGTAACTGACTATATTTTCAAGCGGTATGGGAGTGAATACACTGCTCTGCTGGCCACTTATAATACGTATAAGGGTAAATCGATTATACGCGAATTGGGTAAAGTGGTCGGCTTACCCAAATCGGATATCGATCGACTGATCAAGCACCCGAATGACAAAGGGCACCACCCCTATGCACAACATATCTACCGATATGGTCAGCAGCTCGAGGGACTACCTCATTATCTATCCATTCATGCAGGAGGGATTCTTATCAGCGAGCGACCTTTAAACTATCACACGGCCCTTCAAATGATGCCCAAAGGTTTTCCCATCACGCATTTTGACATGTATACGGCCGAGGACCTGCATTTTCACAAATACGACATCCTCAGTCAGCGTGGATTGGGACATATCAAATCGGCCGTAGATCTGATACGGGAAAACCAGGGGCGTGCTGTCGACATCCACAATGTGCAAAAGATCAAAAAAGATCCTAAGGTAAAAGCCCAATTACGCTCCGGGCAGTGCATCGGCTGTTTTTATATTGAATCTCCCGCCATGCGCGGCTTACTCAGCAAGTTGCGTTGCGACGAGTATGTGGCTTTGGTGGCCGCCAGCTCCATCATCCGTCCCGGTGTGGCCAAGTCAGGCATGATGCGCGCCTATATAGAAAGAGCACATCATAAAGACTTCGAGTATTTGCATCCCGTCTTTGAAAAGCATCTTGGAGAAACCTATGGCGTGATGGTCTATCAGGAAGATGTGATGAAAATCGTCCATCACTTTGCCGGACTGGAACTCGATGAGTCCGATGTATTGCGGCGCATCATGACCGGCAAAAAGAAGAGTGGCGATCAGTTCAAGAACCTGCAGAACAAGTTTTTTAGAAATTGCCGGGAGCGTGGCTATTCCGATGAACTGAGTCAGGAAGTTTGGCGGCAGGTAGAAAGCTTTAGTGGCTATTCTTTTTGTAAGGCCCACTCCGCCAGTTTTGCCGTAGAGTCCTTCCAGTCCCTTTACCTCAAGACTTACTATCCTTTGGAATTCATGGTGGGCGTCATCAATAATTTTGGGGGCTTTTACAGCACAGAAATCTACGTGCATGAAGCACGGATGCAGGGCGCGCAGATTCACCCCCCTTCTGTTAATCAAAGCCATCAACTCACACACCTCTATGGTTCTGATATCTATCTGGGCTTTATCCACCTGAAAAGTCTGGAAGACAAAGTCGCTAAGGCCATCGTTCGCGAGCGTCATCAAAACGGCCCGTATGAAAGTCTAACGGATTTCATTCGTCGGATCGAGGCTGGGAAAGAGCAAGTTCAGATCCTCATTCGAATCGGAGCCTTTGCCTTTACCGGCAAAAGTAAATGCAGCTTGATGTGGGAACTGCAACAAGCGTATAGCCCGGTAGATCATGCGCCTGTACTGGTGGAGGCTCCGGTTTGTGATTACAGCTTACCGGAGCTGGAAGAAACCCATTTTGATCAAGCCTTTGACGAGATCGAGCTGCTGGGTTTTCCGCTTTGTTCTCCTTT
>CAZGGG010000025.1:35493-40586 GCA_964525165.1 uncultured Saprospiraceae bacterium | reverse complement strand
TAAAAAGGAATTGCCAGCCATATGAAAATTTTTCCGATCAATGGCATGGTATCGCTAATATTAATTCCAATGTCTGCGAATTGCGGCACCATAGCCAGCGGCAGCAACAAAACAAATATCCACATAAAATAGTGATTAAGTGTGGCATATTGCCGTGGATAGGGGAAGTTTTTAATGCGCTCCAGCTGCTGAAAAGTCATTCGTTTAGCTAAAAGCACATAACGATTCCCGGACTTTGCATTCCGCTTTTTCAACAACCAGTTTTTATAATAGCTGGCAGATTTCGATTGATCTACATAGGTCGAGAGGCATATAGCCAATGAATCCACCCCTTGTTGAAAAGCAATATCTGTCAGCCCGGTTGCTCTAAAATCCATCCGTATGTCAAAGAACTGAAGGGAGGTCGCCAAAAGGCTTTTGTCCTCCGCATAAATATTTCCTCTTTCTGCCTTGATGACCTCCGTCTTAACATATTGCTTTTCCTTTTCCGCACGCCATTGCTCTTGCTCCAGGACACCTATGTTAAAGGCTTTGATCAAAATGAGTCCACCGAATACCACAAACATCCCGAGGACGATGTAGACACGATACAGTAACTCATTTCTTCTAGACATTTGTTTCTTGTTTATCGTATGACGTAAGGCGCTTCACCTTGCGCAGATAAATTCATCTTCTTCACGCGACCCTCCACTTGTGTTTGAGTCGAACTATACATCAGGTCAGAGCGAACACTCATAAAGTGCCATCTCGCTTCCTGAACCTCTTCTTTTAAATTTTGGATCTGTCTGAGATTTCTTTCCGCCAAATGCGCATTCCAGATATACATGACTCCGAGTGCGCCCAGAAAGAATATAAATGGGAGCTGACTAAAAGCCTTATCTGCCCCAATAACCACCAACCAACTTTTTTTCTTCGTAGAGTTTTGCTCCATATTATTTTCTTTCTGCAATTCTCAGCTTTGCACTTCGCGCTCTGCTATTCTTTTTTATTTCTTCAGCACTGGCCGAAACCACGCCTTTTACTACTTCTTTCCAATCCCGCTTAATATTCCCAAAATCATCTTTCACGATCTTTCCTTCAGCATTTCCTTTTTTGATCAGATTTTTTACCCTCCGATCTTCTAATGAATGATAGCTCATCACAACCAATCTACCTCCGGGCCGAACTACCGATGAAAGCTGGTTTAAAAATTCATCCAACGCTCCCATCTCATCATTCAATTCGATCCGAAACGCCTGATACACCTGAGCGAGGTATCTGTTCCGATCACCCCTCACACATTGATGCACCACAGACAAGAATGAATCCGCAGAATCAAAAGGCCTTTTCTCTCGCTGCTCTACCAGCTTTCCGGCCAGTGTTCTTGCATTTCTCAACTCTCCATATCGTCCGAGAACCTCCTGCAACTCCTGAGCAGAATACTCGTTCAAGAGCGTCCAAATCTCCGCTTCGGCATCTTGATTCATCCGCATATCCAAGGCATCTGCCGACCGATAAGTAAATCCTCTGGACTCCTCATCCAACTGATGAGAAGAAACACCCAGGTCAGCCAACACTCCGTCCACCCGATCAATTCCGAGATAATCCAGCCATTGTCCGACATACCTAAAGTTGGAAGGAACAAACACCAATCGGTCGTCCGCTATCAATTGCTCAAGTGCGTCCGCATCCTGATCAAAAGCCACCAGCCGACCTTCACCCATTTCAGCCAAAATCGCTTTAGAGTGTCCGCCACCACCATAGGTAGCATCGATATAGACACCGCCCGACTCCAGCCGAAGCCCGTCCAAACACTCCCGGAGCATTACGGGTAAATGGTAACTCACTCCTCAGGTGTTTTTTCGATACCGGCTCCTCCTAACACATCTTCAGCCAAAGCTGAAAGATCATCAGGCATCTCCCCAATCATCGCATCGTAACGATCCGGAGACCAGATCTCTATCCTATCATTCAATGGTGTGAGTAAAGCATCCTTCTGGATACCGGCGAATTCCAACTGACGCTTTGAAAGTAGAATTCTGTCTGCCGAGTCGAGCTGAATGATGGAAGCACCGCCAAAAAAAGCCCTCATAAACTGACGCTCTTTCTGATTATAGACATTTAAGTCCTGTACATCCTTCACAATCTCGTCCCACACCTGCTTTTCATACAACATCAAGCATTTGTCAAAGCCTCTGGAAACCACAAAAGTATACACCCCCTTTCCATCCATCTGACGGATCAGTTGTGTTGGAAGCCGCAGTCGACCTTTGGCATCCACTTTGCATTCATATTCACCATAAAAGGGCATATAAGACTTTGCCGTTGCTCTAATTCAAATGTAAACGGAATTCCCACAGATTCCCACAGATTCCCACTTATATTCTAATTTTTGAGATATGTTTTGAGATTTTCCACAAAATGTAATCAATATGATAATATTTTGTCATCAAATAGAACTTTTTATATATGTTACGTCAATTAAAATGAGAAAGTTAGAATTGATTTGAACCAAAATTAACACAAATTCACACTTTGAAGAAAAGATAAGCACAGAAATGACACAATTTCACACTGCTCCTTCACCTAGGAAGAATTCGAGAAAAAACAAGAAAAGTTGAGGAAAGGGTGCTTAAGCGTCTTTGCGGTAAGAGTGGAAAAAGCTATTCCACTTCATTTGAAGAACGCCCCAGATAGCTTCTTTGACGATGCCCCTGTTCATTTTAGAAACACCAATCTCACGATCGGTAAATGTGATAGGAATTTCACGAATATGAAATCCGCATGTCCAGGCCGCAAATTTCATTTCAATTTGGAAAGCATAGCCGATGAACTTGATCTTATCCAAATCGAGGGTTTCCAGAACTTCTGCACTATAGCCGACAAAACCCGCTGTGGGATCTTTTACATTCATCCAGGTCAAAAAGCGCACATAAAGAGAAGCGCCATAGGAGAGCCATAATCGATCTGAAGGCCAATTTTTGACACTCCCGCCTTTTACATAACGGGAACCGACTACGAGATCCGCCTTGTGATCTGTCAGAATACGATTCATCATCGGCAGACGATCGACTGGGTGGGAAAAGTCGGCATCCATCTCATACAGATACTCATACCCTCTTTGTAGTCCCCATTTAAAACCGGCGATATAAGCAGTTCCTAAACCTAATTTGCCGCTCCGCTCCATCAGATGTAAACGCTCCGCATAGCGCGTCTGTTTCTCCTTCACAATTTCAGCGGTACCATCAGGGGAACCATCATCGACAATGAGGAGGTCAAATGCAGGGTCAAGTCCCATCACGGCTTCGATCATGGGACCAATATTCTCTCTTTCGTTGTAGGTAGGAATAATGACTAATCCTGCTGACACATCAACATATTTTGAAAGGTCAAATATATACTTTTCCCTTTCAAGTCAACCGAAACGAGAGACCCGATTAGAAAATGTGTGGAAATTCATCAGGAAAGGCTTCTCCCATAAGGTTATAGATGGCCTCTACCACATCCGATTCGTTTGGCTTGGTGAAGTAGTCTCCATCAGATCCATAAGGAGGGCGATGAGCTTTGGCACTGATACAAATAGGTTGAGCATCCAAAAGCTGATAGCCTTTTTGCCGATCTAATACTTCCTGCATCATATAGGCTGTAGCTCCCCCCGGAACATCCTCATCCATAAAGACGATTCGATTGGTTTTTTCCAAAGAGGCTTTAATAATTGACTCTGTATCAAACGGCAAGAGTGATTGAGCATCAATAAGTTCTACCTCGATACCTAAAGTAGCTAATCGCTCGCAAGCTTCTTCTGCAATTCTCACGCAAGAACCATAGGTAACCAAAGTGATATCTTTCCCCTCTCTCAAAATTTCAGGAATGCCTAAAGGCACAGTGTAGGTACCTAAATTGGAAGGCATCGGTTCTCTTAGGCGATATCCATTCAAGCATTCGATGACCAGGGCCGGATCATCAGATTGTAGCAGGGTATTATACATCCCTGCAGCCTGGGTCATATTTCTGGGAACTAATACATGCATTCCTCTCAACGCATGAAGAATCATACCTAAATGTGAACCGGCATGCCATATACCTTCTAGACGATGACCTCTGGTCCGAATAATCGCCGGAGCCATTTGCTGACCGTTAGAACGATACCGCAAAGTCGCCAAATCATCTGTCAGAGGCGATAAGGCATACATCAAATAATCCAAATATTGAATTTCAGCAATCGGTCGAAGGCCTCTCATGGCCATACCGATCGCCTGACCTATGATGGTCCATTCTCGGATACCTGTGTCAAATACTCTTTCCTTTCCAAATTTCTCTTGTAAACCGGCAAAGCCTTGATTGACATCCCCTATTTTTCCAACATCTTCACCAAAAGCGTACAACTCGGGCTGACGTTCAAAACTGAGTTCAAAAAATTGATTCAGAATTTGAAAACCGGGCACCGATTTTGCGCCCTCTTCATAAGTGGGTGCAATAATTGGCTGACGAAGAGGACTTTTATCTGATGAACTATACAAGTGAGAATGAAAATATCGATCAGCTTTATTCTGCTCGCCGGATAGAAATTGATCCAGCGTTTCATTGGAGGAACCGGTGGCCTTGACCAACTCCATTCTAAGCTTCCGCGCAATTTCCACAATCTCAGAACGCACAGGATTCATCAGGCTACCCAACTCCTTTTGGATCGCTTGAGCGGCTCCTTCTGAAACTTTTGCATATAGAGGCTCAGCCACAGCCATGAAGTCAGATTGAACTGCAGCTACCTGATCTTGAAAAGCTTTCCATGCCGCATCCTTTCCTTCTTTGGCTCTTTGGACGGCTTTCGCACGGATGTCATCTATTTTTTCCTGAGTCGCAATGCCCGATTCAATGATCCATTGTGCCATCTTCTCGTTGCAATCAAAATCAATCTCCCACTGCAGCCGCTCTTCACTTTTATACCTTTCATGTGAGCCGGATGTAGAATGTCCCTGAGGCTGGGTCACTTCTTCAACATGAAAAAGGGCCGGCCTGTGATGTTCCCGAATCAGTGCGATTCCTTTTTCATACATTTCGACTAAGGCAGGATAATCCCAAGCCTTAGCCTTGAAAATGTACATCCCATCTTCCTC
>CAZGGG010000025.1:0-35464 GCA_964525165.1 uncultured Saprospiraceae bacterium | reverse complement strand
ACTTTACTAATACTTCCTTTAGCAGTTTGTAACTCTTTAGGCACGCTGATTCCATATCCATCATCCCAAACAGAAATAGCCAATGGAGCTTTAATGACTGTCGCTGCGTTGATTGTCTCAAAAAAGACCCCTTCCGAAGTACTGGCATCGCCAATTGTACAAAAGCAAACCTCGTTTCCATTCTGAGAAAAGTTTTGCTCCTGAAGTTGATCATTAGATCTATATTTTGCGGAAGCATAAGCCAAGCCGAGCGATCTCGCCATTTGACCGGCAGTAGGCGAAATATCGGACGATATATTATACTGCTCCTTTTGCTTGACCCACTCTCCTTTTTCATCGATATAGGGTGTTGCAAAATGTGCATTCATCTGACGGCCTCCTGAAAAAGGATCATTTTCCGAATCTGCATATAACTGAGCAAAAAATTCTTCTACCGTTAATAAACCTAAAGCAAACATGAAAGTCTGATCACGGTAATAGCCTGCTCTGTGGTCTCCCTTTTGGAAGGCTCGCGCCATAGCTACCTGAGGAACTTCTTTTCCGTCACCCAGAATCCCAAACTTAGCCTTTCCGGTCAACACCTCCTTGCGGCCCAATAAACTCACCTCTCTGCTCAAACAGCAAATCCAAAAATCCTTTAATACCTCGTTTGCAAACTTATCGGATGGATTCTGTTCCTCAATTAAAAGAGCATCTATCTCGGGTGTGGTCAACATAGTCTTTGGTTTATGGTTTGAATCAACTTCAATATGGTCTATCAGGAGAATTGAAGCCTCGCGAATTTACAAAATATTAACGCGCTCTTCTAAGACTTAGGTTCATCTTGATGTCATATTAGGTTTTTATTTAATATATTTGAACCAATAATGATAGCATGCTTTTGCAGGTCGTTAACGCATTATTAACAGAGTTTTCGGTCTCAGCACTATTATATTTGTCTCAGACATTCATAAACAAAATCTGATCCTTATGAAAAATTTATTTGCAATTGCTTTCATTTTATTCTTGGGAGCCTTTACTGCAGTAGCCCAGCAAGAAGAATCTACCGGCACTACTGACGGCCCTACTATGGAATTAGAGAGCACAACTGTTGATTATGGTACTATCGCAAAAAATAGTGACCCGCTCAGAAAAGTTTCTTTTACCAATACCGGTACAGAGCCTTTGATCATCAAGCATGCGAAAGGTAGCTGTGGATGTACTGTTCCTAAATGGCCAAAAGAGCCTATCATGCCGGGTGAAACTTCTGAAATCGAAGTCAGATATTCTACAAATCGTGTAGGACCTATCAACAAAACAGTACGAATCACCACTAATGAGGAAGGTAAAACACACGTCTTGAGAGTGGTTGGTAAAGTATTGAATGAAAGCGAAGACGAAAGCGCACCTAAGAAAGAAGGAAACATGCTTAAGTCTAACGGATAATTGTTGCTTAAAAATAAATAAAGCCTCGGGTAAACTCCGGGGCTTTTTTTTTCTTAGTATGTAAAAAGAAATAAAATGATCGTACTTCTCTCTCCTGCCAAGACTTTGGATTTCGAAAAGCCGGATCGTCCGAATGCGACTCAGCCGCAGTTTATAGATAAAACAGAAATCCTTGCTTCCGTATTGAAAAAATACAAGCCCGCAGACTTGAAATCCTTAATGAGTATCAGCGATAATCTGGCTGAATTGAATTACGACCGATTCCAAAACATGGCTTTTCATCCTCAAACGCCACCTGTAAAAGCCGCCCTTGATGTCTTTGAAGGGGATGTTTATAAAGGTATTGAGGCGGAAACAATGAATGATCAAGATTGGGGCTATGCCCAGCAGCACTTGCGCATCTTATCAGGCCTCTATGGTATACTTAAACCATTGGACACTATTCAACCTTATCGCTTGGAAATGGGCACCCAACTCAACATTCGAAATAATTTTAAAAACTTATATGCCTTTTGGAAAGAGGAACTTACCCGCAGCATCAATGAAGAATTAAATGCTCAAGAATCTCCCTTCCTCATCAATCTGGCTTCTAAGGAATATTTCAAAGCTCTTGATAAGCGCCAAATCAACGCCCCCATTCTAGAAGTGCAGTTCAAAGAATGGAGACAGGGAAAGCTGAAGTTTATCTCTTTTAATGCTAAGAAAGCCAGAGGCTTGATGGCTCGTTACATCATCGACCATAAATTAGAAGATCCACAAGACCTCAAAGGCTTCACTACGGAAGGTTATCAATTTGAGCCTGAATTAAGCAGCGAAAACAGCTGGATGTTCACAAGAGAGAATTAAGGGCATTTACTATCTTTAGTACATGCGGATAATTACGACAACCATAAGCTTAGTGCTCTTCGTCTTGTTCATCTATTATGGACATTACCAAAAGGCAGGGCCCCTCCCGCCTATTATTGAGTTTTTTAATCCTTACCATGGCTGGTGGCAACAAGCCGAGCGGGAAAAATTGCCGGAGCGATTCTTCAGAGGAAATGTTACCGGAGAAGTGACCGTAGCTTTTGACGATCGACTGGTGCCTCATATTTATGCAGACACCTATGAAGACGCTGTATATGCACAGGGAATTCTTCATGCCCATTTCAGGCTATGGCAAATGGATATGACCTCCCGGGCTTCCGTGGGTCAATTGTCAGAAATTTTGGGCGAGAGAACCTTAGAGTATGATCGAACACGCAGACGTTTGGGGCTTATGGAAGCGGCACGTTTAGCTGAACAAAACTTTGATGGGCAAGATAGAACAAGTACCATAGTGGATCAATATGTGGAAGGGGTCAATCATTATATCAAGCAAATGGATCAGGCAGATTTCCCGCTTGAATTCAAATTGCTCGATTATGAACCTACGGACTGGTCTTCACTTCGGACGGCAATGGTCGTAACCGCTATGACCTATGATCTTTGCTTCAAACACGAAGATATTGAAAGTTCCACCACCTTAACCCAACTGGGACTAGGGGCGTTTGAAAATTATTTTCCGCAGTGGAATCCGAGACAAGTGCCGATTATACAGGAAGATGCCTCAAATGCATCCTATCAGAAGGTGCAAAAGCCTATGCTCTCTCAAATAGAGCTGCAATCGCCTTTCGACCAACCGGACCCGGATAATGGTAGTAATAATTGGGCCATTCACAAAAGCAAAACAGCTACCAAACGCAACATCCTCGCCAATGATCCTCATTTAAGATTACGATTGCCTTCTGTATGGTATGAAATGCACATTCACCTTCCGGAAAAAGACATCTATGGCGTTAGTTTCCCGGGCATTCCGGGCATTGTTCTAGGATTTAATGACGCCTATGCCTGGGGATCTACCAATGTAGGACATGATGTAGCAGATTGGTTCCACCCGGTATGGCAAGACAGTAGCTTAACTGCCTACCAACTTAATGGCACATGGAAAAACCCCGAGGAGCTGGTGGAGGTGATTGCCGTAAGAGGGCAAGAAAATGATACGGTCATTAGCTTACAAACAGAACTTGGAAGAGTTCCTTATACGACCTCTGGTCATGAATTAAAAGGTGCTGTGTTTCAATGGGGACCGGCTTTACCGCTCAGCGGAAGTTCCATGCACACCTTTATAGGATTCAATTTGGGTAATAATTATGAAGATTTCAGAGCCGCTTTGGTGCATCATAAGTTTCCGGCGCAAAACTTTGTTTTTGCGGACCGGGAAGAGAATGTAGCCATACATGTACAGGGCGCCCTCCCTATCAGAAATATCGGAGATGGGCGTTTTATCATGGACAGCATGGAACAAATGAGTTGGTCCAGCTACATCCCTCAAGAGGATTTGCCTTTTGAACATAACCCGGACAAAGGGTTTGTCAGCTCTGCCAACCAGCATAGTACCTACCCTTCCTATCCCTATCCTTACCATGGCTCCTTTGAAGATTTTCGAGGGCGTACTTTAAATCGCCTGTTATCAGAACAAAACCCGGCTAGTAGTGCATCCGTTAAGGAAATGCAACAATCTGCCTATTCCCTCAAGGCTGCAGAAGCGCTTCCACTTTTAATGGGCATGCTGGACTCTGCGACCTTTGTGAAGTATGCTGCGGACCTGGATGGTTTGCAAACCTGGGACTTTAATTACTACACCAATTTAAGTTCTCCGGCACTCTTTGAACTCTGGTGGGCTACTTTCAAAGAATTGACCATGGATGAATGGGGAGACGATTGGCTTCCTATTGAAGACTTCAGGATGATTCAGCTTTTGGAAGAATCCCCGAATGATACCATTTTTGATTGGTTGGAAACAGAGACTTTTAGAGAAACTGCTAAAGATATTGTCCATCTCAGTTGGAAGGCCAGCATTGAAAAATATGACAGTTTAGGTCGCCCGGATTGGATGGCTCAGAAAGGCACCTATATAGAACATATGGCTATGATTGATGCTTTTTCTACTGATGTATTGGCTGTGCCGGGTAACGGAGATGCCTTAAATGCAACGAAAGAACATCATGGCCCCTCTTGGCGCATGGTCGTTGAGTTGGGAGATAAGATAGATGCTTGGGGCATTTATCCCGGCGGACAATCAGGAAATCCCGGCTCTTACTTCTATGACAACCAGGTAGAAGATTGGGCACAAGGGAAGTATTACCCCTTGCATCTTTTTGATCGTCCGGATCAAAAAGAGTTTACAACGAAATGGACTATAAAAACGAAACCATGAAATTTATCCTACACCTTTTGGCCTTAGCCATAGCCGTCCATTTCATCAGCATTTTCTTTGACCCCAAGTGGAGTTGGCTGGTATTGGTGCTCTATGGCGCGCTTTTATCTTACTCGAGATGGAGTGCTCTGATGCTTGGTTTTGCCTCCGTGTTTGTGGTCTGGTTATCCTATACCTTATATCTCGATATAGAGAATGCTGGTTTGTTATCTCAAAAGATTGGTGTTCTTCTCGGAAATATACCGGGTTCAACACTGCCTTGGGTATCTGCCTTGATCGGCGGAATTGGAGGAACCTTGAGTAGCTGGCTAGGATATGAATTGGGGAACTGGTTCCGCTAGGAACTTTCAGACCCGGGAATTACATTATAATGCTGTATGAATAAACATATCTACGAGGAAGCCAAAAACAGGGTTAAGAAAAAGAAAAAGTTCAGAGACAATCTCTCGAGTTTTATTGTTTGGGGAGGTGCCATGCTTTTCATCAACCTTTTTATCACAAGAGGTTATATGTGGAGCTTATGGGTGATTTTCTTCTGGGGTTTAAGTGTTTTAAAAGAAGCTTTTGACATTTATGGACTACCCGGCGGAAATTCAGAAGACTGGGAAGAAAGAGAAATCGAAAAAGAAATGGAGCGTATCAAACGCTTAGGAGATGGATCTGAAAGAGCTGTTTTTGAGGAGGACGACCTTTTAGAAGAAAAAGAAAGTGTCAAGCCTCCCAGCACAAAATGGAATGAAGATGATTTGGTATAAAAGAAATGGGGTCTTTGGGCTAAGCTTTGTTTGGTTTCTATTCCTCCTTCCCGTTTACCTCTCTGCACAAAATGAATTCAAATTATTAGATTCATCTTCCTGCGCGTTATCCATTACCCACGATACCGTAGATCATTTTTTCGAAAGAGTTCAGCCTCTTGAGGTCAGTATTCTACTCAAACAAGCGGAATGGAAGGATAGCACGCAAGAATCTGCGGCACTAGCTCTGACAGAGCGGATGCAGCAATATGCCCTAACGCCCGATGACACTCAAAGGAAAATCCTGGAAACATCTATGAAAAATGCGATGGATCGGTCGGCAACCTTCCTTAAAAAATATCCGCTTCCGCAAATTCAGCTAGGTCTGATAGAAGGAGCTTTATATGGACCCTCCGTTTTCTACACTCGCGAAAACGGAATCTATATCCCAAAGGATATGGTGGTATCAGGAAATGAGTCTACTCTAACCCAAATTCTGATTCATGAAATCTTTCATATCCAATCCAGAAATTATCCGACATTACAACAGAAGATTTATGCTGAAATCGGTTTCATCAAATTAGACCGAATACCGGATATGCCGGCAGCTTTTCGTTCACGCATTTTACTCAATCCGGATGGCACTGATTGGAATTTTGCCATTCCTTTAAGGCTTCAGGATGAGGAAGAACTCGCTTATCCAATGATCGTTAGCAACCAACCGCAGTTTGACCCTGCTGTTCCGGCCTTCTTCGCTTATTTAAAGTTCCAACTCTTCCCCTTATATGCCTCAGACAAACGATATGAACTGGACTATACAGATGATTTCATTGGCTTAGGACAAGATTGGTATGGCCCTTTTTTCCAAAAAATCACCAACAACACCCAATACATCATTCACCCTGATGAATTAGCTGCGGATAATTTTGTGTTGCTGACTCGAAGAAAAGCAGGAGAGAAATTATCCCTCAGTCCGGAAGGTTACAAATTACTGGACCGCATTGAAAAGCATTACAAATAACAAGATTTTAAGACGATTCTTACAAACAGCAACTATTCTATTACTCTTCATAGTAGGCCTGCAATGCGTTTGGCATTTTCAGGATCCTCCTGTTTTTGAAAGCTCCTATGCTCAGGTCCTTTTTTCAGAAGAGGGGCAGTTACTTTCAGCCCGCGTCGCTGAAGATGAACAATGGAGATTCCCTGAGATGCAAAAGTGTCCGGAAAAGTTCAAACAATGCATTCTAACTTTTGAGGACCAGCGCTTCTATCAACATTGGGGTATAGATCTCATAGCTGTTATCAGAGCCTTTCGGCAAAATTTGCAATCAGGTCGCATCGTAAGTGGTGCCAGTACCATCAGCATGCAGCTCAGCCGTTTGATGAATCCAAAGCGGCGCAGTTGGTGGAACAAGATGAAGGAAAGTTGGAAAGCCTTACAGCTAGAGAGTGTGTATTCAAAAGAAGAGATCCTCGCGATGTATGTATCCCACGCACCCTTTGGGGGCAATGTAGTGGGCTTAAGCGCCGCAAGCTGGCGTTATTTTGACATCCCGCCTGACCAACTAAGCTGGGGGCAGGCCGCTGCTTTAGCAGTTTTGCCCAATGCCCCGGGCATCATTCATCCCGGGAAAAATGATTCCTTATTTCTTCAGAAAAGGAATACGCTACTGAATGAATTACTCAAAAAAGACCTCATTGACAGTTTGATTTGGTCAACCGCTCGATCAGAACCATTACCTAGGCGACCTCTGCCGCTGCAAGATCTGGCACCCCATGCCTTAGCTTTTGTATCCTCCGGTGGTCAACAATCAGGAACCTATCAAACGCACCTGGACGCCGCACTCCAAAAAGAAGTCCGACAGCATCTTTCCAATCATCAAAAGCGTTTAAGAGGAAACGGAGTCTACAATGCGGCCGTATTAATTTGTGATACAAAATCCGGTGCCATCCTGGCCTATCACGGCAACTATGCCGAGCTGCCGGCAGAACATGCTCCCTGGGTAGATCATGTCCAATCGTTTAGGAGCTCAGGGAGTATCTTAAAGCCTTTTTTATACAGCCATATGTTGGATGAAGGACTCATCATGCCCAAACAATGGCTGGCAGATCAACCCATGAGCTTTCAGTCATTCAGACCGGAAAATTTTCATAAAGGGTACGCTGGGATGGTCGCTGCGGATGAAGCCTTGCAAAAATCATTAAATCTTCCTTTTGTACACCTCTTACAGCAATACGGCTATGCTAAATTCTATGATCAATTGAAAAAATGGGGCTTGAGTTCACTCCATCAATCTTCCGAGCACTATGGATTATCACTGATCTTAGGAGGTGCTGAGGTTTCTTTATTTGACATGGTAAATGCCTATCGCACTATGGGACACCTCACTACTTTTTATACAGAAAACAGTTCCCAACAGCCGGAAAGTTTGGGCTCTATATACTTATTGAAGAATGAAGATTCCCTTCCACAACCTCCACATACACCTTGGATCGGATCCGGTGCAATCAGTCTTACGCTGCAGGCGCTCAGTGAACTGGAACGCCCCAATCAATTTTCTAACTGGAAAAAATTTGATCAAATGGGGAGTTATTCATGGAAAACGGGAACTAGTATTGGATTCAGGGATGCATGGGCTATCGCGACCAGCCCCGAATACACTATAGGTGTATGGGTGGGAAATTCAGACGGAGAAGGGAAATACGGGTTGACCGGATTTGAAGCAGCTGCGCCTATTTTGTTTGACGTCAGTCGCTTACTACCTATGCAAAGCCGTTTTGAGCTCGCTTACGATAATCTGATTCAAAAAGAAGTGTGTGCGGTGACCCAATATCCGGCACAACGATTCTGCCCGAAGGACACACAGTGGGTCCCCAAAGCATCATCTTATACGCTCAGCTGCCCTCATCATCAGGTAGTATGGGTCAACGAACAAAACCAACGGGTGAACCGAAATTGTAGTGTGCATCAAATGAGGCAAGACACAGCCCTCCTCATCTCCGCGGAAACCGCGTTCTATTTAAAGAAAAAAAGACCTGAACTCTCTTATGCGCCTGAATGGTCCAAAGAATGCATGTCGGAGGGAGAGCCCATGGCATGGATTTATCCCAAACAGGCCAGTCAACTAATTTTATATAAAGATGAAAAAGGGGCGATCAGTCCGCTATTGTTTGAACTCCATCACCTGAATCCTGAAGAAGAAGTTCTATGGCACATCAACGGCTCTTACTACAAGAAAACATTAGGTCCTCATCGAATCACCGTATCTCCTGATACGGATTTTATCAGAATCTCAGCAGTAGATGAATCCGGATATACCCTAGATGCTCAATTCTCCATTGTTTACCCAAGCCATTAATCATCTAATTGAATATCCGGAAAATCCTTAAGAATGGCTTCTTCCAGATTATCAGCATTAATGGGCTTCACTAGAAAATTAGAAACTGCTTCATATTTTTTGGCTTTCTCTTGATCATCCGGGTTCACAGAACTGCTGACGATGTAAATGATGATCTCTTTAGAGATGTCGTATTTGGTAAATTCATCCAGAAAGTTCCAGCCATTCCAAATAGGCATGTTGATATCCAGTAATATCAAATCCGGCAAGGCTTTACCTTTTTCTGCGATAGCCATCAAATTATCAAAAGCATCCTTACCATTTGAATAGATCAATAAGGATGTACTGATCTTAGCCAGCTTCAGTGTCCTTTTCGCTGAAAAAACGAAAATGGGATCATCATCAATAATGCAGGTTAAATTAAGCTTCTTCATCTTCTGAAAGTTACGATAAATTTTGATCCTTTTCCTTCCGCACTTTGCACTTCAATACGCCCTCCAAGACTTTCAATTTGATTCTTGGTAACAAACAACCCGATTCCTCTGGCATCTTTATGTTTGTGAAATGTGGTATACATGGAAAAAAGACGATCCCCATGTTTTTTCAGGTCAATTCCCAACCCATTATCTTCAATTTCAACTTTATAAACTGAGTTTTCAGGGTAAGCACGAAGTCTCAAGGTACTTTTTCTCTTCGGAGAAGCATATTTGATACCATTCGTCAGTATATTCAAAAGAATACTTTCTACAAAGGCAGGAATTCCTTTGACCTGGCCATCTCCTTCGATTTGACAATCAAATTGTACCTCGCCTGCTTGTAAGAGAGATTGAATGCTGGATACTACATTCTTTAGGACTTTATGTAAATCAACCGCTTCAAAATCAACTGTACTTGCATTTTGGATAGTTGAAACATCAACCAAATTGGAAATGGTTTCTGATAAGGACTGAGCGGCGACTTCGAGCAGTTGAATCGCTTCAAAGTCTCGAATCTCAGGATGATCTTCAATACTCGCCGTAATAAGATTTTGAATATTGCCGGAATGGGTCCTTAGATTGTGGGATACAATATTGGCAAAGCTTTTCAATCTTTCATTTTGCTTTTGGGTCAACTCCAATAATAACTCGTTTTGGCGATTGAGTTTTTCCGCTGCTGTAATATCTTCTACCATCATGACCATACCCCCTACATCTCCACCTTTAGTGGTCCATGGATTGACCGACCATCTTAACCATTGTTCCGTACCATCACTCATAGCGAAATAATCCTTGTCCCGTGAGATGCTTTCCCCTTGGATGCATCTTCGATGATTAGACTTCCATTCCTCACCGATCTCTGGAAATATTTCATAATGAGATTTCCCTTTCAATTCCACCCCTTCTAATCCATAGAGCTTTTTCCATGAATCCGATGCAGCGATATAGCGAACATCTGTATCCGTAATCGCCATAGGTGTGGGTGAAGCTTCAATAAAACCGGCAAATTCCTCTGCCTGATCTGCCCAGTCTGAAATGTCTTGAAAAATCCCATAAATAGCAGTGCATTTACCTTCTTCAAAATGCGGAAATCCTTGAGATCGAACAGTAATCCACTTACCCTTAGCAGTTACAAACGGGCTGTCCACAGACCATGATTGATTTTCATTCATCGCCCGATCAATGACCTCTTGAATCCGGTCTCTTGCTTCTCCTTCCGGATAATGATTGATCGCCCCTGAAAGATCAATTTTCTGACCGACCGGTATTTCATGTATATGGTAGGTTTGCTCGTTCCAAATGATTGCATTCGTTATGAAATCTAACCGCCAATAACCTATTTTGGATTCATTGACTGTTCTTCGAAGCAGATTCAAGTCATTTAATGCAAACAAAAATTCCTCTAGTCCAATAATCAGACTTGAATTATTTTGACCGACCCATCTCCATATAATCGCATTTGATGCAGTCTTTTGATTGGAGAGAAACAACAATCCGGCTTTTACACCTTCTTGTGTAGCCTGAATTACTCCTTGCAATACTGACTTCAAATGGATATCTACCTTGATTTCCACTTGTTTCACAGGCCCTGAGATATCAAAATAAGCAAAGCTGGAATGCTCCAAAAAAAGTTCGTCTCCCAGGGGTAAAGATAACTCCATCAAATCTAATCCGGGCAAGTCCGGATAGACTTGACCAATGTCTTTTGGTATGAGTTTCAATGCAATTAAGTGTTATTCATTTAAGAGAAAATCCTGACTTTAGTTTTCCTTAAAAATAAGAGGAAATATCCAAAATAACAGCCCCCCTATCCAGGGAATCAAAAGGGTGAGCGCAAAACGAAAAATCCTTAATCTGTTCTTGGGTTGTCTCCACAGGGCTATAAAAGAGGCGCCTACAGTATAAAACCAATTCAGATATCCTATAATAAGGACCCAATAAATCAATCGTTCAAAAAATGAATCACCCATCTGCTTTAAATTTAAATATATTTGATCACATTCGCTGATATCCATATCGATGATCGAAATAGTGGACAGAAAAAATATCCCTGAGGATTCCTGGAATCAACTGATTAGGGAAAACAGGAATAGGGTACCCTATGGCTTCAGTTGGGTGCTAGACTGTCTAGGTCCTTGGGAAGCACTGATCAATGAAGATCAAAAATGGGTGCTTCCTCTACCCTTTAACCAAAAAATCCCTTTTTGGAAACAAAGCATCCAACCTTACTTTGCACAACAATTAGGCTTTTTTGGAGCACTTCCGGAGGATAGAGAATTCCAGCTAATTCAAAAAACCCTTCGCCGTAGGTATTGGAGACTCATTTGGAACATCCCTACTGAACAAACTAAGTTTTTTAAAGACTTCAAGATGAAGCAGAGAACAAATTATCAACTTTCTCTGCACAAGCCATATGAAGAAATTCGAAAGAACTACGGAAAAAGTTTGAGGAAGAGGATCCGTAAACATTCCTCCCATTTGATATGGGAACCGATTACCAATTGGGGAGCTTTTACCGATTTTTACCGAAAGGAAATAGGCCACAAATCCGGTCTCCCAAATTCCGCCTACCAAAACCTACAAAGACTGTTTCAAGAAGCGAACAAACAGAATGCCCTCATTGCGGAAAAAGCCATTGACCCTGTAAACGGAGAGGTCGTCTTGCAATCTGCGGTATTGAGGTTGGGCCAGTATTTGGTCAATCTGTTTGGCGCTTCCAATTCCGCCGGTCGAGAGCTTTGTGCCATGCATCTTTTCCTGGACCGTATCATTGAAAGGCATGCCGGTACAGATTGGACCTTGGACTTTGAAGGCTCCGACATCCCGGGAGTGGCACAATTCTTCGCGTCCTATGGCAGTGTGCCCAAACCTTATGCTCAGATTCGAAAAGATTTCTGGAAAGAAGGTCTGCCGTTTTAAAAGCCGCCCTTAAATTTTCCTTCGGTCTAACAATCGTCGAATACTAAATCGCCCGGAACCATTGACCATAACCATCAGCAGGCCACCCATAATGGCTACATTTTTAATAAATAGTAACGATTGAATCCGCCGTATATCCTCCGGATCATTCCACCAAGAATGTAGAATAAAGGTTAGGGGTGCCCAATAAATGAGCAGTAAAAAAGCAGCAAGCGAAGACCTATATCCTATAAGCAACATCACGCCTCCAACGACCAAAAGAATGCAGGATCCTGTCAATAATAAATCTTGTTGCCAGGTCAAGCCATAGGCGGTCATCTTATCTAAAGTCAACTGATAATGCGCAATAGAATCATAGGCCTCGAAAAAAAACAAGGTGGATATGAATATGCGGGCTAAAAGATCTAATATGTCTTTCATAGATGGTTCTCCTTCAAATATCGTACCGCAGCTTTTGCGACATTTTGTCCGTCTAAAGCTGCTGATATAATTCCACCGGCATAACCGGCCCCTTCTCCGGAAGGGAAAAGACCCTTGACCTGCAGATGCATATAGGTTTTTCGGTCCCTCGGTATTCGGACAGGGCTGCTGGTGCGACTTTCCGTAGCAATCACAACAGCCTCATGGGTATAATACCCCTTCATTTTCTGATCAAATTGTCGAATGGCCTTCACCAATCTTTCATGTATGCCTTTCGGCAAAACGGACCCCAACTCTGCCGACCATAATCCCGGAATATAGGAAGAGTCCGGAAGGTCTGCAGATAGCTTACCCTTTACAAAATCCGTAAGCCGCTGAGCAGGAGCTTTTTGAGATCCATCCCCTGCCTGGAATACTTTCTGCTCGACGGACTTTTGGAAAGCTAAACCCGCCAGTACCCCATGTTTCCGAAACGACTCATAATCCTCTTCCTCCACTGCCACCACCGTACCCGAATTGGCATATGGAGAGTCTCTCTTGGATAAAGACATCCCATTGACGACGATTTCACCCGGCGCTGTAGCCGCGGGCACCACCAATCCTCCGGGACACATACAGAAAGAATATACACCTCTATCCTTCACCTGGCATACCAGTTTATAGGAAGCAGCAGGAAGCCCTGCTTCTCTTTCTCTTTGACTGTATTGGATTTCATCGATGATGGGTTGAGGATGTTCAATCCTTACGCCTAGAGCAAAAGGTTTAGGTTCTATGAGAACTTCTCTTCGCAACAATAATTCATAAACATCTCTGGCTGAGTGGCCTGTGGCAAGAATCAAAGCTTTAATATCATGAATCCACTCCTTTCCATTTACTTGAATGCTGTGTATTCCTCGATCATCCCATTGCAGGTCTGTCATGTAGGTATCGAAACGAACTTCTCCTCCGAAAGACTCTATAGAGGACCTGATATTGGTTACAATCTTGGGCAGCTTATTGGATCCGATATGAGGATGCGCATCTATTAAAATATCTTCTTTGGCACCATGCTCTACCAGAAGCTTCATCGCTTTAAAAATATTACCACGCTTATGTGAACGAGTGTAAAGCTTCCCATCGGAATAAGTGCCTGCACCTCCTTCTCCGAAACAATAGTTAGAGTGTGGATTGACTTCTCCGAATTGTTGGATCGCCCTCAAATCTCGCCTCCTTGCCTGAGCATCTTTTCCTCGCTCGATGATGATGGGCTTGTACCCCAGACTGATGCATTCCATGGCTGCGAAATAACCTGCCGGGCCGGCTCCTATGATATAAATGGGCCGTGCTTGTGAGACATCCTGAAATTCGTCGCTAAAGTTGGGGCTCTCTTGATACTCCTCCCTATTAAATACGTTCACGCGTATCCTGTAAAAAGGCCTTTTAGAGCGCGCATCCAGGGAGCGTTTATCGATCTGGGCGACCACACCTTCTTCTTCAGACCTTCCCAGTCGCTGAATGGCCTCCCATTTTAGAGCATCTTCGTCCCAGGCTTCAAGAGGGACTTTTTTTAATTCAACGGTTTGCATCAGATGGCTAATGCTTTACGGATCGCCAATAACTGAACTAAAATACCTTCCAGTTGATCCAAAGGAAGCATATTCGCTGCATCAGATTGCGCCTCTGAAGGATTGTAGTGGGTCTCAATAAAGAATCCATCAGCACCCACCGCAGCTCCTGCTCTGGCTATTGTAGAAATTAAAGCAGGTTTCCCTCCGGTAACCCCTACAGATTGATTGGGTTGTTGCAGTGAATGGGTACAATCCAGAATCACCTTCTCACTAAAGCTTTTCATCAAGGGAATACCCCTGAAATCGACCACCAAATCCTGATATCCGAAGGTCGTACCCCGCTCTGTCAGCCAGGCGCGACCTCCATCTACTTCTCTGACCTTTTCGGCAGCAAATTTCATGCTTTCAGCACTCATGAATTGCCCCTTTTTGATGTTGACAATTTTTCCTGTGGCAGCTGCAGCATGCAACAAGTCTGTCTGACGACACAAGAAAGCCGGAATTTGCAATACGTCTACATATTCAGCGGCCATAGCCGCTTCTTGGGATTCATGAATATCGGTCAATACAGGAACCTGATACTTAGCTCCTACATTTTTCAAGATTTGTAAAGCTTTTTCATCTCCTATCCCTGTAAAAGAATCACTTTTTGAACGATTCGCTTTTCGGTAGGAGCCTTTAAAAATCCACTGAACAGGATATTTTTGAGTAATCTGGTGTAACTGATCGGCAATTTCAAAAGCCATCTCCTCCCCTTCTATCGCGCATGGTCCGGCGATAAGTATCATCTGATCCGTATTACTCATGTCTATTTATTTTCTTCCAGAATCCAGGAGGCGGATTCAATGTTCTCTCTGCAAACGGCAAGGATGGAGTCCAAGTCCTCTTCAATACATACGGAATATAAACCCACTCTGGTCAAGCCCCGGTATTCTTGCGTATACACATCATATCCCAAGTCTGACAATTTTTGCTTCATGCTGTGAATATTGGAGGCTTTGCTAAAAGCTCCAACAATGATGACGCACTCTTCTTGTACAGAGAGTATTTCTTCCTCATTCGTTTCTTCCTCCTCTATATTTGTCTCATCACCTTGAGCGTCGATGGCAAAGGTATCTTTTAGATGCTCTTCACTTTGCAAGGCCTCTTCTTCCTCAGCAAGCTCCGGCTCCTGATCATGAGCTTCTTGCATGCTGTCCATATTCAAGGGGTCTATCGCCTCTATTTCCGAAGGGCTGACATTCACGCGCTCTTCATGCACAAATACTTTGCTAAAGCTTTCTCTTTGTTCCTGCACTTCAGGCAGTAACCACCATAGCATCACACTCAGCAAAATAAATAAGAGTGACAAGGTAAAGACCATTGCCCGGGACCTGTTTCGAGGCGCAGGCTTAGCCTTCATCGCAGGCTGCTTCTGTATTTCCGGATTCACCACAGCACGTAAAGGAGGGAGTTCTAAAGCTTTTAAAGCAGCAAAAGGAGAAATTCCTTCTAATTGAGATGCTTCCAATCTCCAATGCCCGTCTTGTTTTTGAAGCTGGACTATAGAACCGATTTGCAGAAATCCGGCCTGATCTGCCTTTCGGCAAAATGCACTCATTTCATCCTGAATGCGTGAATGGTCCGTATCCGGATGTAAAGGCAAAGATTGAAGTTGATCCATAAAATGTGCTTCCCCTAATTGTCCGGTTTCTGTAAACAATAGTTCCTCAGATGGCGGATCTATAAGGCCCTCTGGGGTTCGCACATTGGCTGGTGTCCGATAGAGGTGCAATAATCCAATACCCGGCAAGACTACTTTCTTGCGGTGGATTAACAGATGTCGGACGATCGCCTCTATTCTTTTCATTCTGTAAATGTAAGAAATCAGTAGGATTGCTCAACCTTCTATACCAGAATCATTCTTTCGCTCTGGTGACAAACATTATTTGGAAAGATGGTTACGTTTGTCGAATATTGATACAAATTATGAGAAATACGATGATCGAACGGAAAACATCAGCTGCATTATTTGAAGAAGCAAAACACTATTTCCCCGGAGGAGTAAATTCACCGGTACGCGCTTTCAAATCAGTGGAGGGACCTCCCGTTTTTGTAAAGGAAGGAAAAGGCTGTCACCTTTTTGACGAGGATGGCAATCGTTTTCTGGATTTTTGCTGCAGTTGGGGACCCTTGATTTTGGGACATGCCCATCCGGACATCTTATCTTTTTTGCATGAGACGCTGGATAAAGGAACTTCATTTGGAACTCCTTCTCGCTTAGGAAATCAGTTGGGTAAATTGATTACAGAAAATCACAGCTATCTGGATCAAATTCGATTTGTAAGCTCAGGAACAGAGGCCGTGATGTCTGCAATTCGCCTCGCCAGAGGAATTACCGGCAAAGATCATCTAGTCAAATTTGAAGGTTGTTATCATGGACACGTGGACTCCCTAATGGTCAAAGCAGGATCAGGTCTGGCCACTTTTGGTACGAGTTCATCGGCAGGCATACCGAAGGCTTTAGCTGAAATGACGATCGTCCTGCCTTTAGATGATGAGGAAGCCCTGGACGCTTGTTTGGCTGAGCACCACGAAAAAATTGCCGCTGTCATCATTGAACCCATCCCTGCCAATAATGGACTGCTCATCCAAAGAAAAGCCTATTTACAGCATTTGAGAGAGAAATGCACTGAATACGGTATCCTCTTGATATTTGATGAAGTTATATCAGGGTTCAGAGTGGGTTTTGAGGGTGCCGCAGGACTGTATGATATCCAACCTGACCTACTCACCTTTGGAAAAATCATTGGCGGCGGAATGCCTGTGGGCGCATTTGCCGGAAGGCGAGCCATGATGAAACATGTAGCCCCTGAAGGAGAGGTCTATCAAGCAGGCACCTTATCAGCTAATCCTATGGCTATGGCTGCAGGCTTTGCTACGCTGACAGAATTACTCAAACCCGGTTTTTACAATTCACTTGAAGAGACCTCTGCTGCCTTTATTGGCGAACTGGAGCAGCACATATCGGAAAAAGGTTACGATGCGGGATTTCAGAGAATAGGATCTATTTTTTGGCTGAAATTTAGCCAGGAAACCATTCGCCGATCAGATCAGATCGACGCATCAAAGATGGAACTGTTTAAACGTATTCATGCACACCTCTTACACGATGGTGTGTATTTGGGACCTTCAGGATATGAAGTAGGGTTTATATCTGCCGTGCATAAAGAGGACGATATGCAGGAAGCTCTGGACAAAATGAAAAACGCTTTAGATCGCGTTCTAGGGGGATAAATGCAAAGGAACAATCCCATACGACTTCGCTTACTTTCTTTCGCTGTCATTGCGTACATGTGTCTGGCATTCTCCTGGTGGAGCATCCTTTTATATACAAAGAATCAGGATGCCTTCAGGGCAAAGGTCGATACACTCAGGCTGGTGATGGTAGCAGAAGGGACCTTCGGCAATGAGGAGCGATTCAAGGATTCAACAACCTCATCAAAACTGCTCAGGAAAAACGAAACTTTTTGCTATCCATCACACATGAATTGAAATCGCCTATTGCCTCTGCCCGATTGGGATTGGAGACGATTCAAAGAAGAAAATTACCGGAAGAACAAGTAGAGCGAATCGCGATCAATGCCCAACATGAATTGGATCGACTAAAAACCTTGGTGGACAATTTATTATTGGCAGCTAAAGTCGAGAATAATTACACACCTTTATTTGAGAGAGAGAATGTCCATGATTTAATTCGGGATTATGTGAATCGAATGGCCATGGCATATCCGGATGTTGAATTTTCACTCGATTTGGAGGAAAACTCAAGGTTTGCGGATCTCGATCGCACCGGTTTTATGTCAATGATTGGTAATCTTATTGACAATGCCATAAAATATTCTCCGGAGGAAAAATTGATTCATATTCACTCAAAATCAGATGGAAAAACGCTTAGTATCAGCGTTTCTGATCAAGGCGTTGGGATACCTGAAGAGGAAAAGAAAAACATCTTCAATAGTTTTTACCGCGTAGGGTCAGAAGACACCCGCAAAACAAAAGGGACCGGATTGGGTTTGTATATCCTAGAACAATTGGTGGATGCACACAAAGGTTCCATTGTGGTCACAGACAATCAACCCAAAGGAACCACCTTTACTTTGCATTTGCCCTGTACTCAAAATTAAAAGATCATGAGCCAAAGAATATTACTGGTAGAAGATGAAGAAAATATCCGTGACTTGGTTAAGATGAACCTGGAAATGGAGGGGTATGAAGTGGTGTCAACCGGAAATGGTAAAAAAGCAATTAAAATTCTTGACGAACAGCACTTCGACTTATTATTGTTAGACATTATGTTGCCCGAAGTAGATGGGCTGCAAATTGCAGAACACGTCCGTCTCACTAATTTTGAGGTACCCATTATCTTCCTTACGGCAAAAGATGGTCCGAGTGAACGCGTAGAAGGATTGAAAAGAGGAGCTGACGACTACATCACCAAGCCTTTCAATCTGGAGGAATTACTGCTGCGTATCAAAAACCAACTCAAGAGAGCGGGGAAAACTGAAGATAATGGCGTCGAACACTATGAATTCGGAGGTCATAAAATCAATTTCAAAACTTATGAGGTGGAATCACCTGATCGTAATTTTGAACTCACTAAAAAGGAGGCTATGTTGCTGAAGTTACTGATTGACCGCCGCGGTGAGGTGGTATCTCGTCAACAAATCCTTCAATCAGTTTGGGGATACGACGTTTTCCCTTCTACCCGAACGATAGATAACTTCATTCTTTCTTTTAGAAAGTATTTCGAAAAAGACAGCAAGAACCCACAATATTTCCACTCGGTCAGAGGTGTCGGCTATAAGTTTATAGACGAATAAACTATTTCAAAAGGTTCTCTCTGTCTAAAGCTCGGATGGTTTCAATAGTGCCTGCTGCCGCAGACAATGGTAAGGCGATAAAGATGCCCAAAACCGGTATGGTAAATAGGATCATAAAGCCAATACCATTCCCTAAGGCTACCCCTTTATTCCGTTTCACAAAGTCCACACTCTCTTTGTAATTCAAATGACGTTCCATGGTAAAATCCAGGTTTCCGTAACCGGCGTAAAATGCTCCCACCAAAAAGAGGGCTATGCTGGTAAAAGGGGCCAGTACGGCGAATAAAGAAAGTATTAACAGCAGAAGTGTCCAGCCTATTTCTCTCAGCAGGTTCCTCACATTCAGACGTAAAGCTCTGATGATATCTTTGACAAATTGAGCG
Organism: uncultured Saprospiraceae bacterium; assembly: GCA_964525165.1. Lineage (GTDB taxonomy): Bacteria > Bacteroidota > Bacteroidia > Chitinophagales > Saprospiraceae > JAWLFI01. Next base: position 16,122 of record CAZGGG010000025.1, on the reverse strand, counting down.
GCACTGAAGCTTGCTGTAGGATGCGCCCCTCGGATAATCTGTTCAATGCGCTCCGAAAATGGACTCATGAAGGGGCCTCCAATGATCAAAATGACATACTTTAACAAGATGAAATACAAGACTGTAAGGAGGATGAATGTAAACCACTGCGTGATAAAAGTCGTTGTCGCTTCCCCTTGCTCGAATGGATAGATTCCCATGATCCAGGCCGCGATATTGTCGGAATACGAATATGCGAGATAAATATAAATAGCTCCTAAAGCTGCACCCAAGGCGCCCGGAGCCATAGCCAATAAACCTAACCTACCCTTTCCCAGGTAGGATAATGCCCTGAAATAAGATATAATTCCTCTAACGACATCCGTAATCATGCTTCTTTTTTATTCAATATAAAAAAAGGGTGGATTGTAGTCCACCCTTTTGGTTTTAATTCGTCGTGCGTTTCTTTCTCTTTGTCTTAAAAAAGTTCTTCAACTCTTTTTCATTCATGAATCCTAGCTCCATGAACGTACTCATGGTAAACTTCTTGATGGATTGATAGTCCTTTCCTCTTTTATCTGTGTAGTGTTTGGTCAGTCTCTTGACATATCGCAAGGAAGCATGTTTGACTGCTTGATCAAATTTTTCATTTCTGAAAATATTCATGTAGGCAATGAAGGTATTGTAGATTTCCATATACTCTTTATACTCTTCCACACCGAGATTTTGGAGTAACTGATCGAAGTATTTAAAGATGGTTAATCTTAAACATTCATTGATGGTAGACAATCCTTCGTGAGCATAGTAAAAACTCCTGACCGCTTCCTGAGTATCTTCATGAATATAGCCTTTAGAGTGAATTGTATCCGTTAAGCTATAATACATACTCAAATCATCCTCAATTCCTTTATCCAACAAAGAAGAAACTCGCTTGTCACATGCAGGAGTCACCGGGAGCCTGCTGTCTAAAAGTTCTCGCAAAAAGGTAAAGTACTTCTGATTGAAGTGGGTGATTTCTTTTCTCTCTGCATTCAGACGTTTGGAGAGAACTTCTTTTGCATTTCCTTCTACTTCAGAATAATTGATGAATAAGCCAAATAAATACACATACTCAATACTACCCGGCAAGGCATCATTGCCAACAAAATCCAAAATATAAGGATATAGCGAACTATTGTCTTTCCCTCTCAGTACCCTTTCAACGAAGAAGTTCTTCAAACTTGGATAAAACAGCTTTAGTTCTGTTTCATTTTCCGGAAAGGTCGCTGTGTAAAAATTCAGATCACTGAATTGCTTTTTATATCGTTCGTAACCCGCTTTCCGGGCATCGACATCTCGGTAGCGATCCAACTTTTGAGCTCTCAGATACTGCTGGACTCTTTTGAGATCGACTTGATTAATAATATTGGTAATCCAAATATCACTGCTCATGGCAAATCCAACCTGCAAAGCCTGCCCAATTCGATTTTGCAAAATCTCGAAGTTGGCAGATGAACAGATATACAGAAGAACTTTCTTGAAGTTAGGCTGTGGATTGATGTACTTGTACTCTTCGTTGACCACACCTCTCAAGACTGTAAAACCCAGAACACGCGGTATATAGAGGGCCTCTAAACGCTCATCCATTAAATGTTCTTCCAATGCGATGATTTGCATAGGCTTTTCGTCGGCCACTTTTTGATAAAGGGCCTCAATAGCCGGCTCAAATTCATCGATCATCATCTTGTAAGAAGCTTCTTCTTCATCATCAAGATACTGAGCAAGGGCTTCTGAGCTCTGCACACCTTCGATGATTTGCTCCAATTCTTCTAAATACTTTGGGTCTAGTTTTTCCATAATACCTTAGGGTTTATAAAAATCAACCTGGTAGCGAAATGAATCCCTACCAGGTTGTGTTTTCCAATCTTATGATCTGACCGGGTCAGATATTTTATTGTGAAAGAAGCTTGTCTACTCTTCCTCTTCTTTTACTGGCGCTGGCGCTTTACCAAAAAGCTTTGCTTGCAAAGCCGCTTTCTCGTCAGCGGTCTTTTCGATACGTTGTTGAAGAGCTTCCCCTTTCTTAGCTGCAAATTCAGCATACATCGCATCGGCTTTTTCTTGTGACAAGGCACCTTTTGTAACGCCTCTTTGAAGGTGTTTCTTGTATAAGACACCTGTAAATTTCAAAATGGCTCTCACTGTATCGGAAGGCTGTGCACCTTTATCCAACCACTCTAATGCTAAATCCTGATCCAAATTGATGGTTGCAGGACTGGTCATCGGGTTATAAGTTCCTAATTTTTCAATGAACTTACCATCTCTGGGAGCTCTTTGATCCGCGATCACGATGTGGTAAAAAGGTTGTTTTTTTCTACCCTTTCTTTGTAATCTCATTCTTACTGACATGCGAACATTCTTTTTTTATGATTAATCCCTCTTTACTCAGTCTCTGCCGACTCTAGAGGATTTCGCGCGCACAAAGATACGTTTTTCAGTAAAATATACAAGAAGCGGGTCAAAAGGAAAATCGGAACCGCAAATTTATCCTCCTTGAGCTGAGGTAATTCGGAACGGCAAACTGTCGATTGGTAATCGTTTTGATCCAGGTATTACTGGCTTCATTCTGGATTTGCAATAGGTTAAAAACTTCCAAACTCACCCAAGCATCTTTAAAATTACGCAACCAATGATCCGGCTTAGAAGCGCGCCACTCCCGCTGCCACAATTGATAGGAAAATCCAATGTCTACCCTTTGATACATTCTAAAACGATAAGGATTCCTATAAATCTCATTATTATCTCTCAATCCAAAAGGCAATCCGGAGGACACCGTGATCATGACATGCGTCCGAAATCGCTCATTCATGGGTAAATAATCCTGAAAAAACATGGATAGACTGAAGGGACGATCCGTAGGCCGGGGAACATAATTGACAGGAACAGCAGCCGTGTCCCCTAGTTCGCGCTTCAAATGCTGCACTTCCGTAAAATTCTCCCTCGCTGCCAAAATGGATAAATTGACCCAACTTTCTACTCCGGGTACAAACTCTCCATTTATTCTTGCATCTAATCCCATCACGTAACCATTGGCTTCGTTTTGACCGGAATAGCGAATCCTAACATTATCAAAATCATAAGGCACAATATCCCACAGCCTTTTATAGTACCCTTCTACAATCAAACGGAAAGGTTTGGGCAGATTCAACATTCTGAAATCGTAATTCCAGCCTGCAAGAATTTGCCAAGACTTCTGTGCCTGAAGTTGCGTATTCACCTGTCCACGAATATCCCTCATCTCTCGATATAAGGGAGGCTGCACATAATACCCACTGGCTAGCTTAAAGGTCATATTCGGATGCACCCGATCTGAACGAAAGAGCAATTGAGTCCTGGGGGAAATATTCCACTCTTCGTTTAAAGTCCAGTAGGTGGCTCTCAAGCCATAGGTCCACTGAAACTCCTCTACTCCATTATCAAAAACCCATTCATCCTGCAAAAATCCGGCGAATCGGTAACTCTCTAGATTCGTCTCCGTCTGACTATAGGTGTTAATCAAAACTTGATTCGGATCATAAGACAAGCTGTAACCGGCAGAATCCAGGCGTTCCCATTCTTTCAATTGGTCGTCGATCAGCTCACGCTTGATCGTAGCACCATAAGAAAAGTAATGCTCCCTGCCGGCATCCGGTTCCCATTGCAACGCACCTAAAGCACGCATATAGGTGACATTCATATTGAGAAAATTCCGCCCGTTGATATGCTGCGTCCCGTCTCCCAAAAGAGCGACTTCTGTACCAAAATCATCGGAACCGAGATCTGTCTCTATCTGACTCAATCGGTAGTCTCCTATGATGTCAAAAGTTTCCGATTCCAAACTCTGGTAATGCGCTAGCAGTAGCTTAAAAGAGGACTGCACATCTCCTTCTGTGGACAAGTGTCGGAGATACCCCCCTACGTGATAATTTCTAAATGTAGTTAATTCAGCACCTTGAAAGGCTGTCGTCAACTTCAAGGCAAAATCAATCAACCCAAAGGCGGAACTCCTGGAAATCGGCTCAAATCTGTAATCTGCCTGATTGTAATTCAACAAGGTCCCTACTTGCCATTGATCATTGAGATCCAAAGAAATAAGCGATTGTAGATCAAAGAAATTAGGAATGTACTCTCCCTGAACATCCAAGGTGTTGAGCAAGTAAGCGTTCGTCTTGTACCGGGCACCGATCAAATATCGCAGAGGACGTTCCTTCGCTCCTAAATCTGTACGTCCTTCCAAATGAGCAGTCGCTCCCAGAAAGGATGCTGAAAAGGAACCTCCGAGACTATCCGGTCGCTTGTAGGTAATATCCATAACAGATGACATCTTGTCTCCGTATTGAGGCGTGAATCCTCCGGATGAAAACGAAAGGCTTTGCATCAGATCAGGATTGGGAAAAGAAAGACCCTCTTGTTGGCCTGACCGAACCAACTGCGGCCTGTAGATTTCAAAATCATTGACATAAACTAGGTTCTCATCGTAGTTCCCGCCCCGGACATTATACTGAGAACTCAATTCGCCCCCACTGGAAACACTCACACCTAAGGCAATGGAAGGAAGAATGGATTCGATATTTCCTGTCGTAGAGGGCAATAAGGCAAACTCCTCTGCGGTCTCCGTGATCATTTCCGACTCTTCTAATCGGCTTTGCTTGACGACAACCTCTACCGTGGCATCACCGGGCCTTAATTTTAAGACAATCAGTTGGCCTTCAAGGCTCTCAGCTTGAAGCACCAACCTTGTTTTTTTATAGCCAATCCTGGTGGCGATCAACACTATAGAATCGGAAACTTGCGGAATCAGAAGAGAAAACTGCCCTTTTTGATCGGTCTCCACTACATCTGTGGTCCCTTCTTGATAGACGGTCACGAAATCAATAGGTTTCTGGCTCACCCTGTCCAGAACAACCCCTTCCAATCGGATGTCATTCTGACCCCATACATTTGAGGCAGTCACCATCCATATCGCTGCTATGATCCACAGGTACCTGATAAACACAAATTGATTTATGAATGAACGCTTCAAGGAATTAAAGCGTATGACTTCCTATAGCTTTTAGCTTTTGAATGGTATCCTTAGGGTCTAGAGAACCAAATACGGCACTTCCGGCGACCAACACATCTGCGCCTGCCTCCAATACCTTTTGTGCGTTGTGTAAGCCAACACCTCCATCTACCTCGATGACACAATCTAGATTTCTTGTGATGATCTCGTCTTTCAATTTCTTGATCTTATGTAGCGCCCGGTAGATAAATTTTTGTCCTCCAAAGCCTGGATTGACAGACATAATGAGCACCAAATCCAAGTCTTCTAAGACATCAAAAACATGCTCGACCGGCGTGTGCGGATTCAAGACAGCTCCCGCCTTCGCACCGGCTTCCTTGATCATTTGAATCGTACGATGTAAATGCGTGCTGGCCTCCACATGAACTGAAACGACATCTGATCCGGCTTTCACAAAATCCCGAACATATTTCTCGGGCTCGACGATCATCAAATGCGTGTCCAGGGGCTTCTGGCACAACTCTTTTGCCTTTTCGACGATCATCATTCCAAAAGTAATATTCGGCACAAACCGACCATCCATTACATCCAAATGCAACCAGTCCGCCTGAGACTCATTGATCATCTGAATATCAGCTTCTAAGTTGCCGAAATTGGCCGATAGTAAGGACGGTGCTATCTTATGATTCATAATTCGATTTTAAACGTATACGACATCCTTATCTTGAGGATAATCCATTTGATTCATGCGTAAAAATACAGAAGCTGTGACCCAAACATCTCTTTCACAGTAATTTTTTATGCGTTCCAGATCTCCTTCCTGATAAAACACACGCCCTACCTGACTTCCGTCAATGTCCGATTTAGGCGAAGGAATATCGAAGATAGCTGATAGTAAGTCCAAAGAAGTGTAATGCTTGAAATCGCCAAACTTCCAAAGTTCCATGGTATCCAATATGTGCTTAAGCTCCCAGGGTTTCTTCCCCTGCAATTGCATCGGTAAAGGTAAGGGCATACCCTGAATCAACATCCGTCTGCCGATATAAGGCAAGTCAAACTCGCGCACATTGTGTCCGCACAGATATTGAAACTGGCGCTGCGCGAAGGATTCTTCGAGCATAGCTGCAAAATCTGTGAGTAAAGTCAACTCGTCTGTATTCGCAAAGCTTTTGATCCTCATACCCCAATCACCGTTGGGCTTTTCATGCAAGAATCCGACAGAAATACATACGATCCGACCAAATTCTGCCATGATAGCCGCTTTGTCCGTATATAATTCAGACCACTTTTCTTCTGTCGTTTCTTCGCCTTGCGGCAAAAAACGTTTCGACTTTCTTTGCCATTGCTCTTTCATCCGGTGAGAAAGTAAATCATACTCCTGATGAGCGGAAACGGTTTCAATATCCAAAAATAAAATAGAGGGCATATGCTGTCGGTCCATAGAGGCTTATTATCTTAAAGTAGAAGAAATCATGCTTTTCATAGTTCAAACCCTCTAAATCGTAGAGGTCTATGCAGTTTCTTGAATAAATGTAAGATATTTAAGCTGAAACCACCGGAATTGACCATATGAACAACAGAACCAAAAGAGACCGTTTATCTGCCATCGCAATCATTGCCATCCTGATTCTACTCGTTGTGAATGCCTACTTGATGTATGATAAATTCAACAATGATAAAATCATTGAACAGCAGGGACAAGAGCTTAAAGAAGCCAATAAGCTTAAAAACGATCTTGAAGAGGAATATTATGAAGCCATTTCAGAACTAGAGGGTTTAAAAACAGATAATGAAGACCTCAATCAACTGATCGAAGAGCAAAAAAATAAGTTGAAAGATCAAAAAGACCAGATCGACAACCTATTAGTCGACAAACGTAATTTAGCTGCAGCAAGAGTAAAGCTCAATGAATTGAAAAACAACATTGATGATTATTTAATGGAAATTGAGAAACTGAAAACTGAAAATGAAGCCTTGTCTGCAGACAATCAAAATCTAAAACAGGAAAACCAAGTACTTACGAATAAGGTCAATGAAGAAAGAAGCCAACGGACCGCTTTAGAAGAGGAGAAAGAGGACTTGTTGACCGATCAGGAACGTCTGAAACAAAAACAAGAGGAGATGCTTAAGAAGATCAACCGGGCCTCCGTTATCGAGGTAGGTGATTTGATTGTAGAAGGCTTTAAAGTAAATGACAATGGAAAGCTCCGGTCCAGAAGAAGAGCGCGAAACATAGACCTTTTAAAAGTGTGTTTTACCACCAGCTCCAATGCTGTGGCGCAAGCCGGTAAAGAAACTTTTCACTTGAGAATTATTAACCCGATTGGAGAAACCATTGCAATAGAAACCATGGGATCCGGAGTCATTCAATCGCAGACAAATCAGGAATTGATTCGATTCACAACTTTTACGGAAGTAGATTACAGACAAAAACCCGAACAATATTGTATCGACTGGAAACCCTTGACACCATTCATGGAGGGGTTATACGAAATCGAACTGTATAACAAAGGCTACCGAGCGGGAAAAACAACCTTTGAAATGAGGTAACAATTGCACTGAACTATTTACCTTGTTTTTTCATTCTCTCTTATATGATAGGTTGGAAGTTCTCGGCATATTCCGGCGAAGAGCAGTCGGAACATCCCTTTGATAAATTATTGGACATCTTTAAAGAGCTGTTGTTGCATACCTCAGGGGATGTATCTGAAGCCCTAAACTGGTTGACGATTCTCGACAGAAAATACAAGCTCACCCCGGATGATTACGGTATTGCAGACTTTATTGAAGACCTAAAAAAGAAAGGTTTTCTATCAGATGGAAAGAATAACGGGGGCCGCATGGGCCCTACCCGAAAGTTGGAAATCGCCTTACGGCAAAAAGCATTAAAAGACATCTTTCAGGATCTCAAAAAATCAAGATCCGGGCAACACGATACGAAGTTTATCGGTCGTGGAGATGAGAAGACTTCCGACATCAAACCCTTTGAGTTTGGGGATCGACCCGAGGATATTGCCTTATCTCAATCACTGAGAAATGCGCAAATCAATCACGGAATAGATGACTTCATGTTGACCCAGCAAGATCTGGAAGTCTATGAGTCTTACTACCAAACGCAAACCAGCACGGTCTTAATGATTGACCTATCCCACTCTATGATTCTATATGGAGAGGATAGAATCACCCCGGCCAAAAAAGTAGCATTGGCTTTGTCTGAGTTGATTCAAACGCGCTATCCGAAAGACACCCTTGATATTGTAGCCTTTGGTAACGATGCCTGGAAAGTGGAATTGAAAGACCTCCCCTATTTGGAAGTCGGCCCTTATCATACCAATACCGTAGCCGGGTTGGATCTGGCTATCAAATTACTAGCCAAAAGAAGAAACCCCAACAAGCAGATCATGATGATTACCGATGGGAAACCATCATGTATCAAAATCGGCAAGCGATACTATAAAAACTCATTCGGTTTAGACCAGAAAATTGTTCAGCGAACTTTAAGTCTGGCCTACCGTTGCAGAAAACTCAATATCCCCATCACAACTTTTATGATTGCCCGAGATCCGTATTTGATTCAGTTCATTGATGAATTCACACGGGCGAATAATGGAAAAGCATTTTACAGTAGTCCCGAAGGCTTAGGCAACTTCGTCTTTATGGATTACAAGAAGAAAAAAGGACGTAAAAACAAATAGCTTCATGAAGCAAGTCAGCACCTTAGGTGAACTCAAAGCCGCAGGCTACCAAAGTAAAAGTATTAAAGACGAATTAAGGGAGAATCTGATCCGAAAATTATCTTCCGGTGAAGCCGTGTTCCCCGAAATCAAAGGATTTGAAGATACGGTGATTCCTGATCTGGAAAGAGCGATTCTTTCAAGGCACAATATGCTCCTGCTGGGCCTCAGAGGCCAGGCTAAAACTCGTATTGCGCGCTTGATGGTGCACCTTATGGATGACTACATTCCCTTCATCAAAGGCAATGAACTCAACGACGACCCTTTGAATCCCATCACTTTTGAGGGCAAACAAATGGTTCAAGAGCATGGAGACGATTGCCCAATCGATTGGTTACCCAAGGAGGAGCGATTCGTTGAAAAACTCGCCACCCCGGATGTGAGTATAGCCGACTTGATCGGAGATGTAGATCCCATCAAGGCGGCCAGCATGAAACTCGCTTACTCTGATGAGCGGGTGATTCACTTTGGATTAGTTCCTCGCGCTCATCGATCCATTTTTGTGATCAACGAATTGCCGGATTTACAAGCGCGGATTCAAGTGGCCTTGTTCAATATATTGCAGGAAGGAGATATTCAGATTCGAGGGTTCAAATTGAGAATGCCCTTGGATTTGCAATTTATTTTTACTGCCAACCCTGAAGATTACACCAACAGAGGAAGCATCATCACCCCACTGAAAGACAGGATTGAGAGTCAAATCCTAACGCACTATCCCAAAACATTGGATATTGCAAAAGAAATCACCCAACAGGAAGCCCATATCTCAGATGCTCAAAGGGATGCCGTTCATATTCCGGAACTCCTCAAAGATTTTATTGAGCTGATCACCTTTAAGGCACGAGAGAGTGAGTATGTAGATGAAAATAGTGGTGTATCGGCAAGGCTCAGCATCTCGGCCATGGAAAACCTGTATTCTGCCGCTGAACGCAGGATGTTGATCAATAAAGAAACATCCACCACGGCCAGAATCACCGATTTCTGGGGAATCATTCCTTCGATTACCGGAAAGGTAGAACTGGTCTACGAAGGCGAACAAAGTGGAGCCTATGAGGTCGCTATAGATATCATCAATGAAGCGATCCAAGAATTATTCCTGATTCATTTTGACCACCCGGATGAAGGACCCCAGGGAGAGGATAGTCCATATGTAGATGTCAAAAACTACTTTGAAAATCGCGGATCGGTGGATTTGATCAATGACGCATCAGGCAAACAATATCAACAAGAGCTTCAAAAGGTCAACGGGCTGGCAGGTTTGGCTAAGACCCGAAATTTTGAAGGAGAGGAATCCTTCACGGCCATGGAATTGCTTTTGCATGGATTGAGCACTTTCAATACGATTGAACGAGAAATCATTGAGAATACTTTCACCTTTACAGATCCTTTGTCGGATATGTTTGGCGATGACGATGAAGATTTGAATGATTTGATCAATTAACCGAAGGATTTAATCCGTTGGTCGATTGAATGAATAGGGACACCCCTCCAAGCCTCAGCTTTTCGTTATCTTAGCGCAACAAAATAACGAACTGTGACGATACTGATTTTTTTGATTGTAGGCTATATATTGTTAAGCTATGGCTTGACGCTATTGTTTCCCAAAGCAGATGTTGATGGCTCCAAAGGTTGGATACCCGGCCTCAACTTCGGAATCTGGGCCGAGCTGGTCGGAAGGAAGAAAAACTATGCCTGGTGGATGCTTTTTCCCATCGTTAACATATTTATTTATGCGGGATTAGCGGTAGACTTGGTTCGTTCCTTTGGAAAGTACAGCTTTCTGGATTCTTTTCTGGCGGTCATCGCAGGGCCCCTCTACTTTATCTATCTGGGCCGAAAAGAGGACACCCAATATATAGGAAAGACACTGGATCTCGAGGCAGCCTACAACGAAAAACTGCAAGCGGCCAAAGAGGCAGGAAAAACACGTGAATACGAAAGACTCAAAAACAGAAACCCATATAAAAAAACAGTCCTACGAGAAAATTTCGAATCTCTGGTCTTCGCTGTTTTTGCGGCAGCGTTCATCCGTATGTTCTTGATCGAAGCGTATACCATTCCGACTTCTTCCATGGAAGACTCCCTGATGGTGGGCGATTATCTCTTTGTGAGTAAAGTGCACTATGGTATGCGGACACCCATGACCGTGCTCCAAGTACCGCTCCTGCATAATCGGGTTCCCTTCTTGAATACCGAATCCTATTTAGAAAATCCTAGTTTGCCGTATTTCAGATTTCCGGCTTTAGAATCTCTGGATCGAAACGAGCCGGTCGTATTCAATTGGCCGGTGGGCGATAGCGTCTTCGTACTCCCGTCCAGAACGGTAGATATCGGGCAAGCCAGACGCAGTGGTCAGTTGCAACAATACCAACGTCAATATGAGTTTATCACTCGCCCCTTAGACAAGACAGATTTTTATGTGAAGCGGTGCATTGCGGTTGCCGGAGATACACTTGAAATCAGAGATCGTCAAGTCTACATCAATGGAGAAGCCGCCAAAAACCCTGCGGGCCTGCAGTATATTTATGTGGTCCGCTTCAATGGACCTCCGGTCAATACCGCTAAATTTACCGAATGGCTCATCTCTAAAGAAGATGTCCGCCAATTTACCAATGAAGGAATGGTGGTTGTATTGACCAACAAACAGAAGGAACGCTTACAATCTATGCTGCCTAATGCGACTTTTGAAGTGGCAGATTTGACCAAAAACCCGGTACCCCCCGATCATTTCTTCCCCCATGACTCTGAACATTTTGGAGGTTGGAACTATGATAACTTCGGCCCTCTTTATATTCCGAAAAAAGGAGCCAAGGTTCAGCTTTCCACTGAGACCATTGCCCCTTACAAACGCATCATTTCGGTCTATGAAAACAATGATTTAGAGATCAAAGGAGATGACATATATATTAATGGAGAAAGGACAGACAGCTATACTTTCCAGCAAGATTATTACTGGATGATGGGTGATAATCGCCATAATTCAGAAGACTCCAGGATTTGGGGATACGTACCGGAAACCCATATTGTAGGGAAGCCACTATTCATATTCTTCTCTACGGTCGAAGGCTCATTGGGGAATGGGATTCGTTGGGATCGGATTTTTAAGTCTGCCGTTTCTTCTGTAGATTAAAATATGATTCAAAGCTTTTACACGATACTGCTTGGCCTTTTAGCGATCAGTCTGTCCAAGGCACAGACCTACGAAGAGGAAATCCATGCATATCGAAAGAGTATGGTTAAAAGCATGGTGGACTATACCGATAATCCCCCTGTTCAATGGTCAGACACCCTTTATATGGACTACTTTCCTTTGGACAGCAGCTGGATCCTACAGGCTGAATTCGAACCCATGGAGAAAGACTCCTTCATTCAAATGCCAACCACTGCCGGGACGGAAAAAATATTTAAGGTATTGGGCAGGGCCTCATTTACCGTAAGGGATACCCTGGCAGAACTTACCGTATTTCAACCAATCAGAGGAAGCCTCCTACCTTACTATTTTATTCCATTTAAGGATGGCAGTTCGGGTTTAAGCACCTATGGTGGCGGTCGATACCTCGAAGGTCCGGTTCCGACTCAAGAAGCACAAACCATAAGTTTGGATTTCAATAAAGCGTATAATCCCTGGTGTGCCTTTAATGACGGGTACTACTGCCCTTTGCCGCCCGCATCGAATTCCATAGCGCCCAGTATTCAGGCCGGAGAGAAAAATTTTCGAAAGGATGGTGAGCATTGATCAGATAGGAACCCAAATAGAACTCAAAGAGCCGCCTCAAAGGATTATCTCATTAGTGCCCTCTCAAACAGATTTGTTGCACTACTTAGGACTGGAACAAGAAGTGGTGGGCATTACCAAATTTTGTGTTCATCCTGAGGAGTGGTTCCGGACTAAAACCAGAATCGGAGGCACTAAAAAAGTCAAGCATGAGCTCATTCATAGCTTAAAGCCTGACCTGATTATTGGTAATAAGGAAGAAAATACTCGGGAGGATATTGAAAGACTCAAACAAGAATTTCCGGTATGGGTATCTGATATCTTAACCATTGCGGATGCCCTTAAAATGATAGAAGAGGTCGGTAAAATCACCGGAAAAATAGCGCCTGCACAAAACTTGGTTTCAGACATCCGGAAAGAGATCACCGAAATAAAAGCTACAGATCGATCTTTACGCGTGGCTTACTTGATTTGGAAAGAACCTTTGATGGCTGTAGGTGCGGACACCTATATTCACGACTTTTTGGAATCGACGGGCTTCACCAATGCTCTGGGGCATCTCAGCCGATATCCGGAAATACAGCTAGAAGATCTGAAAGCTTTAGATCTTGATGCTGTTTTACTTTCTTCAGAGCCCTACCCATTTAAAAATAAACATAAAAGTATATTTACTGACGTTGTTCCGATTGAACACGTACATATTGTAGATGGAGAAGCTTTTTCATGGTATGGCCATCGAATGTTGAAAGGCATCCAATACGCGAGAGCGCTTCATCGTTCATTACATATTCATTCTTAAAACAGAAGGTATGAAGACATTATGGCTATTTTTCTTATGCTGCCTTTCGGCAAATGTGATGGTTGCCCAACCTACAGAGACTGCATCCATTGAAAATGAATTGATTGTTCGTGTAGCCAATTCAGAGGACTTTACGGAATTGTACCGGAGCTTGACGAAATCCTTCGGGCCGCTCCCCTACCAACAGATTGCTCGAAACTTTCAGCTCTATCTATTGGAAGATTCAAAGGATGGAAAACTCCATGATTGGCTGATCCGTCAGGGAATTGTGTTGTCCGTCACACGCAATCGGACGGTATCGCCGCGACTTTCGCCCAATGATGAGTTGTATCAGGAACAATGGGCATTGCCTTTGATTGGAATGGAGAATGTCTGGGACAATGCAAAAGCAGATGTGACTCCACAAGGGGATAGTATTGTCATTGCCATTTTTGATGATGGCTACCTGCAAAATCATCCGGATTTAAATGCGCAAACGTGGAAAAATAATGGAGAAATACCCGATGACAATCAGGATAACGATCAAAATGGCTACATAGACGATTATTATGGATGGAATTTTAGAGCCAGCACAGATGAGCATAACACAGGGGGGCATGGAAGTCCGGTAGCAGGTATTGCCGGTGCCAGTGGCGATAACGGAATTGGCATATCAGGAGTGGCTTTAAATACGCAGCTTCTTCCGCTGACGCCGTCTTTAAGATTTACTGAAATCTTTGAGTCCATGGATTACGCCTATGCATTACGCAAGAAGTATAATGAATCCGATGGGCAAGAAGGTGCTTTTATTGTAGCTGCGAACTTTTCCCTGGGCGTTGATGGCAGCTTCCCCAATGAGGTGGAACCCTGGTGCGACCTGCATGACAGCTTAGGCAGTGTAGGTATTCTTTCTGTCGGCAGTGTAACCAACAGCAGTGTGGACGTCAGCATAGAGGGTGATATTCCCACTTTATGCCCCAGTCCTTACCTGATTACGGTTACACAGACGAATAAAAATGACGAATTGCCATCTGATGAGGGTGGCTATAACAGTTTATTTGTCGACCTGGCTGCTCCCGGAGATGGGATTCTGTCTACAAGCAGCAATTTTGACTATAGGGAATTTGATGGCTCTTCTGCAGCAGCGCCTTTGGTTTCTGGAGCCATTGCCAGTCTGTATAGTGTTCCTTGTCCTACCCTAACTGCCGCTGCAAAGGAAGCTCCGGCAGAAACTGCTTTGAGAATGAAATCACTTATCATGGGCACTACTGTCTCAAGGCCTTCTCTTGAAGGGCGTTCCGTAAGTGGGGGTCGCCTGGATGTTTTTGCAGCTGTTTTGGCCGCTACTGAATTTTGTGCCATAGAGACTGCCCCTTTTGAAATACAAAGAATCTTTCCCAACCCCACACAAGGGAATTTTACGATAGACTTCACCATTGACGAATTTGATCCCATTCAATTCAGAATGATCACCACGGATGGCAAAACAGTCTGGGATTATGATATTGTGCCTGAAGTATTTGGATCAAGGACGATTGAAGTACTCTTGGAGGGACGAGTCCCACAAGGGATTTATTTATTGGAAATGGTGCAAAACGATAAAAAATACGTACGCTCCATAGTCATCCAATAAGGAAACCTACGAATCTTAATTTTTTACGATTGCTTCTTGGCTAATTTACCACGAAATAACTATCTTTGCATCCGCTTTTAGACATACAATGCATAAAAGCAAATTTGGCTTCGTAGCTTAACTGGATAGAGCACCTGACTACGGATCAGGAGGTTGCAGGTTCGAATCCTGCCGAGGTCACTTTTTACATATCTAGGTGCATGGCTATTCAGCTACATGCACCTTTTTTATTGACCTTTAGCAGATTTAACAGTGAACTATGATGCACAGAAATGCACAGAGTTTGTAAAAAAACGCGTACATTTTGCGCACACAAATTTTCAATGTGCGCGCATGGCAACTTTCACCTTATATCTCAACTCAAGAGAAAACAAAGATGGCACTAAAGGTCTAAAGATGGTCGTAAGACATAAAGGCCAACGCAAATCAAAACTACTCTTCTCTATTAAACAGAAGTACTGGAATGAGAATAAGTCTAGAGTCCGAGAGTCCCATCTGGACCATGTTACTTTGAACAATATCATCGACACTCAAATCTCGATAGTCAAAGAGAATATTTTAGAACAAAGGCAAAAAGGAGTTCCAGTCAACTTAGATTTTGTCTTTAACGAGCCCTCAGAGACTTTACTAGGCGCAATAGAGACCTATGCTAAATATGCATTAAATAACATCTCACAGACTAGATATGAGCACATGAAGGCATTATATAATAAAGTTGACTCCTTCAGTAAGAACGCCCCACTAAGATCTGTAGATAAAAAATGGATGCGAAGATTTTACTCTAGTCTTCAGTCGGATCCCAAAATAAAAAGCCCTGCCACAATTGCTAGTTACATTGCTAGAGTAAAAACAGTTTTGAAGTACCATAAAGTTTATACAGACGCCCTCGATGTAAAGGTGCAAAAGACAAGTGGTAAAGGTAAAATTTCCCTCAATAGGAAGGAATATCAAAAACTCAAAACTGCAATTCTCCCAGATGGGTGGGTAGAAAAATCAAGGGATGCTTTTATGCTTCAAGTTTATTTCCGGGGTATGCGTATAGCAGACCTACTGCAGCTTACACATTCTAATTTGACAGGAAGCGACTTGCAATACAAAACCGATAAAAGCAATAAGGCCGTCAACTTAAAAATCATTCCTGAAGCAATGGAAATAATCGAAAAGTGCAAGGGTGAAACTTATCTTTTTCAAGCTTTGAAAATGGAGCCTTCGAATCCAAAAACGGACAAAGCATATAGAAAGCATATTCAAAGTATCACTGCA
>CAZGGG010000024.1:27001-42321 GCA_964525165.1 uncultured Saprospiraceae bacterium | reverse complement strand
TAGGAGATATGAATACACCTTTTGATCTTCAAATTATTACACCTGCCAGAGCAGCAGCAGAAGGGGGAAGCGGCGTAGATTTTACCGTATTCCATGGTGCTCCGGATGCGCCGGCAGTAGATGTATTTGCAAGAGGGGTTGCTCAAATTGTAGATGGCGCACCTTATGGAGCGAATACGCCTTACCAGAATGTTCCGGCTGCTGATTATACCTTAGATATAAAAGCAGATAACACAGATCCAATTGTGGCATCCTATTCAGCACCTTTGAGTGGCTTGGATGGTGGAGCAGCTACGGTGATGGCTTCAGGATTCTTAAATCCGGGTATGAATCAACCGGCATTTGGCTTGTTTGCGGTATTAGCAGACGGAACGGTACTAGAATTGCCACAAGTAGAGAATACAGCCAGACTGCAATTGGTGCATAATTCGCCGAATCCAACGGTGGATATTTGGGTGAATGGTCAGCCATATGAAACTTCATTTGCTTACAGAACCGCTACCGAATATAGAGAGGTTCCTGCAGGTACGATCTTGAATGTAGGGATTGCTCCAACGCCGAGCTCTAGTGTGGATGACACCCTGGCCAATTTCCAGGTGTTATTGGAGCCGGATCAATCGTATCAGGTGATTGCCAATGGAATTTTAGGAAATCCGGATACTCCATTTGAACTGGCAGTCATTACTCCTTCCAGAGAGGCTGCAGAAAGTGGCGATGGGGTAGACTTAACGGTCTTCCACGGTTCACCGGATGCTCCGGCTGTGGATGTGTTCGCCAGAGGAGTCGCTCAAATCGTAGACGGCGCAGCATATGGCGCAAATACACCATACCAGAATGTACCGGCTGCAGATTACGTCTTGGATATCAAGGCAGATAATACAGATCCTATCGTAGCATCTTTTGCTGCTCCATTAAGTGGATTGAATGGCGGTGCTGCAACGGTCATGGCTTCAGGATTTTTGAATCCCGATATGAATCAACCGGCTTTTGGCTTGTTTGCCATTTTACCGGATGGAACGGTCATAGAATTACCTGCTGTGCAAAATACAGCCCGATTACAAGTGGTACATAATAGCCCTAGTCCAACGGTTGATATTTGGGTGAATGGACAGCCTTATGAAACAGACTTTGCGTTCAGAACGGCTACTGAATATAGAGATGTGCCTGCCGGAGCCTTATTGAATGTAGGAATTGCCCCTTCTCCAAGCACCAGTGTAGAGGATACAATTGTGAACTTCCAGTTTATTTTAGATCCGGATGCGACTTATCAATTGATCGCATATGGAGTAGTCGGAGACATGAATACACCTTTTGATTTGAAGGTCATCACTCCTGCCAGAGAGGCAGCAGAAGGTGGCAGCGGAGTAGACTTTACCGTATTCCATGGTTCTCCGGATGCTCCCAATGTGGATGTATTTGCCAGAGGCGTTGCTCAGATCGTAGATGATGCTCCATACGGAGCGAACACACCATACCAAAATGTACCTGCCGCAGACTACACTTTAGACGTGAAGCAAGCAGGAACAGACCCTGTGGTAGCAGCATTCTCAGCCCCTTTAAGCGGCTTGGATGGAGGTGCAGCCACAGTGATGGCATCAGGATTTTTAACACCGGAAGGTGATGAGCCGGCTTTTGGACTCTTTGCAGTGCTGCCTGACGGCACCGTTATTGAGCTTCCACTAATTACCAATGTCAATCAGGCATTTGATGGAGTAGTGAAGCTATATCCGAACCCGGTCGTATCGAGCGCTATATTAGAATTGGATGTAGAATCTTCTGCATCCGGAAATGTGGAGATTGATTTGATCAATATCCAGGGACAACAGGTCGGACGCATATTTGATGGACCCTTATATTCAGGATTGAATCGAATAGACTTCAATGCTGCTACGTACACGAAAGGTCAATACTTTATTAGAGTGAGTAATGATCAAGGAGTGAGCATCTTCCCGATGCTTGTCCAATAGGAATAAAGAGTGAAGCGTAGGTAGAAAAGGGGGGCGCCCAATAGGGTTGCTCCCTTTTTCTTATCTGCCCGATAACAATTTTGAGGGTTTATTTGTACTACTTACAAAACCAAACGAATTTTATGAGTACACATAAGAACGCACTGATCGTAGGAGGGAATTCAGGTATCGGCCAATCCATAGCCATACAATTAATGGAAGATGGCTATAACGTCCATTGTCTTTGCCGTAAGGCGGAAGGGATTCCTCAAGGAGCAACCCATGTTGCAGGAGATGTTTTGTCGGAGGATTGGACTTCTCAAAGTTTTCCGGATTCTTTGGATGCTTTAGTGTATTGTCCCGGCAGTATCAATCTTAAGCCTTTTCGATCACTCAAACCCGCAGATTTTCAAAATGATTTTGACATCAACGTCATGGGGGCTGTAAAGGTCTTGCATCATTTTCAAAAAGCCTTGAAAAAAGGAACACATCCATCGGTCCTGCTTTTTTCTACGGTAGCTGTGCAACAAGGTATGCCTTTTCATGCCTCTATTTCAAGTGCTAAAGGAGCCGTAGAAGGTTTAGTGAGAACTCTGGCAGCAGAGTGGTCGCCTAAGATCAGGGTGAATGCCATCGCTCCTTCTTTGGTCGATACACCTTTGGCAGGCCAGTTACTTTCCAATGATTCCAAGAGAGAAAATGCCGACCAAAGGCATCCTTTGAAGCGCGTAGGGCAGCCGGACGATATTGCTGCAGCCGCTCGTTTCTTATTGAGCGAAAATGCTTCTTGGGTCAGCGGTCAAATCATAGGCGTTGATGGTGGATTGTCAAGCTTGAGAGTCTAATGATTGATGCCGTTTGGTTGAAACGGGACTTGAGGTGGAGCGATCACAAGCCTTTGAAAAAAGCGATCGAAAGCGGGTATCCTTTCATCGTCTTTTATTTATTCGAACCTTCTCAATGGAATCATCCGCACTTTAGTCCAAGACACAAGAGGTTCGTTCAAGAATCTTTGGTGGAACTCCAATCCTTTTTTGCGGAAGCGAACGTTCCCTTTTATGTAGGACAAGGAGAGGTCATTCCCTTTCTTCAATTTTTAAAAGATGAGTTTGACTTACGGACTTTATTTTCCTACCAAGAAACAGGATTAAGACATTCTTACCAGCGGGATCTTTCGGTAAAAGAGTGGTGTGATGCAGCAGCAGTGGATTGGGAGGAATTTCAATCTAATGGAGTGGTCAGAGCGCAAAAGGACCGGCAACACTGGATGAAGGAGTGGTATCATTTTATGAGTCAGGAGACCGATGAGCCAGACTATGAAAGAGTTTTGAAGGAATGGGCCACAAAGCATTCCTTGGCCATCGAGTTGCCCTCTCATCAACTGCAGCAGGGGGGCGTGCAAAAAGCCAGGCAATATTTGGAACGCTTTATTGAGTCAGGTCTGCCGGCTTATATGTCCCATATTTCCAAGCCGGAGAGCAGTCGGAGACACTGCAGCCGCTTATCTCCCTATTTTACGTGGGGTAATCTTTCTATTCGACAAGTTTTCAGGCGAATGCATGATGAAGATGTCAGAACGCAATATACGTTTCACAGAAAAAATTTCTTGTCACGATTGCGTTGGCACTGTCACTTCATTCAAAAATTTGAAATGGAGGATAGGATGGAATTTGAGAATGTCAACAGAGGTTTTGATGCATTAGATCGGAAGGATGACGATGAGATTTTACGAGCTTGGATGAGAGGGCGCACAGGTTATCCTTTGATAGATGCCAATATGAGGGCTGTTGTACATACCGGATACCTTAACTTTAGAATGCGCGCCATGGTCGTCAGCTTTTTAACGCATCATTTGTGGCAGCATTGGAAGCGCGGAGCGATCTGGCTGGCACGTCAATTTCTGGATTTTGAGCCAGGTATTCATTACCCTCAGTTTCAAATGCAGGCAGGCGTAACAGGGATCAACACCATTCGGGTGTACAATCCGGTCAAGCAAAGTCAGGAACACGACCCCGAAGGAACATTTATTAAACAGTGGGTTCCCGAATTGCGTTCTGTGCCCGTTGAGTTCATTCATGAACCCTGGAAAATGACTTTATTGGAACAGCAATTTTACAACTGTATTCTTGGCACGGATTACCCCAAGCCCATAGTGGATTTGGAGGAGGCCGGCCGTCAAGCCAGAGAAACTTTATGGTCGGTGCGCAAGGATGTACTTACTCGACAAGAAGGAAAAAGAATACTGAAAAAATTAACCAATCCCGGGAGGAGGTCATCATGAAGTATAATTGGATCGGATTAGATTATGGAGGTGATAAAAGCGGAACGACAGCCATTGCTTATGAAGAAGGAGGGAGGGTTTCTTTTGCTCAAGCGACCAAAAACGAATCTGCAGATAGCTGGATTGAATTTTGGTTGCATCTGCATGATTTCCCTCAGGTTTTCATAGATGCACCCCTCTCTATCCCGGGAGGATTTTATGGTATTCGAGGCGATTATATGTTTCGCAAGGCTGATCGTGAAGTCAAAGCGATGTCTCCGATGTTTTTGGGTGGTATGACAGCTCGAGCAGTGCAGTTAAAGCAAAAGCTGGAAGCACAAGGCTGGATGTTGTTTGAGACCTATCCGGCCCAACTGGAGCGGGAGCTTTTCGGCAGCTCTACCCCGAAGAAAGAAGCCATCCATGAAGATCGGCTGAATCACTTTTGCCGAAAGGTACATCTGGACATCGATTCGCCACAAAACCGCCATCAATATGATGCGCTCTGCGCCTGGGTTAGTGGATGGAGGCAGCGATCCGGGGAAGGAAAGCAATTTGGGAGAGCAGATGAAGGTTTGATTTATGTCTAAAAGGAAATACAAGAAAGGGATGCTTCCGCAAAAGGAATGCTCCGTTTGTGGGCGGCCTTTCGAATGGCGCAAGAAATGGGCTGATGTGTGGGAGGAAGTGAAATACTGCAGTGAACGATGCAGGAGAAATAAACACAATAAGAATTAATGATGGAGGTGAGACTCATTTTAGGAGACCAATTGAATGTGCAGCACAGTTGGTACAAGGAGCCGCGGGAGGATGTGCTTTATGTGATGATGGAGATGCGACAGGAGACGGATTATGTGCGTCATCATATTCAGAAGGTCGTGGCATTTTTTAAGTCGATGCGGTGGTTTGCGGGGGTACTTCAGTCTCAGGGGCATCAACTAAGATACTTTAGACTAGATGATTCGGATAATCAGCAAAGTATTGAAGGAAATCTCCAACAAGTCTTTCAGGAAGTTGACACGACATCCTGGGCTTATCAATTGCCGGATGAATATCGATTAGACCAAATGTTGCAATCCCTTTCAAAAAAATGGGACTTGAGTTGTTCCGTAGCGGATACAGAGCATTTCTACACACAACGAGAAGAGGTTCAGGAGCTATTTGAAGGAAAAAAGACGTTTCTGATGGAGCGCTTTTATCGCGTGATGCGCAAGAAACATAATGTGCTGATGGATGCAGCCGCACCCATGGGTGGTGATTGGAATTATGATCAGCAAAACAGAAAAAAGTTACCCAAAGATGTGGTCGTCCCGGAGCCATTTAGCCCGAAGCATGATGTCACAGAATTAGTCGAAATGATAGAGACTGCAGGCGTAGATACCATGGGGGACATCCAAGCGAAAACTTTTGATTGGATGTGCAGTCTGGAAGAAGGGGAGGAAGCCCTGACTTATTTTTTGGAACACCTGCTCCCAAAATTTGGTGATTATCAGGATGCCATGACGACTCAATCCACCACTCTTTTTCATTCTCGTCTTTCTTTTTTGATGAATGCCAAAATCATGAGCCCTCAATATGTGGTCGATACTGCGGAATCTTATTATCGCACTCATAAAGGGGACATAGATATTTCTCAGATCGAAGGGTTTATTCGGCAGATTCTAGGTTGGCGGGAGTATATGCGGGGACTGTATTGGGCGAAGATGCCCGAATATGGGGACATGAATTTCTTTGGTCATGACCGCAAGCTGCCGGACTTCTATTGGACCGGCAAAACAAAGATGAAATGCTTGCAGCACTCCATAGGCCAATCACTAGAGGAGGCCTATGCGCATCATATCCAGCGATTGATGGTTTGCGGTAATTTTGCTTTGATGGCCGGGGTGCATCCGGACGAGGTAGATGCTTGGTATCTGGGTGTATACATCGATGCTATTGAGTGGGTGGAACTGCCGAATACCAGAGGCATGAGCCAGTTTGCCGATGGAGGCATTGTGGCCACCAAGCCCTATTGTGGCTCTGCTAATTATATGAATAAAATGGGTGATTATTGTAAGCAGTGTCACTACAAAGCATCGAAAAAAACAGGGGATGGAGCTTGCCCGTTTAATAGTCTGTATTGGCATTTCATTGCCAGGAATGAGTCTTTGCTCCGGGACAATCCTCGGATGGGTATGATGTATCGGGTTTGGAATAAATATAGCTCGGAACAGCAAGAAGAAATCCTGAATCAAGCAGATCAATATTTGGAGAATATCGACGAATTGTAAGAATTGCTCTACGGAATCAAAAATATATGCTTTAACAAATAATGTATATAGTGTAATTTTGCTATCTCAAAGAAAGTACATGCGTAACCTACTGATTTTCATATTTCTTTTTAGTGCCTTAGGCTTGAGTGCTCAATATGATGCTCCCGCTTCAGGCAGCATAAGTGGAAAGGTTTTAGATGCCGGGAATGGAACGCCCTTGGATTTTGCAACGGTTTCCGTTTTGGATGCGAGTGACAGCACCTTGGTTACCGGTGGAACTACCGAACAATCCGGCACTTTTCTCATTGAAAAGGTGCCTTTCGGCAAATATTATTTAGAGGTTTCTTTTATTGGGTATCAAGCGACTCAAACAGAAGTGTTTACCCTGAGTAAGACCCAAAAAGTGAAGGTTTTTAAAACCATCGAAATTGGTGCCGGTACTACTTTAGAAGAAGTGGTTGTGACCGGCCAAAAGTCTTTGATTGAAACACGTTTAGATAAAAGGGTCTTCAATGCTTCTGCAGATATGTCCAGTCAGGGAGGCACAGGACTCACGCTCTTATCCAATGTTCCGGGCGTTGAAGTGGATATTGATAACAATATTTCTTTGAGAGGGAATGGAAACGTCCAGATACTTATCAATGGAAGACCCAGCACTCTTTCTCCTGCTACTTTTTTGCAGCAAGTTCCTGCGACGAGTATCGAACGGATCGAAATTATTACCAACCCTAGTGCAAAATACGATCCTGAGGGTACAGCAGGGATTTTAAATATTATTCTGAAAGAGCAGGATCAGGTAGGCTTCAACGGCAATGTGAACATGGCTTATCGGCAAGGTATTAGCCCGCGGTACAATGGTTCGGTAGGATTGAATTATCGATCCGGCAAATGGAATACATTTGGCACTTATAGCTATTCTGATAATCAATACACCCGGAATGGTACTAATTTCCGAGAGTATGAATACACAGATACGTCCTTTGTCATCGATCAATATGATGAAGGTTTGCGTGGGCGCTCCGGTCATAATATTCGAATGGGGACCGACTATTTTCTAAATAAACAGAATACGCTTTACTTTTCAGGTAACTTTCAAACAGGGGACAATACAGGCGATCGATTGGTCAATTATGATTTTTATGATCAAAATGCGGATCTCAGTAGGCGTTCTGAGAGACTGACGGACGCTGTGGAAGAAAGCAATGAGTTTAATATCAATACAGGCTGGCAACATAAATTCCTTAATCCGGAACACAAGCTGGATATTGATTTGAACTATGCTTACGAACGTGAGTTGGATGATGATTTCTTTAATGAAAATGCATTTGATAAGAACGGCAATTCTATGGGGTTGCCTCTGGTGCAGCATAACAGGACTCGGGAGCTCGAGGGTGTTTTTACTGGAATGGTAGATTATGTGTTGCCTTTAGAGAATAATGGTCGTTTTGAAGCCGGTTGGAGAACGGATGTGACTCATTTAGATAATGATTTCTTTTCAGAGACCTACAATTTCATAGAAGAGCAATATGAAAATGATGATGAGTTGATCAATCGTTTCTTTTTTGTTGAGCAGGTTCATGCTGCTTACGCTACCTATGGACGTGAATTTGGGAAATTTAGTCTTCAGGCAGGCTTGAGAGGAGAGCAAACATTTACACAAGGAAGGTTGGAAGGTTCTGAGCCGATTGATCGCTCTTACTTCCGTCTATTTCCGTCTATGGCAACGAGTTATAAATTCTCAGATGCCACAGAAATGCTTTTAAGTTATTCCCGAAGAATCAATAGACCCCGTCCCTGGCAATTGAATCCGTTTACCAACTTCTCTGACCCCTTGAATTTAAGGCAAGGGAACCCTTACCTTTTGCCGGAAGATATTCACTCATTTGAATGGGGCATCATTCAGTTTATTGGCGACCTGACGTTAAATGCCAGTGTTTATCATCGAATCACCAATGACGTTCGACAAAGGTTTATTCGTGTAGATGAAAATTCGGGTGTATCTACCAGAACATTTGAAAATATAGGGCAATCTACAGATTGGGGTTCAGAACTCATTGTAAACTACGCGCCCTGGAAGTGGTGGAGTTTGAATGCGACGGTCAATGTCTTTTACAATGTATTGACCCGAGTAGAGCAGGCGGGCATTGATAATCTGAAAAACTTTGGATATAGCCTGAACTACAACAGTCAATTCAAATTTAAGAATGGGTGGTCTGCTCAGATTAACGGAAGGTACAGGGCACCGAGAGATATCCCCCAAGGAAGAATCAGAGCCTTTTACTTTACAAATTTGGCGGTGCGTAAATCCTTCATGGATGACAAGCTCAATATTGGTCTTTCGGCCAGAGATGTGTTCAACACAATGCAGTGGAGTTATTCCACTACTCAGCAGAGTGGTCTGACCCAGGATGTCGTTCGCGAATGGGAATCACAGGTCTTTGGAATCGACTTCAACTACACTTTCGGTAACATGGATAATGATCGGAAGAACAAGAACCGAAATCGATCTTCAGATTTTGGAGGCGGAGAAATGGACTAAAACGTTAGCACCTACAATTTTACATCCAAAAACTCTTGCAACGCATTTAATTGTTCTGTATTCCCTACCAGTATAAAGCTGGTATTGGGTTTGAGGATCGTATCCGGTTTGGGATTGACGATGTACTTGCCTGTATCGGTTTTGTAGCCAATAATATTCGTTCCGGTCGCCTTTCTGATACCAAGTTCCGCGATGCTCTTTTCTTGACATTTGGCGGGCATATTTTCATAGCTGATTTCAGCAAATCCTATATCATGATCTACTTCATCAGAGATGAAGGCAAAGAATTCAGTAGCAGAGGGTTTGCTTACAAGCGTAGCCATATAGAAGGAACCAATTTGTTCCGGCATGATTACATGTGTCGCTCCGGCCAATTGTAGTTTCGATTCTGAGCGGTGTTCTTTTGCTCTCGATATAATCGTAATATCCGGATTGAGTTGGCGCGCACTCAATACTATGAATAAGTTGTCTGTATCATCGGGCAAGGCGGCAATAATTGCTTTGGCGTTTTTTAGATTCGCTACTTCCAATATTTCATCATGCGTGGCATCATCATGAATGTGGAATAAGGTTCTGCTGTCTTCCTGCAGTTCTTTGATCCTTGATTCATCTCTTTCGATAATCAGGACTTCACAGTTATGCTTATGCAAATGTGAGACTATTTCTTTTCCATATTTGCCATAGCCGCATACGATTACGTGGTCTTTCAAGGACTGAATTTTTTTATTCATAGTTCTATCGTAGAGTTGTTTGAATATCTGCCCTTCCACGACATAGTAAGTGAAAGCAGACAAAATATAGGACAAGACAATGATATTGATCAAAATCAGAATGGAAGTAAAGATTCTTCCGGTTTCTGATAGCGGGGCGACCTCCTGGAATCCTACTGTTGAAATGGTAATGACGGTCATGTAAATGGCATCTGTCACCGAGTAGCCTTCGAAGTACATAAACCCTAGGACCCCTAAAAGAATAGAAGTTGTCATGAATACCATAGCCAGCCTGATCGACAGATAGCTGCCGGTCGGTCGGTTTACAAGGTCCAGAATACTTCTTTTACCCATCATATACTTAGTCCTCAAATAAAGTTACCTCAAGTTTTTGGACCTTTTCCTTAAATTCGACCCAGTCCGAATCATAGAATGCGTCTACCTTTTCTTGAAAAGGTTGCCATGCTCTATCCACTTGTTGAATGGCTGCCGCTGCATTCTCATTTTCAACGCCTTCCGCATTATTGATCATGCTGTAGGCGGTACCCATCAGGTTTGTCAAATATTTGGTTACACTATCGATCCCTTTCTCGTCACGTGGACCCAGCAAATCCTTCTGAAAAGACTGGATTTGTTTTTTGATTGGTTTACTCCAGCTCTTCAATGAATCCAAGGCCTCCTCATTGTTCTCAAAAACACTTTCCAATCGCTTGATTGTGAAAAGAGATTGCTTCATTTTTTCCATTAATTCAAAGGCCGGCTGAATGGTTTTTTCCTCGAAGGCCTTCCTCATTTTTTCAATTTCTTGCATTTCAGCTCTTGGGTACTCCAGTCTTGGGTCGTAGGAAACTTTCACCTGTACAGAATCCATATAATCCCCATAGATCAATTTGATCAGATAGTCTCCGGGGGCGACTCTGGCGCCTGAAGGAGGCAGGTCGTCTTCTTTGATGGTTCTTCGACTTGGCCAACGGATACCATCTGCACGCATCGACCATCTTAATCTTTGCAATCCGGTTTCTGCTTTTTGTTCTGTTCTGCGAATGGTATCTCGATTAGCATCAAAAATAATCCACTTGATTTTTTGATCTTCCGGAAAGCTGAGACTGTCTTCAGAATTTTCGAGATCAGCGTTTAAGCTGTCCACTTTTTCTTCTTGCTCTTCTGATGGCGCAATCCAAAGATTGATTTTGGGTGCAAAGGACTCTGTTTGACCGGTAAAAATTCCATCTGCAGGGAATCGTTCTCCTTTATAGGATTTATACTCCATCTGATAGCCATCGGTGGCGCTAAGAATCTTAAAGTCAGCCTTCTTGTGCACGCCCTCGGCGATGCTTCTGAATGGTGATATGTCATCCAAAATAAAAAACGAGCGTCCAAAAGTGCCCAACACTAAATCGTCCTCCTCTTCTTGTATTTGCATATCTCTAACAGGGGTTGCCGGGAAAGACTTCCATCGGGACCAATCCTTTCCTTTGTTGAGCCTGTAGTACAAGCCCATGTCAGTTCCTAAAAACAGAATACGATCATCCTCGTGATCCTGAACGATACTCCAACAATGAGCAGAAACATCATCGTCACTCACGATGCGACTCCAGGTTTTACCGGCATCTGAACTCATATAGGCATAGGCAGACCAATTATTATTCCTGTAATCATTGGCCACCACAAAAACTTCATCCGGATGGATAGGAGAGATACGGATTTGTGTAATCCATGCATGTTCAGGAAGCCCCGGCAAGCGACCACTCAGTTCTACCCAATTCGCACCCCTATCCAAGGTATAATGAAGCCTGCCATCGTCCGTGCCTGCCCAGACTTCCCCTTCTCGGTGACTGCTTGCCTCAATGACCACAACAGTGGTATAGTTTTCTGCTTGGGTGGCATCAATCGTGAGTCCTCCGCTTTCTGCTTGTTTTTGTTTCGTTGTATCATTTGTTGTTAAATCGGGAGAGATCCTGTCCCAGCTTTGTCCATAATTTGTGGAGTAATGGACATATTGAGAGCCAAAATAGAGGGCTCTCTCATTGAAAGGATCAGGGGCTATGGCCGCATCCCAATTAAATCTTAGGGGGATAGAGTCTTCACTTACCGGTTGAATCGGCCAGCTTTTGCCGGTGGGTACATGAATACGATTCACACTACCTCCCTGGTACATAGCGTATACATAATCCGGATTGCCTACCTGAGGCAGCACGTCAAAACCATCTCCGAAGAGTACCTCCTGCCAATCGTCTGATCGAATGCCTCCCCTCTTTAACACATTACTAGGTCCAACCCAGGAGCCATTATCTTGCATCCCTCCATAGATTCGGTAGG
The DNA here is from genome assembly GCA_964525165.1 of uncultured Saprospiraceae bacterium. Classification (GTDB taxonomy): domain Bacteria; phylum Bacteroidota; class Bacteroidia; order Chitinophagales; family Saprospiraceae; genus JAWLFI01. The sequence goes on along the minus strand of CAZGGG010000024.1, from coordinate 30,295 downwards.
GGAATTGGTTGTCCACTCTTACATGATAGAATTGGCCCACCGGCAAATTGCGCACAAACCTCCAGCTGGTTCCCCCATCTCTTGAAATATTCATTCCTCCATCATTGCCATTGATTAGATGATTGGAGTTGTGCGGATTGATCCAAAAGGCATGATGGTCAGGGTGTACGCCATAGTAGGGGGCAATGACTTCAAATGTTTTTCCCCCGTCGGTACTTTTACTCAACACAGAATATAAATTGTACAAGGTGTTGGCATCGTTCGGATCAGCATAAATATCGGCGTAGTAGAAAGGACGATTTCCGATATTATTGCTTTTCACTTTGGACCATTTTTTCCCGCCATCCTCTGAACGATATAAACCATTGGCTTTTGCCTCGATTAAGGCGTAGACTATGGAGGGGTCATCTGAAGAAATGGTTAATCCCATCCTTCCTAATTCGCCTTTCGGCAAACCTTGTTTTGAGCTAATCTGACTCCATTGATCGCCTCCATCATAAGTCACCCATAAGCCTGAGCCTACTCCGCCGGAACGGAAGGTGTACGGTTTTCTTTCAAAATCCCACATAGCAGCAAAAAGCTTATTCGGGTTTGACGGATCGATGATTATGTCGGCGCATCCGGTGGTTTCGTTTTGATAGAGAACTTTTTCGAAGGTTTGACCTCCATCCTGGGTTCGATAGACCCCTCTTTCTTCGTTGGGCCCCCATGCTGAGCCCAGTGCTCCAATAAATACCTGATCAGGTTGCAGAGGATTAATGATGATTCGATGAATCAACTTTGTTTCCTCCAAACCTAAAAAAGTCCAATGAGCACCACCATCGACAGATTTGTAGAGCCCTTTGCCACTATTATGGGAGTTACGAGGATTTCCTTCTCCTGTACCCACCCAAATAATTCCGGATCTGATGGGATCAAAAGCTACGGCACCAATAGACTGAACGTCCATAGAGTCAAAAATGGGTGACCAGGTGACTCCGGCATCTTTGGACTCCCATAGCCCCCCGGAAGCGGTTCCGGCAAGGATATGTGCCTCATTTCTTGGATTCACGTCAATAGTCGTTACCCGTCCACTCATCCCTGCCGGGCCAATAGAACGAAAGGATAAAGATTCGACGATCTTCGATTGCTCAGTTTGACTCCATAAGGGGAGACAGGCAAAAATGAATACAAATGCCAATAGGGTTTGGATACTGCTCGTTAAAGTGGTGCTCATACATGGGTATTTCGATGAAGCACAAAAATTAACATTTTTATGTGAGAAGCCTAAAGGTATGCTCAAATGAATAGTCCTTTAGGTTTCTCAACAGCATATTTTTATCGGCTAATGGTCACATCTCCTTTATAATATCGTATGCCCCCATCAGGCATTCTCACTTTAAAGGAATAGACATAGACACCTTCTCCAACCGTTTTCCCTCTGAAAGTGCCGTCCCATCCGGAAGACTCATCACCCGGAATTAGATTGTTTGATTCAAATAGTTTATTACCCCAGCGGTCGAATATCATCATTTCTTCAATGGTCACTCCTTGTTCACTATACAAAATGAAATAGTCATTGATATTATCCCCATTCGGCGTCATGATGTTAGGGATGTAAATATTGACTTCCGGAATTTCAACAATGAGTCTGATACTCGCTTCCCCAATACAGCCCGAACTGTCTTGTACCGTAATAGTGTATTCCGTATCAGAAATTGCGGTCACCCTGGTAATAAGACAATCTGTGCACGATAAGCCTTGTGGAGGACTCCAGTTGATGGCTGCAATTTGACTGCTGTCTAATTGAACAAAGGCTTCTATCAAGGCTTCTTCGCCCAATTGCAGTCTAATGAACTCCAATAAGTCTATATCAACGATTTGTCCTTCTGCAAATCGAATGGTATCTCTTAAGCTACAGTCTTGGCTGTCTGAAATTTCGAGTATGTATTCACCAGGGGTAATATTTTCAATATTTTCTCCCAAATTAACCGCTCTTCCTTCCCAGCTAATTGAGTAAGGTGGAGTCCCATTGATTTGTGTGATGGCAAAATTTCCAAATTCTCCTGCACAAATAATATCGGTCTTTGAAAAGTCATAGTCCAACTCCTCAGTGGTCTCAACGATAACAGAGAGACTGTCCTCGCAGAGAGACAATGGGTTCATAAATGTAACGGTATAGACACCTCCGCCATTATAGTTGATCGTTTCCGTGTTTTCTCCGGAAACGATGGTCCCTCCGACAGAACTCCACTGAATATTGATGAGTTCTTGTGTGCTTTCCAAGCTCAAGCTTCCTGATTCTTCGCCACAGCCTAAGATGAAGTCCCCAGAAATGCTGCCGGAGGGAGGGCTAAAGTTTTCTACTACAAAAACGCTATCTATGGTTTGACAACCATTTCTTATATCAGTCGATCGGAGGTAATACCACCCCCCCTGATTTACTTCTAATTCGAGGGTATCTGTAGTGATAATATTTTGGTTTTCTGCTAACCACTCATGAAGGATACTATCACCCGTAAATGAAGCACCTCCATCCAGTACGATTGTTGATTGAAAGCAATTTAAGGTGTCCGGTTCGCGGATACTGACGAAGGGATAATCATTCAAGTCTTCTAACAGAATGGTACTGCTGTCTCCACACAAGCTTAAGGTGTCGATAACAATCAGCATGATTTGACCGGCGGTTTGAACTGTTACGGTCCTTTCATTTGACTGAAACTCGTTTCCAATCCATAAATATCGAGCATCCGCCTGCTGTTCTGCAGTTAAGGTGATGGACCTGGTAAAGCAATCAAAAATACTATCCGGGCTGGCCAGGATGATCGCTTGAGGTTGATTGTAATTTTCACGGACAATGACCGTTTCCACAGATGAAGTACACTGATTGATGGTATCTATAACAATCAGGTCATAAACCCCGGCGCTGTCCGTCCAGAAATCTTCTGAAGAAGGTAAGACATTTCCGTTTTCATCCGTCCATTGAGCAATCAAATTAGGGTTTGTGAGATTGGAAGTATTTTGAACCAGGAAGGAATCTGTCTCACAATTCAAGATACCATTGGGCCCAACGGAAGCTACAGGAAGGTTGGTGTCAGAGGAGACACTGTTGATATCGAAGACGATCTGGGGATTGACGACGATGATGGCTTCTTCGCCGAGGCCGCTCTGCAGTTGGGCGATTTTCGGCTCTTTACCAGCTATCTGCCGATCAGTTTCAGTGGCTCAAGCGTGCTGTCCAGTGACATCGAATTTAATGGTGAGACTTTTGCCGAGGGGCGCCGCATCGACAGCGATTTGGATATCGATATCTAC
>CAZGGG010000024.1:23713-26991 GCA_964525165.1 uncultured Saprospiraceae bacterium | reverse complement strand
CTGCAAATTCGATATCAACAATATATGTTCCGGCTCTGGAGACTTGAATACTATCTCCGCGCTCATTGAAACCCGACGGACCGGACCATAGAATTTGGAGGGCATTATTGGCTTCGACATAGATCCATTCACTGGTGCTGTTGCAGCTTAATACTGCATCAGGACCCTTGACAAAAGTTTCTGTACACTCACTGCATCCATCTTCTGTAATGCTCAGGGTGTCAACGCATTGCGGCGAAAGCTCGTCACGAATGATCAATATCTGTTGGGTACCATTTGCCGGTACCGGACTCAGTATATGAGGAATGCCATAATCCAGAGGTCCAAAAAGTATATTCCCATCCTGATCGAGCACTACAAATCGGGTAGGGGATCCTTCTAGCACTGTTACATTTAATTCTATTGACACAAAGTCATCGTTCGTATTGGCTCCTGTACCATTATTATTACATTCCAAAACATTAAAATTAGTACTGAGCTCACAAGGATCTGAACAGGGTGGAGGTGCGGGTACAGTCACTTCTAAAGTACAGTCCGTTCGATCGAGGTCGATGATCGAAAAGCTTTGATCACCGCCGGAAATGGGAAAGGGTCCTAAGGTTATGGTATCGCCATAATTCCAGTTAGAGGTTCCATTAATCTCATAGCCATTCCCTCCTGTGTTTTGCCCGGTAATGACTAATCTAATGGTATATAGGTCATCACTATTATCATCCTCCGTATTATTATTGTCGCAATTCACACTTATTATTTCAGTCGAGATCTCGCACTCATTGGAGCAAGGATCCAGAGGGCCGATATCTAATGAAGCAAAACAAGCAGTGATTTCCTGATCGGTAACAGTGAGGGTTTCAGTAAGCCCATTTGCCGGAAGGCTGAAAATGGCCGTATCACCATACATTTGAATTGAGTTTTGGCCGGCTATTCGGGCAATGTATTGATTTGTATTTCCTGTATTTGTACCATTGGCAACGATCCATATCAGATAGGTGTCATCTGTTGGATCCGTCGGGGTATTATTATCATCACAGACCGCTTCCCAGCTATCGATGACCAAAGAACAATCGGTGGAACAATGGACTAGTTCCTGAGTGGTGTAGGATATGGAACAATTTGTGGCTTCATCTGTAAAAGTCAAGGTTTGAACATTTCCATCTGCCGCGAGGGTGATGCTAATGGGTACGCCATAATTTTGTCCGCTTAAACTGACTCCGGGGCCGTCAATGCGGAAAGTTCCGTTATTGGAAGAATGAGTCAGGACAATTTCTAGGATGTACGTGTCATCGGTAGAGTCTGTAACGGTAGCATTATTATCACAGTTGATACCTACAATTTCTAAACTCAATTCTAGACCTGCATCTAGGATCACTGTATCACTAAAAAAGCAATTGTTGCTGTCAACGACTTCTACGCGATAGGAGCCGCTGCTCAGGTTAGTAAATAAGCTGTCATTCTGGCTCACACCATTCAGGAGATAGTTGAAAGGTGCGCTACCGATGAGGTTGGTTAATTCAATGGAGCCACTGGAATCTTGAGCGCATGTTTCACTATTATTAACGGTTTCGAATGAGGGATTCGGATTCACCCGTAACTGAAAAGGGAGTACATTGACACATCCGCTGCTTCCTGTAAGACGTACATAGAGCGTTTGGCTATTAGGTTGAGTGTTGGTGAATGATGTGGACAAGGCGTTGAGGCTGTCCATCGCATCACCCACAGAAAGGTGGAAGGAAATTGTAATGTTAGGATTGTTTGTGATCAGCCCAACCGCCTCGTTCAAGTTGAAATTTGCAAAGCCGGAATCACTACATTCTTGTAATTCGATTTCGTTTCCTTGAGGAAGAGCGCGTACCTCTAAGGTCACAGGTGTTCGAGTAGCGGACAAGCAACTATCGGGTAAATTATACGACTCTACGTAAAAGGTATAGACGCCAGGACCACTTATCGTTGGGGTATAGTTTGTACTATTTGTTTGAATCGGGTTTCCTCCGCTTGGGGTGTCAAACCAATTTGCAAATAATCCGGTTTCGACCGTTACGCTTAGACCAGGGATAGCATCCCCCTCACAGATTAAAGCATCAGGACCAGCAACAGGCGCAGGAACATTAGGACAATCGCAATCCGGGGCATTAACAGGTATGATTGTGGGGCAAATGCCGGTATTTAACAAGGCAAATATTGTCAAATTAGAAGTGACAGGAATATTGAATATTCTGAATTGATTGTTTCCAAGATTTTCAACTTCACCAATATCCGGCTGGAGAATAGAACCTGGGGATAATTCTAAGATGACTTCATAGAAATCATTGCCGGCAGCACAACTGATAGAAAGGATATTAATTGTAGGAAGCGCGAGTACATCTACATTGATGATAGCAGTATCCGGTGGACAGGCAATATCTCCCGCCACGATGTAATTAAAGGTGTATACGCCAGGTGGAATATTCAAAAAGCTCACATTCGATGGGTCCGAAATGTCAATCAGATTTCCATGTTCGCTGGTCCAAAATCCATCGGTTTCGAAATTGCCACTGAGAAAACTGTTTAAGTCAATGTTGATATCATTTTCGCAGATCTCAACGGTTTGATTATCTCCTGCAGAGGGAGGTGTTTCGAGTTCGATTATTAAAGGTTCAATATCTTCACAACCATTAATATTGATGGCTCTGATATAAATCGTCCCGGCAGAAGGGGGCGCATACACAGGCCCGACCTCATTCGATGGGCTTGGTGGTAGTGCATCGTGAAAGCTGATGCTTAGCTGACCTCCATTTTGATCCGTGATTTGAATTTGACTCAAATCGTAATCACCTCCTTCACAAACAAGTATAGAGGAAGGATCCGCGATAATATCCGGCTCTTCCGTAAGGGTTATGAGCTGTTGATGGTTGAGGGTAGATCCGTCACATGGATTCACCCACTCCCAGGTATAGGTGGCGGTCAGTCCATTGATAACCCTTGTGGATAATACAGAGCCGGAAATCTCACAGGGGGCATTGGAGTTGTTGGTGTAGAGTATTTCATAATCGTCTGGAAAATCCTCACCGCACCCTAGAGTTACATCTGCCGGTGGGTTTATAAAATCGGGTGGCCCTGCCGCGTTAACGGTTATATTTCGACTATGTGTAAGTACATTACCACAATCATCTACCGCAGACCATTCTTGCACCAAAGAACCTCCACAGGCATCATAGCTTCCGGAAAAAATAGAAGTGACGGTTTCTTCAATCAGACAAGAGCCTGCCCCTGCATTATTTGAGAAGGTTAGTTCTTCATCT
>CAZGGG010000024.1:5776-23703 GCA_964525165.1 uncultured Saprospiraceae bacterium | reverse complement strand
TATATGTTTTATTTTTCCTGCTTTCTTAGCAGCTATTGCTTCATCTATTAGTTTTAATGGGATGACTTTACTCTCATATGTTTCCATTTTTAATCCATGGAAAAGATATACATCAATATATTCAGTATCGAATCTAGCTAGTTCTTCATCTAATAATTCGACTTCTTCACAGTTGATGGTGATATCTCCCGGTGGGTTGACCCATTGAGGTGCTGGCGCAGGCTCAACTGTGATGACCCGCTGAGTTGTAATGTTATTACCACAGGCATCAGTTGCAACCCATACTTGGGTGATGACTCCCCCGCAAGCATTGAAGCTTGGGGCATTCGTTCCTGCTACAGCTCCGGAAAGCAGACAATTTCCGCTTCCATTATTTGTAAATTGAACTGTGCCGGGCAGCACGCCAGTAGCTTGTGCGCAGCTAACCGTTATGTCTTGGGGAACATTGATAAATTCGGGTACAGAAGCAGGCTCTACATTGATGGTTTGACTATGATTAATGATCCTGCCACAATTATCTTGAAACGTCCAATCGATGGTCACGGTTCCTCCGCAAGGTCCTACGGACCCGTTCTGAGTGCCCGGTACAGAGCCATTGATGGCACAACTTCCGGTTTCTCCATTGTCATAGGCTAAATCTGGTATGCCCAAAGCTTCAAAGTCTCCACAGCTCAAGGTCGTAGCGGCGGGTGGATTGACGAAATTAGCTTGCGGAATAGGATCTATGGTGACGTTTTGGACATGTGAAATGGTGCGTCCGCAATCATCTGTAAATTCCCAAGTATAGGTAAAACTACCACCGCATTCATCGGCTGAGCCATTCTGTTGAGGACTGACAGCACCGTCAATCAAACAAATGCCACTTGCACCATTCGTATAGTCAAGATCCGGAGGCGTGGGTAATGGGAAGTCATTGCATGAGAGGGTGATATCCGCAGGTGGGTTCGTAAATGTAGCAGCATCAGCAGGCTCTACGGTGATGTTTTGAATATGCGTAATGGTTCTTCCACAATCATCTGTAAATTCCCATGTGTACACCACTGTGCCCCCGCATTCATCTGCACTTCCTGATATATTTGGACTGATTACGCCCTCTATCAAACAATCGCCTGAAGAGCCATTTGAATAGGTCAAATCAGGAGGTGTTGGAAGCGGCAGATCCGCACAATTTAGCGTCACATCTGATGGAAGACTGTTGAAGCTGGCTTCTACCGCAGGTTCGACGGTAATGATCTGTTGATGGCTGATCGTACGGTTGCAGATGTCAATATATTCCCAGGTGTAAGTGATGGTACCACCGCATTCATCGGCTGAGCCTGATATCGTAGGACTTACTACACCATTAATGGCACAAGCTCCGGATTCTCCATTGTCAAAAGATAGATCAACAGGTGTGAAGCTGCTAAAATCCGGGCAAGAGATAGTTTCATTTACAGGTGGATTGATAAAACTTGCTTGTGCAGGCGGCACTACGGTAATTGTTTGCGTATGAGATAATAGACGGCCACAGACATCTGTGAACTCCCAAAGCACTTCTATTGTACCTGCACAGTCTTGAATATTTTCAATTACCACAGGAGGGGCGAAGCCCGAAATCTCGCAGCTAAGGTCACTCGCTCCATTTGAATACTCCAAATCAGGATATGAGGAGGGGAGTTGATTACAAAAAATACTGGAATCGGGTGGTATGTTTAAAAAAGCGGCTTCCGGAATGGGATCAATGGTGATATTTTGGGTATGATCCGTTCGGTTACCACAACTGTCTACCACTGTCCATCGTCTTTCGATGGTCCCTCCGGAGCACAGGTCGGCAGTCCCATTATCTGTAGGGCTTACCATGCCTGAGGGCATACAATTATCCGTAAAGTTTAAGTCATCCGCCACAGGCAAAAGGTCGAAGCATTCAATGGTGGTGTCTCCCGGTGCATTGAGTATAACCGGGTTCTCTGTATCTTCAAAAGAAATGGTTGTACTCACCAAATCACAGCAGTCTGTGCCGCAGTCCGGAGCAGAAAAGTTGGAACCTACAGTGGGCAGAACGGGATTGTCTGCGATAATGTATTGATAGGCGTAAGCAGTATAGGATTCACATAAATCAGAACTAAAATCAGTGAAATCACCAATGGTAACCTGGCTGACTTGATTACTTCCATCCACAATTATAATCGACAATTCCAGGCCAGGATTCATGTTGTATCCGGTTACGGTAATGTCAGTGGTTTCTCCGGGACATAAGGGGTTGGGAAGCGCTTCAATGGTACCGGCATCCGGATCAAATACATTAATGGTCATGCAGATTTGAGCAGGTGGATCAGTGACAGGCACACAAGGGTCATTACTAGCATCCACACATAATTCAAAGGTGCCTTCTGTGGGCCAAGAGATATCAAAATTAGGATCCTCCGAAGTGCCAATTTCAACACCATCTAAATACCAGTGATAAAGATTAGCCCCATCCAGGTTATCCACTGAGTAATTCGTTGTTTCTCCGACACATACATTTTCTTCTCCGCTGACCGGATTGGTCCAGGGCTCGATTTCTTCGGCCCCACAAGTTCCAATCACATCTATGGTGACATCGCAATAGGAGCCACTGCAACCATCAATCAGAAAGTAGTATACCTGACCAATTTCAAGATTGGTGAGATTCAGGGTTTTATCATTGGTCTTGCAGTCAGCTGCAGATACATTACAGTCAATCGGCGTAAAGTTGTCGCAATCACCATATATAGCAATTTGTGCACCAATACTCCCATTTCCGGCAACGCAATTGTCAAATTGAACCTCCAGGTCTAAGTCTGTGCACCAGGCCACAAAAGCAAACCAGGTAGGATTGTGAGGTGCACATGAACAGAAGGGGCCAGGACACAAAGGGTTAGGAGCATCCTGAGGATGTAAGAACGGATCCATGGAAAATTGAAAACCATCTAGTGAGTCAACTGTACACAATACTTGAGCGGTGCTGCATTGACATTCTGGCTCTGTTCCTGTCGCGCACTGCGCATTACCGATATTATGACCTAATATAACCATCCATATGATGGCTATGACCGAAGTCCATCCTCTATTTTTCATCTGATTTGGTGTGTGTGTTCGAAACCCTGACAAAATATACGCATTAATCAATACAATGACGAACAACTCATTCCTTAGGTTTGGATAAGAAATGTTAAAGTCATTTCATGGGTTTCAACGAACTAAACTTCCATTGCTTTTTCGTTGTATTGAATATCGCTTTATTTTTGCGCACTATGGAATTTTTGTATCCCAACTTTTTATGGGCATTAGGCCTCTTGAGTATCCCTATTTTAGTACATCTCTTCTACTTTAGAAGATATAAAAAGGTATACTTTACCAATGTCCGTTTCTTGAAGTCTGTTCAAGAAGAACAGTCAACCTGGAGGAAAATCAGGAATTTGTTGGTTTTGCTGGCGCGAATGCTGGCGCTGACCTTCCTCGTATTGGCCTTTGCGCAACCTTTTATTCCTCAGGAGGGAAACCGAGAGGGTAAGGCGTCCATTTCGATGTATATCGATAACTCATTTTCCATGAATGCGCTTGCAGAAGAAGTAAGCCTGTTAGATGAAGCGAAAAGCATAGCTATGCAAATCGTGTCTGTGCAAGATGTTTCCACCCAATTTCAAATTCTGGATAATGCTTTGGATGGCGCATCCAGGAAATGGCTCAACCAGGAAGAGGCCATGGAGAGGATTAATGGCATTGGTCTTCGGCCGGAGTTTGTTACTTTGGATAATGTCCAGCGATTTCAACAGAATACCTTTAGAGAAACAGATGCGGAGCGAAATGATTTTTTCTTGATTTCGGACTTTCAGCAAAGCTCCACGCAATTGAGTGCCGAAATAGATAGCAGTATTTTCTCATTTTTACTTCCCTTACAACCGGTTCAAAGTTCCAACATAAGTCTGGACTCCATATGGTTAGATCGTCCGGTTCAAGCAGAAGGCCAAACCCTCAAGCTCTTTGTTCAATTAACCAATCACTCCGCTCAATCAGCGGATGAGATTGATCTTGTGCTGAAAGAAAAAGGCCAAACACGTCCTCTAAAAAGATTATCTCTTTTAGCAAATGAAACCAAAGTTGACACATTGAATTATACGCCTTTCGGCAAAGGTTGGCAAGTGGCCAGCGTGGCTGTCAGTGACTATCCTGTAGAGTTTGACGATGAGTACCTTTTTGCTTACAGAGTGCCGCGGCAACTCAATATATTAACCATCTATCAGACTGAATTAGACCCGTATTTGTCAGCTGCCTTAGAGGGCATCGATATCGTGAATGCAAATAGCACAGCTTACAATCAAGTCAATTATGCTTCTTTGGGAAGGAATGACGCTATTGTCTTACAAGATATTCAATCTCTGAGTTCCGGTTTGAGTACTGCATTGGAAAACTATATCCGTGAAGGAGGCAATGTTTTGGTCTTTCCATCTGCGGACTCAGATGTAGGTTCCTATAATCAAATGTTGACTGAATTGGGGGCAGGAGGTCTGGGGAACCCTGTAGAGCAAGAGGCTGAAGTTTTTTCTATAGAGCAACAGGCAAATCTGTTTGAGGGTGTTTTTGAGCGAAAGGAAAAGCGATTACAATTGCCTAAAGTTTCCTTATTCTTTACGGTAGGGAATTCTGCTCGGGTCGCCACAGAGCCCTTGATGCGATTTCGACAGGGTAGCCCGTTTTTGCAGAAATTCGATATAGAAAACGGATCGCTGGTGCTGTGCTACGCGCCTATCGCAAGGGCATACAGCAATTTGAGTTCTAATGGAGAGATATTCGTTCCCGTGCTGATTCGTTCGGCTTTATTGAACCGGGCGCAAGATCAAATTGCCTATACTATTGGAGCGTCTTCTTCCTTTTCCGTTCCCAAACAAGAAGGAGTAGGCGAAGCGGGCTATACCATCCAAGGCCCTAAAGAATTTATCCCATTGCAGCGCAATTTAGGAGCAAAGGTGGTGATAGATTTGCAGCAAGAAATCGAGACAGAGGGGGTGTACCAATTAATGGCGAATGATAGCTTGGTGAAACTCTTGGCTTTCAATTATGACCGAACAGAATCCGATCTAAAGACATACACTCGGGCTGATTTAGAGCAGCAGCTTACCTCAAATATGCGCATCCTCGATTTGCCGAAAGGCGAAGCAGCCGCTGCGGCTATTGATAAAGCAATATCGGGTGTAGAGTTGTGGAAATGGTGTATTATTTTAAGTATCGTATTTTTGATACTTGAGCAGGCTATTCTGCGACTTTGGAAACTTGAGTAATGAATAAACTACTGATCCAAAATGCCACTATCGTAGATCCGGGTGGCCCGATGCATCGCAAACAACATGATCTCCTCATTGAAGACGGAAAGGTGAGAGCTGTGGGGAGTGCGCAAGCTGATGCAGAAAGCACTGTATTCGATGCCACAGGCCTATATTTAAGTTTTTCTGCTGTAGATATAGGTACCCAATCCGGCGCACCCGGGAATGAGCAAAGAGAAACGTTCGAAAGCCTTCAAGCAGCTGCCTCTGTAGGGGGATATGGAGAATTAGCCATTTTTTCAGATACCGATCCGGCCATTGATAATAGCTCGATGGTGCGCACCATCTTATCACAGGAACAAAGACAAGGTGTTCAACTCCTTCCCATTGGGGCTGTTGAACAGTCTCGGGAAAAAGGTGCCATGGCTGAATTTCTGGATATGCAAGCTGCCGGAGTAGTCTCTGTATCGGCCGGAAGAAACGCCATTCCTTCCACCAGCTTTATGTTGAAAATACTTGAATATCTAAAGGGAACCAAGCTTACGCTCTTGCACAGGCCTCATCAAAACGACATGGTGCACGGTGCGATAGTGCATGAAGGTTCGGTCAGCACCACTTTGGGATTGAAAGGCTGGCCTTATCTGTCGGAGACCCTTTTGATGGAAAGAGATATTTCTCTGGTTGAATATATTTCCGGAGCCATCAGTTGGTTTGATTTGAGCAGTGGCCCTGCATTGGAGCTGGTCAAAAAGGCAAAACAAAAGCAGTTGAAGGTTACGGCTTCCACCTCTATTCCTTATTTGTGCTTTGTTCAGGAAGACAATCTGTCCTTTGATTCCAACTATAAATTTGCCCCCCCGCTCAGAACAGAATATGATCGAAAATTGCTGTGGGAATCATTGAGGGATGATGTGTTGGATTTTGTGGTGAGTGGGCATCAGCCTTGGGAAGAGGAGCGGAAGAAATTAGAATTCCCCTATGCCGCCTTTGGAGCCGAGACATTAGAAACTGCTTTTTCGGCTTTTATAACACACTGTCCTTTTGATCAGCCGGAAGATTTATGGGTAGAAAAGGCCGTGCAGGGTACCCGAAAATTCTTATACGGATCTGTTCCTCATATCGAGGAAAATGCCCTTTCGGATTTCATATTGTTTGATCCGCATATCACTCACGAATGGACCCATAAAGACATACGGTCGAAATCAAAAAATAATCCCTTCATTGGAAAAGTATTGAAGGGTAGAGTACATTACAGAATCAAAGGAAATGATTATTTTGAGCTTTAAGAACTAAATAAACTGCGCTATGTGGCAAAAAGCATTAAATAATGGATTAGTAGGGGGATTGGTTTCCATTGCCCTGACATTGATTGGAACCCTAACCGGAATGATGGACCCTATCGGAGGAGGAGGTTTTTCTGCAGGCTCGGCTATTTTTTCCGTTCTGGGACTGGCGGTGACGGTATTTTTCATCCGTAGAGCCATGATTCAATTTCGTGATGAAGATAACGGTGGCGTTTTAAGTTTTGGCCAGGGACTAGGTGTGGGGATTCTCACGGCTTTAGTCATGGCAGTAATTAGTGCGATCTATTTATATGTTCACCTAAGCATGATTGACCCGGAGGCTCTTAATAATATGCAGGAGCAAGTGCGTCAAGGAATGGAAGATAGTGGTATGACTGAGGAAGAGATGGAAGCTGCCGAGGGAATGACCAGTATGTTTGCTTCTGCTCCCTTTTTCGCAATTTCTTCAGTGTTTAGTAGCGTTTTTGTAGGGCTGATTATTTCCTTGATTGTAGCAGCAGTTACGAAGAGGGACGCCGCTTAGGTATGAACCCATCAGCTTTATTTGGAGCAGTAGCAGGATTAGGTACAGTAGGGTATTTGTGGTTGTGCTTTCAAATCAGTCCTCAATTGTATTTGGAACCTGCGATTATCTATGCATCTTGGATTTTTTATCTGTTGTGTATGGTTATTCCTGTGCTGCTGCTGAAAAGAGAAGGGCCGGTAGATTTTAAAGAAGCTTTAAGAGCCTCCTTTATCGTTTTTATCATTGCGAACCTCGTATATACGGTTTTCGATTTCCTTTTTTTGACGTATTGGCATCCTGAAATGCAGGATATGATGGTCTCGAAAATCAAAGATGCTTTGGATGGGGGTGTACTCTCTCCCTTGCGTGAGGATATGAAAAACATAGATGTGACCCCCACCATATCTAATTACTTACTTAGCTTTGCGCAAAGTTTGATAGCGGGCTTTATACTTTCGGCCCTGATCGCCTATTTCTTAAAAAGTGAACGATAGATATGGATATCTCCATAGTGGTGCCTTTATTTAACGAAGAGGAATCTTTGCCGGAGCTTTGTGCTTGGATAGACAGAGTATGTTCAGGAAGCTACACTTATGAAGTGATTCTGGTGGATGATGGTAGCCGCGATCACTCCTGGAAAGTAGTTGAAGATATTGCTGAGCAAAATCCACACATTAAAGGTATCCGATTCAGAAGAAACTATGGAAAATCTGCAGCACTCAATGTAGGGTTTCAGCACGCACAAGGAGAAGTGGTGATTACCATGGATGCAGACTTGCAGGACAGTCCGGATGAGATCGTCCCATTGTATAAGATGATCATGGAGGAAGGATACGACTTAGTATCCGGCTGGAAGAAGAAGCGTCATGATCCAATCAGTAAAACGATCCCCTCTAAGTTCTTCAATTGGGTGACTCGGAAAATGAGTGGTATAGAATTGAATGACTTTAATTGCGGACTTAAAGCCTATAAGAACAAGGTAATCAAAAGTATAGAGGTGTACGGGGAGATGCATCGCTATATTCCCATCCTGGCCAAAAGAGCCGGGTTCTATAAGATCGGAGAAAAAGTAGTGAGCCACCAAGCCAGAAAATACGGAAGCTCAAAGTTTGGACTCGAGCGCTTTTTGAATGGATTCCTCGACCTGTTGTCCGTCAGTTTTATGACAAAATTCAGCGGGAGGCCTATGCACTTTTTTGGCTTGTGGGGAACCCTCGCTTTCACAGCAGGTGCTTTATTGGCCGCTATCATCGTGGGTCAGAAAGCATATCATTTATATATCATACATGAACCGGCTCCATTAGTTGCGGACAATCCATTATTCTATTTAGGTTTGTTTGCCATGGTGATCGGTATGCAATTATTTACAGCCGGATTTATTGGTGAGCTGATCAGTAGAAAGGCTGCAGATCGGAACCACTATTTAGTGGATACGAAGGTGGGTATTCCGATAAAATAACTCAAAAAGCAATGTATTTAAAAGAACTATTGGAAGAGCGTCTTGAAGAGAAGGAAAAGCTCATACAAAAAATGATGGATGATGCAGCCCTGAAAAAGGCGTGGCGAACCATGGTAACCGCTGTCATCAATACCTATAAATTAAGCGATGGCAAGGTCTTTCTGTGCGGCAATGGAGGAAGTGCCGCAGACGCGCAACACATTGCCGCTGAACTTACCGGTAGATTCTATAAAGATCGCTCCCCACTCTACGCCGAAGCTTTACATGTCAACACTTCTTATTTAACGGCAGTGGCCAATGATTATACATTTGATCATATCTATGAGCGTGCGGTGGATGCCTTCTGTTCCTCAGATGATATTTTGATCGCACTCTCTACCTCCGGAAACTCCGAAAATGTCATTAGAGCTGCTAAAGCCGCTCAGAAGAAAGGTGCCAAGGTCATTGCCTTTACGGGTTTACATGGTGGCAAACTTGCAGAACATTCCGATATCGTGCTAAAAGTTCCATCTAAGGATACTGCACGAATTCAGGAAATGCATATATTTTTAGGGCATACACTCTGTGAAGCGATAGAAACGGATTTGTTTCCATCCTAAGATGACGAAAGAACCAAAATTAAGTTTGTTTTTAGATCGTGATGGAGTGCTCAATCGACGTATCCCGGGCGAGTACGTAGACCAATATGACCGATTTCATTGGAGCCCGCATTGTGTTCAGGCCTTGCAGAAATTTCAGCGAGCTTTTGATTACATTTTTGTGGTGACGAACCAACAAGGGATTGGAAAAGGGCTCATGACTTCAGCACAATTGGAAGCAGTGCATGCAGAAATGCTACGAGAGCTTGCTGCCGCCGGAGTGCACATACACAGAGTGTATCATTGTCCGGATCTCAATAGTAAACCAGATAATTGCCGGAAACCATCACCTGCCATGGGTTACCGGGCGCAAAAGGAATTTCCGGAGGTGAACTTTGACCGTTCCGTTATGATTGGTGATTCACATTCCGATTTGCAGTTTGCAAGAGGCCTGGGAATGGTTTCTGTTTGGATCAATGGGGAGTTAGAACGCAAACAAAACGTGGTGAACGAAGACTACGATTTTGCTTTTTCAACACTTTCGGATGCAAGTAAATCTATAGATGAGATCCTTTATACCATGTGGTTTAGGTCATCTTAACGGCTTGGATGAAAATAGAGCCTTCAAAGGGGCCTTTGAGGCACTCGCCTGCTCGATTGACATATCCTACATATTTGATCTCATCAATTAAAAAGCCCGCTTCTTCCAATAGAGCCTTAATCTCAGCTGAGGAAAAATAATGCAAATAAGCAACCGAGTGGCCATCTAACTTCTTATAGAAGACATCTCCTTGCTCATAGCCCCATAAGGCCAGTTCATCCTGATCGAATCTTTTTTTCGCTTTGGGACCCCACTCAGTTTGATCCTGTGCATTGAAAACATCCAAATATAATTTCCCTCCTTCATTCAGCATGGCGTAAATGTGTCGTAAGGCAGTGCGGCGCTGCTCACGCGAAGACAAATGTCCAAAAGCGTATAAATACGTGATTGCATCAAACTTATGGTGGATCTTTGGATCTTCAAGTATATTGGCTACCCTGACTTTCAGGCCTTTTTCCTTTGCACAAGCAATCATCTCTGAGCTAATGTCCATTCCATAGACATTATAGTCCAGTCCTGATTGCTCTTGAATAGACAGCGCTCTTCTTCCTGTACCACAAGCAATTGAAAGTACTTCAGAAACTTCTGACTTGTGCTTCAGGTCATTAGCGATCAGCAGGTTAATACGTTCTGTATAGCGGTTCCGACTTTCATGTTGCGTATCAAAATGATCATACTCGTGCGCTTGTTCATCATAATATGAGGCAATCATTTTGGTGATGATTTCGTCATTAGGCTTTGGGATAATCGGATAGATACGGTGTGATTTATTGGATGTTTTTTCGAAGGGTTTAAAGATAAATGCATCCTTCTCCAAGGAATGGAAATGGGAAGGGTTCTCCAGAAAAGAGGCACTTTCTGCTTTTTCATTCAAGACCCCTTTTATTTTGGTTTCGGTATCAAATAAAGTCAATCCGTCCAAATTGGAAAGGGGAGGGAAATAGAAGTGTAAGGTGAGCAGGGGCTCTTCGGAAGATGGGTTGCATATTTTATGGATGGTATCATCCGGTTCATTCAATACTCCCCCGGCCATAGCCCTCAATACGGAATGTTCTGACAAAACCCCACCTTCTTCTTTATAGACCACATTATCACAAATGCCATCAACGACATAGACGTAACCCCAGAATCCTTTATGATGGTGCACGGCACTCTCGGCGCCAGGAGGCCAATGCAGCAGCGCAATTTCTAATGGATCAAGGGTATAAATATGTCGGGCGTACTTTCCTTTGGTATTGATTGGAGGGATGTCTTCCGCGATATCTTGACGATTGATGTGTAGCGATCTGACCAATGAGCCTAGTTGCTCATAATTTAGATGGGGTCGCAGGATTTTGTGGAATAGTTGGATACTCATAGGTCAATCAATCTAGTTGACCCGAATATAAAAAGATCAAAATAAGATGCTTACCCTAACTCAATTTCAGTTGCTCCGAACTTATATTTTGGATGAAATTCGTTTTTGTAATTTCTGACGTGTGGATGATTTTTTAACCTTCTGAAGATTTCCTCTTTAAGACGCCCCTTGCCGATCCCATGGATTACAAATATTTGGTCAATATTGAGTCTGAGTGCTTCGTCTAAGAAACGGTCGAACTTATCCAACTGTAACATCAAGATTTCAGTCGAGCTCATCCCTTTAGTATCCTCCCTTAATTGCTGCACATGTAAATCCAAAACAGAAGGGAAATTAGCTTTTTGAAGGGGATCGTTATGCGCAATAGTCTTTCTTCTGGTTTGGATAACAGAATCAGCTTGTTGTTTGGCTATTTCTTTAAGTTCTTTCACTTCTGTGATTTGTTTCCACGGGAAAGCGGCCAGTAAAATGATATGGGCATTTAAGAGTGCATCAAATCGGTCCGCTTGCACTAAGTGTTTATTGCGGATCTTAACTGATCCGGTCACTACTGGATCTTGTCCGGCGGTGTGGACCCGGGCTGCTGAAACTTCAAAAGGACGCTTTTCGTGGTACCAATCTTCAGGTAGTCCCTTGATGACTTGAATTTGATGTCCTTTGACCCAATCAGAGCACTGCAGTTGGTCTAGATCCGGAAACTTCAATTCGAAGGTGAATGCAAGATTAGAGAAATTAATCAGTCCCAGTTCAGCCATTTGAATGAAACCTTCTTCATTTTTTCTAAGAATCAAATAGAGGCCTAGCTCTTTAGGATCCCCCGAAGCGGGTTCATAAGGGTAGGCAAGTGTTTCCGTCCAAATCATTAATGGAAAGCATTATTGCGTAAAATGTATTTTTGCACAAAATAGAAACTCATTGTACAAGGTCAAAGAAATATATTACACATTGCAGGGGGAAGGTTTTCATGCCGGCCGACCTGCTGTTTTTCTTCGGTTTGCAGGCTGTAACCTATGGAGCGGAAGAGAGGAGGATCGGGCTCGGGCAGTCTGTGACTTCTGCGATACGGACTTTCGAGGTACAGATGGCCCGTTGGGCGGCTCTTACAGCAAGGATGAACTTGCTGCTTTGATATCAGGTCTCTGGCCGGTAGCGTCCATGGACCAAGCTTTTGTGGTTTGCACAGGAGGAGAGCCGCTGCTTCAGTTAGATGAAGAGTTGATAAGCGCTTTTCAAGAAGTAGGTTTTCAGGTGGCAGTAGAAACCAATGGAACGATTAAAGCCCCCAAAAATCTTGATTGGGTGTGCGTCAGTCCGAAGGCCGGTAGTCAGCTTGTCCAGCGGGAAGGTCACGAATTAAAATTGGTGTATCCACAATCAGGCATCCAACCTGAAGAGGTGCAGCATTGGAAGTTCGATTATTTTTATCTGCAACCGATGGAATCCGAACAGTGGGATGATAATACCAAAGCTACCATTGAATACTGTAAATTGCACCCTCAATGGAGACTCAGTGCGCAAACGCACAAATATTTAGGGATTCCCTAAGATTATTTTTCTAAAAGGATATTGTAGCTGCTTCGGATATACTTCCTGACATTTAACCAAAATGCGGCGAAGAGATATAAAATAATAGGAGAACCTAAGGTCAGAAAAGACATATAGATGAAATACAGTCTGACTTTTGAACTCGCAACACCCATTTTGTCACCTATGTAGGAGCAAACTCCATATGCAGATCTTCCTAAAATTGAACTTTTCATGCCGTCATAACTCTGAATGTGGGAATAAAGTTCTATAAAAGTCATAAAAATATCAATATAATTTGGTTTCAGGCTAAGACCGACCCTTGCTTGAATTTTTTTACCTTCAAGAGCAAATCAGAAAAATCAACATTATGGCAAAGCCGAATCCAAAAAATGCAAATCAGATAAATATTGAATTACCTGAAGAGGTTGCCGAAGGTACTTATTCCAACTTGGCAATTATCTCCCATTCCAATTCTGAATTCATACTTGATTTTGTAAGGATTGTACCCAATATGCCTAAAGCTAAAGTGAAGTCAAGGGTGATTCTGACGCCTTTCCACGCCAAGCGTCTGATGCGTGCATTAAAGGATAATATAGATAAGTTTGAGAATCAATTTGGAAACATTGAAGAAAGTGGAGGAGGAAGCCTTCCGCCTATGAACTTTAACACCCCTTCTGCTCAGGCATAACAATTTCTACATCTTTTTGAAGTTATAATCACATGGGAAGAACACGCTATTGGATTGTAGCCGGTGTTGTGCTGGCTCTATTGGCTGCTCTATATTTTATGCCTTTCGGCGAAGAGGAGCAGGATGCAGCTGTTTATATTCAGCCTAAAACAGAACAGTTTGCAGTATCGGTAAAAGCCACGGGAGAACTCAAAGCCAGAAATTCAGTTAAGATTCGTGCGCCCCAGAATATGCGATCTGCCGGGATTTTTAATACAAATATTTCTGATATTATTCCTGAGGGTACACTTGTCTCGAAAGGGGATTATGTGGCCACCCTGGACCGAACCGAGATTGCCAATAAAATGAAAGAAGTCCAAACAGAGATTGACAAGGTCAATACTCAATTGGAACAAGCCCGCATCGATACAGCTATAGAATTAAGAAGTCTGAGAGATGAAATAACCAATTTGAGGTTTGCTTTGGAAGAGAAAAAGCTTCAGGTTGAACAATCTCAATATGAACCTCAAATGGTCGTGCGGCAGGCAGAATTGGATTATGAACGTACAGAAAGAGATCTGGACCAACTATTGGTCAAATATGAGTTGAAAATTGAGCAATCTAGGGCCAAAATTTCTGAAATTACGACCACTCTGATCCAGGCGAAGAATAAAAGAGATCGATATCAGGACTTGGCTGAAGCCTTTGTCATCAAAGCTCCTGAAGCCGGAATGTTGATCTATGAACGAAGTTGGCAAGGCAAGAAAAGTGCCGGCTCGCAGATTAGCGCATGGAATAATACTGTAGCCGAATTGCCTGATCTGTCTGATATGATCTCAAAGACTTTTGTCAATGAAGTAGATATCAGCAAAATCAGAAAAGGCCAGCAGGTACATGTAAAGGTTGATGCTTTTCCGGAAAAAACTTTTGAAGGAAAAGTGATTCAAGTAGCCAATATCGGTCAGGAATTGCCGAATCGAGAAACCCGAGTATTTGAAGTCATAGTCCAAATGTCTTTATTGGATTCTACTTTGCGTCCCTCTATGACCACCAGTAACGAAATACTCGTTTATGAATCCGATTCCAGTCTGAGTATTCCTCTGGAAAGTATCTACCGAGACAGTGCGGATTATGTATTGATTCGCGAAAATGGAAAATTGTTTCGCAAAGAAGTGATTCCGGGTTTTGCGAATGCAGACCGTATTGAGATCGTTCATGGATTACATCCTGAAAATGAGGTGCTTTTAACGAGAATAGAAGAGACTCAATCCTTGGATTGGATTCCGTTAGACGCTGAGATTAAGAAGAAGATCCGCCAAGAAATTGCCGAAGAGCGCGCAAAATGGGAGGCCAAAGCCAAGGAGAATGAAGCCGCCGCAAAGGGTTCATATGAAAGTGACGATCAAGGCGGTGAGACATTTATCATCTTTAATTGATGGTTATGGAGTCATGGTTGAGAGCTTCCAAGTTGGCCTTAGAAGGAGTCATACAAAATAGGGTTCGTTCTCTATTGACCGCCTTAGGAATTGTCTTTGGAGTAGGAGCAGTGATTGCCATGCTCGCGATCGGGAAGGGCGCACAAAAGTCTATTATGGATCGACTGGAGTTGGTCGGTACCAATAATATTGTTGTCAAAGCAGAATTTGAATCAGATCCCACTAAGCAAGCTCAATCAGAATCCGATGGGGGGGACAGAAAGCCATGGTCCCCGGGTCTGACTTATCAAGATGCAAGGGCCATACAGCTCAATATACCTTCTGTAGCTGTCGTATCGCCTCAATTCAGCTTGAATGCGCCTGTTATTTTTCAATCAGAATTGATCAATACCCGCGTCTATGGAGTCAGCAATGCCTATTTTGATTTGGCTCAACTCCCCTTGCAAACGGGTAGTTACTTTACGGATTTTGCGGAACAAAAGGGTCAGGCAGTCTGTGTGCTGGGCCCCAAACTAGCCTCACGACTTTTTCAGGGTAAATCACCCATTGGAGAAAACATCAAACTCATAGATCAATGGTTTACAGTTGTTGGCGTGATTCAAGCCCGGACGGTGGGGGAGGATGTAGGTGAGCTGGGTGTAAATGAAACAGATATGGCGGTGTTTGTGCCGGTTCGATCTGCTTTTTTGAGGCTGGAAGATCGAGGACGTATTACTAATGATGACCTGCGAAAGGACGAAGACGATCCGGCGACCAATTACCATCAATTAGATCTTTTGACCCTCAAGGTGAAAGATGGGAAATATTTAAAAAGCACGGCAGAAATTGTCAATCGTATGTTATTACGACGCCACAATACGGTCAAAGACTTTTCGATTATCATTCCGGAGGTCCTGATTGAGCAGCAGCAAAAAACACAAGATACATTCAATTGGGTACTTGCAGCTATCGCCGGAATATCATTGCTGGTCGGAGGTATTGGGATCATGAATATTATGTTGGCATCTGTCATGGAAAGAATTCGTGAAATTGGAATCCGGAGATCTTTGGGTGCTACCCAGCAAGATGTGATACGACAATTTTTGTTGGAAGCGATGATGATAAGTTTGATTGGCGGAATTCTGGGGATTGTTTTGGGGGTTTTGTTGGCTGTATCCGTAGCTTATTATGCAGACATCCCCACTGTTATTTCTCCGGCGAGTATATTGCTGTCCTTTTTTGTAGCCGCCGCAGTAGGTTTGATTTTTGGGTGGTATCCTGCTCAAAAGGCTGCCAAGCAAGATCCCATTCAAGCACTTAGAACAGATTAACTATGTTAAGATTATGGTTTTTATGGAGTTGGGCAGTAATCCCTTTTGCCTTGAGCGCTCAAATGGATACACTAGAGTTGAGTATGCAAGAGGTGATTACTTTGTCGCGCTCAGAATCTCCCAATGCTTTGCTGGCGGAGACGCGCTATCAAAATGCCTATTGGAACTTCCAATCCTACAAAGCTGATTTGCGCCCTCAAATCGATTTGCTGGGGACTTTGCCGGACCTCAACCGGACGATTGATGTCATTACGCTGCCGGATGGAACAGATGCCTTCCTGAATCGTTCGTTGATGCGGACGAATGCCAGAGTTTCTTTATCTCAAAATATTGGTTTAACGGGTGGGCGTATTTCTGCCGGTACCGGCTTGCAAAGAATTGATATCTTTTCTCCCACTGCTTCCTCAAGTTATTTATCCGATGTGTTTAGTATCAGTTTGGATCAGCCCATTTTTCAATTCAATCCATTAAAATGGCAAAAACGTCTTGAACCTCTTCGATATCAAGAAGCCATCCAACAGTATTCAGAGGATTTTGCGGAATTGGAACTGCAAACTGTGCAGTTGTTTTTTGATTGTTATCTCGCACAACTGGAAATGAAGGCTGCAGAACAAGAGCGTGCAGCGGCCGATAGTTTGTTTGTTTTGGCTCAAGGAAGATATGAGGTGGGGCGGATTGCGGAAACAGAACTGCTTCAGATTGAGCTGCGCGTGAAACGTGCTGACGCCCGGATCGCAGCTGCTACGGTAGATCTGCAGCGAACCACAGAGGCTTTACGGGATTTTATCGGCATTGACCGACAGGTATTTTTTGACTTGAGAACACCAGAGCAATTACCACAGTTTATCGTGAACCTGGACAATGCTCTTGAGTTTGCTTTTAGGAATCGAACAGAAGCCACCAGCTTCCTGAGAAGAGTAGAAGAGGCAAAGCGGGAATTGGACAGGGCTGAGCGCTCAGCTGGCTTCAATATGAATATCAATGCCAATTTTGGACTGTCCAACACCGGTCCTCAATTGGATGATGTGTATGCAAATTTGCTGGATCAAGAACGACTAGCAGTGAGTTTTCAAATGCCTCTGGCAGATTGGGGGAAAGCGGAGTCAAGACGAGAAATCGCCCGATCAAACCTGGAATTGGTGCAAAGAAATGTAGACCTGGATCGCGTAAGTTTTGAACGACAAATCACTTTGAGGGTGCAACAGTTTGAATTAATCCGGAATCAGGTAGCATTGGCCAAGAGAGCCTATGAGGTAGCTCAAAAGACTTTTACGATTACACAGCAGCGATACTATATCGGTAAGATTGGGATTGTAGATTTAAACCTCGCCAATAATGAGCAGGAAAATGCACGACAATCTTATGTAAATGCTCTGGCTAATTTTTGGAGCGCTTATTACGAACTGCGTTTACTGACCCTCTATGATTTCGTGAATGATCGACCTTTGATCAAGAATCCTGAGTAGGCGTATCTCCAAAAAGCGATTGAGATTGACTAGGCGGCGCGACACCTAAATGTCGGTAAGCCTTCTGCGTGGCCACCCGCCCTCTAGCGGTTCTTTGAATGTAACCCTCCATGATCAAAAATGGCTCATGTACTTCTTCGATCGTACCCGCTTCCTCAGCAACGGCTGTCGAAATAGTGTTCAAGCCTACAGGCCCACCATTGAACTTATGTATGATCGTTCCTAAGATTCGATTATCCATCTCGTCCAAGCCCCCCTCATCGACATTCAATGCTTTTAATCCATAGGCTGCAATCGTCTGATCTATGGTGCCATTTCCTTTAATCTCTGCAAAGTCTCTGATTCTTCGAAGTAGGCCATTGGCAATTCTGGGAGTTCCTCTGCTTCTGGAAGAAAGCTCTGCAGCGGCTTTTTCATTTATTTCAATCTTACAAACAACGTTGTTAACAAATTAATCTT
>CAZGGG010000024.1:0-5766 GCA_964525165.1 uncultured Saprospiraceae bacterium | reverse complement strand
AAGAATGGAGGCGGAACGTTTAATGATTCCTTTGAGGGTTTCCGCATCGTAATAATCCAAATGACAGTTGATCAGAAACCGAGCCCTCATGGGAGCCGTTAATAAGCCCGTACGAGTTGTGGCACCCACCAATGTAAATGGTTGCAATGACAATTGCACAGAACGGGCATTGGGCCCTGAATCAATAACAATGTCAATTTTATAGTCCTCCATCGCAGAGTACAGATATTCCTCTACCACATTGTTCAATCGATGAATTTCATCAATAAAGAGCACATCTCCCTCTTGTAAGTTGGTTAACAATCCTGCCAGGTCTCCCGGTTTTTCCAATACCGGACCGGAACTTGTCTTTAGACTAGCACCTAGTTCATTCGCAATGATATACGAAAGTGTTGTTTTTCCTAAGCCCGGAGGTCCATGCAACAAAACATGATCCAAAGCTTCTCCTCGGCTGCGGGCTGCTTGAATGAAAATCGAAAGGTTTTCAATCAGTTTTGGCTGTCCTTGAAAGTCATGTAAGCTTTCAGGGCGTAAGGCTTTTTCAATTACCTGATCGTCCGGTCCGAAGGCATCATCTGTAGGGTCAAGGAATGGATTGCTCATATGATAAAGGTAAGGCATTTTCATCAAGACGAGATAAAAACATCATTTGTACCTAACTCAGTGTCAAGGTTGACTTAAGTCATTCGTAGATCTCAGCCTTTTTTCTATTTTTAGTCTTTATCAACATTCAAATTCATCATACATGAACGGATCTAAAATTCAGATCTCAGGCCAAAAATTAAACGTTCCGAATGACCCCATTATCCCTTTCATTGAAGGAGACGGTATCGGACCTGACATATGGGCAGCTGCAAGTAAAGTTTTGGATGCTGCGGTTGAAAAAGCTTTTAATGGAGAAAAGAAAATCCATTGGAAAGAAGTTCTTGCAGGTCAAAAAGCATATGATCAAACAGGGGAGTGGCTTCCGGAAGCTACCCTCGATGCGATTCGCGAATATTTAGTAGCCATTAAAGGACCTTTAACGACTCCGGTGGGAGGGGGCATTCGCTCTTTAAATGTCGCCTTACGGCAAAAGCTTGATTTGTTTGCATGCGTTCGTCCGGTGCGCTGGTTTCAGGGAGTCCCTTCACCCGTTAAGGATCCCGGGAAAGTGGATATGGTCATCTTTCGAGAAAATACAGAAGATATTTATGCAGGTATTGAATACAATAACGGGACACCGGAAGTTGAAAAACTGAAGAAATTCTTGATGGAAGAAATGGGTGTGACGCAGATTCGATTCCCGGATACCGTATCACTCGGCGTGAAACCCATTTCCGTAGAGGGGACAGAACGATTGGTGCGATCAGCCATCAATTATGCTTTAACGGAAGGGCGCAAGTCTGTTACCTTGGTGCATAAAGGCAACATCATGAAATTTACCGAAGGTAAATTCAAAGAATGGGGTTATGAATTGGCAGAGCGGGAGTTCGGAGACAAGGTCTTTACCTGGAAAACCTACGACACAATTAAAAAAGAGCAAGGCGCTGAAGCTGCCAATGAAGCGCAGAAAGAAGCTTTAAGTGCCGGCAAATTATTAATTAAAGACTCTATAGCGGATGCTTTTTTACAGCAGATCTTATTGAGACCTGCGGAGTATGACGTTATCGCCACCTTAAACCTGAATGGTGACTATGTTTCGGATGCTTTAGCAGCTATGGTGGGCGGAATCGGTATTGCTCCGGGTGCGAATATCAACTATGAGACAGGAGCATCTATTTTTGAGGCAACGCATGGTACAGCCCCCAAGTACGCCGGAATGAATAAAGTCAACCCTTCTTCAGTCATCCTTTCCGGGGTGATGATGTTAGATTATATGGGATGGGGAGCAGCCGGTAAGCTAATCACCAAAGGAATAGAAGGGGCCATCGCTCAGAAACGTGTCACCTATGATTTTGAGCGATTGATGGAAGGGGCGACAAAATTGTCCACCTCAGAATTTGGGGATGAGATCATAAAGAATATGTAGGTATTTTGCCAAGGCTCGCCCCTTGCCTTTATCGGGGAAGCTACGCGCATTACAACTAAGACTAAGACCAAAACGAAAACTTGATGCTGGTATCTACTGCAGGGGTTGTTATTGGTTTTAGTCTTCGTTTTGGTTTAAGTTAATGAGGAAACCACGCGAAATACAACTAAGACTAAGACTAAGACTAAGACTAAGACTAAGACGAAAACAAAAACTAAAACTTGATACTGGTATCTTCTGCAGGATACTAACCTTCCCGCTTGCGCAAAAATCTATGCATGATGAAAAGGAAAGTTAACCATTTAGTTTCTAGCAGAATGAGGAAAGCCCTCAAATAAAGGCCATTCGGATAATCGGATGGCCTCTTTCATTGATACTGCATAATATACGCTCTCAAGTCTGCCAATTGTTGTTCACTCATTTTCTCGAGTGTATAATTGGGCATATAAGCACCTTTCCCGAGAAGAGGAGAGGTCCCGTAGCGGCTCACCTGATAGACACTTTCTTCATGATAGGTGGGCATTCTATTGGCTAATTGTCTAAGAGTGAAAACAGTGGTATCTAATTCAAATAAGCTATAACGCGCATTTCCATGGCAATGCAGACAGGATTGTGTGTAGAAGAGTTTTCCTCTTTCCACATCCCCTTCCAAACCATTACCAGCAACTCGATCTTTAGGAGGATCCACAAAAGTCGCCGGATAGGCGATTACGTACTTACTTTGCAGTATGGAAATCGCTTCCGGGGCTATTTTGTTTTGGCTTAATTGTTCCTTGACTTTTTGTTTTTGATCTGCGGATAGATGGAGTTCAGACATAGGTATATCAATCGTCCATAAATAGGCTAAGACCGACTCCATCTCCCAATCTTCTAAAGGTCTTCCCTGAGAGCATTCAGTAGCGCAAAGTTGGATAGCCCCTCTTAGATCATTTCGAGCATTCTCGACGAGATCCCCATATTTTTCTTCATAATCGCCGTTATAGAAATTCGTACGACTGACGATTCCATACAAAGGAGATCCCGGCAGATAGGGAAGGTCATGCTCCTGGGCATATAAAAGTCTTTGGGCGGGATCAAGATCTGCAGGGTGTTCCGATTCTGCTACAATATTGTGGCAAGCAGTACATTCAAAATAGGCGCTGACTCTTCGGGTTTTACCCCCACCGGGCTTTGTAGTACGACCTTCCAGAACCAACTCTCGACCCCTTTCAACAGATACACCCCTAAGGCTTGTGTCCGGCAAGTGAGCGATAATTGCTGGATCCTTTAATTCAATCAACAGCTCCCCGACACTTTTGGATTCCCAGTCGGCATCCGGATTTTGAGGCCCCCAATAAAAGCCCAAGAAAGTTATTAGAAATAAGATGGTGCCTATGATTCCGCTTTTCATATTCTGAATTTTCTTGAGATGGTAAACCCGAGTCTAAATTCTCCCTCAGCCCAATTGCTTCTGGTGTAGGGAATGAAATCATTTTCACTGAGTCCCGTTGCATTTGTAAGGTTGATTTGGAAAACGTGACCGCCACCGGTATCAAATTCCACACCTAACCCAAGAGCAGGGTAATAACTATTTGCTGCAGTACGAAGCGAAGAGAATGGGAACGTACCATCAAAAATCAATGCAAAGCCTTTACTTAATCGGGCGCGTGCAGCTAGGCCGGCAAAGACTATTCCGTTTTCATCATTTTCGAATACCACATTTCGGTGTTGATAGCCGGCTATGATTTGAGTAGATAATACTTCATTCCATTTTCGAGCCACTAAAAATTGAGAGGTATAAGCTATTCGATGCGCAAAGGTTTCAAAATTATCAATCGACTCAGGATTGCCGCTAGATTCGCTGGAGGATACAGACCCAACAAACACAAAGGCCATGGTGACGGCTTTCGGTTGTTCCCCAAACTGATCGAGAAACTTCCATTTTGCAGTCGTATTGATCAATCTTCTTAAAGCTCCTGAGCCGGCGGTTCTGTTGATGGCAATATCAAAATTATCGGTAACCCCATAATTGAATCCAATAAGAATATCGCTTGCATTTTCCAATCCATAAAGAGTGGACCATCCACCGGAGGTGCCAAACATATCTCCAAACCTATGGGACACTCGAAAATCTAATTTCCTTTTCCCTAAGGTTTCCACCGATTGGCTATTGATAACCGCTCTGTCTAAAAAAGTCTGTGCCTGGATTGTTCCTGAAAGTAAAAGCCCGAAACAGAATCCGAGTGTTATTTGAATATAGGTAGGTTTCATAGGTGTCTTATTCTGGATATCCTTGTTCGATCCAGCAGTTTAATATTTCAATTTCTTCATCAGTGAGTTCATCCGGACCGGGTGCGTTTGCCGGGGGCATTGTACGTGTTTCCAGTACCCGATTTTCAAAGAGACCGGACTCTATGGCACCGACCAGATTATTGAAGTTCGAATAGTCAGAAATGCCCGGGGTGCCTTGTACATGACAGCCGCTATAGGCACAGTTGGTTTGAATGATCAGCTCTACATCTGATAAATAGGTGCGTTCCACTTCGCAATCAAACTCAGGAACAGGAACTTTGGTGCTTTCGCAGCCGATCAAACAGAATGCTGTGATAAATAATGAGATTCCGATTTTTTTCATAAGGGTAAATTAAGAATATGTTTTGGCTTCTATTGATACATACGAAAGAAAGTATTATATGATGAAAATCAGTCATTCCATAAAGCGTCATACTTTTGTAAATAGTATCTTTGTGCTGCTAAAAAATTCCATGAAGCTCAATTTATGCCCATGAGGCTATATTATTATATCATTCCTTTCTTCTGTGGGGTCATTCTTTTTTTGACAAGATGTACGGCTGATAAGGTATACACAGATCCACTCAAAATTGATTACAAACTGAAAGATGCCATCCGTCAGGTATCTCCGGATGGTACAGTAGACTTTTACAAGTTGCCGTATGAGGGGGATTTTGCTCAAATTCCTCAAGACCCTGCGAATCCTCTTAATGCTGCCAAAGTAAGTTTAGGAATGTATCTCTTTTATGAAACCGGGATAGGATTAGATCCGGTTTATGAGACGGGAAAACAAACCTACTCTTGCGCTACTTGTCACGTTCCGGAATCAGGCTTTAAACCCGGGAGACTTCAGGGGATTGCAGACGGTGCCGAAGGATTCGGCAATTTTGGGAGTTTTAGGGTGATTAATGATGATTATAATGCCTCAGAATTAGATGTTCAGGGTACCCGGGCGATTAGTCTTTTTAATGTGGCTTATGTTGAAAATACCTTTTGGAATGGACAATTTGGGAGCGAAGCGGCGAATGAAGGAACAGAGGATGTTTGGAGAGAGGAAGACAATACCCATGTGAATGCTTTGGGTTTTAAGGCTCTTGAATCTCAGAATATAGAAGGTTTGGGTCTCCACCGAATGCTTATGAATGCTGAGATCGCAGATTCTCTGGGATACACCTCTTTATTTGATATCGCATTCAGGGAAGTTCCCAGATCGGAAAGGTATTCCATCCAAACGGCGGCATTTGCAATTAGTGCGTACTTGCGTACTTTACTCACCAATCAAACTCCTTTTCAAAAGTGGTTGAACGGAGACTATAAGGCCTTAACAGAAAGCCAGAAAGAAGGAGCGATCTTGTTCTTTGGAAAAGCCGGTTGTGTCAATTGTCATTATGAGAAAAATTTAGGTTCCGGGACTTTTCATGCAATAGGAGTTAAAGACCTCAATCAAACCGGAGGGATTCCTACCGCCGGTGATGCAAAGAAAA
>CAZGGG010000023.1:19442-43191 GCA_964525165.1 uncultured Saprospiraceae bacterium | reverse complement strand
CCGTAGCAGACATGTCGGTCGATCAAATTATGAGTGAGTTTGACTTAATTCAAAAGCTCCACTTCAATCTCAAAAACAAAGCATTCACCAAAGATTGGTAAGGATCATTGGGCGGCTTTTGCAGGGCAATCTGCCCGATAAGGTCGATATCCCAATTGGAAGCGATGCTATAGGTAAAGGAAGGATTCAAAAAGGCAGGGTGTACTTTATTCGGCGAATAAATAATGGCCAACCCAAGATTGGATAGCGGATTCAGGGTATATCCTCCCTGTAAGAAAACAGCAGATTCGTAAGGATATAAATTCTTGACACTGATTTGAGCCTGAAACAATTGCGTCAGAGGTGCATCGGGACTTCCATTAGAATTATACAGCAATCCTCCGGCAACAAACAAACCGCTATTAAATACATACTCAGCACTTAGGGTGCCCACGAATGCATTTGCAGAAAGGCTGTCTAATTGGGCAAAGTAGCTGAACTCGCCCTTGAAACCGACATTGCCAATGGCTCCGGCCCAACCAAATCCTACCACCGCATCATCTTGAAACTTACCGGCAATCCATTGCCAGTCATAGTTATTCCAGTTTGTCCGCAGGCGCATCCCCATGGTCCAATCCTCAAAGTTGCGCATAGGCGCTACGGCAAACTCCACCTGCGAAGCAAAGCCCCAGTACTTTCGGATCAAAACAGCATCTGCACCGGGCCGCTCCTCGTAATCAAAGTCTGTAAAAGCATAGGCATTAAAAATATCGTGGGGATTCCAAATGGTATTGATACCCCAATTAATCCGCTGGCGACCGACTCGAAATTGCCAGTTCTGAATGCTGTAATCAATATATAGTCTGTCAATTTCAGACAAGCCTAGAAAACCATTTTGTTCCCATAGCGTCCAGGACATATTCCACCAATCACTTTGGGCAATCACCACCGCATTTTTGTAACCCGGCGTCCGGGGGCCACTGCCGATAAAAACCCGATTTCGAATGCCTACATTCATGGAAAATCGACTGCGATAGTCCAATTTGAAATTCAGACGGTTGTGCAATAATTGGTCAGACTGGGGATCCGTCAAGGGGCTAAAAACGGCCGTCTGCATATCCTTTAAATATCCATTGAACTTCAACTGCCAAGGGGGATTCTGTTCCTGCCCAAAAGCAGGAAACAGCCAGAATAAAAAAAGTATTCCAATTAAGCTTCTAGTCTCGATATTCATCTTTATCGATCTTGCCATCTACCAATGTGATAACCCTTCTTGCTCGCTCAATCACCCGGTCATCATGGGTAGAAAATACAAAAGTGGTCCCCTCATGCTGATTCAATTCAGCCATTAAGTCCAGCAGATTGGCCGTGGAAACACTATCCAGATTCGCTGTGGGTTCATCGGCGAGAATAAATTCCGGCTTAGGTGCTAAAGCCCTCACCACCGCTACTCTTTGCTGCTGTCCACCGGACAATTGTGCCGGCCGATTGTGTTCTTTCCCCTCCAGTCCGACTTCCTGCAACAGTTCGTGCACACGCTGTTCCCGTTCCTGTTTGGGTCGATTCTGCATAAGCATCACAAACTCTGCGTTTTCATAGGCGGTCAATACCGGAATTAGATTGTAGGATTGAAAGATAAAACCAATACGATCCCGTCTAAAATTGACCATATCGCTGGTCGAAAGCTTGGTGATCTCTTGATCTCCTATCCAAACCCGCCCTTCCGTGGGGTGGTCCAAGCCTCCAATCATATTGAGTAAGGTCGATTTCCCGGAACCGGAAGGTCCTACGATCGCCGTGAATTCACCTTCCTTAATCTCTAAGTCTACACCTTGCAGGGCATGGACCGGAACAGAAGTCTCTTGATAGGTCTTATGCAGACCGCTGGTTTTGATTACTGTTTTCATACTTATATTTTTCTGACTGCTTCCACCGGTTGCAGTCGGGTCGCTTTAATAGATGGATAAATGGCCGCTAACAATGAAGTCAGACCCACGGATAGGGCAATTTCGATATAGGCGGAAGTCGGCAAACTTGGATAAACGATTGGATCCATTCCAAACTCACTGATCCCTTCCGCAAATGCACTGAGGTCAATACCGGTCGTAGCCGTCCAGCTAATGGTGAGCCATCCGGCCAATAAACCCAGCGGTAACCCCATCATCCCTAATAAAAGTGTTTCCCATACAATCATCCCAAACACCCTCATTCGATTCATCCCAATAGCCATCAACATGCCCAATTCGCGGGTTCGTTCCAGAACTGCCATCAGCATAGTATTGATGATACCAAATACGAGGGCCAGCATAATAATGATGGTCATAATCAACCGATTCAGGCCCAATGAAGAACTATAAAGACGCAGTTCGGGAGAGATTTCTTCATAATCTTCTACCCGCTGTGACGGATACACAGATTGTAACAATTGAACCACGGTATCCGCCTTTATACGATCATCTAGATAAAAAGCAATTTCGTGCACTTCCTGACGATCTAAACCGGTGAGTTGGTGGAGGCCTTGTTTTAAAACAAATACATGGGCCTCATCCCAGTTATTATCTCCAGATTTAAAGACCCCCTGTACTTTGAAAGCCCCGGAAGTAATGGAACCTGAAGTATCGGGAAAATTCAACACCACTTTACTGTTGATTTTGACATTAAGTTTTTCAGCGGTTTTCTGACTGATCAAAATGGGCCACCTTCTTTTTCCTTCGAAATACGCTCCTTCTACAATGAGCTCATCGAGTCCTAAGGTTGCAGCTTCCTGATCAGGATCAACTCCCACAATTTGGGTTCCTCTGGTCGCATGTGCACTCATCACTACCCCTTCCAACAATAAGCGTTCACTAAAACCTTTGAGGCCCGGCAAACTCGACATAAAATCAGAATCATCTACTACTGTGAAATGATGACTCAACAAATGCTCTTCTTTCCAGTCTGGCGTATGGATTTGCACATGGGAAGTTTTATGCCGCAAGGAGCGTTCTACATAAGACTCGACCATTCCGCCCATGAAGGAGAGCAAGAAAATCAGCGCCCAGACACCCAATCCGATGGAGATCATCACCACGGCTGAGCGAACCGGATTCCGCCAAATATTTTTCCAAGCTAATTTTAACGCGATCATAATTTCTAATTTACCCTCTCAAAGCTTCTATGAGCTTCATGGCTCTGATCTTAAAAAATGGGAATAATGCCATCAAACTGACCATGATGAATATGATGACTGCCTGCGTCAAAAAGATGGAAGGATCGTTTGAAGTCATCATCACCGCCTCCACATCAAATTGTTCATAAGCCTGAGCCATATCGCCGCCCAATTGGATGGGGTTCGCATGATAATAGTAGACCAGAGGCATGATGATGGCAGTACCCACCAGAACCCCAATCATGCCGATCAATAGAATTTCCATCCAAAGCAAGAGCGTCAGTTGGCTTTTCTTCATACCCAAGGCGTTCAGGATGCCCATTTCATAGGTGCGCTCTTTGAGCATCATCAGAATGGTCCCGAAAATGCCAAACGCAATCAACATGTACAGAATACCCATGACCACAAAGCTGGACCCATCATCAAAAGCACGGCCTTCCACCAATTCAGGTATCATTTCCTGCCATTTCAAAATATCAAAAGCAGAGGTATCTAATTGGGCCCGGGCATCTTCAATCAATTCATCCAGTCCTCTCGAATGTCCAATCACCGGCAAAACAGAAGTTACACGTCCCCCGGTACGGTACAGCCATTGCGCTTCTTCCAGCGGAAGATAGACCATGCCGGATTGTCCTGCGCCCGGAATATCAATTGAGCCAATAATTGGGAATTTCCCTGCGGCATTCATACCTCTAAAGCCGGACCCAATAAGCACAAGCGTGTCTCCAATATTGAGTTGGAGATAATCAGCCGTTGCCTGATCTATAATGGCTCCTGTAGGAGATTCCAAGTCCCAATAGCTCCCGGTATCCATCTTCTCTTGCAACTTCATAATGGTCTGCTCCGCTTCCGGATCCAGGCCGGTGACCATGACAGCTCGGGTACGCTCACCCTCTGCAGCTAATGCGAAAGACTGCAATCGGCCCACGGCCTGATCCACTCTGTCCAGTTGCAATAGCGTATCTATAATTCGATCCGGCGCAAAGGCCTTATTGATGGTGGGGCTTTCCCAATAATCTTTTTGCACAATTTGGATATAGCCCGTTTGAGACTCTACCACAGACTGCAACATATTGTCCCATGTTCCTTTTTGGAAAGACTGCATCGCTACCGCAAAGAGCACCGCAAACGCGATGGAACTGATGGTAATCAGGGTCCTCCGTTTGTTTCGCCAAATATTCCGACGGGCTAGTTTAAATAAGGTTCCGAATTGCATCAGTCTATGGATTTCATATTTTGAATGCTGAAAAAGCGCGGAGCGATCGAGACGTCATAGTCTACTTTCATTTGTTGAATGATGGTCAGGTGGTCCGGCTCATCTGCCGGCTGAACGGTCATTTTTGTGGGCACCCAATACCCTTGAATTTTCTTTACTTCTTCACCGGTAACCGTCTGTACCAATTCATCATCCTCATCAAAAGCCTCAGACTTCACTTCTACATATCTTTCTTGATCAATCCAGGAAATAATCTTACTGTAGACTACCGGGACATCCGGCTTGGGCACTAATTGAATTTTGTACGTCATCCGGTCCTGGATAGACTCCTCACCTAAATAGGTATGTTCGTAGTCTTCGACCAGTGAAATTTGCCGCACCAGATCCTCATTGGAAAAATCCGAGCCCATCCAGGATTGCGACATCATAGAAGGAGGCATTTTTATGGTTCGTTCAATCGTAGGCTGCCAGTTCCAAAGCTCGTTCTCCCTTTTCAAGAAAGCTGTACCGGCATCTCTGGCAGGTGAGGTAATCAACATCAGACTATAGTCCTGACCTTTGGACCAAGCTTTAATGCCCATTTCACGACTCCAATCGGGCCGTTGAATGGTCATGGTCATTTCCGAATAGGTGGCTGCATCGCCCAGCCGATTGAGTTCCGCTTTGCGGATGATTTCTCTTGCATCTTGCCCCCACAAAGGAATGGGCGCTATAAGGAATGCCCATAAAATGATCTGTATTTTCATGATTGATATCGTTTTTGCATGTATTCTAAAAAGTAAGCCTTCATTTTGCCGTAAGGATAAAGATCTCCTAAACTCGAGCGATGAAGGAGTAATCCATCCAAAGTAGCCCCCAGGAGGAAAGCCTCTTCAAAAGGTTGTTGGACCCCAAGCTCACGAAGGATCAACTCCATCTTTCGGATGGTTCTGTTATTCTGTTTTTGAATCAATCCTTTCACTTGCTGAATAATATCGTCCTGCAGCGACAAGCGAATGATAAACTGCCAGTGCTTCGGCGCCGCTTCAATCATAGTAAAAGCAGCATTGGCGATCAGCATCAGCTTCTGCAAAGGCGGATGGTCAGAATCCATCAAAGCCTCGATCTCTTTCCCCTCACCCATGGCAGCTACAATAATCTCCTGGAGCAAATGCTCTTTACTCTCAAAATAATTGTACAGAGATCCTTTCGAAATAGAGCAGGCCGCCGCTATTTGCGACATGGAAGCTCCGTGAAAGCCCTTTTCTGCAAAAATGACCAAAGCTTCCTCCATGATTTGGGCTCTCCTTTGCCGCTTGATCTCCAAATTATCTGCTTCTGTTCTGGGCATTTTTTATTAATTGACTGACCGTTCAGTCAAAATTAAAGAATATCCAAATGAATGTCAAGTACTCCCCTCTTTTCTTTTCGAAACTTTACCTTTACAGCAAAAATGACCATGGTCAAAAAGATAGAACATATCGGGATAGCGGTCGCTGATCTGGATCAGTCGAATAAACTTTTTAGCTCACTATTGGGTCAAGCACCTTACAAGCAGGAAAACGTGGCGAGTGAGGGTGTCAGCACCAGTTTTTTCATAGAAGACCATACGAAACTGGAGCTTTTAGGAGCAACTAATGAAAACAGCCCCATCGCAAAATTTGTATCCAAAAAAGGACCCGGAATGCATCACATTGCATTTGCCGTAGACGATATACATGCGGAAATGAAACGCCTGAAGGAAGCCGGATTCGAGCTTCTGAATGAGCACCCCAAAGAGGGGGCGGACCAAAAGCTTATCTGCTTCATCCACCCCAAAAGCGCCGGCGGCGTGCTTGTAGAACTATGTCAGGACAAACCGCATTGATTTGGAGTGGTGGCAAATTGTCTTAGCAGTAGGGGGAGGCTTTCTCGCAGGCATCATTAATACACTAGCCGGAAATGGTTCAGCGATAACCTTATCGATTTTAACTGAAGTTTTGGGCTTACCCGGTGGGATAGCTAATGGTACCAACCGTATTGGGGTGGCACTTCAAACCATCTCTTCGGCCGTCACCTTTCAACGCGCAAAGGTCATTCATTGGAAGGAACAGGCTCGCCCAATAGTATTAATGTCGATGGGCGCTTTTGCAGGTATTGGAACCGCCCTATGGGTTAGCAATGAGCAATTCATGTTTGTTTTCCGCTACATGATTGTCATCATGCTTTTTCTACTCCTCATCAAGCCCAAAAGATGGATCCAACCCAATCCGGAACTCCCCAAATGGCCGCGGCCCGTTTTAGACCTCAGCTTATTGGCTATGGGTTTTTATGGTGGATTTATCCAAATGGGTATGGGCATCTTTTTTCTCGCGGTGGCTGTACTGGGTGCCCGACTTACACTTCTGAAAGCAAATGCCATCAAAGTCATGGTGGTGGGCATCTACACCGTTCCCGCCATTTTCTTATTTGCATGGGAAGGTAAAATCCAATGGGTCTTTGGCCTAACCATAGGCGTTGGGCAGCTATTAGGCGGGTGGTTGACCGCGCGCTACGCCATTCGTTTTCCACAGATCAACACCTGGGCTTATTACATGCTAATTGCCGCCGTCCTCTTGGCTATTGCATCTCTTTTTGACTTACTGTGACTTCCCTCACCTCAGGTGGGTCTTGTCCCTGCTACTTTTGTAAAAAGAAGTATCATGAGGTCCTACAGCTATATCATTGGATTCATTTTATTTAGCCTTTCGGCAAATGCCGTTTATAGCCAACATCTCAACGAGGCAAAAACTACTTGTCATGAGATGACTGACCACCCCCACTTTAGGGCAGCGGTTTTAATTGGGCATACCTACTTCCCTACAGAGCAAGGAGAACACCTTTATATTCCTTCCTTTGGCCTGGATCTTGAATATTGGTGGTCACAGCATTGGGGCATTGGCTTACATAATGACATTGAAGTAGAAAATTTTGAGATCATAAGCGCTAACAGAGAGGTCGGCATCGAAAGATCCTACCCATTGGTTAGCACACTGGATATTCTTTATAAGCCTTGGAAGGAATTAGTGCTCTTGATGGGGCCCGGTATTGAAGCGGACAACGAACAAACCTTCGGACTGGTGAGATTTGGCATGGAATACGAATGGATGATTACTAAAAAGTGGGATGTTTCCCCTTCCATCTTCTACGACACCCGATTGGATGCTTTTGATTCCTGGTCGATTGCGCTGGGATTCGGCCGGCATTTTTAATCCAAATGTTATTTTCATTGCTGAACAATATTTTTGAGTATTGTTGTATTGAAAACGACTTGTATGATTTGGAAGTGGTATGACAGCAAATTGGTTCGCATTGAAGATGCATCACCTACCGTAAAAAGATTTTGGTTGGAGTTGCCGGAAGGAAGCGACTTCTCTTTCCAGGCCGGTCAATTCATTACACTGGATCTGCCCATATCAGAAAAAAGAACAAAAAGGTGGCGCTCTTACAGCATCGCCAATGCCCCTCAAGAAGACAATGGTTTGATAGAATTATGTATTGTCCATTTGGAAGGAGGCGCAGGGTCTACTTATCTTTTTGAAGAAGCACAAGTCGGCGACACCCTAAAATTCAAAGGACCTTCAGGCACTTTTACCCTTCCTGAACAGATCGAAAAAGAGATCGTGATGATCTGCACTGGAACGGGTGTGGCACCTTTTCGATCCATGATCAGAGACCTCCAAAATCGTAAGCGACCGCATCAAAAGATTCACCTCATTTATGGTACCCGTTATGCCAACAACATCTTGTACCAAGAGGAGTTTGAAGCCTGGGCTGCAAGTAATGAAGCCTTTACCTATTCTGTAGCCTTATCGCGAGAAGAACATCAGGGATATCAGGGGTATGTCCATAATGTGTATCAAAAAGCCTACGCAAAAGTTGATCCCAAGCGTAAATTTTACCTCTGCGGTTGGTCTTCTATGATTGACGAAGCCGAAGAAACCTTAATTCTGGAAATGGGATATGATAAGAGTCAAATTCTCTATGAACTCTATGATTAAATAAGACTGCAAGCAATTATTACGGCACCATTTCCGCTTAACTTTCGTTAACTTAGACAAGCAGCGTTTCTGCTGTAAAAGGAATCTATAAGATAAGCCGTGTATACTGAAAAAGAACTTATAAAGGGATGCCAAAAAGGCAAATCTGAACATCAGAAGGCATTGTACGATCAATACGCCGGAAAGATGTTTGCCCTTTGTATGCGCTATGCAAGACATAAACTGGAAGCAGAAGACATCTTGCAGGAAGGCTTTATAAAGGTCTTTCAGTATATCGATGGTTTTCGTTTTGAAGGCAGTTTTGAAGGCTGGATCCGCAGAATTATGGTCCACACCGCGATTAAGTATTATCACAAAGCCGCCTATAAAAATGAACAGATAGGCATGGAAGAAATGCCGGAACAATCTGTCGCACCTGATATACATGGCACTTTAAATGCTGAAGAGCTCATGGAGCTGATCAAAAAGCTTCCGGAAGGATATAAGATGGTCTTCAACTTATATGCGTTGGAAGGCTACAAACACAAAGAAATCGCCGATATGCTGGACATCGGAGAAAGCACATCGCGATCGCAGTTAGTGAAAGCCCGAAAGCTTCTTCAGCAAATGATTGAACAGCTTTATACTGTAACCTTATGAGTCGAAAACATCCTATAGACGATCAATTTAGAAAGAAACTGAACCAACATGAGGTTCAGCCAGATCCCAAAATTTGGGAAAATATATCCGGTGCGATCCAAAAGAAAAGCAAGCCCAATGGCATGCTATGGACAGGGGCCATCATAAGCCTGGCCTTAGTCGCAGTGGCAGCTTGGTACTTTGCAGATCCCCTCTTTGCAGATAGAAGTCTGGCCGAAAAAGAGTCTCGCTCAGTGATATCAGAGGAAGCAGGGGAATCTTTTCCCTCAGAAATGTCTTCTGCATATACTGATCCATCAGAAATAAATCAGGAGAACGCATCCAGCCTCAATGAGTCGCATCTAAAAAACAATCAGGATGAATCGAATTATCCATCTGCCCATCTTATGGCTACAGAGAGCGCTTCTGTTCAAGTCGAATCTTCATCGATAAAAGCAGAAGCACAGCAAGAAAAAGCTGAGCCTCAGACTAGCCGAAATGAGCAAGCATCGAACAATACTCAAGGGAATAAATTCTCGAAGGAGGCTACAAACACAACTCCTGAGGTTGCCCAATCCCCTCAAAGCAATAACCTGACGCAGCCATTCCTCACTGAACAAATGAATCATGACGAAACCCTAAGTTCTGCTCCAGAATTTGGAACTATGGCTTCTGAGGAAAAGTCCCTTTCTTCTGATAAGTTGATACAAAGATCGAATCAAAAATCAGCTCTTCTTGGTAGTTATGGCGACCGATCTATTTTAGCTCG
The DNA here is from genome assembly GCA_964525165.1 of uncultured Saprospiraceae bacterium. Taxonomy (GTDB): domain Bacteria; phylum Bacteroidota; class Bacteroidia; order Chitinophagales; family Saprospiraceae; genus JAWLFI01. The sequence goes on along the minus strand of CAZGGG010000023.1, from coordinate 33,463 downwards.
TGCCTGGGCAACCGATGAACTGGAAGCGGTTAATGATCAGACAGCCGGCTTCCGTGCTTTTCAGGTTTCAAGATTCAAAAGAATTGAGCAATCACAAAAATCACTCCTAGACAAAATAGATATCTGCGCGCTGACCAACCCGAAAACCAACGAATGTCCTACTTTCGGTACTTTGCGGAAGCGCTATCAAATTGATCTGTATGCCACCACAGGCCTGTTGCTACAGTCCTTAGGAACGAACGAGCCGGCCGGAAGCGAATGGACGACTCATCTACAAGAAAGAAGAGCATCAGAAAGCGGTGCCTGGTCTATTGGTATGGGCGTTCGACTGGGTACTCAATTTTCAAACGGAGTTGCGCTGAGAGGAGGTATTCAAATCAGCCGAGGCCAAGTCCGCCTGGACTATAATGACGAAACCCAAAGAAGAGAAGTAATCAACGTTTCAGTAGATACCATTGTCGATGGCCAGGGAAATACGGTCGTTATATGGGATACACTTTCTCGCCAGGTCACCGGCATTATTCCACGTACAGAATTCAACGATTTCACTCAGGTAGATATTCCTTTGACGGTAGGCTATACTTTCTTAGGTCGCGATTATGATGTTGAACTTAATGGCGGAATAATGTTGAATGCAATGTTCAGAAGGTCAGGTCGAATTTTCGGGCCCGGTGAAGCAGATTTTGTTTCTATAGATTCAGATGCTCCTGACGCACTGAATGCATACAAGTCTAAACTTGGGCTCTCATTTATCATTTCCGCCGCCCTGAACTATCATCTAACAGATCAATATTCAGTATTTATTGAACCACAATTGAGGTATTACAATGAAGCTGTCTCACCGGATAATTACTTTCTTCAAGAACAATGGTTTAATATCAATATGCAGCTGGGAGCGCGATATTCCTTCTAGTACATCAAAAATTCGGGAGAGCGGAAACTCTTTGCATCAAGATTTGTTACTTTTGTAGAACGAATCTAAATAAATACAAATATGAGTACAACAACGAGTAGTCCAAAGGTTATGCTCTACACTGAGCAAACGCCGAATCCGGAGACATTAAAATTCGTGTTGAATCGGATCTTATACAGAGGCACGGCAGATTTTAGCGAGGAGGATTTTGCAAAAGAATGGTCTCCTTTGGCTGCAGCCTTATATGAATTGCCCTATGTAAAAGGTGTATTTATTTCCAATAATTATGTCACGGTTACCAAAGAAATGAATTACGGCTGGCAGGATATCATGCTGAAGCTGAAAGAGTTCATCAAAAATTATGTAGAGGAAGAGAACACGATTATCAATGAAGGCTTTGAAGAAGTCAAAGCGAAAATTGAAGAGGAAAGAGGAGTAGGTGTTGAATATTCTGAAGAAGATGCAGAAATCGCTCAAAAAATCATTGAGTTAATTGACCAATATGTAAAACCGGCCGTGGAAATGGACGGAGGAAATATTGAATTTAAGAAGTTTCATGAAGGAATCGTAACCGTTGAATTACAAGGTTCGTGTTCCGGTTGTCCTTCTTCCACCGTTACCTTAAAATCAGGAATAGAGGGCATGCTTAAAAGAATGGTGCCACAAGTCAAGGAAGTGGTTGCTACCATGGGATAACCCTATTGACATAAAATAGAATATTTGTAAGGGACCTTTCCAAAAGAAGGGTCCCTTTTTACATAAAAAAAGAGGCTACTTCCCTATCAGTAGCCTCTTCTCTGCTTCATTTTTGGTTGCGTTTTAATGAAGCAGAATGTATCCGACTGATCATTAGAGTCGGATCAACAAACCAACAACCAATTGCTATGGTAGTAATACTTTGTCAATAACGTGAATCACTCCGTTGGAAGCTTTCACATCTGTTTTTAGGACCGTTGCGGAATCTCCACTTTTGTCCTTGATGATGACTTTTCCTTGTTTCATCATAACCGTAATTTCTTCACCGGTCAGTGTTTTCACCTTTACAGCCCCTTTATTGTCTTGAATCGCTTTTACGACATCCGTAGCCATTAAGTTTCCCGGAACGACATGGTATTTCAATACTGTACCCAGCTGTTCGTCATTCAAAGCAGCTACTTTATCCGCAATCGCTTCAAAAGCTGCATCCTGAGGTGCGAAAACCGTAAAAGGTCCCTCCGCTTGCAATGCGCTTACTAAACCTGCCTGCTTCAAAGCTCCCACTAATTGCTCAAATCCCTGTGTTTTCATCGCGACTTCCGTCAAGTCGGCATCTGAACTCATTATTTTTGGGGATTGAGCGTTCAAATGGCTCCCCACTAAAAGGAAAGCGACCAATAACATACTCGTGCATAATGTTCTCATACTATTTTGATTTTAAGTTCAATAATAAAAGTCTTTGATTATGAATATGTTGTATGATAGGCCCCTTCAAACCGTCGTCTTTATTCCAAAGTGCGATTTTCTTATAGCAAAGCACGAAAGATTGGAAGGGTGACTCAGCACACTGAGTACTCACTGACATTGTTTTAGATTAAGAAAAAATGGAAAGATGAAGACGACAATTTATGTATTAGGAGTCCTTCTAAGTATCAGCTGGGTCTCATGTAAAGATGATGATGGTAAGATTATAGATGATCAGGGGCTGACCATCGAGCAAAGCGACTTCCTGCAGATCTTATACCAAGAGGAAAAATTAGCTCATGATGTGTACACAGCTTTTTATGAATTACATGCTTTTCATCCTTTCGACCATATTCGTGGATCAGAAACACAGCATATGGAGCGAGTAGCCGGTTTGATGACTACCTATGGAATAGAGATACCTACTTTAGAAGAAGGAGTTTTTACGGTATCAGCGTACCAAACAGCCTATGATGAATGGATGCAAATAGGTCAGGATGGCCTGGAAGCATTAAAAATTGGAGGGTATATCGAAGAACTGGACATTTTAGATTTACAAGAGGCCTATGATACCTTAGATATGCCCGAGGATGTACAGCTTGCCTTGCAAGATCTGCTGAAAGGAAGTGAAAACCATCTTAGAGCATTCAATCGGTTTATGGAAATGGAGTATGACTATGACTACCAACCTCAATTGATGAGTCGAGCACAATTTGACGAGATAATTGGATCCTAGTTGAAAAGCTGAGTGTTGCGAACACCCTTCTCAAACCGATAAAAAGAGGCCACCTTATGGGCGGTCTTTTTTTATTCTTTTTAACCAAACATATAAATCAAAGATAGCATTCCTTGCACAGCAGCAGCTTGAAACCTACTTTTACTTAGAACTAAGCCCTTTGCTTTGTAAAAGCCGGAACTATGGAAACCAATTTACTCATTGAAAATTTGACCAATCCGGCGCTTCTCTTTTTCTTTCTTGGCTTGATTTCTGTTCAGTTAAAGAGTGATCTAGAAATCCCAATCACTTCCTCCAAGTTCATTTCACTTTATCTGCTCTTCGCCATTGGTTTTAAAGGTGGACAAGAACTATCACATAGCGACCTGGGCATGGAAATCATATGGTCTCTATTGTTTGGTGTTTTACTGGCATTGATTGTACCGATTTATTCGTTTTTTATACTGCGTCGTAAGCTTTCAGTGGAAAATTCAGGAGCTATTGCAGCTGCCTATGGATCTGTATCTGCAGTGACCTTTATAACGGCTCTATCCTTTTTAGACTTACAGAACATCAATTATGGGGGGCATATGGTAGCGGTAATGGCACTCATGGAGGCGCCTTCGATCATCATAGGAATGCTGTTACTTTCTTTTTTCCGAAAGGATCAAAAAACAGAAATCAAGATTGGGAAAGTCTTGCATCACGCTACCACAAATGGATCCGTAGTGATGATCTTAGGAAGCTTATTAATAGGTTTTGTAGCGAGCGAAAAACAAGCAGAAGGAATTGCGCCCTTTACGAATGACATTTTCAAAGGCTTCCTAGCTATCTTTTTATTGGATATGGGCATCACTAGTGGTAAAAAACTATTTTCCTTCTTTAAGAATGGGTGGTTTACCTTTTTATTTGCCATTCTCATGCCTCTCTTTAATGGATGTGTCGTCGCATTATTGAGTAAAGTGGTCACCACCTCACCGGGCAATCAACTTATTTTTGCCATTTTGGCTGCTAGTGCCTCCTATATAGCCGTACCGGCGGCCATGCGGCTTGCCGTGCCCAAAGCCAATCCGAGTTTATACATCCCTATGGCGCTAGCGATTACTTTTCCTTTCAATATTACGATTGGAATGCCCCTTTACCTCTATATCATTCAGACGACCGGTAGTGGCTTCTAAGGGTATTGGAAAACCCAAATTTTTTACTTATGTTCATTTAATTAAAAATTTTATAAAATTAATATTATGAGCTCAATTCTCAATTTATCAAACATCATAATTGATAATCAACGAAATATGCTAATCGTTGTCTTCTTTAATGATAAAGGGGAAGTTGTTTCAAGTAAGAAAATAGTCGCAGTTTCTCAATAATAGTATAATAAAGGGCAGCCAAATTTCTGCCCCTTATTCATTCAAATTTTAATACCATGTATAAAGAATTGGGAATCATATGCATTCTAGCGTTTTTTGCCATAACTTCATATTCACAGACTTTCTTAACACCAAACTTAGGCCTGAGATACCAAACGATTGACGACAGGTATAGTATTAGAGAAAACTTCTTGCAATATCCAATAGTCAATGTGTTTACTGGAATTGAGTTAAATCAACATTTATCAAACAACATTAGTTTCTCGATTGAAGCAGATTATAACCTAATAAAATATGAAATATTTCCTTATTTGGCTCCCGCAATTTATAAACTCCACTATTATAGGTTGGGAATAAGTTTAAAATATTTTATCGCTGAAAACTGGCAAATGGAAGGTTTATATATACGCTCAAGTAGTATTACAGATTTATACTATGAAGGTTCTCTTTTATATAGCCGATTTGACGATTATCATAACCATTTTATAGGATTAGGCCTCTCCTATTGGACCAAGAATTTTAACTACAGCTTGAGAACCTATTTTTGGATTTATAACAAAGTTGAAATTAGTCCCGGTAAAGTACCACATGTCGTCGCCAGTTTCACTGTGGGTTACCCAATAAAAATAACGGGTTGGAAGCCTTTCCAATCTTCCAAAAAGGTGAGATGTCCTAAGTTTTGATTCGTTCAGCATATCTAATCATTAAACTTTTTTGATCTGCTACATCGTAGCTGATGCTTTAGTTATGCCTAATGGACCGATTAAAATACTTTTTGTCCTTTTTATCCTGGCAGCCTTTTCAATCACTGCTGTTCAACACGACCGGTAGTGGCTTCAGACAAGAAAATCGACATATTATCAATGCCCAACTCCTCTTTCACTCTGTCGTTCCACTTCGCTAAGGCCTCCAAATTCTGGCCTCGGTCGACTTCAGCAAAATAAGCCTGCTTGATCTGCTCCATCTTTTGGACTAACTCCTCATAGGCTTTCAGGAATCGCACCTCTGACCAATTTGAATCATAGCGCTCCATGAACTTTCGTCGCTCGATCTCTGCCAAATCAAAATAAATATTCAAAAAACAATGGGTGGCAGGCGTGAGGGGCATTCGATAAAATGATCGGAAAGGGTCCAACATTGTCTCACTAATGACCTCTGCTCCTGGCAGAAGACGATTCCTTTCAATGAAAAACACAGCTTCCACATCATATAGGTCAGATATAAAAGCCGCATTCCGATAATTACGCTCCGCTTGCTTTTGTTCTTTGAAAAACACTCGCTCTTCCGGCTGCCAAGTCTTGAATGCGTATTGCACAAAAGGTGTTTTCTTTTGCGCCTTACCCGCATAAAATCGTAAATCACGATTCGTGAAGGTGGATGAATCATCATAAAATGCTTGATTGGCCCCTTGATAATCCTCTACTGAAAACTCATTGGCTTTCGCCCAAAAGTCAAAATTATGTGGATAAGTGCGAAACAAGATATAATCATACATTGCTACATCCGGTAAATTTTGGGCCGGTAACTCAAATGTGTTTCGATCATAAGCTTGAAGTACTGCCCGACATTCCACTTCATACGCTTTGACAGCATTCGGATTGGATTCAAGCGTGGAACGATTCGATACATAATCAATTGTAAACTTGAGATCCAGCTGCTCAAATTCGGATTGATTGCGTTCATTGATACGATATACCCTTTTCATATGCATACCAACACGCCTCAGTTGATCATCAGGGAAAATGGGTTGAAAAGGATGAAGTACCGCATCTTCAATCTCTAAATCCAATCGGATCAGAGCATTCCTTTTTTGATCAATAAAGGCACTCCCGCTAAAATTTTCCCTTTGTTCAGAACGGGGAACGAAACGCACCACTCGGATAGAGTCCCCTTTTTCATTGGCGTACATTTGTTTGGTCCAAAATTTAAATATTCGCTTCATCTTTCGATTAGAAATCGAAAACGGGGTGGACGGGAAACTAGTTTTATGGTCAAATAGCAGTTGTGAGGCTAAAGCTGTAGAACTTTCTAAATTAACAAAATATCTCCCTTCTTTCGCTTGGATGCCACTCCTCCCACATTTGAGTTTTAGTTGATTGATATCTACTCCTTCAAAACTTCCATTATAGTAGGCTTCTACCAACTCCACTTGCTCCTGATCGATAAAGCTTTTCATTTGGTAGTACACTTTGGAGGAAAAGTCTTCCGGTTGATAAGCTTTCTTTACTTCTTTGATCCATTTCCAGCTATCATCCTCAGTGTCAGCCGTAACGACAACCGTCCCTAAATCCATCGCATAGGGCTCTAAATAAAAGCGTTGTTTTTGCTCAAATGGTTCGACTAAAGTTAAGGTGCGATAGCCAATAAACGATATTTCGATCGAGTCCTCTTTTGCCGAAAGGGGAATCAAAAAATATCCTGACTCATCGCTTATGGTTCCTTGATCTGTAGTATGATTATAAATGTTCGCGTAGGCTAAAGGGAATTGCGTTTGTTGATCTAGTAGTAGGCCTTGAAGTACGTTTGATTCAGCCTCTACTTGGCCAAAGGCAGAAAGTATATTGCATAGAAATAAGATACAGAAAAAAAAGGATCGCTGGTAGATGGAGAACTTCATTAGAATACAAACGTGGTAATGTGGAGCCTTCGCTGCTTCGTCAGTTAAGATAAGGCAAAAAAAAGCCCATCTTTCGACGGGCTTCATTTGATACTTAAGATATTCGAATATACTATTACAAAACGCGTACATTGACAGCGTTCAAGCCTTTTCTACCTTCTCTTAATTCAAATTCTACAGAGTCACCTTCGCGGATTTCATCTACCAATCCTGATACATGTACGAAAAATTCCTCTTTAGATTCGTCTTCAATAATGAAACCAAATCCTTTGGTGTCATTGAAGAACTTTACAGTTCCCTGTTTCATAGTACTAAAATTTTATTACTGCAAAGGTACTTCTTTTTTATGGACGGCGCTGCTTTTATCTACATTTATTAAAAAAAATATGAGCCGGGGATTAATATGTAATTATTTGAGAATATTAGAGTAAGTTCGTCTGTAGCCATTTTTAGAATTCAGGGGACTTTTCCCAACTGTTGTCCTCATCCCCTTCCCAGATCATACGGTCAGCCTCAAATCGAATTGGCACTTGCAGATTCGGCATTGTATCGCTAAAATACCGTATTTGTAATTCGTTCCGATGCGGGTTCACCCTATAGGTGCCCATACTCCGGTCGCCGGAAGCAGTCTTGTGCTCAAAGATATGATCCCAACGAAAGAAATACTTAAGGTCAGGATTATCGGTCTGCATCCAAACGCCAATAAGTGAATCTGCCGCAATTGCAGGAATTGTTTCAATAGGCTTTAGATGTATCAGCACCTCAAGCCCGTCTTCCCATCTGGTCAATTCCAGGCTATTAGGACTCGCGCGCATTTGAAAACCTCCAAAAGGATCGACAGGCGTCTGATGGGCATCTATCCACAAAGAGTCATGCGCTGCATTCGTCCTCCAATGACCACTGCTATGCTTGCGCCAACCATTACCGCTAGCATAAGCACCTTCCGGCGAAAGTTCAATCCATTTCCCATTAGGGGTCATGGATTGTCCTTGTGCTTCTACTTTTGTAACCAGCCAGAGACCTTGAAGAGGCTCATCATGCGTATGGCAATTCGAGAACAAGAGAAGTAGAAGGGGCAAAAAGAAGGGTATCGTTTTCATGATTACAGGCTTAGACTAAGAAGATCAAATGCAGGTGATTAAGACTTCGGTGAAAATTTTGGTTTTCTGATCAATCCTAGCCCCAAAAGAATCATAGATAAAGCGAGTAAAATAATACCCGCATACAACAAATAGATCCATTCATTGGGCTCTTGAACCCCATCTCCTATCGCAGAGAAGAAAAATCCTCCGCTGATCAACAGAGCAGCCGTTGGGAATGCAATCCTGACCCACCATTTTCCTAAAGGGTTCAGACTGGCATGATCTACCAAGAGTTGCACAATAATAGACAAGATAACTAATACACCGGCATGTGCATGACCTGCACGAAACATGGAGCGCTGAAATTCATTCAACTCTAATTCGGGATACGCACCTGATAAAACTCCCAAGAGAAAAGATCCACCATACATGATGGAGGGCATACTGATGAATATAACGCCTGTCATCATTCTGCTTTCTCTGCTCATGACTCTTGTTTTTCTTAAGATACAACCCTTTTCTTATAAAAAACCAACTCAGAGATTAAACCCCTGAATGTAGCCATCGTCCAAAAGACATTCAAATGACACAAACCACTTAACTCGAAGATGATGAAATACTGGCTCTCTTTACCGCTGCTTGCTCTTATATTCCTGCTTTCTTCTTGCCAGGACGATCCTATAATTATAGAGCCTCAGGAAGAGTCGCCTTTGAATCTACCGGAAACTCCCTATGATTACAGCAGTCTTACTTTGCCGGAACATCTCACCACCAATGTACTGAGAGGACCCGGGCAAAATGCGGCTGCCGATAATGATAACACCCCATCCGATAATCTCATCACAGATGCCGGCGCAACATTGGGCAGGGTCTTATTCTATGATACACAACTCAGTGCCAATGGAACCGTAGCTTGCGCCAGTTGCCATAAACAAGAATTGGGCTTCAGCGATGACGCCCAACTGAGTGTGGGCTTTGATGGGGGATTCACCCGAAGACACTCCATGTCCTTAATTAATGCCCGATGGTATGGCCGCGGCCGATTCTTTTGGGATGAGCGAGCGACGACTTTAGAGGAGCAGGTCTTAGAACCTTTTCAAGACCCGGTAGAAATGGGGATGACCTTGGAGCAAGTCGTTGAAGCCGTAGAAAGTCAAGAATTCTATGCTCCCTTATTTGAAGTTGCATTTGGAAGTGAGGAGGTCAATGAGGAGAAAATCGCCTATGCGTTGGCCCAGTTCATCAGAAGCATAACCAGCACTTCCAGCAAATACGACGAAGGAAGAGTCGCGGTCAATATGCCTTTGGATGATTTTCCCAATTTCACAGAAAGCGAAAATAATGGCAAGCGCTTATTTTTCCTCCCTGCAACTTTAGGCGGTGGAGGCTGTATCGGATGCCATTCGACCGAAGCCTTCATCAATCCGGACAATGGCCCTACCAATAATGGACTCGACCCGGAGTCAACCGATGACTTAGGTGTTTTCGAAGCCATCAATAATCCAAGATTTTTGGGGACCTTCAAAGTGCCTTCCTTAAAAAGTGTAGCTCTGACAGCGCCCTACATGCATGACGGCCGATTTCAAACTTTGGAGGAAGTGGTGGAGCATTATAATAGCGGAGTTCAAGCGCATCCGAATTTAGGGATTGCCTTGCAAGACCCTGAGGGAAATCCTATACGATTGAATTTTACCGAACAAGAAAAGCAGGATTTGGTGAATTTTCTGAAGACTTTGACGGATGAAAGCCTTGTGGTGGATGAACGATTTAGTGATCCGTTTCAATAGGACCACCCCAGGTACTTTTTAAGGGATAGGAGGTGCGGGTCATTTCGGTATTGACTCAGGAAATGAAGGGCCCATTCCATCCCTTTCACAACCGCTCCGGTAGTCCAGATTCTTTCTTCCCGGGCAGAAACGAAAGGCTGATCAGAAACATATTTGCCGGAAGGCACCCTCTCCACCAGCTCTTCCACTACTAAAGGATGCGTTGTATAGGGCTGGGACGCCAATAAGCCTGCTGCTGCCAGTACACGTGCGCCCGAACAAATGGAAATTATCGTGTGGCCTGCCTCAAACTGAGTCTGTAGCCACTCCAAAAAATTCTGATGTGCGGCAAGAAATTTGGAACCTTCTCCTCCCGGAATCACCCAAACAGTAGCGGACCCGTTTTGATAATGACCTTGAGCAGCTGCACACGCGAAGGTCGAAAAACGTATCTCCCGCCACTTCATTAGAAGCAGCAAAGAGTTCGAAAGGACCCGCAAAGTCCAATAGCTCCATATCATCAAAAATGATAAAGCCCACCGATAATGATTGATCAGACATATAGGCAATATAATCAAAGCAGCCCATCCGAACCCAATGAATAATGCTGTACCTTTCAACGATAATTGAAGGCAAGATGACCCAGATTCCCATACTCCCCTTGCAAAACCCTCGACATCTATTTTGGGTGGATGGCCTGGGTGCGCTGCTCTCCGCTTTTCTCCTGGGCATCGTATGGGTGGAGTGGCAGGGGTATTTTGGGCTGCCGACGCTATATCTATATGTATTGGCCATTTTACCTTTGTTTTTCGTGGCCTATGATGTATTTGCTTTATTCAACCGGTCTGTCGCATTGAGCCGATTGTTATATGGCATCAGCTTTTTGAATTTAGCTTATGTAATCACTTCTATCTTGATCAGTATACTGCATTTTGAGGTGCTGACGATTTGGGCAAACCTCTATTTAGGAGGTGAAATTCTGATCGTACTATTCTTGAGTTCTATAGAATATGTGGTAGCCAGCAAACTAAAATCTAAACGAACATAACTCTATGAAAAACAGACAACGCTATGGCTATTGGGTTGCTTGCTTCCTTTTTGGAAGCTTTTTTAGCTCATTAATTTTTGGCCAGGGCAGGGATACCCTCAGTTTTTATTCAGAAGTCTTTAGCACAGAACGCTCCATCGTCATTGAAAAACCAGAGTTTTACCGGTATACGGATGAACATGTCGCCTTACCGATTATCATTCTTTTAGATGCACAACATGAGTGGTTTATTGAGCCAAGTCTCAACACGATTAAATATTTACAATACACCCATGAAATCCCGAATGCCCTCGTGGTGTCTATTCCTTTGACAGATCGGGTTCAGGAATGTGCGATCCGTGATTTATCCGATAAAACACTGCCATTGCATCGGTTCATCACAGAAGAAGTGCTGCAGCAACTGCGTCCCTATAGCACAAACCCCCAACGAATCCTCATCGGTCACTCTTTTTCAGCTTCCTTTGCACTCTATTCCAGCTTGAAAGCACCGGATTTTTATGCGGCGATCATTGCTCATTCTCCTTTGAATGAGTTAGAGTCTGTGGTCAAAGCCTTATCAAAGCAAGAAAAGCGAAAAGCTCAAATCTGCATTTCAATGGGCGGCCCACAGAGAGTCAAAGATCAATACCATAGAAATGTCTACGAAGGGGTACGTTTGAAGCATCCCGATTTTTTCAAAGACGTCCTCACTTACGAGTCGCCTTCCGCTTCTCATACCGCAATACCCATCAGTGCGAACCCTATCCTATTATCTCAGCTTTTCAGTGATTTTAGCCTGCGACTGGCTTCCACGGCCAGGGTAGATTTAAATTACCAGCTTGTGGATACGCCTGCCTCTGTTGCCGAAGAAATGGCTAAAGTCAACCAAATCCTCCGGCAATCTACATTTCAAGTTCCTCTGGAAGTTGCAGAAATTAACGGGCTCGCCTCACGCTATTGGAATAGTGGGTATTTAGATCATACGCAGGCGGTGTATGAGAAAGGGGTGGAGCTCTACCCCACATATTTTGAGTTTCATTGGATGTTGGGCGTGCTGGCTCAAGAGAAGGAGGAATACGCCCGGGCAAAATCCCATTTGGAAAAAGCGAAAGACTTGCTGCTCACGATGGAGTCAGGAAGTCCGGAACAAGAGGAATATTTGGAAGAAATCCAAGGACTCCTGGATCAGAGGTCCGATACAGAAAGATAGCATCCACAGCCTTTCGGCAAAAGAGCATCCGTCATCGGTCCATTGATTCAGGATCGAATAATGAAGATCAATTTCCAGTCTGAGCCAAATCATTTTACGATACTCAGATAAGACTGAACTTTAGTTGTATGAAAGTTGCGTTTTCCATCCTCATTTTAATTCATGCCCTCATTCATTTATTGGGCTTTATAAAGGCTTTTGAATGGGCATCCATTCCTGCCCTGACGCAAACCATCAGCAAGCCGGTGGGGATTTTGTGGTTTATAGCTTTTTTATTTTTGACTGCCTCGATAGTGTTTCGTCAGCTCGATCATATGAATTGGTATCTCTGGGCTTTTGCAGCTGTATTGATCTCACAACTACTGATTGTATGGGCCTGGCAAGATGCAAAGTTTGGAACCCTTTTGAATGTGCTTCTTTTAATCGTCAGTATAGCAGCCTGGGGGCAGCATCGTTTTTCTGAAAAGGTAGCGGAGGAACGAAATTCCCTGTTGGCGCTCTCCTCTCCAAACACACAATGGACAGCTATGGAGGAGCTGCCGGAAATTGTCCAAAAATGGTTAAGTAAGTCCGGTGCTCTTCAGCATCGTGAGGTGAAGGAAATTCATCTGCGGCAGAAAATTCAGATGAAAATGAAGCCCGGGCAAGATGCCTGGATACCTGCCAAAGCGCAACAGGTGTTCACCATGCATCCGCCGGCTTTCCACTGGGTGGTGGAGATGGAGATGAATCCTTTCATGACGGTCCTGGGCAGAGATCAATTTTTAGGTGGGAAGGGAGAAATGCTGATTCAGCTCTATGGCTTGTTCTCCTTAGCCGATGAAAAAGAAAATTCCAAAATTGATGAAGGTGCCTTGCAGCGATATTTAGCAGAAATCGTCTGGTTTCCTTTCGCTGCGCAAGCCCCATACATCAAGTGGGAAGCTGTATCGGACACCATTGCGCGAGCGACCCTTACTTTCGAGGGTACGAGCGGCACCGGTGAATTTACTTTTGATTCTTCCGGCAGGTTCAAGCGATTTCAAGCTATGAGATACAAAGGCGGCGAAGCAGATGCGGTACGTATTCCTTGGACGGTAGAAGCCTTGGATCATAAGGTGATGCAAGGGATTGAGGTTCCGACGCACTGTCAAGCTAGTTGGGAGTTGAAAGAGGGGACGTGGACGTGGTTGGAGTTGCAGATTGAAGAAATGCAATATAGGTATTAGCAACCCTTTCCATGAACGCCTTTATTTACTGTCTGAGATTTCAAGATAGATATTGACTTTTTCATAAAATCACAATAAATTTAGTTTTTGCATTTTAATTTTTATTTATGAGTCAATCGTTAATTCAAAACTACATTCATTTAGTTTTTAGCACTAAGCATAGAAAACCACTTATTAATGAGCATATTGAAGATGATTTATTCGCATACATTGGAGGTACATTAAATAAACTGGATTGTAAAACAATTTGCGTAGGCGGATACTTGAATCATGTACACATTTTTTGTCGCCTATCAAAAGCTATTTGTTTGATGGACTTAGTTAAGGCTGTTAAGACGAATTCTTCGAAATGGATCAAGTCTAAAGGTGTCTTGTATAAAGACTTTTATTGGCAAGATGGTTATGGAGCGTTTTCGGTAGGCCCGGAACAAGTTGAAACCCTGAGAAAATATATTCAAAACCAAAAAACACATCACCAGCGCAGGTCATTTGAAGCAGAATTTAGGATTTTTTTAGACAGATATTCCATCGATTATGATGAGCGGTATTTCCTGGGGTAGGAAATGGTAATGACGCCCTTGCAGGGCTTTATATTTGTTACAGTCCCCACACAGGGCGATGCCCTGTGTTTTAAAATCTTGACCTTTCAGGGCAAGCAATTTTTCCTAATTCT
>CAZGGG010000023.1:12333-19342 GCA_964525165.1 uncultured Saprospiraceae bacterium | reverse complement strand
GAAAATGAAATTGACGCCATTGCAGGACTATTCCTTTGTTTCAGGACCTACGCAGGGCGATTCCTTGTGTTTTAAATCTTGACCTTTGAGGGCAAGCACATGCCATCATCTCTATGTTAAGCTTGTATGAAAGGACACAACTCATCTCTTGAAGTAATAGAAATCTATCTGAATTGCATTATGCGAGAACATTAAAAGGATCCATTCCTGCCGCATTAAGTAGACCTTTGAATATTATCGAAGCTTGATGTAACTATTTAGCCCTGAAAGGGCTAAAATTCATAGCAGTGGGTGATAACCCACTGTATCCAACGCCCTCCTTTCAAGCCCTGAAAGGGCGCCATTTCCAACGATTTCTTTATCTTTTGTCCAATAGTTCACAGATGAAAAAATCAACCTATTCTATCCCCAAAATGGATTGTCCCTCGGAAGAGAATCTAATTCGTATGAAATTGGACGGAAAACAAGAGATTCAACAGCTCCGGTTTGATCTTCAGAAACGCCAATTAGAAGTATTTCATCAAGGGTCCGAACAGCCGATTACCGAGGATTTGAGTGCATTGAATTTAGGTGCCCAACTCACAGAAACCCTTCCTGTATCTAATGACAAGCTTCCCGTAGCAGAAAAAGGTCAACGACGATTATTATGGATCGTACTCTCCATCAATTTCGCCTTTTTCATCATTGAAATGACGACCGGATGGATTTCCCATTCTATGGGTCTCATCGCCGATAGTCTGGACATGCTGGCAGATGCATTCGTCTATGGCATCAGTCTCTGGGCCGTGGGCGGAAGTCTGATCCGAAAGAAACAAGTAGCTCGCTTGGCCGGCTATTTTCAAATGTTATTGGCAGTATTGGGATTTACGGAAGTGGTCCGGCGGACCTTTATGGGAGGATTGGCTCCTGACTACCAATTCATGATCTATATATCCATCCTGGCACTCATCGCCAATGGTTTTTGTCTCTACCTTTTGCAACGCTCAAAAAGTAAGGAAGAAGCCCATATGCAAGCCAGCATGATCTTCACTTCCAATGATGTCATCATCAATCTAGGTGTCATTGTGGCGGGCTGTTTCGTTCTATGGCTGGAATCCGGCTGGCCGGATCTGGTGATAGGCTCGGTAGTATTTCTGTTAGTAATACAGGGAGCGATCCGGATATTGAAGCTGGGTCGATAGTTTCTCAATGATATAAATCATTAAGCATACTAAGGAATCCTTGTATTTTAGTGCATGAGAATCCAAAAATCTCTGCCGAATACAACACACATGAATTTCAAAATCAAGAGTATTAACGCCTTATTTTTTGGTACGCGCGCCGCAGGTTTGTATTTACTTGTTTTTGCCGCAGCGATTGGAATAGCCACGTTTATTGAAAATGACTTTGGCACTTCAGCAGCACAAAAAGTGGTATACCGCGCCTTATGGTTTGAAATCTTGCTCGTATTATTTGCCGGCACATTGGTCTACAACATTATTCAGTTTCGCATGGTCCGGCAAAAAAAGTGGGCCTTGCTCATTTTTCACTTGGCGATGATTGTCATTTTAGCGGGTGCCGGAATTACCCGTTACTTTGGCTTTGAAGGCATGATGCATATTCGGGAAGAGGATGAATCGAATGCTATCCTCTCTGCAGAGACCTACCTACAGTTTCAGGTGGAAAAAGACGGACAGAGTTACCGATTTGACGAGTCGGTTCTATTTGCCAGTTTGGGAAACAATCATTTTGAGGAAAGCTACCTGATCGGTAGAGACCAGATCGATGTGCGCCTGAAACAGTTTATTCCTAACCCCCAGCAGGTTTTAGAAACTGATGAAAATGGAACGGCCATCGTCAAAGTGGTGTTTGGCGGAGCTGCGGGCAGAGAGGAGTACTTTATTCGTCAAGGAGAGCGAAAACGCATCAAAAATACCAACTTTAACTTTTCTGAGGCTTTCATGCCGGGCGCAGTGAACATTAAATTCTCTAATGACTCTCTACTAATTGCGTCTGATGAGACCTATACTTATATGGTCATGGCTACGCAGCAAAGGGACTCACTGCTGCCGGAGCAAGGGTATCAAATACTGCAATTAAGGGCACTGTATTCAAATGGACGAAGTAGTTTCGTTTTTGGTGACTTCAGGGCTCAGGGTAGTGTTTCTCTGATTTCGGAAGATCCAAAAGTTCGCAACGAAAGCATGACCGCACTAGACCTGGAAGTCAGCATCAACGGGCAATCCAGAGATTTACTTGTCTTTGGACGCAAAGGGTCTCCGGGCAGAGCAGCTGTAACCGCTGGATCAGGAATGAGAGTAGCCGTATCCTATGGTGCAAAACCTATTCAACTTCCTTTCTCTGTGCACTTATATGACTTTCAAATGGAAAGGTATCCGGGCACGAATTCAGCAGCTTCCTATGCAAGTGAAGTTCAATTGAGAGACCCTCGAAATGGCTACACAGAGGATTATCGCATTTTCATGAATCACATTTTAGACTATGATGGGTATCGATTTTTCCAATCTTCCTATGATCAGGATGAATTAGGCACTTATTTAAGTGTCAATCATGACTTTTGGGGCACTTGGATTTCTTATGTCGGATATATCTTATTGACCTTAGGGTTAATTATGGTTCTTTTCTCTAAAAATACCCGATTCCATTGGCTGGCGAAGCGAATCCAACAAATCAGAGCCCAAAAAGCAGCCTTAACTGTCAGTCTTTTGATGATAGGTAGTATGATCATGGCTCAAGAGGAAGCGCTTCCGCAAAATATTGTATCTGCCGAACACGCAGATGAATTCAGTTCCGTCATTGTTCAAGATCATAAAGGACGCATGAAACCCATGCATACGATGACGCGTGAGATCTTGCGCAAATTAGCTCGAAAAGAACAATTATCAGGTCTGACTGCAGACCAGATCGTACTGGGCATGATGGTCAACGGTCATGACTGGGAGAATGTCCCCATGATTAAGCTCGGCAAACATGAGGGGATACAAAATCTTTTAGGAGTTACTGAAAAAAGAGTAGCCTACAGCGATTTTTTCGATACACAAGGCCGCTATAAATTGAGAGAGGAAGTCCGTCGGGCATTTAGTCTGCAACCGATTGACCGGACTGTATATGAAAAAGAGCTGATGAAGATCGATGAAAAGGTCAATATAGCTAGTATGGTCTTTTCCGGAAGGTTAATGAAAATCATACCCATTCCTGGAGATCCGAATAACACCTGGGTATCTGCACAGACAGATCGACACGGAGAAGATCCACCCTCTGAAGTGGCTGACCGATTCTTCAGCGCCTACCCTGCAGCTGTGCAAGCATCCATGCAAACAGGTGACTACAGTCTCCCCAACCAAATGCTCCAAGAACTCAAAGCTTTTCAAAATGAAGTGGGCGTATCGGTTATTCCTTCTGTAAGCAAGACGAATGCTGAAATCCTATTGAATGAGCTGAATGTATTTGGAAGACTTTCCGTCGTTTATCTATTATTAGGTCTTGCATTTTTAGCCCTCCTATTTACATCTGTTTTCAAGCCGGAATGGAATCTAAGGCTACCCTATCAAATACTGTTCGGATTGGTCATTGCAGGTTTTCTGTTCCACACTTTAGGGCTAAGTTTAAGATGGTATGTATCCGGACGGGCACCCTGGAGTAACGGATATGAATCAATGATCTACATAGCCTGGACCTCTTGTTTAGCAGGTTTGTTGTTTACACGAAAATCGCTGGGCGGCTTAGCAGCTACTATGATCTTGGGAGCTACGGTTCTTTTAGTAGCCACACTTAGTTATCTTGATCCGGAAATCACTCCGCTCGTTCCTGTTTTACGATCCTACTGGCTGACCATTCACGTGTCCCTGGAAGCCGGTAGTTATGGATTTCTGATGTTAGGGGCACTCATTGGTCTGATCAATCTGATCCTGATGATGTTTTTGACTCAAAACAATAAAGAGCGAATTCGAAGAATCGGAACAGAGATGACCTACATCAGTGAAATGACCCTGATTGGTGGTCTGATTATGGTCAGCATCGGAACTTATTTGGGGGGTGTGTGGGCAAACGAATCTTGGGGACGCTACTGGGGTTGGGACGCGAAGGAGACCTGGGCTTTGGTTACAATCTTAGTGTATGCATTCATCCTTCACATGAGGCTGATCCCTGGCTTACGTGGTATTTATGCCTTTAATTTAGCATCTCTATTTGGATGGGGATCCGTTATTATGACCTACTATGGAGTCAATTATTACTTGAGCGGCTTGCATTCTTATGCTGCCGGTGATCCGGTCCCGGTCCCTCAATGGGTATACCTTGTAGTGGGTTCCTTTATCCTGATTAGTGTGGTAGCCTACTTCCGTAAAAGGAAGTTCGACATTTTCTGATGGTGCTATTTTGCAAGTACTGCATCCTCAACTATCAGGTCATATCGGTACCCTGCTCCAAAATCACGATCTAGAGAGACTTTACCTTTGACGGTAATGATTGCCCCTTCCGGAATGGCTTGTTGCGTAGTGAATACAAAATCATAATCATCCATGGATCCATCTTGAATATGGACCCAATTTCGCTCCATAATATTGGGGTTCACTTTTGTAACGCGACCGCTGACCTGGACTTCCTGATTGGCGTATTGCTCTTTATTATTGACTAAATCCTGAATAGTAATGGACCCTTCAACTTCTACAGGACCTGTATTTGCCGGTTTTATTTCCTCAGCAGGACGCTTGGTAGCTGGCTCCTGATCAGAGGAATTTGCCATAGCGGTTGCAGAGTGATTAGCTGATACGATATTAGACACCAAGTACACTTTATCAAAAACACGATTATACTCCTTGCTTTCAAAATTTGTTTTCAATAATCCCTTTTTAAAATAATAGGTCTCTCCCACTTCCACCTCTTGCTTTGAAGTAGCTACCCAAAATTCCTCTCCCTCTTCTTCAGCACGCATATACACATATTTGTCTGTGGGGAGAACCTCCAAAACTTTAATCGTGTGGATTTCCGTATTGACGGCAGGCATTTGATCAGCTTCTGTGGATTGAGATGGTTGATCCGTATTGAAAATACCTGTACTTGAGGAACTTCCGCCCTCCTTTTCAGAGGCAATAACTTTGGGCCCGCTATCACAAGAAATAAGTCCTGCAAACAGGATCATGATCCATAAATGATGGCATTGTTTAAACATAAAAATTAGGTTTTTGCTATCTGAATCTATAAATAATTCGAGAATTCATTCTTTGATTGTTGTCATTCAGACGCGCTGAATATTCGTACAACACACTCAAACTCCAATGGCTTCCAAGATTCAGATTGATACTGGTACCATAAAAGTCTTGTTTCAGTGCCAATTTGCTCCCTACATAAGCATAATTTACATTTCGGTAATAGAGTTCCGCATCCATGAGCTTCTTGATGATGGGTCTATTGTACCGAACGGAATATATCTGACTATTAAGGAATGACGAAAGATTCCAATTAAAATTAAATGCTAGTCTTCCCCCTATCCAGGGCATACGATATTGACTGATATATCCATTAATATTGTCAGAGGGGTTTTGCATGTCTGATTGAAACCGCTTGCTATAACTTACCCCCATACTCATGTATTTGATGGGGCGAATATTGAGTCTGGTTCGGATACCCTGCCTGGCTTCATCATCATCCAATAATCGCTCTACATCCGTTTTCAAGCTTTCAAAAAAGATGATACGCCTTCTGCTATCATATGATAGCGTTAGATCCATCCATCGGGTAAACCGATATCGGGCGGATACAAACAAGTTGGTGAGACGGGGGTTGAACTCTGCTTGTTGTCCAATCATTTTGGAATACAAATCAAATTCGAAAGAACCGAAAAAGTAGAGGGACCTGCCTACGGAGCTGTTATGTTGAAAGTAAACGTACCGTCGGTCTACAGCCCCCGCATTCTGCTGTTCCAACAACCCAAAGGTATTGGTCATATTAAGTTTGGGTTTTCTAATTTCAAACCCTCCATAGAGACCATATTGGAATAACTGAGTATTCAATTCAAAGGTTCTTATGTCAGGACGGAAACCAGCAATAGCCCCTACAAAATAAGAACCAAAATACTTCTCTGCCTGGAGACCATCTATGGCACCTAAAGAGGACGCTTTATAGTTAATTTTCCGACCGATGGTCACTCCAAAGGAAGAATCGACATCATAGCTCACCGCCAAATTATACACTCTGAAAAAGCCTTCGGAGCTAGACGCTCCCTCCGCAGGAACATCAATATTATTCCTGTAATTCAAATAAGCCTCTATGGAAACCGGCGAATTCCGAATGTGTTCTGCACGTAAGGAGAAGCGAGTCATCAATCGGTGCCTGTCTAAATAGGTATCTGAGAAATTGCTATAACTGGCTGCTGATATTCTTCCTCTGATTTTTTCCGTAAATCGTCCTTTCTGAATTTCGGCCAATGAATCTGTTGCACTAGAAACTATCAGTGGATCGAAAGATTCGTTGGTGAGACTATCAAGCACTTCTTTTAAGCTTAGGTCATTTGCTTTTTGAAGTGTTTTTTGTTTTTGCGGTAAGCGATAAAAAACTTCATCTCCTTTGGCCACCAGGCATCCTTCAATTCTGTCACAAACGGAAGAGGTTGAAGATTTATTGGTGATAAAAAGACAAGGGATCATGATGCCATCAGGATCATTGACGTATAGGGTATCTCCAATCTGAATTTGCTCCGTACTAGTGAAGCGTACGTACACACTATTGGAGGTTACAAAAGTAACTTCACCAAAAACCAGTGAAGGCTCGTTTTGGGCGTTGAGGGATCCCAAGGCTAGTAATGAAAAGACGATATGTAGGAGCCATCGTTTCATCAATCTTCTCCTGTTGGGTGACAAGAATAGCAGGCATTGCTTTCATAGATATAACCTGATACGCCATCATGATCGTCATCGACCTCTGCCTCACCTGGCGCGCCGTCGGGACCCAGGCGGGTCTCTACGATGGCTTGGGCGATGGCTGCGCCATTGAGCTGCAGGCCGTTTTCCTG
>CAZGGG010000023.1:0-12323 GCA_964525165.1 uncultured Saprospiraceae bacterium | reverse complement strand
TATTGTGTTCATGACAATCGATGCAACTGAAGATAGTGTAATCTCCCGGGGTAGTATGACACTCGATACAATCATTCCATTCGCCATCATGCTTACCACTGTAGATAGGAAAGTACATACCATCGTGATCCCAGTTCGCAGGAGTCCAGGCCGTTTCATCGTGACAGGTAGTGCAATCTGTGGGGAATCCGGCTGCGGCATGATCCGGATTGGTCGTTCCATCATAATCCGTTTGGTGACAATCGTAACAGGTATTAGGTGTGTTGGTATAGTTGCCCATATGACATGCAAAACAATCATTGGCAATGGCCGCATGGGCTCCGTTCAATACCCAATATTGACTATGGTCAAAGTTGGAAGGAATCCATACATCTTCATTATGACAATCTGTACAATTGGTTGACAGATTATTGGTAGCGTGTTCAGGATTCGTGGTTCCGTTATAATCATTGGCATGACATCCAAAACAGGTATTGGGAGTATTATTGTAATCTCCATTGTGGCAGCTCGCACAATCGTTCGCTATGGATGCATGAGCACCATTGAGCGGATAGAAATTGTCATGAATATCAAAGGATGCTGGCATCCAATCCGGGTCGGTCGTATGACATTGAGCGCAATCCGTAGGTAAGTTTAGGTTTTGGTGGTCCGGATTCGTGCTGCTGTTATAATCATTGAGGTGACAGCCTGAGCATGTATTGGGTGTATTCGTATAATCCCCATTATGACATAAGATACAATCATTGGCTATAGCGGCATGTTCCCCTGTCAGCGGATAGTAATTATCATGAATACCAAAACTTGCGGGGGACCAGCCAGGTTCCGTAGTATGGCAACTAGCACAATCTGTGGGAATTGATAAATTCTGATGGTCCGGATTGGTACTGCTGTTGTAATCGTCCATATGACAACCTTCGCAGCTGTTAGGAGTATTTGTATAATCTCCATTATGACAAGCCATGCAGTCAGAAGCTATCGAAATATGAGCCCCTGTAAGTGGGTAGTAGGTGTCGTGATCGGGGAAGGTTGCCGGCATCCATCCCGGATCTGTCGTATGGCAAGCGGCACAATCTGTGGATAAGGCCAATGCACTATGGTCCGGGTTTGAAGTACCATCATAATCTGTTTGATGACAATCCACACATTCTGTAGAAGTGCCGGCATACCCGTTCGCATGACACTCTATACAGTCTAACCCAATATGACTTCCGGTCAAAGGGAAATTCGTGCTATTATGATCAAAGGACATATCGGCACTTCCATCCGGGTGACAGGCTAAACAAGCGTTATCCTCGTAAATATATCCATTCACACCATTGTGTTCATCATCTGTCTCCGGATTCATATGACAGTTGATACAACTGAAAACAGCGTAATTACTAGGGTCGGTATGACAATCAACGCAATCTGTCCACTCCCCTTCATGATCCCCGCTATAGATAGGGAAATACTGGCCATCATGGTCAAAATTAGCGGGCTCCCAGGCATCTTCACTATGACATTGGGCACAATCTGTCGGAAAATTTGCAGCCTGATGGTCAGGATTTGTAGTGCCATTGAAATCATCTAAATGGCAGCCTACACATGTATTGGGGGTATTATTGTAATCTCCATTATGGCAACTGGCACAATCATTCGCAATCATTGCATGGGCACCCATCAAAGGGTAATAGTCATCATGATTGGCAAAAGTCGCCGGCATCCAACCGGGATCGGTCGTATGACAACTCGCACAATCAGTCGATAAGCCGAGCTGATCATGATTGGGATTGGTCGTAGCCATAAAGTCTGTCGTGTGGCAATCAGCACAGATCGTTGAGGTGCCGGCAAATCCTGAACTATGACAAGCCAAACATTCAACCCCCATATGTCCACCTTCCAATAAAAAGCCGGTCGTATTATGATCAAATAAATTATCAGCGCTACCTGTAGGGTGACAGGCCAAACATGCATCATCTTGATACACATAGCCCGATACGCCCATATGCTCCTCATCTGTCTCCGGATTCATGTGACAGTTGATACAACTGAACTGGCTATAATCGCCCGGCACGGTATGACAATCTACACATTCGCTCCACTCTCCCTGATGCTCACCGCTATAAATTGGAAAATATTGGGCATCGTGATCAAAGGTGGATGGCTCCCAGGCATCTTCCGTATGACATTGCATACAATCATTGGAAAACTGGGCTGCTTGATGGTCAGGATCTGTGGTACTATTGAAATCATCCAAATGACAGCCCACACAGGTATTAGGAGTGTTTATATAATCACCGTTATGGCAACTCGCACAATCATTCGCAATCAGTGCATGAGCACCCATCAATGGATAATAGTCATCATGGTTGGCAAAAGTCGCCGGCATCCAACCGGGATCGGTCGTGTGACAACTCGCACAATCGGTCGATAAGCCTAGCAGATCGTGATTGGGATTGCTCGTTGCTGAAAAATCATCTGTATGACAATCCATACAGATGGGTGAAGTACCTGCATATCCATTCGCGTGACATTCTAAACATGCAACCCCATTGTGACCTCCTTCCAATAAAAAGCCGGTTGAGCTATGATCAAACAGGTCGTCAGCACTTCCGGTAGGATGACAAGCCAAACAAGCATTATCTTCATAAACATAACCGGATACCCCATTATGTTCTTCATCTGTCTCCGGATTCATGTGGCAGTTGATACAGCTAAACTGCGTATAATCTCCCGGTACGGTATGACAATCCACGCAGGTGCTCCACTCTCCCTGGTGTTCACCACTATAAATAGGGAAATATTGAGCATCGTGATCAAAGGTGGACGGCTCCCAGGCATCTTCCGTATGACATTGTGTACAGTCTGTTGAAAATTGGCTGGCATTATGGTCCGGATCTGAAGTGCTATTGAAGTCCTCCAGGTGACAGCCGACACATGTATTGGGGGTATTCGTATAGTCTCCATTATGGCAACCGGCACAATCGTTCGCGATGAGGGCATGTGCGCCCATTAAGGGATAATAATCATCGTGATTGGCAAAAGTTGCGGGCATCCAACCTGGATCGGTGGTATGGCAGCTGGCGCACTCATTCGTTAATCCAAGAGCTTGGTGATCAGGATTGACCGTCGCTTCGAAATCTGGGGTATGACAATCGGCACAAAAAGGCGAGGTGCCTTCAAATCCACTTGCATGGCATTCCAGACATTCAAGGCCAAAGTGCCCTCCCTCCAAAGCGAAGCCTGTGGAAGCATGATTAAAATTATCGTCTTCACTACCGTTAGGGTGGCAAGCCAAACAAGCATTATCACTATAGACATACCCATTGACCCCCTCATGATCATTATCTGTTTCGGGATTCGTATGACAATTCGTACAACTAAATTGACTGTAGTCTTGAGGATTGGTATGACAATCGATACAATCACTCCATTCTCCTTGATGCTCTCCACTATAGATCGGGAAATATAACGCATCATGATCTCTGAATTCAGCAGGCATCCATCCGGGGCTTAAGGTATGGCACTGCGCACAATCCTGACTGAAGTTTTGAAGCTGATGGTCGGGTTGCACCGTAGAGGAGTAATCTTCTTCGTGACAGCTGATACAATCCGGTGACAATCCTGCATAAGAATCTCCTGTATGGCAGGCGTTACAATCCGGCAAATCATGGCCTCCTTCCAAAGGAAAGAAATTATGATCCACCTTATCTGCTCCCCAACCCTGAGTTGCAGGATCATGGCAACTGGCACAATCTGTGCTAAAACCAAGAGCCTCATGGTCGGGGCTAGTGGTCATTTGATATTCCTGCAAATGGCAGTTGACACAGTCATTCCCTATACGATCAAAACGCAGCTCGCCTATGGTTTCGTGACAATCCATACAATCCGCGGCCCGATGCGGCCCCAACAATGGAAACCCATTCCGTTCATGTATTTCAGGAATCTCATCCACCAGCCATGACTCGGCATTATGGCAGCGGATACAGTCATTTCCAACAGTAGCACTATGAATATCCTGATGGCAGGAAGCACAATCATTAGGTGCTTCTTCAAAGACAAGTGTCTCGTGGCAAGATCTACAATCTACTTGCTGATGCAGGCCCTCTAAAATAAACCCTACGGTATCATGATTAAAATGAAAAGTGTCCATCTGTATATCCCAGGAACCTGTGGTATGACATTTTCGACAATCCACGACATAGTTCTCTCCGTGGGGGGACTGCCCCCACAGACAAAAGGCTTGTATCAGCCCGAAAACTATAAGTGACAGTCTATACATTCGAAACTTTCCATTTTAAATTGCATTCTTTCTTCTCCCTCTTTAATCAATGTCTCATGACAGGCGGCACAATCAATTTCAGCATGTCGTCCTTCTAAAGGAAATTCGGTCTGATCGTGATCAAAAAGTTCAGGGTACCAATCTTCATTGGGTAGGTGACATCTTGTACAATCGGTTACTCCATTTTCCGCAAATTGAGCCCCGTGAATATTTTCATGGCATTCGGCACAAGCTGTGGCTGTCCCTGCAAATAATTGTCCCTCTAATCCACCTTCCGAGTCATACTGAAAGTGACATTCTGCACAGCCTACCGTTTGATGGGAGCCTTCCAATGGCCATTGGGTTCGATCATGATTAAAATGGATCGATGCCCAACCCTCTGTACTATGACAGGAGGCACAGCCTTCCGGTTGATAATAAACAGAGTCTAGAACCTCCTTGTGCATATCCTCATGGCAACTGACGCATGCAGTGGACATAGACACAAACACCCACTCCTCCTCCTGCAAGTGACAGGCAAAACAAGGGGTTGCCAAATGAGCACCCTCCAATGGAAAGTCCGTCTCTGCATGCTCCCGGATGCCATAAGTGGTATATTCAAATCCATCTGTTTGATGACAACTGGCACAATCGGGTCCGGGCGGAGGGCTGGCAAATTGGCCTTCATGAAAATCCGAATGACACGCGCGACACTCGGTAAAATCCAAAGCCTCTGTATATCGTCCGGTATGGCACTCTTTACAGTCGACCTCAATATGTTTACCCACTAAAGGGAAATCTGTCAGGTCGTGATTGAAGAAGTCCATAGAATTCAGCTGTACAAAGCTTTCCTCATTATGACATTGCGCACAGTCCCGGCCAAACTTTCCATCATGGACATCCTCGTGACAATGCACACAATTTTGCTCTTCTACGCCTAACTGATCTTGGAAAACAGCAAGTGGATCAGAAGTTTTCTGATGACAGCTAAAACAATCCACCGCTCGATGCCGCCCTTTTAATGTAAATCCTGTGCGATCGTGATTGAATCTTCGGTCACCCACAAATCTTTCAAAGCCTTCTTCAATATGACAGTCCGTACAATTACTTACAAAATGCTGTTGGTGCACATCCTCATGACAATCGATACAATCCCCATGTGCTACTTCCGCAAACTGTTGAAAATCCTGACCTCCTTTTTCTATAATAGGATGGCATTCGATGCAATCCACCTCTAGATGCTTCCCCTTCAAAGCAAAATCAGCCTCATCATGATCGAAGTGAGTGGCAGGTTGGAATGCATTATAATCGTGGCAGGAAGCACAATTTGCCGAAAGGCTACCTTGATGTTGATCCTCGTGACAGCTCAAACACTCCTGGTCTAATCCTAAAAAGGTCGCCTTTCTTTCTTTCAATTCAGGATCTTCGATAAAGTCGGGCATATGGCAGTCCCTGCAATCTATGATTGCATGTTGGCCCTCAAGCACATACCCTGCTTTTTGATGTTCGAATGTTTCCTGATCGAATCTCATCATATCAAATTTGCGACCATGGTGCTCGCTATGACAATCAATGCAAGCCGATGATCTGACCTCTTCCGAGGAATGGTATCCTCTCCCTTCATTTATGAGAGTGGAAATTTTATCGTGACAGGCCAGACATTTTTGATCCGGCACCTGATTTCCTATATCGTGACATTGGGTGCAATTGCTAATTCCTTCCAAATGTGCATGAGCTGAGGTGAGATCGCCTGGAGATATCTGCGCTTCCGCAAATGATATTCCCAGGATCATAAAAATGATCGCCCACCCTGCGCTTAACCGATTCATCCGCTACTTATAACTTTTCATAATGTATCCGAATCGCTTTGTAATCTCTACCCCTGCTTTCTCAAGAAACTTGGTGGGCATTTCACCACCGGCAAAGATGTATACGCGGTCATTGGGAATCTCCTTCGATGCCGACTTTATCCGGCTCGATATATTTTAGGTTTGTATTGTATTTCATGTGAATCTTACCCGCATCAATTGCCTCGTGAATCTTGGCTCTGTTTTTGGGTTTCAGCCTGGAAAATTTATCCTTCCGATAGGATAAAGTCACTTCATTCTCTTCCATCACCAACATAGCACTTTCAATCGCCGAATCGCCACCGCCCACAACGAGAATTTGTTCTCCTCGAATCAATTCAGAATCCAACATCCTATAAGCCACTTTGGGTAAGTCCTCACCCGGCACATTAAGTTTTCTCGGAGTACCTCTCCGACCTATTGCCAGCAAGACCCGCTGTGTAAGATATTCCTCACCATTCGAACACTTCACTTTAAAACATCCCTCATCAATAGGAGTAATTTCATCCACCTTGGTGTGTTCCGTGATTTCTATTTGATGTTCATCGATTACTTTATTCCAAAGCTCCAAAAGCTCTTGCTTCGAAGTATCAAATAGCTTCACCTTTCCATATAATGGAAGTTGCATGGGGTGGGTCATGACCACCTTCGCTCTGGGGAACGTATAGACCGTTCCTCCCAGTGAATCTTGTTCAAGCGTCAAGGTTTTGAGCTTGTGTTTTTGTGCCTGTAGGGTCGCAGAAATACCGGCAGGACCTGCTCCTACAATCACTGCGTCATAGTATCCTTCTTTTGAGTTTTTAATGGATTTGGCAAGATGATTCATCGCCATTTCCCCTTGCTCCACACTGTTTTTAATCAATCCCATGCCCCCCAATTCTCCGGCGATATAAACACCCCTCTGATTGGATTCATAGTTTTCATTCACATGGGGCAAATCCACTCCTCTCTGTTCAGTTCCAATCCGTAAGCTAATGGCCTCGACCGGGCAGGCATGAAAACAAGCACCATGTCCTACGCAATTTGAAGCATTGACCACCGAAGCTTTCCCGTCAACAATCCCTAGTATATCCTTCTCCGGGCATGCAGCCACACAGGCAGCACTGCCGATACAAGTAGACAAATCAATAAAAGGATGAAGAGAAACCGGTTCAAACAAGCCCTCTTCCTTGGCAATTTCAATCTTCCGACTCGTTTCCTTAGTTGTCTTGCTCTGCTGTCTCAGATAGAAATAAATCACCACTGCACATAAGATGAAGACACTTCCGTAAATTAATATTTGGTCTATCAGTACCTCCATCAGAATATCCATTTATATCCAAAAGTGAGGGTCACCACTACATGAATGACTACAATGATCAGCATGATTAAAGCAAATGGAAGATGAGCCACATGCCAATACTTAAAGAATTGTTGCATGGTTTCCAGTCTTTGAATCCGTAACTCCAATGACATCTCTTGCTTTAGAAGACGAAGGACTTCATCTCTTTTGCCGGAAGGCAAACCCAAAGACTGAAATCCCTGTCTGATCTTTCGTACTTGTCTGCGATTAAACATCCAATGTTGCAGATAGCGGTCTGTAGCATGTGCTTTCCTTGCAGATTGCATCTCCTCCATTAACAATCTGATAGAGGACTCGTGATTGGGTGCAATTAAAATCACCTCATTCGTTAACTGAGCTTGCATCCTTGTAATCTCCTCTTTACTCAATGCTCTCCCTTCTATGGTGCGGGGAATCTGGATGTAGATGAACCTGCCGATCACACCGCTGGCCACTACCGCCACCATGCTCCAAAAAGCAACAGAAACGATCCCCCCAAACTTAAAAGCGGTATGAAATAAAATCATTATCGGGCCGAGCACACACAAAAAAATATGAAACTCCAATAAGTATTTAAGACGAATGTAGCGATGAAGAAAATTATATCGCTTTCTGGCAATATAAATCACGACCCCAAAAAGAATCAACAGGGTACCGATAATTCCTAACCCATGACCATATAATCCGCTAGGCTTAAACCAATCGTGATGTTCGTGGTACCAACGCTCCTCCAATGGTAATTGATAATAGGTGTACCCGGTATACGCAAGGTATACAGATACAACAATGGTAATAAGGACCATACTGCTGATATACAGTCGATGAACCCAGGTATTCACAATCTAGTGTGTCAATTTGGTAACGTATTGACAATCTAATGACAATTGCAGAGTTCTCCTAAGGGAATGACGAAAATCACCCCTAATTCGGCTGTTTTTTCTACCAAATCTTAAAAATAAAAGTAGCCCAACCCCAAGGCTATAGTGCATCTGATTGGACGGGATAAACTTCAAGAAAATGACTGCAAACTATTTGCAGTAATAGTAATACTATTACTAAAGCTCTGTGTGTTTTATTTGTATCCAATTCTAAATGGGTCATTTATCTTTGCAGCATGTTGAAGGATATCAATTTTATCTTCCTTATCCTAGCCTTGCTAGCGGAGATTATAGGCACCATTGGAGGTTTTGGATCCTCTGTTTTCTTTGTTCCTTTGGGCAATTTTTATTTTGACTTCTATTCTGTTTTAGGCATTACAGCCATCTTTCATTTATCCAGCAATCTGAGCAAGATTTTCTTATTCCGTAAAGGCTTGAACAGACGGCTATTGCTATATATAGGGCTTCCATCAGTGCTTTTTGTCATCTTGGGTGCTTGGTTATCCAAGATCTTGAATACTGTTCTGTTAGAATTCGTCCTCGGTGGTTTTTTAATGGGTTTAAGTCTGGTCTTTCTAATTGGAAAAAACATTAAAGTCGACCCTGATAAGCGGAACGCCTTGATTGGCGGATCTCTTTCCGGCTTTTCAGCTGGCCTGTTAGGCACCGGCGGAGCCATCAGAGGCTTGACGATGGCCGCATTCCATCTGGAAAAAAGTGTATTCATTGCTACCTCAGCGGCTATTGATTTCATGATCGATTTTTCCAGAACATTTGTGTATTACAACAATGGATATATCCATGCGCACGACCTAAAATATATTCCTTATTTATTCGCCATCGGCCTTGTCGGTTCTTTCATAGGCAAGAAAATTCTTGCCTACATTCCTCAAGATAAATTTCGAATCATATCGCTCATTTTCATCCTCATCATAGGCGTGATCACCTTATTGAAGATTCTGTTCAGTGTCGAATAGACCCTTCTTTTTTAAGGGATTTAACCCCACATCTAGAGCGGAAACTCAAGATGATTGATCACTTTTTGATCAATTGATTGTTTTTTAATCAATTATTGCTTTAACGAGTCAATCTCCTGATAGCGCATGCCTTGCACTTGTTTACTCAGCTCCACCACAACTTTGACTTCTTTAGTTGAATGATTGATGAGGTATACCTTTTCTGATCCTCGCATCTTCAATTTCACGCGACTTCTCGGACCCACACCAAAGCCTTGAGAAAAGGATTCGTCTTCTTTATTGACTGCCCGTATCCCTACAATAGTATCGGAAGCATTTCTCAGCTTAAGGGTGTATCGCCCTGTATTATTTTCACCCAACACAAACTGCTCTCCCGCAGCAATGTATATACCCGCACGATTCGAAGAACAAGAGCTGAGTGCCAAAATCCCTGCCACAGCGGCAAATGGAAGAGCTTTCGCAAAATCAACTCTCTTGAGTTTCAAAATCCAGTAATCCAATCCCAACTTACCCGAACCCAATACCATGGCATAGATCGCTATCCACAAAAAACTCATCGCCGGCAACATACCCCAAGTACCTCCACCCCACTTCTGGAAAAAGATGGCCACCAACATGGTCACTGCGAGGAAAAATCCACTCAAACGAGTTTGAAGTCCGAGTACTAAGAACAAGCCCCCAATGGCTTCGCTGGCTGCTCCCATCCAGGCAAAAAACCAAGGTGCCCAGCTAAAGGGCGCCCCAAATGCTGCCACATCTTCCGGAAACCATGAGGCGACCTGAAATAAGTGCAGTCCCGCCTCTGCATCGGTCCAAGGCATTCCAAACTTACTGCCTCCGAAATCTATAGTCAGTAATAAACCGGCTATCCATCTTGGAAGGGCTAATAAGAAATCTTGTATAGGGTGATCCAGTGTAGTCGGTTTTGTGAATTGGATAAGAAGCTTTTTCATTTGATGTATCTTTATGTGATCAATACATCAAAGGTGACGTAAAGGGTAACTCCTTGCATCTCAAAAGACAAATCGAGACGTCTCAAAAAACAGAACCTAGGCTATGACTGACTTCTAGCGGATAAATATTCGGTAGGTGACATACCAACTTTTTCTTTAAACAAACGATTGAAGCTTGGTTTTGAGTTGAAGCCTGAGTCGAAAGCCAGAGCCAAGAGCGTCATTTGCTGATGCTTTCCCTCTTTCAGCAAAGACAAAAAGTAATCCAAACGATAGTTATTTATGTAAGTCCGAAAGTTTGTATCTCTTTCACTGAAATGAGCCGACAATTCATTCTTATGAACGGACAATTGATTTGATAATCCCACTAACCTTAGTTCCGGATCCAAAAACACCTGTTCTTCCTCCATGAGTTGATCCAACTTGAGTTGTAAGTTTGAAACATTACGCTGTTAAATTCTGCTGCAAAAGGGAGTTCTTGATGAGCATATTTTAAGGCATTCCATCCTATGACAATACTTACTGCTGCATAAGACAATTTTAATGGAAAAGTAGCCCATGTAACATTAAAGATATTGACCCCGTAAAAATGGAAGCATATTAAGTCAATGATATCATAAATAAGCATGATCGTAAAAAGGATCAAGAGTACATTACAAAATTGCAATAACCATCTGACGACCGGTTTCTTCCAATATTTCCGGATTTGCTTTTGCGAAAGCAATGATCTCGTCAGTAAGAAATATGTGAAGCTCAAGATGAAGAAGAGTGCGCCCTCAATATGTTGGCCATAAGGCGCCACCCATTCTCTCCACATTTCACCTTTCTGCTCTACTGTCATAAAACCGAGATAGATGTATTGCGCGACTTGCGCAACAGGCAGTATAAAGTTTACCGAATGGATATACCTAAATTGAAACTGTGGCTGAATTCGGCTTTTCACAAAAAAATAGAATAAAGGACCAAAGCTCAATGAATAGACTAAAGGTAAAAAATACAAACTCGGGTTTTGCGACATGATTCCCGACATAGCCATAAAAGCATTGGTCTGGTCGATGGCGTACAAGACCAATAAAAGACCTAGAAACACACGAGTTTGAAACACGCCTTGATCTAGGAATAGAATTCGAAAACCGACCGCTAAACAAAGTAATATACCCGCGCCAGAAAAGATCAGGGCTAATAAGTCAGGTATCTCAAAGGTCATAATTAAGGTCATGTTGAAATGAAAGTTCCATTTACAGAAAAGAAGATATCACTAATCAATTAAATATTAAAAGCACTTTCCTGAATGTTTCGAAACCGAAATTCTGGTCTATACTGAATAAATATCTTGGATAGTAGATTACGGTGCCTTGACAATATGGTCAATACAACCGAAAGGACCACATCTATTCTTCCCACAAGAAGCCCATACTAGAAAGAAAAAACCCACCAGAGGGATATATTTATTGTATCTCATAGTCATCCAGCAAATTTTCCATGTTCAACAATGGATTACTTCCCCTGTTTTGAATCACTTGGTCGCGCAAGCAATTCAGATTCGAGCATCCCTGTGAGTGATTTTGAAAACTCATGCAATTATTTCAATCTATTATTCTTCAACTTTAAAATAATAAGCATTTTCCAGAGCTAATATACCTTCCCCTTTTCCAAATTGTCTATACCCAACTTCTCCAAAAATATTCTTCATCCAAGTCGTATCGCCCGCTATGATATGCACATTCCGCTCGGCTGGACTATCATTGATGGGGGTATAAAGCCTATAAACCTCTCTACATCCAGGCTCCCAGTCTATTTTCAACTCCTCACCAAACCCAACCCATTCTATTAATAATAAGTAGGTAGAGGGCTTCTTGGGGATCAGTTTGATCTGTGTGCTGGCTGACTTGGTATCTTTATTATATGCCCATCGAAACAATAAGGAAGCCGAGCCATCTGAATAGCGAAACACAGTAATACTGTCCCCCACACTATTAAAATCCAATAACCCATTTTGAACCGCTACATACTCCTCTTGTCGCTTCTCCAAGTCTAATATTATCAAATCAAATCCGCTAAAATCCTGTGCCTCAATATCATAATATTCGCCTGTTGTCTCAGAATA
>CAZGGG010000022.1:36802-43997 GCA_964525165.1 uncultured Saprospiraceae bacterium | reverse complement strand
GAGAGGATGGAAAAAGAGGTCGAGAAGCAGCGGGCACTTGAAATCCAAAAGGAAAAGCAAAAAGCCAAAGAGGAAGCCAAACAAAAAATTCAGGAGCAAATCCAGGCGCAGCAGTCTCAATTGTCTGCTGAAGAGAAGGAGAAGTTAGAAAAAGCAGCATCTGATATAGCTTCCAAAAAGGAGGCAAGCGCGGAAGCTCCGGAAACGGAAGATGAGGTCATCGATTATGCAGTTCAGCTTGCGAGCTCGGTCTCAAAAGTTTCGATAGAAGAGGAAGAAGAGTGATCGATGTTAATGTAGAGTGGTTTCTCTATGGAATGGATCTGCTAGGAACTGCAGTATTTGCGATCAGTGGTACGATCGTAAGTCGAAATCAGGGATTAGATTTTTTCGGGGCTCTGGTGATTGCATTTGTAACGGCTGTTGGAGGTGGGACATTGAGAGATATTTTAATCGGAAGTACTCCGGTAGGTTGGATGCTGGATCTTAATTATGTGCTGGCCATTGCTTGTGGAGTTATCCTGGCCATCATATTTGGCAAGTCCATTGCCAAGTGGAATAAAACAATGTTTTTCTTTGATGCGATAGGGATTGGTCTATTTACGATTTTAGGTCTCGAAAAGACTTTAGGTTTAGGGCTGGGTCCTGTTATTGCATTAATTATGGGAATGGTCAGCGCTGTATTTGGGGGTGTCGTTCGTGATGTGTTGGCCAACCGAATTCCCCTTATTTTCCGATCAGAAATATATGCGACAGCCTGTTTAGCCGGAGGTTTGCTTTATCTGCTTTTAACGCTTTCTGATATGAGCAGAACATTAGCTATGAGCTTGTCGATTATCCTTATTTTCACCATACGGATCTTAGCCGTCAAAAAACGATGGAACTTTCCAGAGTTCTAGATAAAAAAAGGGCTGCCTTCGAAAAAGCAGCCCTCTTTTTTTCATCCGGACTTCTTATTTGATAATCAGCTTCGTGCTGTAGGATTTTCCTTCTTGTATCACTTGTACGATGTACATCCCTGTCTGCATATTATGAATGGATATCTGTTGGATTTCCACCCCTGCTGGAATATTTCCTTCAAAGACTTTGCGCCCATGTAAATCATGGATTACAAACTCAGCCGATGCATTTTTCTGTGGCACTTTCAGATAGAATACATCTGAGGCCGGGTTGGGATAAATGGATGTTTCCGGTAAAGCGATTGTTTGATTCGCATCTACCTCCATATCAGGGTTCACGACCGTACCTCTTTCAATAGGAGAGGCTGAAACGATATTGCCATTTCCATAACTCACACTCACATCTGTGCTGTAGTAAACAGCATCGAACAATTCGAAATCATCAATTGCCCATCCTTCTGAGCTGGCACCGCCAATGGAGCCAAATCTAAAGCGAATGAGAATATTCTCGCCTCGATATGGAGCAAGGTCGATATATGTAGTTCTCCATCCTTCACTATCTCCCCAAAATGCGCGCTGGTTTACGGTAGCAAATGTGGTGTATGCTAATTTACCTCGATAAGGAGCTCTGAAAATCAATCCTTCTGCATCGTTAAAGGTAACTCCACCATCATTACTGATTTCTACAATTCCCCCGTCAGTACCCGGGTTGGTAAGATATTGGTGTGTGAAACGAAGTACCGGTTGTTCTCCTTCAATGGCATGGCCATTAATGTTAAAGAAGTATTGATCGTTTTCAGCACTTGTATTTTCAACAAACCAGGCTGCTGTCGTGTCCGGACCTGCAGTGGGAACCAGCTCAAAGATGTCATCCCCTTCGAAGCTACCTGCAAACCAGTTGGATTCTACATCCGGACCATTGAAATTTTCTTGCTCTATCCAAGTAGACGCATTGAGTTCTGTTGCCTGGAGCTGGTAAGTAATGCTGATCTCTTCGCCTGCAGCTAGGTCACCCAGATTCCAGATGACTTCTTCATTATTGATGGATGAAGGGTCTATACTTGCCGATCCATTTACATAGGTGCATCTTGCAGGGATTAAATCAGTAATCACTGTATTTCCCTGAGCACTGGAAGTAAAGTTGTTGACAACAACAGTAACCTCGATCATTCCACCTCTATCAATGACCGGAGTCATTTCCTTTGTAACTACGACATCACCCTGGCAGAACGGAGGTAAATCAAATGCTTCTTTGGCATCTCTTCGCGTATTGGGATCCCACTGATCAGCGCTAAATCCTAAACCTCTTCTCGCAAATACTTCCCAAATGAGACATTGATTGGCACCGCCATATAGGACTTCATCCGCGGCCAGAATGGCATCTCTTCCATCAATAAAACCCGGGCTACAATTTTGTAAAGCCATACCTTCCATGACCAGTTGGATAGCGATATTGTTCCCTCCGGTACCATCCTTTACATTTTGATCATAGCCATATTCGTCGACCAATCTCCAATGCAAGTCCCAGAGCATCGCACACCAAATTTCACCTAATGGGTGAGGAGCTGTTCCGGATAGAATAATATCCTCATACGTCTGTGGATTTTTAACCATATCTGTGGTATAAGGGAAATTTCGAATCCCTCTACCGCTTTCATCTTCTCTAAGAACATAGTTTCCAATACCTCTAGGTTCTGTCCCGTCTTGCCCCGGCTTAGTGGTTAAGGCAAGAGTGAAAAAGTCACTCCATCCTTCTCCCATTTGTTCATCATTCCCTAAACATCCGGCAGCCCCGGGACCTCCGGTGAGTCGATTTGAGATTCCGTGCCCAAACTCGTGCGCAATAATCCCATTATCCAAAGATCCATCATAGCGCTCTGCGCCTACGACCGGCTCTGGTTCTTGTAATTTGATTTCCAGCGTGTTTCCTGCATACAATCGTAGCTCGTTACAATCTTCTCTTGAGATGAATAAGGTAGGAATATCCACGAAGCTAGCATTGTCTCCTCCGGTCATATTGATAATTCCATTTCCTTGATTGTTACAAATAATCACTGCAATCGCTCCGTTTTCTTGAGCATTATATGATTTTGCACTAAAGTCACAACCACCGCGATCGACCATAACAATTTTACCCTCTAGTTCTGCACCATTGGTGATGGGCTCACATGCATCTGTAGAGAATTGGATGCCATCCTGAGCGAAGACAACTTCTCCGATTATAGGTTCTTCACCGATGGGCTCGCCATAGTCCGCAGTTCCTGCAGCATAAAATCCAGCTACATCGGAAGGCGCTAAAACTTCTAGGAACTCCTGGTCCGCAGCAGAATTATTCCACTCAAACATTCTCATGACCCCATTGCCCCCATCTGAAGGTGTCGCAAAAGTGGCGTTATTGATATTATTGCCCAATTCTCCATCAAATTGTGCAGCTCCAAAAACGTGGTCACCCCCTACACCTTCTCCACTGGCATTGGTTTGTTGGAAGTTACCTGCAGCTTCGTCAAAGCCATAATAATAGGCGATGTCATGCATCATGTTGATGGTATAGAATAAATTGACCGTGGCGGCCTCTGTATAATCTCCGGGTTCCAGAGTTTGCTCAAAAGGGAAGTCAAACTGAAGATTGGCTCCTCCGTCCACATCAAAATCGGGAGATAAGTCACCGTTTCTGTCAGGGAAACTCCAAGTATTATTTCCTCTTGTAATGGTATGTTCTGCTCCTTCCGTAAAATCGGTATCATGCCATCCAAAGGGAGAAGCTAAAGTATCTGCAGGCTCAGAGATGATGGATCTGTTTCCATCCAAAGGACTTTCGAATGGGAAAGGGAATACATTATAAGTTGATCCATCATCCGTTATCATAGCTGCGTCCGCAGTATTTGAATTATGGGTAGCGCTATTGACAAAGCAATCCGAATGATGGTGATGGGGTCCTTCGAAGGTACATTTTACAGTCCAGTTTACCTCATCGAGAAGTGCTCCTGTCTGAGCATCAACGCGCATGCTGATCCAATCAACATTTCCTTGCATCTCGATACTGATATCCCAAGCCAGACGCAATTCTCCCAAACCGTTGTCTGCATACACTAATCGTGCAGGAATAGGTCGTTTGGAAATATTTCCGGGGGCAAAAGTGATAATATCCTGATCGATGCCATTAGATAAGGCTGCCATTTTAGCTGTTTCAGGGGCTTGTATTCCTAAATAAGTCGCTCCTATCTTTACGGCATCTATAGCCGGTATGGAAGCTGAAAATCCGGAAACACGTTGGGGCAATTGGTCATAGAGACGATCCGCCACATAAACCACTTCACCTTTTTGGTTAAGGTGCACGCCGGTTAGCGCGTTGTAAATGTCGGTACCATTATATTGTTGATTGAAATAAAGGTGGTACACACCTGATTTACTGCCTTTATAGGCGTTAACTAGGTTCATCTCCCTAAGGTCAGATGATTGCAGCCCGAGGGCATCCGCTTGTTCCTGCAAATGCTCAAGTGCAACAGATTCAAAATCAATTGCTTTTTGAGCCTGAAGAAAAGAAATTGAAACCCAAAAAAGGGTTAGAAGGGTAAATATTCTCATATTGGTATAGATTTGAACGCCTAAAATAGGCAGACAATAATAGAATGTGAATTTTATTTTGCAAAATAACGCTTAACGAAAAGCAGTTTTTGTCAATTAGGAAACGTACAAAATCAAAATGGGTTGATGAAAGATAAAGATTTAGTCATTATTGGTCGGAATGCTGTTTTGGAAGCATTGGATGGGCATCAACCGATACAAAAGGTATTGCTGCAAAAAGGAATTACCGGTGAACTGGAGGTTGAAATCCGCAATCGATGCAAGGAGTTGGAAGTGCCTTATGCAGCAGTTCCGGTACAGCAACTTGACAAGTGGGCCCGGGGAAGACATCAAGGACTTATAGCCCTACGGTCTCCCGTCCGCTTCTACGCTTTAAATGATGTAGTTCAGAAAGCTTATGAAGAAGGGGAGATGCCTTTTATTCTTGCTTTGGACGGTGTGCAAGACGTTCGTAATTTTGGAGCCATCACCCGCACAGCAGAGGCTATGGGGGTACATGGTGTTCTTTTTCCGGCAAAAGGAACGGCTATGCTTAATGAGTTTTCGGTGAAAGCAAGTGCCGGCTCCCTTTTGCGCCAGCCGCTGATCAGGGTTCGATCTTTAGAAAATGCCTTGACAGAATTGAAAATGTCCGGTCTGAAAATATTGGGTGCCGATCTGCGAGCTGAACAATCCATTCAAAATGTTTCTTTTCTTGAACCTATCGCATTAGTTATGGGTTCTGAAGGGGAAGGTCTGAGGCCGCACATTGTAAGGTTACTGGATGAGCGTTTTTTCATTGAACAAACCGGTGGTGCAGAATCCCTTAATGTCAGTGTAGCCACAGGAATTGCATTATATCAAGCCCAAATGGCCAGAATGAACAAATAACTATGAAGAACCGATTTTTGCTTTGGATTGCTTTTCTGATGGCGCTTCCGCAAATGGGAGCCTTATTAGCTCAAGATCGTGATCTCGATACTTTAGAACATTCCCTTTTGTGGGAAATTAGCCATCCGGAATTACCTGCGAACAGCTATTTGTTTGGTACTATTCATATGATTGATGCCTCTAAATACTTTTTGCCGAAAGGCTTGTTGAGCTCGATTGACCAAACGAATCAAGTAGTGTTTGAAATTGATATGCGCGATATGAATGATATGTCGACGATGATGTCCATGATGAGTAAAGTTATGATGAATGGTGATACGACGCTCAAAGATTTACTCTCTGAAGAAGAATATGGGGAGGTGCAGTCATTTTTTCAAAAGAAGGGTATGCCTTTGATGTTTTTGGAGCGGATGAAGCCTTTATTCTTAAGCGCTCTTACTTCATTTGACGAGATGCCACAGCAAAGCACTGATATGAGTGGGACATTTATGATGAATGGAATGAAGTCCTATGAAATGGAGCTTACTTCTATCGCAGAAGCAGCTAATAAGGAGATAGGAGGAGTAGAGACCATTGAATTTCAGTTGAGTGTGTTTGATAAAATTTCCTACCGTGAGCAGGCTCAGTATTTACTGGAGTCCATAAGAATGACAGATGAAGGGATGGATGGCATGGAAGCGATTACCGCAATGTATCTTAGTCAGAATATTGAGAAAATGGCATCTTCTATGAGCGAGGATTCAGGAGGAGGAACGCTCATGGAAACAGTGTTGTTGACAGAGCGGAATGAAAAATGGATTCCCATCATGGCCGAGATGATGAAAGAACAGCCTACCTTATTTGCAGTTGGCGCCGGTCACTTAGGAGGGGAGAAGGGCGTGATAAGATTGTTGCGTAAGGCAGGATACCGGGTGGAAGCGGTCCAAATGTAATTAAGTTTGGCATTGATTCATTCGATACAAGGCAAAACGCCCACTATGGGGACAGGCTGCTGGATTGCAGAGAATGCAACTTTGGCGGGTGATCTGGTCATGGGGGATCACTGCAGTGTTTGGTTTCAGGCTGTAATCAGAGCAGACGTACATTCCATAAGATTAGGAAATTATGTAAATGTTCAGGATGGGGCCATTCTGCATTGCACCTATGAAAAGGCAGATACTATTATTGGTGATCGGGTGAGTATAGGCCATCGAGCCATCGTTCATGGGGCTCATATTAACGATGATGTGCTTGTCGGGATGGGCGCTATCGTGATGGATCATGCAAAAGTACCCTCTCATGTGGTTATTGGAGCCGGAGCAATCGTTTTGGAAGGACAGCAATTGGAGTCGGGAGGTGTCTATGTAGGATCCCCTGCTCGTAAAGTGAAAGAGCTGGATAGGGAACAATTTGATTACTTAATCAAGCGCACGGCCAAGAATTATAAAATGTATAGTGAATGGTACCAAAAATAATTAGTCCTTCGGTATAGACTTTCCTTGGCGAATGGCGTAGACTCCTGAAATAATCATAGCCAAGCCCAATAAATGGTACCATGATAATTGCTCACCATCTATGATTCCCCAAAGTACGGCAACGATAGGAATCATATAAGCGACCGTGCTGCCGAACAATGCATTGGTCCATTGAATCACCATGAAGAATAATACAGTGGCGGCGAAGGTGCCTACCCAAGAAAGGATTGCTATATAACCAAGTGCCTCCCAGGCGCCCTCTTCTGTTTGGAGAACCATTAAGAAGTCAGTGCTCAGTAGATAGACAAGCACGAAGGGGCCCCATAAACTAAAGGTGGTCGCATTCAAGTTGAATGCTGTAAACGAACTCAGATATGTTTTGACGGT
>CAZGGG010000022.1:15473-36792 GCA_964525165.1 uncultured Saprospiraceae bacterium | reverse complement strand
GGGTTAGGCGGCGTAGGCCAGGCAGTTGTAGCTCAATGTCTTGCAGCAGGGCGGCCAGGATGGTGACCGCTATGATGATCAGAGAAACGAGATATGTTTTGACGGTGTTGCCGGAGATGCCATAAAAGGCTGCGGCTAATACAGCGAGTAGGGCATAGAGTAAATTTCCTTCCAAGCCTGATTGTGAAGATAGGATAATCATGATCGCGGCTCCAGCGAGTCCCAGTAAAACGCCGCTGAAGGAAATCCATTTAAAGGTGGATTTAAAGAGGAGGACTCCGAATACAAAAGTAAATAAGGGGGTTAGAGAGTTGAGAATTCCGGCCAAAGAGCTGGATATTTCTGTTTGGGCTGTTGCAAACAAAAAAGCAGGAAGTCCACTACCGCTCAGCGCTACAATAACGATATAGGGCCAAAGAGACCAATCTATTTTTTTAAAGTTTTTTAGAAAGATGGGGAAGAACAGAAAAGAGGAAAGGAAAATCCGAAGAGAAGCAACCTGTGTCGAACTATAGACCTCGAGACCCTTCTTCATTAAAATAAAGGAGGAACCCCAAATGATTGATAGTAAAATCAGGATTAACCAGGCGGCGAGTGTTTTATTTTTCATTTCATTTCCAAAGACAATCTAAAGCTATAATTGTTGGAACAATAAATTTGCCTTCTCACCAAGTATTTGTTTTTCGTTCATATTCAAAATGTTAAATTTGTTCCAACTCAAGGCAATATGGAACAATTAGAGAATATGGTAGAGGTTAAACTTTTTTCGGGCACGAGTTCACAATACCTATCAGAGCGCATCGCCGATCATTATGGTTACTCTTTAGGCAAGAGTCAATTGCACCGGTTTAAAGATGGCGAGATGCAGCCCGAAATCTATGAATCCGTGAGAGGAGCATACGTATTCTTTATACAATCCACCTTTGCCCCTTCAGAGAATCTTTTCGAACTCTTATTGCTGATTGATACTGCAAAACGGGCAAGTGCCGGATATATTACTGCTGTCATTCCATATTTTGGATATGCCCGTCAGGACAGAAAGGATAAGCCAAGAGTTCCGATATCGGCAAAAATGATTGCTAATTTATTGCAGGCAGCCGGAGCAGACCGAGTGATGACCATGGATTTTCATGCAGACCAGATTCAAGGATTTTTTGATATTCCGGTGGATCACCTGAAATCAGATGCTATATACATTCCTTTTTTGCGGAAGCAAGATATGTCGAACATCATTTTTGCTTCACCGGATGTAGGTGGAGTCAAGAGAGCCAGAAAGTATGCAAAATTCTTTGAGCGGCCTTTAGTTATTTGTGACAAATACAGAGAGAAAGCAAATGAGGTGAAAGGAATGACGGTGATCGGGGATGTCGAAGGAGCAGATGTGATTTTGGTTGATGACATTGTAGATACAGCGGGCACTTTATGCCGGGCTGCTGAAGCGATCATAAAGAAGGGCGCCAAAACGGTTCGAGCAATTTGTACCCATCCTGTATTGTCCGGCACAGCGTATGAAAATATTGAGCAATCATTGTTGACGGAAGTAATTGTAACGGATACCATTCCTTTAAAGCAGAAGTCATCAAAAATCAGAGTCTTGTCCACAGCGAAACTTTTTGCCAGGGCAATTCGCAATACTCATGAACATCGTTCTATCTCAGCCTTATTCGTCGAGTAAAAAGTTCTCTATATAATGCTGTACTAATCAAGTTATTTTTTATCTTTGCCCTCCGTTTTAGACAAGCATTGAACGAAGACCGTTATGGAAATTGTAAAAATAGTAGGTCATAAAAGAGAGGACCTGGGCAAAAAAGCCACACGAGAATTAAGAAAAGAGGATAAAGTACCTTGTACCATTTATGGTAAAGACACTTTAGTACACTTCTATGCTAACCGAATAGACTTCAAGCATCTTATTTATACGCCGGAATTTAAGATGGCTGAAATTGATGTAGATGGAGAGGTGTATAAAGGAATCGTGAAACAAACGCAGTTTCACCCTGTAACGGATCATATAATGCATATTGATTTCCAAAGATTAGTAGATGGTCGAAAAATTCGAGTCAATGTACCTGTTCACCTTCAAGGAAACTCTGTAGGGGTGAGAAATGGGGGTAGAATGGTTCA
Organism: uncultured Saprospiraceae bacterium; assembly: GCA_964525165.1. GTDB lineage: Bacteria > Bacteroidota > Bacteroidia > Chitinophagales > Saprospiraceae > JAWLFI01. The sequence continues at coordinate 34,668 of CAZGGG010000022.1, read as the reverse complement.
GACGCTCAGAAAAGTGGAGATCAAGTCGCTTCCTGAGAATATCGTTGCAGAATTGTTCGTAGATGTTTCGAAAATGAAAATGGGAGATACCATTAGAGTAGAAGACATCATGGATACAGATAAGTTTGAGGTTATGAATAGCCCGAGACTTCCGGTTGCTACGGTAGCTGTACCAAGAACGCTCAAGGCCGCAGGTATGACCGGAGAGGAAGAGGATGAAGAAGATGAAACTGAGGCTGAGGAAACTGCAGAAGCAGCAGCGGAATAGAGGATATACCATCAAAACAAATGATAAAGGCCGGTCGGAATCGATCGGCTTTTTTTATTTGTACATAGATGAAATTGACTTATTTTCTTTATAATTATCTATTAGAATATGTAAGTAATTGTTATATAGGTTATTATAATTGCAATTTTATATACATATGAAAAATACCATATATGTAATGCAATTAACCATGGTCAAATGCTATATATTTGCTGTAGACGAACGAGAAAAGTCTATTCGTCGACAACCACAACCACAATACCCAACCCAACACACTTTATAGGATTCAACCCCCTATAAAGTTCCCACCTGATTTAATTTGATAATGACCCAACAGAGCGGAGAACTCGTATCTGAAGGGATTTCGTGTTTTCTGCCGACTGTAATTGGATTATAGCGGTGAATGGAATTTCCATCCCATTTGCTTGTCGCTATATACGCATGTATCATTTTCAAATTAAAACTAAGATCTCATGAGGAAAACGATTTTTACGCTCGTATCCGGTGGAAGATCAAGTAGCAAAGCAGACGGTAAACAAAAAACTGCGTTGAGTTTCGCACTTTTCTTCCTTTTCGCCTTAATGGCGAACCAACTACAAGCTCAGTGTTCGATTAGCTGCACCAATGTCAACATTTCAGTTGGTATGTCGTGCGAAGCTGATATGCACTGGGACACTTACGCTAACTTGCCAACAGCATGTAATCCTAACCCAGATGACGAAGATTTTACGCTTCGTGTTTTGGATAACGCAGGAAACTTGATTGGTGAAAGCGATTCTGGTCGACTAGTGATTGATCTCCACGCTTACTTGAATGACTCTGTCATGATAGAAGTTTGGTATGATCAGGGTGGACCAAATGCCAATTATTGCTGGACGAATGCATTGGTAGAGGATAAAATGCCTCCAATGATTCAATGTGTGAACGACACAGTAAGTTGCTTGGACATGTTGAATGAGCCGTTCCCTATTGTAACGGATAACTGTTCAACTTCCGACGAAATTGAAACTATTGTAACAAACAGAACTTATGTGCCTGTTTGTGATGACGACTTTATTAAGCTGATGATTCGAGAGTGGGTAGCAGTGGATGGTTCAGGAAATACTTCTGCACCATGTACAGACACACTTTGGTTTGAGCGCTTAGATCTTTCTTTAGTAGATACCATGATAGATTACGCAGGGCAAAATGCATTAGAGTGCAATGGTCCTTGGGATATGAATGGTAATGATTATCCGGATGTGGATGAAACAGGAGTTCCTACTTATTTAGGCCAACCTTTATTTCCAGATGTGATTGAGTCTTGTAACACTCAATTTACATTTAGTGATGTTGTCTTTAATATCCCTTGTGGAACGAAAGTAATGAGGACCTGGACCGGAATGGAATGGTGTCAAGGTGGAGATCGCATGTTAACATTTGTACAGGTAATTGAGATTCTTGACACAGAAGGTCCTCAAGTAACTGCTGTAAATGATAATATTACGGTTCCTACAGGAATTTACAATTGTGAGGCTAGAGTAGTTATCCCTGCACCTTCTGTAGATGATAACTGCAGTGCGATAGACCGATATGTTATTGCTACAAATGCACCGGCAGTACCTGCTCAGGTTTATGATGCAGTTGTTACTGCGGATATTGTGCTTCCAATTGGTACTTGGGAAGTTTATTTAACAGCTTATGATGAGTGTTACCAGAATCCGGGTGGATCTGATACCATTACCGTGACTGTATTGGACAACACTCCTCCGGTGGCCGTTTGTGATGAATTTACAGTTGTTTCTTTAACTTCAGATGGAACAGCAAAAATCTTTGCGCCCACATTTGACGATGGATCTCATGATGAGTGTGGACCTATCGATTCTATTGCCGTAAGAAGAATGGACGGTGAATGTGGAACCGGTAATTTTGATGATTTCGGTCCTTATGTAGAATTCTGTTGTGACGATATCGGAGCAGATCCTGTAATGATCATTTTCAAGGTGATTGACCAATCAGGAAATGAAAACGAATGTATGGTTGAAGTTGAAGTTCAGGATAAACAACCTGCTTCTATAGTAGCACCAGATGATATTACCATTAGCTGTGAGTTTAACTTCTCTATGGATGACCTATCCATTTTCGGAAATGTAGTGGTTCTTGAGAACTTAGGAGATTTGGGTAATCCGGCTACGGATCCAAGAGATAGCGTATTCATTGATGATCCGGGAACACCTTTCTCAGGGCCTGAGTTTAAAACTCTAGATGGGTATGCATACGATAACTGTGAAGTGGTCATCACTACGGACTCTCTAGTGGACATTGAGACTTGTGGTACAGGTACGATTATTAGAACCTTTACTGCTGTAGGAGCAGGAAACACAACTCAAGCAGTAGATCAGCAAGTAATTACCATCATTGATTTTGATCCTTTCAACGCTGAAACGATTAATTTCCCTGAAGACATTACTTTGGTCAATGATTGCAGCCTGAATGGTGAATTGACACCTGAGTTCTTGAGAGACTCACTAGGTTTTGCACATGAGGATGTATTCCCTACTTATGATGACGATCAATGTAGCCAATTAGCGAGATCGTACGAAGATTGGTTCTTCCCAATTGACGATCCCAATGACCCGGCTTGTTATAAAATTTTGAGAAAATGGAAGATTTTAGACTGGTGTACTTATGTGCCAGGCGGTGATCAGCCATATGAGGAAACACAAGTCATCAAGGTGATGAATAATGTAGCGCCTGAATTCTTGATTCCTTGCACAGATACATTATTGTTATCCATTGATGGAGATTGCGACAGCAGATATGTAGAATTGATGCAATTGGCAGAGGATGATTGTACTCCTCAAGATCAATTAGTATACAGCTATAGAATTGATGCATTCAATGACGGAGTTTTTGAACCAGGATTAGCCGGAAATACAAACGATGCTTCTGCTGAGTATCCTGTTGGAGAGCACTTGATTGAATGGACTGTGGAAGATCAGTGTGGAAACAGAACGACTTGTAGCTACTTATTCGAAATCGAATCCAGAAAAGGACCTTCTCCGGTTTGTAGAAACCTAACAGTTGAGTTGATGCCTGTGGATACAGATGGAGATGGAACCATAGATGACGGAATGTTGGATATCTGGGCTAGTGACTTTGACTTAAAGTCTTACCACGCTTGTGGATTCCCCGTTACGGTATCTTTCTCTTCTAATCCATTAGATACCGGTAGAACCTTCACTTGTGAAGACGTAGGAGTTGTTGAGTTAGAATTGTGGGTGCATGCTTCCAATGGAACTAGCGCATTCTGTAGAACATACGCTATTGTACAGGCGAATAATGGAGCTTGTGGACCGGGTAATAACGGACCTACCTTCCCAATCGCCGGAAATATCAACAACACCAGCAATGCTTCTGCAATGCCAAATGTTGATGTAGAATTAGCAGGATCTACTGCTATGGTAGAGACAGATACAGAAGGTAGATACAATTTCGTACCTATGCCTGAAGGCGGAAACTATGAGGTAATGCCGAAACGCAATGACGACTTATTGAATGGTGTCAGCACGATAGATGTATTATTCATCCAGCAGCATATTCTTGGATTGAATCCATTGGAAGGACCTGCAGAAATGATTGCCGGTGATATCAATAATGATGGTCAAATTTCAGGATCCGATATCATTGCAGTTAGAAAAGCGATTTTGGGTCTGGAAGATGAATTCCCGAACAATACCAGCTGGAGATTTGTGGATGCAGCATTTGAGTTCTCTGCGAATCCATTGGGTGATAACTTCCCTGAGTCTTACGTGATCAGCAATTTAGCAGCACCCATGACTTCGATCAACTTTGATGGAATCAAGATTGGGGACTTGAACGGAAATGCAGATGAAACAATCGACGGCCGTTCCGGAATGGAACTTGAATTTGTTGCTGAAGATGCTGTATTCGAAACAGACGAATTAGTAAGAGTTCCTGTAACAGCATCCAACTTTGACCAGGTACAAGCGATACAGTTTAGCTTGAACTACGATGCACAGACTTTGACCTTTGCAGGTGTAGAGTCCGGAGCGATCGAATTGGGCGCAGCAAATATCGGAGACTTGAAAGATCAGGCAGTAGTGACTATGTCTTGGACAGATGTTGCAGGAGTAAATGCTTCTGACGACGATGTATTGTTCACCTTGATTTTCAAAGCGGCTCAGAGTAGCACATTGGCAGGTGCATTGAGCATGTCTGATGATGTTACAGAGAGAGAAGCTTATGCCGCCGGAACTGCGATGGGTGTTGACTTGAGCTTCCGCTCTACTGAAGCAACTTCCGAGTTTGCATTGTTCCAGAATAGTCCAAACCCGTTTGCCGGATTGACCGTAATTGGTTTTAATCTTCCGGAAAGAACGGACGCTACTTTGACTGTATTCGATGTAACCGGAAAGCAACTGCAAGTTGTTGAAGGAACCTTCGAAAAAGGATATAATCAAATTGAACTGAACAGAGCTGAATTGAACGCATCAGGAGTCATGTACTACCGATTAGATGCCGGAGATTACTCAGCTACGAAGAAAATGATCGTTATCGACTAACGATCCGAAGATTACTGTTTACTGTTTTTGGGATGGGACCCCTCTCCGCAAATGTGCGGAGGGGGTCTTTTTATTAAACGACTAAAACTATTTCTACCTGTTCAAATATTATGCCAAAATGTAATATGTTGAGCAATACCTTAATCTTTTTTTGATAAAACCTATATTTTTATAGCATGAATCGTATCCTTTGTATTGATTATGGGAGTAAGAAAATTGGCTTTGCAGTCACGGATATGCTGCAAATTGCGGTACATCCATTAGAAACAAAGCTTCAGGCAGATTATTGGTCTTTTTTGGAGGAATACTTGAACAAGGAGCAAGTGGGGAAGGTGGTGATTGGCTATCCGGAACATGCAGATGGTACCCCCACAAAGATTTTTCCGGATATCAAAGGACTAAAACGCAAGATTGAAAAGAACTTTCCTGTAATTGAAGTAGTTTTGCATGCAGAGGATTTTAGTTCGAAAAGAGCGAAAGAAATCATTCTTCGTTCCGGAGCTAAAAAGAAACGACGACAGGATAAAATGCTGGTAGATAAAATCAGTGCTGTTGTCATTCTACAAGATTATTTAGGACACATATAAGTAACAGACGATCATGATATTACCCATCTATGGATATGGTCAACCCGTATTAAAGAAAAAAGCATCATTTATTGATGAGGACTACGAGGGCTTGCAAGAATTGATTGAAAATATGTATGAAACCATGTACAACGCCTCCGGGGTGGGACTGGCAGCTCCTCAGATTGGCCGATCCATCCGGCTGTTTATAGTGGACACGCTGCAAGTCAAGGAAGAGGGAGAAGAAGGAGGTATCAAACAAGCTTTTTTGAATGCTACCATCCTTGATGAATCAGGCGAAGAGTGGGCGTATGAGGAAGGTTGCCTCAGTATTCCAAATGTTAGAGGAGACGTGGACAGAAAGCCTAAGATTACCATTCGATATCAGGATGAGTCTTTTGAGTGGCATGAAGAGGTTTTTGAAGGAGTAGAAGCCCGTGTCATACAGCACGAATATGATCACATAGAGGGAATTTTGTTTACAGAGCTCTTAAAGCCAATACGGAAGCGCAGGGTACGCCGTAAATTGGACCACATTCGAAAAGGCAAAATTCAATTAGACTATCCCATGCGTTTGGCCGGTAAGTGATTATTTCCGACCAAAATCTGCAGGAATTTCCCCCCAGTTTTTAGTATTCCATTTTAGTATAGGATTCGGGATTTTGTTGTTACGCAACCAAAGTTCGGCTCGCTCGATGAGTCTTTTTAGGGGCGCATTACGAGCATTAAATTTTAGTTGTGTGTTGGCTTTCTTTTTTCTGACCCAAGCCATAGCTGTTCGGCTGTCCGTGTAAATTGGTGTGCTAGTGTTTCCCTCTTTTTGAAAGAGTGCTGCAGCATGGACTATGGCCAGGAATTCGCCAATATTATTGGTACCTTGTTGATAGGGTCCTTTTTTAAACTCTTCAACACCTGAACCGACCCAGACAGCTCGATACTCCATGATTCCGGGATTGCCCGAGCAAGCAGCATCTACTGAAAGCGCTTTTTGATTGATTTCAGCTGCTTGAGGGTTGGGCATAGTCTTCCTTTTCTTATTCTTGGGACCATCGGAGTATTCAGGCCCGTGGTCATAAGCATCCCGGGCTTCCGTCAAAGAGGAATAAGACTTATACCGAGCATTAGGGTAGTTTTTCACCTGTGCCTGACATTCCTGCCATGATTTGTATACGCCAGGTTCGTGTCCTTGCCAAACAACATAGTATTTTTGCTTCTTTGCAGCCATACACTAAAGGTAAAAAATGTTCATAGACACACATGCTCATTTATATGTTGAGCAATTTGAAGAAGATCGGAAAGAAATGATTGCGCGTGCCCAACAGCTGGGCGTGCATAAAATATATTTGCCCAATATCGATGCTTCCACGATTGAAGCCATGAATGAATTGGCACAAAGTTTTCCCGAATTTTTATTTCCGATGTTAGGCCTGCACCCTTGTCATGTCACTGAAGATTACAAAGAAGTTCTGGACGCGATGAGACCTCAGTTTGAAGAGGAAACTTATTATGGAGTAGGCGAGAGTGGTATTGACCTCTATTGGGATCAGCAATATGCAAGGCAGCAAGAAGATGCGCTAAGGATACAATGTCAATGGGCTAAAGAGTTAGACTTGCCTCTGATTCTGCACACTCGTTCAGCGACAGAGGAAACCATACAATTAATCAGCGAAGAACAAGACGGCCGATTGAGGGGAATCTTTCATTGCTTTGGTGGGGACTTAAAACAAGCGTCTGCCATTCAAGATTTAAATTTCATGATAGGAATTGGTGGCGTAGTGACGTTTAAAAATAGTGGTTTAGATAAAGTGGTCAAGGACATTCCATTAGATGCGATCGTTTTAGAGACGGACGCACCTTATCTGGCTCCGGTGCCTCATAGGGGCAAAAGAAATGAAAGCAGTTATATACACTTGATTGCAGAAAAATTAGCAACCCTCTATGAATGTTCCATAGAGGAAATTGGGCAGCAAACGAGTGGGAATGCCCTTAAAGTATTTGGTTCGTAGGTGATTATGAATGTAATTGTTGTGGCATGTGATAGAATAGGCTTATAAAATTCTATGGGATGCCAAAAAAAAATTTTGTGGTCCCTCTGAATTTTTGAATTTTTGTGGGGTATACACCAAAAGCGGTGTATGAATGCATCTTAATGGAGAGTTGGCCGAGTGGTCGAAGGCGCACGCCTGGAAAGTGTGTAAACCCTTACCGGGGTTTCGAGGGTTCGAATCCCTCACTCTCCGCTGTTAAAGCAAATTTAACGCAGCTAGAATCCGATTGAGTTTGCTTTACTTTTTTATATTTAACGGAAATTGACTCCGATGAATCAAATTTTAGCAAAGAAAAACAAAACTATGGTACGGAAATTAATGACCCTGTCTGCTGTTTTTGCAGCGGTTTCTTTTGTGGGTGCTGTGAGCCTTATGGCCCAGGATGGTGGCGAAGCCGCTTCAAGTGGTGCGTTTCAAGTTCTCAAGGAAAAGTTTATTGAAGGGGACTGGCGCTTCATGAGTTTCGTGTTGGTTTGTCTGATCTTAGGTCTGGCATTCTGTATCGAAAGAATCATCACCTTGAATATTGCGACAACAAACACGGATAAATTGTTGAGCAGAATTGATGAGCATTTGCAGCAAGGAGACGTGGATGGCGCTAAGGAAGTTTGCAGAAGCACTCCTGGTCCAACAGCCAACGTACTTTACGAAGGCTTGAATAATGCGGACAAAGGTCCTGAGTCTGTAGAAAAAGCGATCGTTTCTTATGGTAGTGTACAAATGGGATTACTAGAAAAAGGATTGGTTTGGATCTCGCTATTTATCGCCATTGCTCCGATGTTGGGTTTCATGGGTACGGTAATTGGTATGATTGGAGCCTTTGAAGATATTGAGGCTGCAGGGGACTTGTCTCCATCTGTAGTGGCAGGGGGTATTAAAGTAGCCCTATTGACAACTGTATTTGGTTTGATCGTTGCGATCATTCTGCAAGTATTCTACAATTACATTGTATCTAAGATCGATGGTATTGTCAATAAAATGGAAGAAGCTTCCATTACTTTGGTGGACCTTATGGCTCGCCATAACGTTATTAAATAACAGAGAAAAACAACAGCATGTATAACTTTCTTTCAAAGAATGGACAACTCATTGCGTTTGGTTTGGGTGCATTGCTGACGGTAGTGTTTCTTGCTATCGTGTTCTCCGGAGCTGAAGATTTTTCTCTGCTTTCGAAGAAAGAGCAAATGCAAACCGGGATTTTTAATTTTGGCTTGCAAAGCGCCATAGCCCTTACAGCTATTTGTGCCGTTGCCGCATTGATTTTTGGCTTGATCTATATGGTTCTGCATTTCAAAAGCTCTTTAAGAGCTATTATCGGAATCGCAGTGATTGTCATCATATTCATTATTGGGTACTCTGTTGCAGACCCCAATTCTACGGGTAGTTTGGCACAGACCATATTAGAGTTCGGTGTACAAGATGGGGCGAGTAAATTCATTTCCGGAGCTATGATTACTACCGGAGTTTTAGGAGCCATCGCTATCGCAGGCCTCATTCTATTTGAGATTTATAATCTCGTAAAATAAGCACATCACCATGTTAAAGAAACGTAAGAGTTCAAAGGATAGAGTCAGTACTGAGATCAATGCAGGATCGATGGCAGATATTGCTTTCCTTTTGTTGATTTTCTTTTTGGTGACTACCACGATAGAGGTTGATAAAGGGATATTGGTTCGACTTCCGCCTTGGTCAGATGAACCTCCCATTACGGCTAAATTGGCAAAGAAGAACATTCTTTCCGTTTTAGTGAATGCCAACAACCAGTTGTTGGTGAGGGGGGAAGAGATGGATGTTGAAAACCTGAAGGATAAGGTGATTGAATTCATTACGAATCCGCAGTCTAATCCTGATTACCCTGATACGCCTAATGACGCTATCGTTTCTTTACAAAATGATAGGGGGACTAATTATAAAACCTATCTGACCGTATATAACGAGCTCCAATCTGCTTATATGGAATTGAGAAATGGTGAGTCATCCAAATTATTTGGAACCCTCTTTGATAATTTAACCATAGATCAGAAGAAAAAGGTCATCGAAAAGTATCCGATGAAATTATCGGAGGCCGACCCCACTTCTTATGGTGAAGAAAACGCAGAGTAATTATGTCAAAATTTTCATCTAAAAGAGGAAAGGATGAGCCGGCCATAAGCACGGCCTCATTACCGGATATTATCTTCATGTTATTGTTTTTCTTCATGATGGTAACCGTATTGAGGGATGCTACCGTAAAGGTGGAAGTCATCGTTCCTGAAGCAACAGAATTGACTAAACTCGAGAAAAAGTCACTGGTCAACTATATCTATATCGGGAAGCCCAAGGACAGAGCAGACCAAATCAAGTATGGGACAGCTCCACGTATCCAATTGGGCGATAAGTTTGCGACACCTGGTGAAATTCCTTTATTCATCGAGCAGCACCGAGTAACCGTACCTGAGGTGCAGCGACCACAAATTACCAGCTCTCTTCGTGTGGATGGAAATGTCACAATGGGGATCGTTTACGATGTGAAGGAAGAACTCAGAAAAGCAGGCCAGTTGAAAATTAACTATTCAGCAAGACCTAAGGTGGATTAAACAGTCCATGGAAGATATACAGAAAGGCTGATCCGGAAGGGTCAGCCTTTTTTTGTTGGGTATTGTATACACGCCCCAGCGCCTAAAGGGGGTGTCTACGTGTTATGGGCCTATGTTTGGACCTTATAGGCAAAAAATTGCGACTCTTATCGGATACCATTAAGAGGGCACTTCAGTTCATAGATCGAATTTTCAGTAGGCATAAGCTTACCAGGATCATTTTGGAGCTATACCTCTCGGTCTATCACTTCGGTTTGTTCCGATTCGAATATAATGACAAGAAAAACTTTAGCGCAATCGATCCATAGACCGCACAACCTTTTGATCTTTTCGGATATTCTGAATGGCGAGAATAATAAATATGAATGCCGGAATAAATAAGTAGGTGCCCCAATCTACAGAAAGGGTATCATACTGAATCTCTGTTGAAGCTTCTGAGTAATACAAAAAGAAAGCAATCATGGGAAGCGCAAGGGTAAGCAAAGCTCCTGTATATCCCATCTTGATTTGAAGCGGTCGGTTGCGGAATAGGAATATATTGATAAATACGACCAGGAAACTAATAGCTATCGCCACGACCAATCCCACATGATCAGAGGAAGTATAGGTCGCATCAGCCATAAATACATGCTCCGTCTTTGAACTTTCTGCCAATGGAGCTCCAAAGACTATTCCAATGCAAATAGCTGCTAAAAGCAAATAGACCGATTGTATTCTTTGAATCATATCCCTACTTTTAACTTCAAATGTAAGATTTCTATAGCACATGGAGTGGAGTTTTTGGGAACAAGAATTATATGGTCAGGCCTTTGATCTGGTGGTCATCGGAGGTGGCTTTTCAGGTTTGTCGACTGCCTATTTTGCCAAAAAGCGTCAGCCTCGTTGGCGTATTGCGGTTTTAGATCAATATAGCATTCAGCGACTGGCATCTACCCGAAATGCAGGTTTCGCGTGTATTAGTAGTTTATCTGAATTGATAGAAGACGCAGCTGTATACGGATGGGAGCATACCTTAAGCTTGATCGAGCGAAGATGGAAGGGCTTGAGCCTGTTAGAAAAGATGTTTAACTCCAAAGAGATTCACTACCAAAATGTACCTTCGGGAGAGCTATTTTTTGAAGATCAGCATTTTCCATTCGACAAGTATGCCGATCAAATATGGGAGGCCAATCATCTGCTGAGATCTATTGTGGGCGGCGAGTATTATCGATTAGAGGATGCGAGTCTTACCCAAACGAATTTTGGGGCGAATGCTACAGCCTATGTGCATCACTTACAGGAAGGCCAACTCCAACCTGCGCGCCTGGCGGCCAGCTGGAGAAAGTTGTGTCTCGAATCAGGCATCCTACTTTTTGATGGGGTGAAGGTCCATGAAATAGACAGAAAGAATCAAATCTATCATGTATCAACGGAGCAAATGCCCCTTGCCGCACATAGAGTTTTACTGGCAGCCAATGGCCTTAGTCGCCAATTGATGCCCACTTTGGAGGTAGGAAAGGTCATGAATTTTGTTTTTGTGACGAAAGCAATGAAAGTGCTAAAGTGGAAAGGAAATCTACATGCTGAATCCGGATATATCTATGCTAGGAATATTGATGAAAGAATACTGATAGGAGGCGGAAGACATCTTTTGCCGAAAGGCCAACAGGAGCAAGTGAGCCCGGAAGATGAGGCCATGATAGAAGATTATTTAGGCAAATGGTTAGTTGAAATGAAAATATTAGACCGAAAGCCTGAGTTTGAATATAAATGGAAAGGCTATCTGGGGGTAGGACCTGAAAAAGAACCTATCTTGGAGGCCTTTGATGATCGATTATTTGTTTTAGCAAGACTAAGTGGAATGGGTGTGGCATTGAGTACAGCATTAGGACAAAAAATGGGGGAAAAAATTACGGCCACTTGAGGATAGTCACCTTCATATCATTCATGCTTTGGGTAGCAGGACTAGCAGCACAGGAGCCCGCGCCAGTTGATACTGTCAGGAAAGGAAGCTCTATCATTATTGATAATGCAGATCAGAACTTTTTCAAGCAAGTGGGGGAAGAGTATGAGCAAAGGCATTTTGGGAATGTACGGATGCGACAGGATAGTGTCTACTTTCGAGCAGATACGGCGATTAAGATCTTTAATCAAATGAATGCCTGGGGAGAAGTGTCTATCCAACAAGGGGATAGCTTATCTGTTTTTTCCGACTCTTTGTTTTATGATGGCGATAGCCTGATGGCTTACTTGGAGTACAATGTATCTATGGTGGATCGTGAAAGTCAGTTGTTTACAGATCGAATGGTCTATGATGTGGATCGGAAGATAGGTACCTACACCACCGGAGGCTTGTTGATTAATCAGGAGGCTCGGCTTATTTCCAGGACCGGTCAATATGTGGTGGAACAGGATATGATGTACTTTCGGGATAGTGTGCGGGTCACCCATCCTGACTTTTTGCTTAAGGCAGATAGTCTTGCGTTTAATGTGAAGCAAGAGATTGCCTACTTTGAGGGACCCACTTTGATCACATTTGATAGTGCAAGAATTTATTGTGAATCCGGTTCTTATACGGTGGGGACCCAAAGAGCTGTTTTGAGTCGAAATGCTCAGTTTGTGGAAGGGGACATCGTGGCAACCGGAAATATTATCCTTTATGATGGAGTGAAGGAAGAAACGACCTTGCTGGGGTATGGAAATCGACGGGCTTATTATCGGGATGAAGGGCGTGAAGCTTATGCAGACACCATCATTTATAATGCCAAGGATCAATTGGTCTATCTGATGGGCAATGTTGATTACGCAGATGAAAGTACCCAGGCTCGCGGGAAAAGATATCTATACAATACAGAAAGTGGTGCCATTCAAGGAATGGGTCGTGGACAATTCAATTTAGGAGAACAAATCCTGATAGCAGACAGCACAAACTTTGAGGAAGGACAAAAGGGCGGAACTGCGGAAGGAGGTGTCATTTGGATTGATACAGTTTCGAGAATTAGCCTTTTCTCGGAGGAATTAGAATACCATCAGGAGAATGAGGAAATTATCACAGGGGGAGGACGCCCCTTATTTTTATCCTATAGTGAAGAAGGGGACTCTGTTTTTATTGCCGCGGACACCTTATACTCTAAGGTTGATACCCAACATGTATGGATCGATAGCATTTTGCAGATTGACAGTATGCGCATGATCAAGGCGTTTTACGATGTGCGTATTTGGTCTGAAGATATGTCGGGTGTCTGTGATTCATTGGTGTATCGTGAACGTGACTCTGTTTTTATATTATATGGTGCGCCCGTCTTGTGGTCGGATAGTGCTCAGATATTTGCGGATACGATTTACTTGCACATGAAGGAAGGGGCTCCTCAAAGGCTGGATGCGATTCAGAATGCCTTTATGATTGAGCAGGTGTATGGCGATTATTTTCAACAAGTCAAGAGTAGAAACATGGAGGCGCAATTCAAAGAAGGGCGCTTGAATGAAGTGTGGGCCAAAGGGAATGCGCAGATGTACTATTACATTCTAGATGAATCGGATGCCTTCATGGGAATGCAGGAAGCCAGTTGCAGCAGTATCAGCGCCCGATTTGATAGTACAGGCCAGGTGGATGCCATTATCTTTTACCAACAGATAGGGGGTAAGATTCTCCCGATTGAAGGTTTAGATCCATTTGAAAAGCGTTATCCCGGGTTTCGGTGGGAAATGTCCAAAAAGCCCATCGGCTTGGTGTCTTTAGGTGTGAAAAGGCGATTAACGGCTTTAGTCCGTCCGGAAAAGAAAATATTGATGGAGCAAACAAAGCCTGAAGAATAGGAGTGTTTTTTCTTCTTCGATGCTATTGCATATCCAATAAAAAAACCGATCAGTGTACACACTGACCGGCCTGTTTCCGATAGCTGAATGGAAAGGAAATAATTAACTGATCTCTTCGATGCTGACAAAGGTTCTTTTCTTTCGACCTTTGTGGTATTTCACTTGTCCGTTCGCCAATGCGAATAAAGTATGGTCTTTTCCAATCCCTACATTTTTGCCGGGATGGAATTTAGTACCTCTTTGTCGCACGATAATATTTCCGGCGATGGCCGCTTGACCACCATAAAGTTTTACCCCCAGGTAATTAGGGTTACTATCTCTTCCGTTATCTGTACTACCTACACCTTTCTTATGAGCCATGGTTGTAAATTTTTAAACTTAACAATTTATGCGCTGATTGCGTTCACCTTGATTTTGGTGAAAGACTGACGATGTCCTTTCTTTCTTCGATATCCTTTTCTTCGTTTTTTCTTGAACACGATGACCTTGTCACCTTTAACATGTTCTAAAACAGAAGCTTTTACACTTGCTCCGGATACGGTAGGCTGTCCCATTTGGATATTGCCATCATTATCGATTAACAAAACCTCGTCGAAAGACAACTCATCGCCTTCTTTTGCATCCAGCTGGTGGACGAAGAGCTCGTGCCCTTCCTCGACTTTGAACTGCTGACCAGCAATGGTTACAATTGCATACATAGTTTACAATTTTAAAGTTATTGGAGCGCAAAAGTAATTTATTTTATGGGAAATGACAAGGTTCTGCCCAAAAAGCTTTTGGGTTATATTAATTCCCTCAACCGAAATCGGAAGGTCTTTCGCTCTGATCCACGCCGAATGCGCATGCGGATTTTTTTACCGGGTCTTTTCTTTAAAAGTCGATTGATACTTTTTAAAGTGTAGAAGTCCATAGGCCAACATTGTAAGCTCAACAATTGATCCCCTGCCATTAAACCGGCCTCATCTGCCGGTGAACCGGGCCATACTCTCTGTATTTCATATTGATTCAGCTGTGGTCCTACAGCAATGAGTGTGATGCCGGATCGATCAAAAGTAAAGGCTTCTCCTGCTTTGCGTTCCGGCTTGAGATACAACTTTTCTCTTGGATAATTCCAAATGATTCTAAATCGACTCAGTAAATCATTTCCAATGATTCCATTTCTAAAAACATCGACTCGATTCAAAAGGGACGTATCTACATCTTGAAATGAAGTGATCATATCCCTATAGATAATGGACCCCAGCTGAAAAGTATAAATCCTTCCTACATATCCTTTCAAGATGCCCGAGACCCCCACGCCTAACTCTCCCCTGATCGTGCTGTCCGGAAGATGTATCAGGCTATCGGTATTTGTATGAATCAGAAGGTTTGTACCGGCACCCGTATCCATGAGCAGATTGACTGATATGCTATCCTGCTCATTGAAGGAGATGGTAGTATGCAAGTAGGGTTTCCCTTTTAAAACTTCCATTTCATACTCACGGAAGCCTTTGACATTTGCAATAGAGAAGTTCTGATACTTATGCAGGTAGATCCTTTCTCTTTTGTAATCGATTTCAAGAATGTAATTTTTAAAAAAGGAACTACCAATGATACCATGCACCTCTGTTCCCAGGTATTCTCGCAACTTGGGCTCATACTCTTCCAATACCAGTATATCCAAAGATACACTGGGCAAATCTGCAATGTCCAGTCTTACATCCCTGCTTACCAAAGCAAATCGATCACCATCAAAGCTGCTTCCCACAATAGGGATGCGCATGTCATATGCAGCACCGATTAGATCTGAATACAGTCTTTCAAACAAAATGGTGTTTTCTGCGCCGGTATCCCAAATAAATCTCATAGGGATCTTGCCGTCCAGCTTTAGATCTACCAGAATGAAGCCCTGTTGATATTGGAAAGGAATTTCAACTACTTCCAAATTCGGAAAATGATCAAAGGATTGTCCCTTGGCCTGGGTTAGGGCCGCCATAAATATTGACAGCCACAAGCTCATCCAACTCAAGAAATGGCATCGCATCTTTTAAGATAATCATTTTACTCGCAAGTTCTTACTTGAGCACTAACTCCCAATCCATCTCTTTAGATTCAGAACCGGCGGGAAAATCCGGAGACCAGAGGTCGGTTTTTAAAGTTTCTAATTCATAAGTCAACCGACCTTCCCGGAGCACCTCCGAAAAGCCGGATTCGATTTGATCAATGTATTGTTCCAAGAGCGCAAGGCTTATGTTTTCTCCCTCCAAAAACCGAATATACATTGTGATATGAAACGATTGTTTGGGATAAGCATTAGACAGTTGTTGAATATACCCCATCACGTTCAGATAGTAAGTTGGGATTGTAGAATCCGCCAACGGTACATGTCTTAGGTAGAATACTTGGGTGCTGTCTGCATGATTTCCCACCTTGTAGTCCAGGATTTGGATAAAAGGATCAGAAATGTCTATCTGAAGTTGTTCGCCATTGGGTAGTCTCCAGATACTTTTCTCCTCTACTTCTAGTGTCGTGGAACTCAAGTCCGCAGACACAGAACCCCAAAATTTTGAAAAATTCAGATCAGGATCCTGAATCCAGACCAATAAAATAGTCAGTACGAGTGCGATAGGTATCCAGTAGAATAGAGGCTTGAAGGAAGGAATATGAAATACAGGCGCTGCATTTTCTTCCGTCCCTTTGTTTTGATCCTCAATTTTAAGGTTTTCCAGGATTTTGGAAGGCGTTTCCCGACTGGCCTCTTCATATTGGGTGTTCATGAAATTGCGAAACTCTTTTTCATCTGCTTGTTCTTCTTTCACCCATTTTCCCAGGGAAGAAAGAAGCAAGGTGGCCATGATGGGTAAGAGTTTTTTAAGTTGTTTTCTTTTCAGGTCCCCAATATTGCTCAGTTGCTCCAAGACTTTTTCCTCATGTTTGCCCATGATGAAATGGTAAGCCTTCGTCACTACTTCCGGATATTGATGCGGACTGAAATCTTCACAACTATCCAATAAGGCAGGGGGCTGCTCAGCCCATTCTCCATTGAAATCAAAATCATCTATTAATTGCAATGTTTCGGCAGAGCTTTGGTCGTTCAATACCTTATGATGCAGTAAAATGATGAGTGAAGGAAACAGGTAGGGGTACGCTTTATCCATCGTTTCCGGACTTGCCGACAACCAATGTTCTGACCGGTCTTTTACCGCCAGCTCCGTTTGTTTCATCAGATCTTCCAACACTGCATTCATAGACCATAAGATATTAAAAATGCGAACAAAGCGAATTTAAGATTGCTCGAGAGTGTGATTCTGTGTCATGGGTAGACTGCGATACCGCCAGATTAAAGCAATGATCAAAGAGGACACCAGGTCCCATATTCCCCACCAGGCTACGACCAATAACATACCTCCCAGGCCTTCAAAAAAGTTGAGCACCAATACTAATCCTAATCCTGCATTTTGCACACCGGTCTCCAGGGAAATGGCTCGGGCATCCTTTTGCGGAAGCTTCCAAATACGAGCATAAGCATAAGCCAGAAACAAGGCGATCCCATTATGTAAAACCACCAGCCAAAACACCAAATAAACATACTGGACAATCAATTCCCAATTGCCGTAGATCGCTCCTATAATAAAAGCTAAGAAGATCAAGAGGGAGAGAATGGAAATCGATTTTTTTATCCTTTCGGCAAAAGAGGGCAAGAAATATCGAAGGCTCATTCCGCTTACAATCGGAATCAGAATCAACTGCATCACGATCCAAAGCATTTCCAATACATTGACCTCGATACCCAGATCCTGTCCTTGAATACTTTGAGGAATGGCTTGAGCCCACAAAACAAAACTGAAGGGTGTGATCAAGGTAGCCGCTAAGGTAACAATAGTCGTCAGCGTGATTGAAAGGGCTGTGTTGCCTCTCGCCAGATGTGTGGCATAATTAGAAATATTTCCTCCGGGGCAACTCGCGACCAGAATCATTCCTAAGGCCATACTGTAGGGCAATCCGGCCAGTGCAATCAGAAGAATGGTAAATAAAGGTAAAAGGAGTAATTGGCTGGATAGCCCGATCAATACTTTAGACGGTTCGGCCCAGAGTTCTTTGAAATCTTCCCAGCGTAGGTTGAGGGCCACCCCAAACATGACAAAGGCCAATGCAAAGTTCATGATGGCCACCATGTCTTCATCGAAGTTGATACGAATATTGTTGATCTCCTGAATATCCATCCTACAACTAATGTAAACGTTTATTTTCGATTGTAAACGTTTATGGTTAAAACGAATGCCTCTGAATATGTACCTTAGTTGGTCAAGCCAAGTATAAGAACCACAACAGCGTGAGCGAACTAAATGTAACACTATCTGAAGACTCCTCCGGTCAGCTGGATCCGAAAATGATGGGGCAGTGGGCCACGCAAAGAGTGATCAATTTAGTGGCGCTTGAAGACGAGAAAGAAGCAGTCGAAGGATTGTATAGATTGATGAAGCAGATTGCCCAACTAGCTACTCAAGAGGAAGGGATAGAGTTTGCGACAGTTTTTAGTCGATTAGCTTACCTGAAGTCGCTACATCAACTGAGTGGTCGGTTGATCTATGCCGCGCAACATTTTCGAAGGGCGGTAGAGCAAAATCAATGGGCACATTTGAATGATGCAAAAGCCTTGGGCGTTTGGGTGAATGTTCATTTTATTGATGAATTATGGGGGGTGAAGCAGTCCACCAGTGTCCCAATATTAGCTCAAGAGCTTCATGAGATTCTTCCTGAAAAGAGAAAAGTAGCTTCCTTTCGACCCTTCCTCAGAGGTATGCTGTTAGGTCAGGCTGATGATGAATTTTGTCTGAGATTTTTGGAAGAAGCGCATGCTCTGGAAGAACAAATAGTACAGTTTCACGAGGCGGATCGGAATGAGGGCTTCACACAAAATATTCAAGATCTGATCCGGCAGGGGGATTTCCCTGTCTATGTCCACTTATGGAATGTAGAGATGGATGAGGCGGGTGTATTACATCCGATGGCATTTATTTTTGAGCCTGATTATCTGATAGATGTAACGGCCATTGCCTCCTGTTTTGACTTTAGTGGGGTAAATTTCTATACCTACATTCTCAACAAGCTGGTTCCATCTGAGAAAAGTATCCATTTGCTCAAGGGGAATGTCGCGAATCATATTTTAGATCGTTTGGTGCATCAATCGGGCCTTTCATTCCAATCGATTTTTAAGGAGACTTTTAGAAAAGGGAATCATAGATTGGCAAATTGCTGATATTCATCAATTTAAACCTGGAGAACCGCTGGCAAAAATAAAAGAACCTATAAAGCCTAACTTTACAACAAGAACTAAAAAACTAAACTATGAAATACCTTTTTAACCTTTTCTTTTTATTGATTTTTTCCTTAGCGC
>CAZGGG010000022.1:0-15463 GCA_964525165.1 uncultured Saprospiraceae bacterium | reverse complement strand
GCCTTACTGACTGAGGAGGAGATGGGAGAAGTCTACAAAGACGCGCAGCTATTTTATGAGGTTCTTCAGAAAGTTGTGGGAGAGGATTTGGTGCGCTTGGGCATTGAAACAGAGCAGTGTGCGGTAGAGCCCTCTTTTTACAGCCCTGAATTTGGTATTCAGGGACGTTTGGATTTGCTACACATGAGTCCTGATCGGCAACTCAATCATATTGTAGAGTTGAAGAGCGGAAAAATATTTCGCCCCAATAAATACGGCTTAAACCAGAGTCATTATATCCAAACCTTATTGTACGATCTGTTGGTCCATCAGGCAATGCCGACCTCATCCGAAACCTTGGCCTATATTCTCTATTGCAAGGATTATGAGCGGCCTTTACGTCATGCACCCGTCGCTCGAGCGAGCCAGATGGAAGCCTTGCAAATACGCAATAAGATCATCTTGTTTGAGCGCTATTGTGCCCGGCTCCAAACAGCCCCAGATGATGCAGCCCTTTTCAAAAATCTCACAGCACGAAAGTTGAGGTTAAAAGGATTTCTAGCGACAGATTTGGCACGATTTGAGCTGGCCTTCAAGAATTTGGATGCAGTCGAACAGGCCTATTATTCAGGATTTTTTGGCTTTTTGGTGCGAGAGCATCATCTCGCAAAAGTAGGGCTGGAGGGCTCAGAAAGAAGGGCCGGCATGTCGGCTATTTGGAGAGATGCCTTACGGCAAAAAGAGGAACGTTTTTCCCTAATGAGAGACTTGCGGTTGGAGCGTTGCCGGTTGGACAGAGATCACACGCTTCATTTTTCCAGAGGTTCGGAGACGGATCCTTTGGCAAATTTTCGGGTAGGGGATATCGTTATTCTCTATGGGCAAAAGCAATTGTCTCAACCCACGAAAGGAGAAATCCATAAAGGCACCTTGGTGTATATGGATGATCAAATGGTGGTGCTGAGGTTGCGCAATGCGCAACCTGAAGAAACGGCCTTTGAACCCGGTAGCAAATGGTGCCTGGAGCACGATATGTTTGATAGCAGTTATCGCTCGTCTTTTCAAAACTTATTCCACTGGGCTGAACTCCCTCCTTCCCAAAGGGCTCTGTTTTTAGGTCGCCGCGCACCGGAAATTCAATCCTCTGAGGCCATCCAATTGCCGAAAGGCCTTAGTGAGGAACAAGGTGAGATCCTTCAAAAAATGCATCAAGCAAAAGAATATTTCTTGCTGTGGGGCCCACCGGGCACTGGCAAGACGTCTGTGATGCTGAAAAGCTATGTACAGAAGCTAGTGGAAGAAGGGCAAGAACGCATTATGCTGCTGGCCTACACCAATAAGGCTGTCGATGAGATTTGTCATACGCTGGAACGCATCAAGGCAGTCCACCCTTTTCAATATTGTCGCATTGGTTCCCGATTCAGTACGGACGAAGCTTATAAAGATCGGCTCTTGCAAGAACAAGCGCAAAAAGTGAACGATCGGGAGGGCTTGAAAAATCTGTTGAATCAACAACAGATATATGTGGCCACGGTGGCCTCCTATTTAGGTAAACGGGATCTTTTAAAAATTTTGTCATTTGATCAAGTTATAATTGACGAAGCGAGTCAATTACTGGAGCCTATGATGGGGAGTATGATGGCAGATTTCCCTAAGATGGTTTTGATCGGGGATCACCGGCAGTTGCCGGCCGTCGTGCAGCAAGATCGTAAGTGGACACAGGTCCGGCACAAGGGCTTGACTGAATTAGGCTTAACGGACTTGGCTAATTCCTGGTTCGAACGTCTATACAGAAGAGCCAGTGCTCAAAAATGGACGCATGCTTATGCACAGTTATCCTATCAGGGGCGTATGCATCAGGAGATAATGCGCTTTCCTGCTCAAACCTTTTATGGTGGGCATTTATTTGTACTGCCTCCTGAATTAAATCCTTCTCAGGTCCAAACAGAAACGATTCAATGGAGTCAGGAAGCCGCCGGGAATCAATATGTAGTCGGACAGCATAGAATGCAGTTTTTAGCTTCTGAGGTGACAGAAGAAGAACAGCTTCAAAAAACCAATCAGGATGAAGCTCAAAAAGTGGTCCGACTGATTCGCGATTACCACCGGCTCTATACGGAAAATGACAAGGAATGGACAGACCAAACTGTGGGCGTGATTACTCCTTTTCGAGCGCAGATAGCACAAATCCGAAAACTATTGTGGCAAGTTCAGGAAGAATGGGCTTCCAAAGTAACGATCGATACTGTGGAACGATTTCAGGGTGGAGCCAGAGATATAATCATTCTGTCTCTCTGCGTCAATAGTGTGCATCAATGGCCATCGGTTTTATCGCCCAATGATGAGGGAGTGGATCGAAAATTAAATGTCGCATTGACCCGTGCCCGATCATTTTTTGTGTTGATTGGTCATGAGGATACCATAAAACAACAGCCACTATATCAGCAGCTGTTGCAAGAATGTCATCCTATTTTGGAGCGATCAGACGTTTAAAAGATTTTTAAAACGTTTCTTTTTCGGAGCCACCCCGGTTCTTTCCTCCTTCTTCTCTTCATAATCGGTGTAGTTCCCTTCAAAGAAATACACTTTGCCATCCCCTTCGTAAGCGAGGATGTGGGTAGCTACCCGGTCAATAAACCAACGGTCGTGAGAAATCACCAGAATGCATCCGGCAAATTGCTCTATACCTTCTTCCAACGCTCTTAAGGTATTCACATCAATATCATTCGTGGGCTCATCCAGTAAGATTAAGTTCCCCCCTTCTTTCAAGGTCATGGCCAGGTGTACACGATTTCTTTCTCCGCCGGAAAGGTCTTTCACTTTTTTGCTCTGGTCCGTTCCGCTGAAATTGAACCGACTGATGTAGGCTCTTGAATTGATTTCACGATTCCCGACCATTAAGGTGTCATTTCCTTGAGAAATTACCTGGTAAACAGTCTTTTCCGGCTCCAGATCTTCATGAGATTGATCCACGTAGCTGAGATCTACGGTATCTCCGATGGTGATCGTTCCGGAATCCGGTTGTTCTTGCCCCATGATCATTCTGAACAAGGTCGTTTTACCCATTCCATTGGGTCCAATAATTCCGATGATGGCATTTGGAGGTACACTAAAACTTAAGTCATCGATCAGCTTTCGATCCCCATAGGATTTAGACACATGATCAAATTCGACTACTTTATCTCCCAATCTGCGTCCGGTAGGAATATACAATTCCAGTTTTTGTTCTTTCTCTTTAGACTCTTCAGAGGCTAGTTTTTCGTAGGCACTCAAACGAGCTTTAGATTTGGCTTGTCTGGCTTTAGGGGCCATGCGAACCCATTCCAATTCTCTTTCCAGTGCTTTTTTACGTTTGGATTCTTGCTTTTCTTCCTGCTCGAGTCTTTTACTCTTTTGATCCAACCAAGAAGAATAGTTTCCTTTCCATGGAATTCCTTCTCCGCGGTCCAATTCCAGAATCCATCCGGCAACATTATCCAGAAAATAACGGTCGTGCGTTACGGCGATAACAGTGCCCGGGAAATTGGCGAGATACTGTTCCAGCCAATCTACAGATTCAGCATCCAAGTGGTTAGTCGGCTCATCCAACAATAGGATATCTGGCTTGGATAGTAACAAACGTGCCAGTGCAACTCTCCTTCTTTCTCCACCTGAAAGGGGCGCGATGGTTTGATCTGCCGGGGGGCAGTTCAGTGCATCCATGGCGATTTCCAATTGGTTGTCCAGATTCCAGGCATCATGTTTCTCTAAGAGTTCGGTCAGTTCACCCTGTCGCATGATGAGGCGATTCATTTCGTCATCGTCCATGGGTTCCGAAAACTTGAGATTGATTTCTTCATATTCATTGAGAAGGTTGGTTACTTCTCCCAGACCTTCCATGATAGATTCCTTCACGGTTTTGGAATCATCCAATTCAGGCTCTTGTTCCAGAAATCCAATCTTATAATCCTTATCAAATTCGATTTTACCTTGATAATCCTGATCTTTCCCGGAGATCAATCTCAGCAAAGTCGATTTACCGGCTCCGTTGAGACCCAAGACACCAATCTTGGCGCCGTAGAAAAAGGAAAGGTGAATATTCTTAAGAATGGTTTTGCCGGAAGGTAAGATCTTACTTACGCCGGACATGGAAAAAATAATCTGCTCGTCAGCCATATGTATTCATTTATGACTGCAAAGGTACTTATGAAAATAGAAATTGCCGCAGGAATTAGGACGTAAGATCAAGGATTGATTAATTGAACTCCTTGTATCGGTCTTTGACTGCCTCAATAGAGGCAGCAATAAGCTCTTTGAGCACCTCCAGGTCAATATCATCCAGCTTGTTTACGTAGAGGCAAGACTTGCCTGTCTTATGCTTGCCCAGCTGACTCATTAATTCGTCAAATCGGCCAAATCCCGACATAATGTAGAGGCTGTGTTTGGCTTTTCTGGGTGAAAAACCGGTGAGCATCCATTCCCCTTCGCGACCACTTTCGTAGACATAACGATATTTGCCAAAACCAATGATAGAAGGGCCCCACATTTTTGCTTCCTCGCCGGAGACTTCTTTGAAGATCTCTAACAAGGTATAGGCTTCTTTCTTTTTGCGATCGTGATCGATTTGTTCAATAAAATCCACTATACTTTGATCGGTTTCTTTGGTTTTGAGCGCTGCCATGTCTATTGGGTTTCGTAAGAGGGGTTTTCTGAAAGGTAGGCATAATCTTGCACAACGGTCTTTAGAAAGAGATAGGCCTGCTCCGGAGGCTCTACTTCTAATTTCTTTGCAACCTTTTTACTGAGTTCTTCCAAAATTTCCATTCTGTTTTCAATATTGTAGGCATGCAGGCTCTCGCGTATGAGTTGAATTTGTTTAGGACTAAGGATCTGAACATTTGGATAGATGAGTTCATGCCCCTCCCAATCCGGTAATTGGATGCGGTCTACGGATGTGCGCTCCTTTTGAGAGATGACGGTGGTTTGTGCCACCATATCACCCACTCTTTGATTTTTTTCTGAAATGGCAGCTGCTACTAAGGCCACTACACCTGAAAAGAGTGTGAAATCTACTAATCGAAACACCCACCGTATCAAAATTTTATCCAGGCCTAAAGGGCTCCCGTCTAAAGTGGCCACCTGAATCTTCATCAACATTTTTCCGATGGAACGCCCGTCATTAAAATACTCACATAAAGGGTGGTACAATATGAAAGGAATCATTGCCATCAGTATAGCCCAAATCGAATCGATACCCACAAAAACAACGATGATGATGTACCCAAAAAATATCAGGTTGTCAATCAGATAGGCAAAAATCCTGTCGCCTAATGGCGCCAGTGGAAGAGACATTTTTACATTTTGCGCGCTGATAATACTATAATTGCTTTCCATGCCTTATTTTTATCCGCATCAATATTTGTAATAACAAGATATGAATTACCTGGTTCTTGACCTGGAGACTACCGGAGACGATCCCGGATGGCACGACCTGGTCCGAATGAGCGCTATATTATGCACTCAAGAATGGAAGCCCATTTCCACTTTCGAAACCTTAATCTATCCCAAGGCTGAGGACTCTTTTCAACTGATTCCAGATCGGAATCCGTCGATCAATATCAAGGAGCTCAAAGACGCTCCGGTGATGTTCGATGCGATCGATCAATTTGAGGAATGGATTGTAAAAAGTAAAGGCCTTCGACCGGATCCGCTCATTTTCGGGGAAGCGATGGAAGAGGTGATTCTTTGTGGGCATAACTTTGTGCATGATTATAGCTTTCTGCGCATGGCTTACGGGGATGACAACAAGGATTGGCATTTTACGCAAAGAATGCTGGACTTGGGTACCCTTGCTCATTTTACGAAACCATTGATGGATAAAAATGGATTACAACCACCCAAATCCTGGAGTTTGAATGCCATCGTACGAGCCATGAGAGTGGGAGAGGTGGATGAAGAATATTCAGAAACAATGCAAAACGCAGACTTGATGCGTCGCTGCTTCCTGCGTATAGAAGAAATGGTGAAGGCGGCAGGGTAAAGTTGAATCGTTCATGAATGAATATCAATTTGTTCGCAAAAATAAAAGTCGCTGGAAAACGCTGGATGAACAGTTGTCTTCCAACAGGCTGAATGCGGATGATTTGACAGAAACATATATTCAGCTGACGGACGATTTGGCTTATGCACAGACTTTTTTTCCTGATTCTGATACTGCACAATATCTGAATGCAGTAGCAACCAAGTTGCACAAAAAGATCTACCTCAATCGGTCCGGATCTTTGCAACAGTTATGGGACTTCTTCAGGTATGAGGTACCTTCTGTTTGCTATGAATCTCGAGAAGCTATCTGGGCATCCTTGATTTTGTTTTGCTTGTTTGTGGCCATCGGTTTTTTTTCAGGGCAGCAGGATGAAGACATGCTGCGCGTTATCATAGGAGATTCTTATGTGCGATTGACGGAAACTAACATTGAAGAAGGAGATCCTTTAGGTATCTACGGAAAATCTGAGCGTTCCGAGATGTTTGTTCAAATCGCCAGTAATAATATTCAGGTTTCATTTTTAGCCTATGTGCTGGGTATCCTGGCCAATATCGGTACCCTTGCAGTCATGTTGAACAATGGTGTGATGCTAGGCGCATTTCTCCAGTTTTTTTATGCTCAGGATCTTTTTGGGCTGGCATTTAGTACCATTTTCTTGCATGGAGCCTTAGAGATTTCTGCGATTGTGTTAGCCGGGGCTGCCGGTTTTATGGTCGGCAATGGGCTTTTATTTCCCGGCACCTATTCAAGAGGCCGTTCGCTTATTCTTGCAGTTCGAAAAAGTATGAAACTGATTTTTTCATTGGTTCCTGTTTTTATCGTCGCGGCTTTCATCGAGAGTTTCCTCACACGACATTATCTAGATTTGCCCGGCGCAGTTCGTTGGTTGGTTATTATTATATCATTCGCTTTTATTGCTTGGTATTATTTCATCTATCCTCTTCGGTTTAAAGATAGAGAGGAGGTTAGGATACCTCTTAAAACTTCAGTCCATGAATGAATTTTATATTTCTAAGTATCGGGATTTCGGTAAAATCCTTGAAGACACCTTAAAGTACAGCATCAAAAACTGGAAGCCTTTGCTGATGTTGTATTTAGTATTTGCTATGCCTTTCTATGTATTAACACTCGGCGTTTCTTCCTTTTATATTCCCGCCCTGAATCGAACGATTTCTGCCAATCTGGAAGATCTTTCGGATATACCTTTTGAATTCTCCGCTGTTTCCTTGTTGGTAGGATTAGGCTCTATGCTGTCTATTGTTGCCTATAGTTTGGCCATTTACTCCTACATGAAATATGAGGAACGCAGGCAGTCAGGCGCTACCACGGAAGAGAATTGGTGGCGAGGAACCACAGACTGGATGAAGCAGCAATCCTGGACGTATATCGCGGCGAATTTAGCCTATGCCGGAATTTTTATTTTGAGTATGATCATAGTATTGGCCTTGACCGCATTTGCTCCTTTTATAGGGATCTTTTTCTGGCCCATCTGGATCGTATTGTTATTGTATGCCTCGGTTATTTTTCAAATGGCTTTACCTGCAGCCGTAGATTTGCCCGGAGGCTCTTTGGCAGATATCACGAGAAAAGCTTTTCAATTGGTGAAAAATCGATGGTGGTACACCTTTGGGATCATCATCGTTTTGGGACTGATCCGAGGCGTAATCAATGCTGTGTTATCTATTCCATTTATGGCCGCAGGTTTGGGGCAGGCTTTTTCGACGGAAGATCCGGCTGCTTTAGAAGCTTTGACTAATGGATGGTATCTATGGTTGACGAATGCGTTTTCCGTATTCTTTTATGCAATCGTTGTCGTGGGCGTTTGTTTTCATTATTACTCCTTACTCGAGCAAAAAGAGGGCGCGAGCTTACGGGCCAGAATCGAGGAATTTGATGAGGAAGATGATGATACAGGCTTTTCCAATGAAGGTTCATACTGATCTTCATGGCATCTGCAATAGATTCCTTTGACATTGTCCACTTGGACACACAGCTTCTTGAGTCTCTCAAGCAAGAGGGCCAATATGTGTATGTAGACCCTCTAGACGATAGGAGTCTCTGGACCGTATTACAAGATTGGTTATGGGGTTGGCTGGAAGATCATGGGATTCAACTTGCAGATTGGGTAGAGCATCTACTAACAGCTGTAGGAATCGGCTTGCTGGTCTATGTGGGCTATCTACTGCTCAGAAAGCGCACACAATCGAAGAGGAGAAAGGCCCGGGCATTTCAGAAACCCGAGCTCCAGACCTACCAGAAGGAATGGGATCAAAGCTTCCTGACAGAAAATCTTGAGCAGGCTAAGCAACAAGAAAACTGGGCACTAGCGATCCATTGGTCCTACCATCTGGCCCTCGTGGTTCTACATCAAGCAGCTGCGATTCAACGGTCTAATTTTAAAATTTCATCGGATTATTTGAAAGAAATCCAAGATCCCTCTCTCAAAGCTTTGTTTGGGCAAATAAGGCTTACGCATCAACATGCGTGGTATGACGAGCGAGCATGTACCCGACAAGACTTTGATCAGGCCACAGCAGTTTTGGAACGTATAAAACAGGAGGTGTCGGATGGGCGTTAATCGGAGACTTACAATCATGCTGTTGTTGTATGCGCTGGTGATAGCCGGTCTGGTTTGGATACGACCCAAGGAAATTGATTGGAGGCGCAGCTACGATATTCAAGAGGAAACGCCTTTTGCTTCTAAGTTGGTTTTTGAATACTTAAAGCAAACCCATCCGGGAAAACTGAATGTTTTACAACATAGTTGGGCAGATTCATCTGATACGCTTCCGCAAAATGGAAATTTAGTCATCATAGGAGAAGGTGCACATCCCGATGAGATCGAAGAAGAAAAGCTGATGGAGTGGGTCAATCAAGGGGGTACCCTGTTTTGGGCGGATCGAAATTTCCCACTTTCAATCCAGGATTCTTTCCATTTTAGCTACCAACAATATATCACCTCTGTCCTGGGGGATAGTCTGGATCCATTTGATCATTATGAAAAGCTGAGTTGGACAGGTAGTGATGAAATGTTGCCCGTTCGTTTTTTTGTGGGTTATCAGCTAGATGCCTGTGTGCCGGATACCGGCTTTCAAGGGAGTGTTCTTTCACGTTCGGACGAAGGCCATGCTTTGATGCTTCAAATTCCTTACGGAAAAGGAAAGCTACTATTACATTCTGTTCCTTTGGTCTTTACGAATTTTCATTTTGCCGAAAGGCCCACTGCAACTTATGCCTTGCAAGCTTTTTCTTATCTGTCCAAAGGCCCGATTCTTTGGGATCAATACAGAACAGGTACGCCGGACCCTACAGCGAATCGATCTCCCTTAAGGGTCATCGGTCGATATCCTGCTTTAAAAACTGCCTGGTATTTGAGTCTGATTTTTGGACTGATGTATTTGTTTTGGATGGGGAAGAGAAGACAGGCCATTGTACCGGAACTCGCGGTCAAAGAAAATAAGTCCCTTGAATTTGCTGAGCAATTGGGCGACTTGTATTACAAACAATCGGATGCACGATCTATATTAATGAAGCGAATTCGTGGGCTTCAAGTGTATTGCAGGGAGCATTATCAGATACATTTGCAAGAATTCTCAGAGGAGGAAAAAAGGCAATTAGCAGAGAAGATGGGAATTTCCCCGGACGATCTAAAAAAGCTTTGGGAAGCCATACATTTTATTCGGAGGAATCGATTAGTGGACGAGACGAATCTGATGTACTATAATAAATTATTTAACAGAATGATGCATTAAGTCGAACCTATGATAACGGAAGAAAAATTACAGCAAATTGTCAGTCGCACGGAGGCTTTAAAAGCGGAAATTAGCAAAAGATTAATCGGGCAAACGGAACCGGTAGAAATGATGCTGGTGGCGCTGCTTGCCCAAGGTCATATCCTTATTGAAGGGATGCCGGGTCTTGCAAAGACGCTCGCTGCGCGCTTATTGGCCAGCACATTGGGTACAGAGTTTAAGAGAATTCAGTTTACCCCGGATTTGATGCCCTCGGATATTCTGGGCACCTCGGTGTTTAATTTTGCCAATTCCAATTTCGAATTTAAGAAAGGCCCGGTCTTTTCAAACTTTATATTAATCGATGAGATCAACAGAGCACCGGCTAAAACTCAGGCTGCATTATTTGAGTTGATGGAAGAGCGCACGGTCACTATGGATGGAACGACCTATCCTATGGCAAAGCCTTTTCTAGTCATCGCCACTCAAAATCCTATCGAATTAGAGGGTACCTATCGCTTGCCGGAAGCGCAAATGGACCGTTTTCTGTTCAAGTTGACCTTTGATTATCCTTCGGAGCAAGAAGAGTTCTCCATTTTGAAGACGTACAGCGCCATGGATACGCATCCGGGGCTGGAGTTGGTGGAAACTGTTTGGGCAGAAGAGGAAATGGTCGCCTTTCAGTCTATGGTTTCGGAGATCCATATAGAGGATCGACTCTTGCAGTACATCACCGCTATTCTTCAGAAAACCCGTAATCATCCGGACCTTGAAATGGGTGCCTCACCACGAGCCGGCTTGGGGTGGATGCATGCGGCCAAAGCATTGGCTTTACTGCAGGGCAGAACCTTTGTGACGCCGGAAGATGTGCTCCGGCTTTGTGCCCCGGTTCTGGGGCATCGAGTGCTATTGAGCCCGGAGAGAGAGATGGAAGGTGTTGATGCCGGCAAGGTGGTCCATGCCATTGCGAAAACAGTAGAGGTTCCGGATCAGTGATACGTTCATTATTCATAAGCGGTCGTTTTTTTCGGGCAGCCATCGGGCTCGTACTTTTTTGGCTCGGGGCCTTTCTCTGGCCTTTCCTATTTGTCCCGGCTATGGTATGCACCTTTATCTTTTGGGGGTACGCTCTTTGGGATATCATTCGACTTTATGGAACCCATCTGGAGGGTGAACGGAATTGTGCAGATCGTTTTTCTAATGGAGATCTAAACCCGGTGCGACTCACGCTTGAAAATCGATCTTCCAAAGCAGTAGATGTTCGGATTATAGAAGAATTTCCGGAGCAGTTTCAAATTCGCAATCACCAATGGTTTATAAGACTAGGGTCGAATATTCGTCGCTCTTATGAGTATGAATTGCGACCTGTCAAAAGGGGACGATATCAGTTTGGTCATCTTTGGCTGTATGCCCGGTATTCCTACGGTTGGTTTGAAAGGCGATTTCAAGCAGCAAGCTTTCGGGAAGTGGCTGTGTATCCATCTTTCCACCAGCTCAAAAGCAATCAATTTTTAGCTTTTCACCGAAATACACTGACAGCAGGAGCGAAGAAACGGAAGCGATTGGGATTAAGTTCAGAGTTTGAGCAGATCAAAAATTATATCCCGGGAGATGATGTGCGGCATATCAATTGGAAGGCGACTGCGCGCAAAGGAAGTTTGATGCTGAACCAGTACCGAGATGAAAAAACACAGCAATTAATTTGCATGGTGGATAAGGGGAGAAGAATGGAGTTACCCTTCCATGAAATGAGTCTGTTGGATTATGCCATCAATGCCAGTTTAGCGATAAGTGATATTGCCTTGCGTTCAGAGGATCGGGTAGGCTTGTTAACCTATGGAGCCAAGCTCAGTTCCTGGGTCGCTCCGGAAAAAGGGATTCGTCATTTACAGCGCATTCAGGAAGTCTTATACCATCAAAAAACAGATTTTACAGAATCGAATATAGAAAAGGCTACAGCCTGGGTCAATCGAAAAGCGTATGAGCGATCTTTGATCCTATATTTCAATAATTATACTTCCCTGCTGAGTCTTGAACGCGACTTAGATTATTTACGAGCTTTATCGCGGAGGCACTTATTGGTAGTGGTCCTATTTAAAAACCGCCCGCTGGAAGAACGTGCTATGCAGGCCCCAAAAACTACCAGGGAGGTCTACCATCAGGTGGTCGCTGAGCAGTTGGTGCAAGAACAACAATTGATGGTGCGCAAGCTCAGAAGAATGGGGGTTTTGTCTATTTTGACCCATCCGGAGGATTTGAATATCGCTTTGATCAACAGATATCTTGAGGTAAAAAAGGAGCTTTTAGTCTGACTTATTACTGCGTAAACGCATATTGCACCAAATTCGTCCCCATTCTCAATGCTTGTTCGCGGACTTCAGGAGGGTCGTTGTGTACATCCGGATCCTCCCAGCCATCTCCGAGATCCGACTCAAAGGAATAGAAGACCAATAACCGACCTTCGTGCAAAATACCAAAACCCTGGGCCGGTTTGCCATCATGTTCGTGCACTTTCGGAGGGCCGTTGTTGAAATCGTATTTCTGATGATAAATTGGATGATCAAAAGGTATTTCTACGAATTCTTTGTTGGGGAATACTTCCTTGATCGCGAGTTGCACAAATGGGTCCATTCCGTAGTTGTCATCAATATGGAGGAATCCACCGGCCATTAAATAGTTGCGTAAATTTTCTGCCTCTGCTTCTGAAAAAACAACATTTCCATGTCCGGTCATGTGTAAGAAAGGGTAGTTAAACAGGTCTGCGCTGCCCACTTCTACCGTTGCATAGTCCGGATCAAGCTGTGTATTGATATTTCGATTGCAGTAGCGGGCCAAGTTGCCTAGAGCTGTAGGATTGGCGTACCAATCACCCCCGCCATTGTATTTTAAAAGGCCAAATTTCAGTTGTGCCGCCCCGGTGACGGACAAGCTGCAGAGTAGTATGAGTACAATGATATTCTTCATTCTTGCGTGTATTCATTTAAGAAGGCAGTCCATGCAATGGCGCTGATTGCTGCCGTTTCTGTTCTAAGCCTCGTATGTCCTAACGTACAAGGTACCCAATTGTGTTGCAGGGCCCATTCGATTTCTTCATTTGAAAAGTCACCCTCAGGTCCGATGAGGATGCGGATATGCCCTTTTGCGGAAGCTAAAGAGCGAAAGGGTTGGCTCTGCTCCGATAAGTGAGCCAAATATTGCTGTGCAGCCTGATCTACTTGAGCGACATAGTCTTTGAATGATTGTATTCCGAGCAGATCCGGCAGATGAAATTGCTGCGATTGTTTTAGTGCGGACCAGGCAATGCGTTCTAGTCGATCGAGTCGAATTTTAGATCGTTCACTATGATCGCAATGGAGGAAAACCATTCGGTCCAATCCGATTTCCACCCCTTTTTCCAGTAGCCATTCTATCCGGCTCATATTTTTGGTGGGGGCAATCGCGATTTCGAGCCGGTAAGAGCGGGCAGTATCCAGGTACTCTTGCTTCACGATCTTGCAGCGTATGTCTTTTTTCGTAATCTGCTCAATGACTCCCTCTATTCTGAGTCCTTTTCCGTCTGTCAGGAGGACCTCATCTCCCTCTCGATGACGGAACACCTTGTGCATATGACGGGCTTCCTCATCGGTAACCCACGCCATGTTTTCGTCAAAAGAAGAGGTATAAAACAGGTTCACGGTCGAATTTTAGGCAATTGTGATCGAATAAGTGCTACAAGTTGTTGCGAAATTATAATTTTGGGACACATTGCGCAAAATGAGTTCTCTTTCTATGGGGTTGGAGAACGATGAAGTTGAAATTATGGATATAATAGTGATGATTGCTCAATTCGTTTTGAGCTTATCTATATTGATCGTATTACATGAATTCGGACATTTCCTGCCTGCCAAGTTATTTGGAACGAAGGTGGAGAAATTCTACTTGTTTTTTGATCCCTGGTTCTCCCTGTTCAAAGTAAAGAAAGGCGAGACAGAATATGGTGTCGGTTGGCTGCCTTTAGGGGGGTACGTAAAGATTGCCGGAATGATCGATGAAAGCATGGATAAGGAGCAAATGAAGCAACCGCCGCAAGATTGGGAATTTCGTTCAAAACCGGCCTGGCAGCGACTCATCATCATGCTTGGAGGCGTTACGGTGAATTTCATCCTCGGCTTCTTCATTTTCGGTATGATCCTGTTTGCGTATGGGCAACAGTATTTACCAAATGATCAACTTGCTCATGGTATCGCCGTAGATTCTATGGGTCGAGAGTTGGGTCTGCAGAATGGAGATCATATCTTATCTGTGGGTGGTGAGGCTTATACTATAGTAGATGATCGAACCATCGTCCGAAAGTTGGTATTAGATAATGCTCAGAATATAGAGGTGCAGCGAGAAGGCCAAAGGGTGCGTGTTGAGGTGCCCGAAGCGATCAGTTCTTATTTAGCGACTTCAGAAGGAAGCAAATCCCCTCTGTTTTTCCCTCGAATTCCGTATGTAGCCGGGCAGATCGCCAAAGATTCACCTGCAGAAGCGGCCGGATTTATGGAAGGAGACTCCATGATATCGGTGGATGGCCAAAATCTGCAGTTTTTCGATGAATACAAAGAATATATTCAATCGCACCCGGACGACTTGATGACATTCCGTGTGGTAAGAGCCGGAAGCGTGCAAGAGATAGCAGTGACGCCCAATGAGCAAGGAATGATTGGAATTGCACCTTATGGCCCGGAACGATTTTTTGAGTTGAGCTCCAGAGAATATGGGTTTTTTGAGGCGATGGGCGCCGGAGTGGTGAAGGGATATACCTTTTTGGCAGATCAGATCAAAGCCTTTGGACAGATGTTTTCCGGCAAGATTAAAGCCAGCGAAAGTTTGGGTGGTTTTGTCACGATTACCAAGCTCTTTCCGACCACATGGGATTGGCAGTCTTTCTGGCAGATTACCGCGATATTATCCTTGATCTTAGGGTTCATGAATTTATTGCCTATTCCCGCTTTAGACGGAGGGCACGTTCTATTCTTGATCTATGAATTGATCACCGGTCGTAAGCCGGCCGATAAGGTTATGGAGTACGCCACCCTGGCCGGAATGATCATCTTGATCGCTTTATTGTTATATGCAAACGGAATGGATATCATTCGAGCATTAAACTAGAACACTCATGGATTACTTCAAACTATTTGGACTTTCCCCTCAATTGGAGCTGGATACCAAAGCATTGAAGAAAAAGTATTACCAGCTCAGTAAAGAAGCACATCCGGATCATTTTACACAGGACGATGCGGCAACGCAGGAAAAGCAGTTGGATGCGTCTAGTCAAGTCAACGAGGCATACAAGACTTTAAAGAATGAAGAGTCCCGGATTCAATATATCCTTATGGAAAAAGGGTTGCTGGGAGATAACGATCAGAAGGTTCCGCAGACTTTTCTGATGGAGATGATGGAGATTAATGAGGCTTTGATGGATTTAGAGATGGGAGGTGACGAGGCAGAATATGAGTCTGCCATGCGGCGGGTAAAGGAATTTGAATCTGCCCTACTGACACAGCTGGAAGAGATCAAGAAAGGCTGGACGGAAGAGCCCGACATGGATTCATTGGAAGCTTTGAAAGATTATTATTTGAAGAATCGATATCTATTGCGGATGAAAGAAAATTTATCTAAATTTGCCGACCGCTAAGATACCGAAATGCCGAAGTGGCGGAATTGGTAGACGCGCTGGATTCAAAATCCAGTTCTGGCAACAGAGTGC
>CAZGGG010000021.1:1792-46984 GCA_964525165.1 uncultured Saprospiraceae bacterium | reverse complement strand
TTAGTTTTAGTTTTAGTTTTAGTTTTAGTTTTAGTTTTAGTTTTAGTTTTAGTTAAAGATACTCCATACCCACCAGTTCCTCAGATACCTGCCAAAGACGTTTTGCAATGTCCTCATCCTTTGACAATGGCGTAGAATCGACCTTGCCAGGCTTTCCTTTAAACTCCTGAAAACCAGTCGGACCGAAATAGTCGCCCCCTTTCGCTTTTCCCACTGCTGCCATTATAGTGGGCTGTGCTCCTTTGGCCGGTGAATGGGTAATGAAAGGCGCCACAGTATATCGTAAGATCGAATAAAGGAAGGTCGGCATATGCCGCGCCAACTCCGTTGTAGCAATTCCCGGATGCGCAGCGGTTGACAGGGTGTCTTTGTGGCCATTCCGATCTAATCTTCTTTGCAATTCATAAGCATACATCAAACAAGCCAACTTGGACTGCCCATAAGCTTCTGAAGCGGAATAGGCCTTCTTGCTCTGCAAATCATCGAAATTAATTTTTCCATTTTTATGTGCAATAGAACTCAAAGAGACCACCCGAGCATTCGGCGTCTTTAAGATTAGGGGTAATAACAAACCCGTCAATAAAAAGTGGCCCAAATAATTGGTCATAAACTGCAATTCATAGCCATCTTCCGTTTCGGTATAGGGCGGCATC
The DNA here is from genome assembly GCA_964525165.1 of uncultured Saprospiraceae bacterium. Taxonomy (GTDB): domain Bacteria; phylum Bacteroidota; class Bacteroidia; order Chitinophagales; family Saprospiraceae; genus JAWLFI01. Next base: position 46,331 of record CAZGGG010000021.1, on the reverse strand, counting down.
ATGACCCCGGCATTATTGATCAAAACATCCAATCGATTGAATTGGGTTTGATACGCTTCCGCAAATTGGCGAACGGAGTCCAATTTACTCAGATCCAATTCCATCACCTCAAGGAGTGCGTCCGGAGTCTCTTTCACTATCTGACCCTTTGCCTTTTTTGCCTTGAGCATATTCCGACAGGCCATGATCACTTTTACCCCTTTTTGCGCCAATACTTTTGTGGTTTCATAGCCCAGACCGGTATTCGCTCCGGTGACAATCATGATTCTTCCTTCTTGAGGAGGTATGTTTTCCATTATGGTCCGTATTGTGTTCCGGTAAAAATTAACAGAAAGTAACGTCAAATGTTGATTTTTCTATCTGAGGCATTTCAGAAGTCAAAAAGCCCATCCAACGCTTATGTCTACCCAAGGCATCAGAGTGTCGGATACCTGATTGAAATAAAAAACCGGAGAAAAACCAATTCGCCCGACAAAGCCCCCTGCTTTGGGCTGATAGCGATAGGCAATAGACGGAACCCATAGCACTTTAAGCTCTCTGGTTTTTTCTCGGGACGGAAGATGAGCCTGACTCAGCAAATAAGGAGTCATGTTTATACTAAAGTCTAGATGGTTTTTATCTTTTCCCCAAAGCAAAAACACTCCTAAAGGAACATTCACCTCATCTGAAAATAGTAGGGAGGAAAAACTGCTCCCCAAACCTGCTCTGAATCCAAGATTAACTTTTTTACTTGAAACCCAATGGCGCTCATAAATAACTGAAAAATATAGGCCGGGTCCTCCAAAGGAACCCAAAAGGACGTTTTGGGCCGGTGGCCCTGTCTCCTCTGTCAATGACGTTTGCCCTTTTGCCGAAAGGCTGAATAAGAGCATACAAGTGAAAAGAGTACTTATAAATTTATAATATAAGATCGATCTCATCAAGTAGTTTTTGAATTTGAAAGGGTGTTGTATTACTGCAAATTGAGATGACAATTTTTTGCTCGGGATCGTATACCGTCATTGCTTCAAAACCGGTGATCTCGCCCTCGTGTCCCCAATAGATTTTGTCATTCAACTGAATTTTAAATAATCCCAACCCAAATCGTGTCGGGAATTGGGTCATTTCCTGGAGACTTAAGGCATTTAAAAAATCTCCGACAAACAATTGATGTGTAAATGCCGACAGATCAGAAGCCGTGGTGGCCATGGCTCCTGCGGTAAAGCCCAATGTCGACCAAGCGGTGTTCTCCGGAACCATGGTATACCATTCCTGCAGAGAAAGGGCATAATGATGAACGTACCCATTGACCATTTCCTCAATCGGTCCCGTATAGGGTGTAAAGTACGTCTGCTGTAAGCCCAAAGGCTTCAAGATATAATCCGAGAATAATTCGTCTATTGGCTTTTCCGTGGCTCGTTCCGCAACGAGGCCCAAAATGATAAAATTCGTGTTGGAATAGGCATGTTGGCTGCCCGGTGTGAATTGCAAGGGTTTCTTCAGATAGGTTTCAGCAATATGCTGTGGATCCCATCTTTTATCCGGAAAGGTCGTAGAAGAAATAAATAAGGATGGGGTTGAAAAAATATCGACAATTCCACTGGAATGATTCAACAGATGTCTCACCTGAATTGCTTTCGCTTGTTCCATCTCCGGAAAGAAGGTCCCCAAGTTTTGATTTAAGTCCAGTATTTCTTCCTCCACCAATCTTAAAATCAATGCCGCTGTATATATTTTCGTCACACTGCCGACTCTTAAAATATGATGGTTCTGCAGCTTTGTGGTTTGTTTGAGGTCGGTAGTTCCTGCCGAAAAGCTCCATTCCTGAAAGGAGCTGTCTCTGATGCTGACTTGAAGGCCTAGTAATTCTTGATCTTCAAGTGTCTTACAAACCTCTTGAACAATCTGGCCCGCCTGCTCTTCAGTAAGGATACTGATAGGCGGTGGCAGATTTTCCGTATTTGGACAGTGGTCAAATTCAAGTTTTTGACATGAGTACAAGAGAGAGAAAAGAAATAAAATGAAAATACAGCGTTTCATAAGTGTAATGTTGCTTCATCATATGGTGCATAAAATAATAATCTTATGCACAAGAAAAAATTAAGCGCCGACAGTCCTGAATTTTTAGTTTTAAGAATAGTAAATATATAAAAGGCGATGATTCGGTGAGTGGGTTGATGCACAGGGGCTGGACCATTCATGCTTACACACTCCCAAATGACTAAAAAATAATCAAATTGATTATAATTTAATCATCTGGGCGTTTCGGCATGGAATAGCAAAGGATATGGAAAGAGCAAGACTGCAAGGTTGAGCCACATAAAAAGAGGACCTATTCTTAGCTACTGCCCGGATTCCATTGCCAACTGTGCTCTTAGATAATTGTTCAGCCCGGAACGCTCTACTCCAAGGAATGTCTCGATCGCACGGTAATAATCCTCATCCTCTGTCCCGGAAGCCATGAATTGCCTCAGCATCGGCCAGCCCCCTTTCTCCTGTATTTTTTTAGCAATGAGTCCACCTAATACATAATGATAGGCGGTCCTTTGATCCAGATTAGTCAGTTGCAACATATCTTTCAGGTCCATCTCAGGGTGGTTCTTCAGGTATTGATGTGTTCTTTTGATATGCCAATCCAACGACTTTCCTCTACTTCCCCCCAACAAAGTGGCCACACCTTCTGACACCCAAAAGTGCTTGTCGGGATAATGCCTGTCGATTTGTACATGAAAAACTTCATGAGGATAAAACTCGCCCAATCCTCCACAATACACTTTACCCTCAGTTGCTTTGCCCTGCGGACCGGAGCTACCGTCCATACCAAAATAATAATCAAACCCCTTTAGCTTCTGTATTTCATCATAATCATCCGCCAGATAGTATTCAAAGGGTTGTGGATCAACTTGAAACCCTTCACAAACCATCTGAACAAAATCGTTTAATCTTTGCGCTTTATCCGCATTAAAAGAATGATATGAAGGGTAGTAAAAATCTACAATACCCACTGATGTACATTTCCACTTTTTTTTGTTGACGCTTAATGCATTATGTAGCTTGTAAGTGCCTTTTTCCTTTTGCGCATAATAGTTGACAATCGCTAATATATTTAGATTCCCATCCGACTTCTCCGTGCCGTACTGCACCTTGATTTTCGCTATACCGTCATAAAATTCAATACTAAGCACATGGGCCGGCAAGCCCATATAGAGTGATGGTTGAAATTCATCTTCCAAAAAATCATACTGCTGATAACGCTCCTGATCTTCGCTATTCCAAAATACATTCGAACTCTGATTTTGCGGAGCGGAGGTTAAATAATTTTCCAGCAATTCCATAACCTCTTTGGTATCAGAGTCCACATCATTCTTAGTGAAATGATAGCTCACCTTTTGAGCTGCCAAACTCAGGGTAAAAATCAGAAAGAAGAGCAATTGAAATATTTTCATTTTATACATGCATTTTTCCTGTTTTGCCCTTTCGGCAAATGTGGTTACAATTTATTGATACAATGTGGGTTTATCTGTTTGTAACAGATTCCTCTTTTTTTTAAAAATCAAAATGAAACATCCATTTTTAATATTTATAGCTACAATTGAATGCTAACATTCCCTCTTTTATGTCCCTCATCTACATAGGTGTGTGCCTCCACAATTTGCTCTAGCGGGTACGTTTTATCAATCCATGGAATCAAGCTGCCCTCTTCTGCCATATTTTTGATCTTCAGAAGATGTTCGTCTTTTTCCTGCGTTGGCATGCTTACAGAAACGAACTTCCCGCCCTTACTCAAAACTTTTTTGGCTTTAGACTTACTCGTTTTACCCACTGCATCAAAAACGATGTCGTAGTTCTCCTTTCTCAGACTATAATCCTCCACTTTATAATCTACACATACTTCTGCACCCAAATTTCTAACCATGTCAAAATTGGGGCCACTACAAGCAGCGTGAACCGTTGCCCCTGCCTGCTTGGCCAACTGAACTGCATAGGTTCCCACACTACCCGAGGCACCATAAATAAAGACTTGATGGCCTTTTTGAAGTTTTGCCTTCTCCCACAAATACATAGCGGTCATTGCGCCTATCGGTAATGCCGCTGCTTCTGCGAAGCTTAAGTTAGAAGGCTTGAGCTCCAATACACCACTTTTCCATTTTTGCGGTAAGCATACATATTCCGCATAAGAACCTGAACGAATCATGGTCGTCGTTCCAAACACATCGTCTCCAACTTTGAAGCGTGTCACTTGGTTTCCTGCTTCAACCACTCTACCAGCCAACTCATGGCCTAAAATTTTCTTCCTTGGTTTGAATAAGCCAAATATGAAGCGTGCCGGTAGCCAGAATAATGGGGGAAAATCAGATGCACGAAGGCGAACGTCTCCTGTGGTCACTGTGGCTGCCCTAATTTCGATCAATACTTCATGGGCTTTGGGCACCGGCTTTTCCATCTCCCTGATTTGGAGTACCTCAGGAGGACCATATCGATCATAAACCACTGCCTTCATTTTAAGTCGTTTCTATGCATTTGTAATACCTATTCTTCATATCCATAGGAAATAAACGCTATTGTTATGTGATTATTTGTTTTCAATATGGTTCATGCATGTCGAGCTTGGCGTCCCCTTTGAAGATTAGAGATCTCTTGCCATATATACCCCCATCACTTAAGACTGTATAGGATAATATGATGGTCTACAGTTAGACGTTGAGCTTCGCCGGAGGGCAGCATGTAGCATACAATTTGTTTTTAACACTCCCTGCGAACATTGCCCTCACAAAGAACAAATTAGAATTTTCATTTCCAATCATTAGATCAAATGAAGACTCCAATTCAATCGTGTTATAATTTACTAAATTCGTAAGGAGATTACTTAAAGCCGTATTAGCTATGCATAGATATCCTTTTTTCTTGCTCTTGTTCATGTTCTCACTTTCAATGAGTGCCCAAACGGACACGACAACATATGAGGAAGACGAGTTTGACTTTTCTGATTTCGAGCCGGCAGCGCCCCCTTCGAAAAGTTTTTGTAACAATAAGGTCTTGGGTCAAACGCCCACCACTTTAATAGGTGTTTCTTATACTTTTCAAGGTCCGCAGAACTTTACTGCTGGGAATCCTAGCGACAACACCTTAGTAACAGACCTTAGCGAATCCAATAATATTCAGAATACACAAGAGTTTGGACTGGCCGGAAATTTCCCGATCATCAGCCGTAACAATATCCTGGTCAACTTAAATGTAGCCTATACCGAACAGTACTACCGTTTCACCAATGAAACAAGCAATCACCCGTTTACCCAAGGGCTTCAGGATAATCCATTGAGGAGTGCAAGTACTCTAGCGACTATTTTTAAGCCTTTGAACGATAAACGTTTTTTATTGGGGCAAGTGGGTCTCGCCTTCAATGGAGACTTCAACTATAGTGACTTTAATCAGGATGCGAATACGCTGCGTTTTTCTGCTGCTTTATTGTATGGTTTCAAGCCCAATGATCGCTTAATGTACGCCTTTGGTTTAGCGCGTACCTACTTGGGTGGGTCTTTGAATTATGTGCCCATTGTCTACTATTACCACACCTTTAGAAATGAAAAATGGGGCGCCGAACTCTTACTTCCGTCTCGCGGGTTTTTACGTTATCGTTTCAATAGTACGAGTTTAGCGGGCATCGGTTTCAATGTCTTAGGCAACACCTACCGTCTGAACAATTTCGCCAATCTTCCCGGTGCCATGGTTCCCGGAAATCCCAATGCATTTACGCAAGCTCAAGAGGTGGAACTACGACGCTCTGAAATACGCCTAGGTGCCCGATATATGCGTTCCATCAAAGGTTTTGTTTGGCTTTTTGCGGAAGCGGGCTACCGGGTAAATTATAGTTTTGATATTGATCGGGGTGGAGACTTTCTGCGTCTTTTTGGTAATGATGACCCGTATTATATCGAGAACGAATTGGGTAATCCGCTTTACTTTACCATCGGTATCAGTTATGTAAGTCCTTAAGAGCAAATTAAAAAAAACAAAAGCCCCGAGAAAACTTCCCGGGGCTTTTTCTATTCAATGATTTTAGGTTATTTCTTTTTCACTAGTCGCGTCCATACATCTGTTCGGCCAAACACTGCTGCACCTACAAAACCTCTCACTTCGATCTTGTTGTCCTCGATCAACTCTATTTTGCAATTGTAGGTCGTTCCATTTTTTGGATCGTAAATCGTGCCGTCTTCCCAAATCCCGTCCTCTGTATTGTACACAAAGTCTTTCAAAACACGATACCCTTTTAAGGGTGTGCTTCGCAAGGATTCGTCGGGATTATTTTTATCCACTCTTGGATTTCCATTCTCGTCATTGGGCTCCTTCAGCCATACCACACGACCAAAGTACTTGTTGCCGATCTTATCAATCTTCAAATAACTTCGTCCGTCACTAGGCATCCATACGCCTATCAGTTTATCTCCTGCACTTTCAGCGGCACTGCTCTGAGCCTGAGAAGGCACAGCCAACAGTAAACACAATATTGCTGCTACAATCAATCTCATATTGCTTATTAATTTTTATGGTGAATCGTTATTGTTAAATCGACAGTGGCTTTCATTTCGTCCATGATATCTTCCGCTAAATTAACATCAAGCACCCAGGTAGCTCCTTCATCTTCCAGGAACGGTAACAAGTCTGTCTCTTCAGCTACGTTTAAATCAAAACGGGTTCCTTTTTCGAGGGGACTCAATGTTCCAAGAGAGGTCATTTCATTACTGTTGCTCACAACTTGCAATAGTAAACTTTCCGCAATCGCCGCTTGTTCATCCGACAATGTTATTTGAATGCTCGAAACACTGATGCTTTTAAGTGCAGAGGCTTCAATGTTTAACTCCTCCGCTAAAGAAGCAGGGGATAAAGAAACATCAGCTTGCAGACTATTCGGTCCGCTAAATAGCATTTCTCCGGAGACCACTGTTGAAATACTCTTTTCCACACTGGTGGTCGTTCCACAACTCGCCAAAAACGCTATAAATAGAAGAGCAAAGGCTATTTTTCTCATCGATTCGCATTTAAAATGTCCGTATGTCCAAAAGTAATTATTATTTCTATTTTTCCGGATTCCAAAGATCTTTAGGTCGATACCTGCAAATCGATAGCCTCGAAATCTGTTTATTTATCCGACCTTTCTATAACTGTACCATCCCGATATTATTCCTAAGACAACCCATAAGTTTCTAAAATTCATCACGTCTGTCGTCAGGCTTTCTATAAGCAGGAAGAGTAAGAAGAGAAGAACTCAACCAAAAAATTCACCAAGGTCTTGAAATCAGCCTAAACCTACATACTCTCCAATTAAAGTACCCTATGGTCACACAAGCGAATCAAGCATGGCCTCAGTAGCCATTTTTCCAAAAGCATCTGCGGCATCCGGACTAGCACCCGTGATCAAATTTCGATCTCTGTGACAGCTTTTGTCTGCCTTTTTATTTAAAATTTTAACACCTCGCTCCTCAAGGGCTGCTCCAAATTGCCAGCTAAGGTGACCGGGCATATAACCTATCATGGGAGTTTGCCGATCTACAGCATCCGGAAAGGCGGTAATTTCGTAGCCCTTGAATAAAAAATCACTTTTTTCTTCGTTTATGCCTGCTGCCAGCAAAGCAGCCGGTCCATGACAAATAGAAAGAAAGAACAGCTTTTGTTTGTGAGCCGCTTGCAGAAGAATTTTTAAATCTTCATTTGCCGGAAGGCCCAACATGGCTCCATGTCCGCCGGGAATAAAAATCGCAGCATAATGTTCCCCTAAAGAATCTGCTTTAACACCCAGTTCCTGAAGGGATAGAGGCTCTTTCAACTGCTGTCTAAATCCATTATAGATGTCCCCTACCGCCTTATCTTTCTTAGGCATAGCCCATTGTTCGATTTGGACCTCCTTACCGGTCGGTGTACATATGTCCATATCAAATCCGGCAGATCGAAAATGAAGCATGGGTACCAGCATCTCTACCGGATGGTTACCTGTGGAAAATAGCTTCCCATTTTTCATTTTCATGTTTTTCTCTTCAGTGCAGACCATCAGGATTCTAAATCCTTTTCCCTTCACGGGGTATTCCACTTTCTGATAGTTTGACACAGCAGAAGTCGCCAACTTTAAGGACAAAGGTGAGGGGCTGTATGACCCATCTTCCGTTACTTGGGGTGCAAGACCTAGTAATTTTTTGAGCATAAAAGACTTTTAAAAATTATTTCTCGGGATAAAGTTAAAAAAGCCTCACTCTTGTAATAAGATATCTAATGTCAAAGCTTTCTTACTGTTATAGTCCTTCTCGAATCGTGCTGAGTTCTAGAGATCGTGCTTCATTTTAGACAATTTGTTACATACATCTGTTTTTTCCTTATCTTGAAGCGAGAGCACCCCTCACTACTAGTTATTCTCGCTGATGAAAAACACTTTTTCAATTCCTCGGTATATAAAGATCTTATTGATCTTTACCGCGCTCAATTTGGTCATTCTGGCCATAAGAAACTCTATTGTAGGGGATCAAATGTTTGATTTTTTAAAGTCCAACTTGTTCTCAGGGATTATGCCTTTGATCATTGCCTTATTGATGCGCCAATTCAATAAACGATTGAATACGGCTCTTTTTCTGGCTGTCAGCCTGGTGTGGTTAATCTTTTATCCGAACTCACCTTATATGATTAGTGATTTGATTCACCCACATGAAGAGTCTTTAGATCAAATTTACCCGACGCTCATTGTCTATGACACCTTCATTGTTTTTTCAATTGCCATGTTATCGCTCTTCTATGGATTCATATCGCTGAAGATCATTTTCTCTATGTTCAAAGATCGATTCGGCAGTCAGAAAGCGCATTATTTTATCGTCTTTAGTTTGATTTTGAGCTGCTTGGGTTTCTACATCGGTCGAGAGCTAAAATCCGGTACAGACTTTGGGAATGGCTACCTGTACTCCTGGCAGTTATTCACAGAGCCCGTTTTTATCTTAAAAACGATTTGGGGCCATTTGTTTCCGATTAAGGAACATATGGATGCCTATTATATGATGGCGCTGTTTGGATTTGTCCAATATCAAATGCTCATCATGATGAAAGATGTACGAGATATAGAGGAGAGCGAAGCCATTACGAAAGATTAATTCCACCTAGAAAATCAAGACCCATGTCAACCACAAATAAAGTTACCCTGCTGCTACTCACCATCGGGGCGATCATGTTCTTGCCAATGATCGGTGCTTATATCCATCATGATTATAGTTTTCCGGATGGGTTTTTTGCTTATCCCATGTTGACTTTTGAAGAAAAACCAGCTTTTAGTTGGCCCATATTTATCTTCTTTGCCTTGGCCGGCTTTGTATTTCTATTGATTTACTTGTTTCCCTCTTGGTTTGGGTTCAAGCCCCAGCCCAAAGGGCCCAAAATTAAGGTCAAAAAGGTAGCTTTCCCGATATGGGGCTGGATCGGATTGATTTCCTACGGCACTACTGCCTTCTTTTTGTGGACAAAGTCCCACGAGATGGTCTTGCTATTGCATTGGTCGGACATTCCATTGTTTTGGGGATTGTTTTTGATCATTGATGGCATTACATATGTTCGAAATGGTGGCCGTTCTATGGTAAGCCATCGAATTCAGGAAGTTATTGGTATTGGAATGGCTTCTGCATTTGGGTGGATGTTGTTTGAATATTTAAACTTCTTTGTAGATGATAATTGGTATTACCCTTTTGGAGATATTATCGACCGGGAGGTTTTTCTGCTTTACGCCATTGTCATATCTACCGGCCTGCTCCCTCTGTCCTTTGCATTCTATGAGCTCTTCAACACCTTTCGAGTGTTCAACAACCGCTATACAGATGGCTTTAAAATCATTTTACCGGAATGGTTGAAATCTGCCCTCATTATCTTTTGCCTTCTAGGGCTGTTGGGGTCGGGCTTGTTTCCCGATACCTTATTTTTCTCCTTATGGTTGGCACCCGGGATTTTGATTGCCTTGGTATTGGACAAAGTGGGTTATTGGACTCCACTTACTAGTATCGGGAAAGGCAACTGGCGTCCTGCATTGGTCTTTGCCTTAACTTATTTGGCGGCCGGACTCTGTTTAGAAGGTGAAAATTACCTGTCCGGTATTCATAGTGCTTCCGGCGATGTGACCTTCACCATGGCACCTGCCTACTGGCAATATAATCTTCCCTATGTTAATAAATTTCATTTATTTGAAATGCCTATTGTAGGCTTTCTGGGCTATCTACCCTTTAGTCTGTATTGCTGGGTCTGGTGGATCGCTTTCGCAAAAATGCAAGGAATACCCAGTAAATTTTTCAAGGAAGAAGCATTTGAAAAAATAACAGAATCATAGTTATGAATTGGAAACCCCTATTTATTTTACTTTTTATCCTTCCGGTAGCTTTGATGAGTCAAGTCTCCTGGGATAATTCTCAGGACTTGTTAAACATTTCTGACCAGGTCAAAGTGTATGAGGATCCGACCAATTCATTGACTATTCAAGAGGTCTTGTCAGGGGATTATACTTTCGAAGAAAAGGAAAGTCCCATTCTGAATTTTGGTTTTACAGAGTCAGACTTTTGGATGAAGTTTCAATTGAAAAACCCTCAGATAGAGCCATTAATCCTGGAATTTGGCTCCGCACATCTGAAAGAGGTGACTTTATATAAAGTTGAAGGACAAAAGGTGGTAGCAACACAAACTTCCGGTTATCAGGTCAACCTCCATGAAAAATTGATGAAGCACCACTTTCAATTATTTCTTTTAGAGGATGCTGAGGCAGAGTATTGGATCCATATGAGCCCTCCTGTTCAGCCTGTCCCGGTGAAGCTTTATAAAAAGGGACAATACGAGATCAAAATGTATCGTCAGCATTTAGTCTTTGGTTTTTATGTGGGTTTTATGGCTTTTGTAATTCTATCCAACCTATTCTATTTCTACTCACTCAAGAACCGCTTGTTCCTCTTTTATGCTGGTGTAGTTGTTCTGTATTTGTCCTATTCCGCCTTTGTGATGGATGGTTTTATTACATATTTCATCCAAGATCTAGATATTCGGTTTTGGTACATCCATATCCCAACTTTAGGTGTCATCATACAATTGATTTATGCCATTGTCTTTTTGGAAGTCCGAAAATACTCCAAGCGTCTTTACAATGTTGCTCGTGCTATTGCCATCTACTTCGCGCTGTATTTCTTTATTAAGCTTCTGTTGCCTAATACGGTTATTTATGCCATTAATACCGTGAATGCGACCATTTCGTTTTTCACCATGTTCTTTATTGGCTATATCTCCGGTAGAAAAGGTAATCGGTTGGGCTATTATTTTGCATCCGCTTACTTCATTTATTTCTTATTGGTACTCACAGAAGGCATCTACATCCAGATCGGCACACCGGGCTATTTTGCTGAAATGAGTCACGTCACCTGGGCTACATTAATTGAAGCAATTATCCTTTCCTTCTTGCTTTCAAGAAGGTTCGAGTGGGAAAAGCAAGAAACGGAAGAGGCCAAAATTGCAGCGCAGAAGGAAGCGCTTGAGAAGACTCAAGAAAATGAGCGAATCATCAAAGAACAGAATGTTCTTCTGGAAGCGAAGGTATCTGAAAGAACTGAAGCCTTGCAAAAATCCTATGAAGACCTTAAAAACACACAGGAAAAATTGGTGCAATCAGAAAAACTGGCCTCTTTAGGAGAGCTCACGGCCGGTATCGCCCATGAAATCAAAAATCCACTCAACTTTGTAAACAACTTTGCTGAACTCGGTAATGAGCTGATTGAAGAAATTGATGAATTTATGGGAAAAGAAGATTACGAGGAGGTAAAGTTTATTCTGAATGATCTTAAAGTGAACCTCGACAAGATCAACGAGCATGGAAAACGCGCAGACTCCATCGTGAAATCCATGCTACTGCATAGTCGTTCAAGCAGCAGTACGAAAGAGAAAACAAGTATTAACAAGTTGTGCGAAGAGTACACGAAACTTGCCTTTCACGGATACCGAGCCAAGGATAAATCGTTTACAGCAGACTTTGAGCTTCAATTTGACGAACAGTTACCCGAGGATTCTTTGGTCAACCAAGACTTTGGAAGAGTTTTGTTGAATTTAATAACGAATGCTTTCTATGCCGTCAATAAAAAATTTAAAACTCTGGATAGGGAGCAAAGAGAGAACTATAAACCGCTTGTCACGGTAAAAACGATGCTTCGAAATACAGGAAATGAAGAAAACCTTCATATTTTCATTATTGACAACGGAGTCGGAATCCCAGAGGATTTGCAAGCTAAAATCTTCCAGCCATTTTTCACCACAAAACCGGCCGGAGAGGGCACCGGTCTTGGATTATCTTTAGTTTTCGACATCATTAAGTCCTATCAAGGCAACATTGAGGTCGTATCGAAAGAGGGTGAAGGAACAACATTTGAAATTCAACTACCCTTAAGATCATTTCAATGAATCAGGAAAAAGGGGAAAATAAGAAACCAATGAATACATACACTAAAATTTTAGTGGTGGATGATGAGCCGGATATTGAATTGCTCATCAAACAAAAATTCAGAAGACAGATTCGAGAACAAGTCATCGAGTTTCTCTTTGCGGAAAATGGTGCCCGTGCTTTGGAAGTGCTGGAGAACAATCAGGATATTGATATTCTGCTCAGCGACATCAACATGCCGGAAATGGATGGACTGACACTGCTCACCAAGTTGAATGAAAGAAACCTGCTGATCAAATCTATTATTGTTTCCGCTTATGGTGATTTGGAAAATATCAGAACTGCAATGAATAAAGGCGCTTTCGACTTTCTCACCAAACCTATTGATTTTGAAGACCTGCAAAAGACTATAGAAAAAACGAAAAGTTACGTAGACCAGCTAAGAGAAACGATGCGTGCCATTCAGGAAAACAATATCCTGAAAATGTATGTCGATGAAACTGCTTTGAACTTTATGACTAACCGCGAGTTTGAGGCAGCATTATTGGAGAATGAAACCGTCGAAGCTTCCGTACTTTTCATTGACATCTGCAAATTCACCTCACTCAGTGAAAAATTAAGCCCTAACGAGGTTGTTCAAATTTTGAATCAATACTTCGACTTGATGGTCAAAGAGATTATTGCTCAAAAGGGTATGGTCGACAAGTTTATTGGAGATGCCGTCATGGCAGTATTCAAAGGGGAATATCACTTAGACAGAGCCATAGAAGCTTCCTTAGCCATCAAAAAGAAAATTCAGGAAATTGATCCCTCAGAACGACTGTCACCTGAGCCTTTAAACATTTCCGTAGGAATCAATAGTGGCGAGATGATCTCTGGGAATATTGGTTCCAGAACCTTAAAAAGATTAGACTATACCGTGATCGGAGACGTGGTCAATACCGCTCAAAGATTGCAGTCTGTAGCAGACCCGGGCCAAATACTGATTAGGAAAGAATCCTTTGAAAAAATCAAAGAGTACTTCAAATGTAAGGCCGTCGGCCATAGAACCTTAAAAAATAAAGAAGAGCCGGTTGAAGTCTATGAAGTGCTTGAATGATTAATGATGAGCCTTTTGCTTGACGACACCTCCGCTGACCTCGCGAATAGTCGAAACAAAAAAGAATGCTGAACCATCAATTTCCCGAACGGCTCGCTTGACTCTATACAGCTCTAATCGCGTCACCACCGTTACGATAATATCGCAGTCGTAATGTTCTTCAAAAGAGTCCGGCAAGTACCCTCTTTCCCCCTTATATATCGTTATCGCCTTGCCAAAATCATTAACAATGGTAGACTTTACTTCATCTTCTTTTTGCGAAATAATATTGAGGGAAATGTATTGTTCAAATCCATCGACCACGTAATCTGTCGTTTTAGCCGCCGTAAAGTAGGTTAAAATAGAATACATCACCGACTCGATACCAAAGAAGTAGGCCACAGACAAAAACAATAAAGTATTCAGGAAGAGAATAATTTCTGTTGCCTTAAAAGAAGATATTTTATCCGTATAGTCTGCTAAAACTTCGAATCCATCAATGACTCCTCCACTTCTGATGACTAATCCAATTCCCAGCCCGATGAAGACTCCCCCAAAAACAGCAATCAACACTTTATCTTCTGTCATAGTTGGAATTTCAACAAAATGCATGGCTGTTATCAAAAGTAGGATGGCTATGAATGATTGTATAGCAAAGGTTTTCCCTATCTTCTTGTATCCAAGAATGAGAAACGGAATATTCAAGACCAAAAGAAATAATTCCATGGGCCATTTGAGCGTCTTATACAACAGAATGGATATTCCGGTAATACCACCATCCAGAAACTCATTAGGGATTAATAAGCCCTTTAAGGCTACTACCGCAGAGGCTACGCCAAAAACCAGGTACAACAAACTCCTCAATGAAAATATTTGCTTCCACAAAATCGGATGATGATTCGACATATTCTCTTTTTAGTTTAAAACCGACTGTTTAATCTCGTTTAAATGCATTTTCTTTTTTAATGACCAATGCTCTTTCGCATAATCCGTAAAGTAAGTATGCTTGCTTAAAAATTGAATTTGTAAATGATTCCAACCCTGCTCATCCTCTACAATCTGCCGCTCTTTAAACTCTAAATACAATAAATTACCTATAGTATAGAAGTAATCGCTTCCCAAATAGGCCAGATCAGCATCACAAAGAATTTCTGCCAAATGAGATTGGGGGTCTTGAGGAATTTCAGTAGCCAAGATCATTTCGTGTATGTGCACGATATCAGCCTTTGCATATCCATATTGAGGCAGAATTTTGGACGCATATGCGGCACCTACTTTTTCATGTTGATGAAAGTCCGAAACGAAGCCCACATCATGCAAAAGCGCCGCCGTTTGTAAAACGATTTTGTGATTTTCAGCTAAATTCTCAGCATCTGCAATGGTCCCGCAAGCCTTCATCACAGAAATCGTATGATGGACACCATGATAGTGTAGTTTCGGGGATAAATGATCATTCATCTTTTTTAATATGAATGACTGTAAACTTGGGAAGTCCATCTTTATGCGGCTTGGAGTTTCGTAAATATATGGAAGATAATCATAAATCGTAACGTTTGATCTATATGCTCATGAAGGTGTTATGAGTTGGAATTTTTAAACAAGGTGTTATAATCTGATTTACAAAAGATAATACTAAAAGACAACAGTTTCATCCGGAGCTTACAAAATGTCTTTAAAGAGATCAATCTAACAAAATTAATGTATTAGCTGGGTCTGCTAATATTCACTATTCGAGAGCTCCTCAGATAATTGGAAAAATCATTTCAGATCGTTTGCAAGGACCTTTAGCGCTTACGCAAAAAATGATTACTCGAACACATTATCGGAGTAGCATAAATTTCATGTATACAGAGTGTCAGCGTTTGAACTTGTGCGCCATCTATCTAGCTTGGAATTTCATTTAAAACCGTATATTTCTTATCCCTAATTTCATCGTTCTTTTTTGTTTCAAGTCAATTGAGTGCTTTTGTAAACCATCATTATGAATCTTGTAGGCGACTCTTCCTTGCAACGTATTAGGCACTTGTTTCCCGATTTACCGGACAATGATTTACGGGAGATTCTTAATATGTGCGAGCTCATAGAAATAGAGACAGGAGATATTTTAATTCACCAAGATACATCTGCAGATGCCTATTATTATCTGACCAAGGGGCGATTAAGAGCAATTCAAAAGAAGCAAGGGGCGAACATTGTACTCGGTGATATCGGTGTAGGTGAACCTGTGGGAGAATTAGCCTTTTTCACCGGAGCGAAAAGAATGGCTTCTGTCCTTGCCGTTAGAAAGTCTGAAGTATTAAAAATCAACAAGGAAAGCTTTGAGTCTATCGTCCGTTATCGGCCTCAACTAGCTTCCATTACCCATAAATACATCATCGAGCGCTTAAGAAGGAATGAACTTGAGCACCACAAGAAAACCGCTCCTAAAAATATTGCATTTCTAAACTTAAATACTGAAGAAGATATCCATTCATTAACGGATGCCATTCAGACGCATTCAGTAAACCAAGCTGTTCCAATAAACATTCATGACAAGCGGCCCGCTCCGGATGTGGCACCTTCAGACTTTTTCAAATCTCTTGAAGAAAAGGAAGGTGCCAACCTATTCGTCATCGATGAAAAAGATGTCGATTGGGCCCGAAAAAGCTGCATTTATGCCGATCTTATTGTCATTGCAGCAGCGTTTAACAGTTCGGCTGAGCTGAGAGAAATTGAACAGAAACTTGACTTTTATAAGGATGGAGTACTTCATAAAAAGATTTATCTTTTGTTGCTGCATGACTCGAAAGAAGCACTCCCGCGAAACACAGATCGATGGTTTGAAAACCGAAACCTTGAACTACATATTCATGTCAGGAGGAATCATGCTCCGGATATTAGTCGGTTGTGCCGGATTATCACAAATAGAGCCGTTGGCTTAGTTTTAGGTGGGGGTGGTGCGAAAGGTTTTGCCCATATCGGTGTGGTAAAAGCTATGATGGAAAAAGGAATTCCTATTGACTTTATAGGTGGAACCAGTGCCGGAGCCATCCATGGAATCACTATGGCCTTTAAAGATTTTGACCTTAAAAAAGTAGAGCAGAAGTGTGAAGAGTCTGTAAAGAAGAAAATTACCTCTAATGATCTGGACGTCCCGGTTACTTCCTTGCTAACAGGCAAAAAATTGACGAAATTTTTGAAAGACATGTTTGGACATTACAAAATGGAAGACCTTTGGATCAATTCCTTTTGTGTCACAACAAATTTTTCAAAAGCAGAAATGGCCGTTCATGAAAGAGGTACGATTTGGAGAAGCGTCCGGGGGAGTATTTCTATTCCGGGCATTTTTCCACCTGTTGTTATCGATAACTACCTGCACGTTGATGGTGCCGTCATGGATAATCTCCCGATCGAACCGATGTACCGATTTCCGGTCTCACAGATCTACGCAATCGCACTAAGTAGTGTCTTTGAACGGAAAACGAACTTTGACGATACCCCTACTTCCAAACAGATGCTTGCATCAAAATGGATAGGCAAAAAAAAGAAATACAAAATGCCGGGCATTGCCTCTATTATTATCAATTCCCTAACCCTAAGCAGTCAACAAAAGCAACTCGAAACACAAAAAAAGGTATCACATTATCTTGAACTGAACCTTAAGGGTGTTGGATTTATGGACAATAAGAAATGGCGCTCTATTTTAAAGAAGGGGTACCAACAGACAAAAGAATGGCTCAACCATTACGATAATACAGACACCGAATAACGAAATAGTTTTCATCAAAACACAAGAGCAATCGGTTTGAAAAGAGTTTTTATGCAGAAGTTCCTTCTCTTATATGTGCTTTTAGCCTTAGTTGTAGTTCTACCCAACTCTGGTGTTCATGGCAACACAGAGCAAGATAGCCTTTGGAGCCTCTGGAAAAACACAGATTTAGAGGATAGCATACGCTTGAGTGCAATGCAGAAGCTATCCAAAGATGTCATGCTCTATATTCGGCCGGACAGTGCTTATCAATTAGCTTCTTTACAATTGGATCTTGCCGAAAAGATAAAATCATTTCGATATGCCGGAGAAGCTCTGAATACTCAAGGGATCTCCTGGGCTTTAAGAGGGGATATGACAAAAGCTATGGACTTATTTCATCAGGCTTTGAGTTCTTTCCAGGAAGGTCAGTTAAATGAAAAAGTAGCTAGTGCTTTTTACAATATTGGAAATGCATACGCCAGGAGTGGCAAAGAAGCTCTCGCTCTTGAATACATGCAAAAATCCCTTGATTTAAGCATAGAAACAGAAAATATGCGTGCAAAGGGTAGAGCGCTTTATGGACTAGGTAGATACCATGAAAAAAAAGGAGACTATACAAAGGCCCTTGAATATTATGAACAGGCTCTTGAGGTGTATGAAATCAATGAGGATGATGAGGGTATCATTTTTGCGCAAAGAAGTATGGCTAATGTCCATAAAGTTAGAGGAGACCAAGTACAAGCAATTGAGCTTTTAAGTAGTGCCTTAAAAAGAGCTGAAGCCACTCAGGACCTCCGAAATATTAGTTACTGCCTTGATAATATTGGTATTTTATACGAGCGTCAGGGAGAGTTTGAAAGAGCGCTGAATTACTACCAAAGGGGGTTGGAATTGAGCAAAGAGGTAGGTGATAAAGAAGGTATTACAGAATCCCTTATCAACATAGGAAGTGCGTACGCTGAAATGTCTGAATTTAAGGAGGCCTTGCAGTATTTCGAGCGAAGCTTATCCTTGGCTACAGAAATGGGGGATCGAAAAACGATGGGAATTATACTGAATAACCTAGGCTTTGCACAGGCCAAAGCAGGTCAGGAAGATGAGGGCCTTAAAAACTGTCTGAAAGGTTTAGAATTAAAAAAGGAGGTGGGGTATGAAAAAGGTTTGACCAATTCTTATTTAAATATTGGAACCATTCTTCTGAACAAGAAAAGGTATAAAGAGGCCTTATCCTACAGCACTCAAGCTTATCAAATGGCCCTCAACAATGAAAGCCTAGCTGAAGTGAGAGATGCGTCTTATGATTTATATAGAATCCATAAAGCACTGGGGAAGCCTGAACAAGCATTGGACATGTTAGACACTTACATCCATGCAAAAGACAGTATCGCACGAATAGAAAATCAAAGAGCCTTACTGCGACAGGAATATAAGTATACCTACGAAAAACAATTGTTGGAAGACAGCCTTGAATTTGCTGCAAAGGAGGCACTAAAAAATATTGAACTCGAAAAGAGAGATGCCGATCTGGCAAAACAACGCGTAATTCTTGCTGCCTCCGGTGGTGGCTTGTTCCTCCTTTTACTCCTCGCATTTAGCATCCGAAGAGGTAAAAAGCGTTCAGACGAATTGCTCAGCAACATCCTACCGGAAGAAGTTGCTGCAGAGTTAAAATTAAACGGGAGCGCGCAGTCAAAAAGAATTGACCAAGTAACGGTCTTGTTTACCGACTTTAAAGGGTTTACACAAATGACCCAACAACTGTCACCCAAAGAACTGGTAGCAGATCTCAATTTCTATTTTTCCGCTTTCGATGAAATCAGCACTCAATACGGCATTGAAAAAATCAAAACCATAGGCGACTCCTATATGGCTGCCGGCGGCTTACCGACACCCAATCACACTCATGCTGCAGATGTCGTGAAAGCTGCCTTGGATATGAGGAACCTGGTCGAAAAAAGAAAACAAGAAAAGTTGGAACAAAGCCAGCCATTCTTTGAGTTACGAGTGGGCATTCATAGTGGCCCGGTGGTTGCAGGTATCGTAGGTGTGAAGAAATTCCAGTATGACATCTGGGGAGATACGGTTAATACAGCCAGTCGTCTAGAAGGGTCCTGTAAAGAAGGAAAGATCAATATCAGTCAAAGCACCTATGAAATCATCAAAGAGGATCCTCAATTTTCTTTTGAAAACAGAGGTGAGGTGGAAACAAAAGGAAAAGGGAAAATGAACATGTGGTATGTAGAAAAAAGAACAAGCTAAAAGGTCTTCAGTGCAAAGTTATTGTACATCTCAACAATTATGTTTTTTTCTTTGCACTGAAGCCTTCAATATCCTTTTTTAAGAGTCTAGCCCTTAAACTCTACCACAAATCCCGATACCGTAACCGTATAGGTCCGCACAAACGGAAAGAATGAGTGTTGAATTTCAACCGTCTCGTGAATAATCGCTTTGGAAGAACCCACAATATTGGCTCTTCTCAACATATCTGCTCTGGCTTCTGCAATCATAGCTTTTTTCGTGATTCCTCCGATACCAAACACAAAAAAGGCAGTAGATTCGCCTTGTACCTGATCCACAACTTCAAAGTTGTTTTCTTCTAGTACCACCTGGGTGGTATTGAGGTTAGCATTGGAAGTTAAGCCTTGGTGAATCGCGCAGCTTGACAAGGATAGCATACCCATTGCGATAAGAATCAAATATTTTTTCATCATTATTTTCGTTTTTTATCTTCTAACAAACATCAAATGCACTTACTCTTCTCCATCAAAA
This sequence comes from uncultured Saprospiraceae bacterium, assembly GCA_964525165.1. GTDB lineage: Bacteria > Bacteroidota > Bacteroidia > Chitinophagales > Saprospiraceae > JAWLFI01. The sequence goes on along the minus strand of CAZGGG010000021.1, from coordinate 26,351 downwards.
ATAAGAATTTTAGCTGCGCATAATTTCATCATAACATATGTTTAACAGCTGCTGTCTTTTGCATGATGAAACGCCCCATCTTTTTGGCCCAAATTTGGTATCCTGCCTCAGAAGGATGCACCCCATCACTGAATAAGTCTTGAAGGGTTCCGCCTTTCGGCAAATGGGAAACCCAGCGCTCCAATTGAATGGGGCGGTTGTCAAAGTATACGTTTTCTTCCCTAGCCACATAATCTTGCAACTCCAAGCAGAGCAGACGGCTCCAAGCTCCAATGATTCGTTTCATCATCGGAGGAAAAGCCGTAAAATCCTTAATCGGCGGCATACTGCAATAATAAACGGGGGCCTCCGGAAAGCGTTTGTACAATTGCCTTGTCAGCATTTTTAAATGCCGCCTCCATCGATAGGGTGGGTTTAAATGAAAAGCATCATTTGCACCCATGCCGATAACAACCAAATGAACCTCTTGAGTCTTGAGTTTAGATACAACCTCTGCCGATAATCTTTTTAGTGTGATCCCTGACTGTGCCTGTACCTCCCATTGAACTTCTCTTTGAAGTGATTCACCCAGCTGTCTTGCAAGGGTGCCGGCAAATGCCTGCTCATGCGTCCGAGCACCAACACCGGCCATGGTACTCTCACCCAGAATTAAAACCTTAAGGGGTTGTCCCGCATTTTCGGAGCCTGGATAAACACCTTTGGTGTCTCCGGGTTCCGGCAAATCAGGAAAGTTAGCTCTTAAGCGTTTTCCCAGGATATACAGAAAAGGCAACAAAGGTAGCATCCATAGCAGATGAAACACAAATTGAAGATGGCGACCCATTGGTACATTTAATATTGATAGGCAATGGCATTAATATTCATACCCGCACCTACAGAGGCCATCAGAATCAAATCTCCTTTGTTTATTTCATGCTTCTCTTCACTGGTCCCTTTCAGGATCTGATCCAATAAGGTAGGGACTGTTGAAACAGAACTGTTTCCCAGTTTATGAATACTCATGGGCATAATTCCTTCGGGTATATTTCTTACTTTATATAGACGAAACAAGCGCTTGATGATTTCAGCATCCATTTTTTCATTTGCCTGATGGATGAGGATCTTCTTCACGTCATGAATGTCGGCACCGGCTTTATCCAAACAGCTCTTCATTGCCTGAGGAACTTTGGTCAATGCAAATTCATAGATTTTGCGACCATGCATTTTAATATATCGAACCCTCGGGTCAGCCTCCGAGATATTGCTTTCTCCCATAAACAGGTAGTAGGTTTCATCCTGTGCCCAAGTTCCGGACTCCATTCCAATAATCCCTTCCTTTGAGGAACCTTCCACCCCCTCAACAATACAAGCACCGGAACCATCTGCGAAAATCATGGAATCGCGATCATGCATATCCAGCACTCGGGAGAGCGTTTCTGTAGCTACCACCAAACATCGCTTAGCCATGCCCGCCTTGATGAAGGCTGTTGCCTGAATCATACCCTGAATCCATCCCGGACAACCGAAAAGGACATCGTAGGCCACACAAGCAGGGTTTTGAATTTGTAAGGCGTGTTTTATGCGAGAGGCCAGACTGGGAAGAATATCCGTTTGAATGGTTCCTGAACGCACATCCCCAAAATTATGAGCCACAATGATCTGATCAATCGACTCCGGATCTATGCCTGCATCTTCTATGGCTCTTTCTGCTGCTATCGCTCCGATATCTGATGCCAACTGTTCCGGGTCTACATATCGTCGCTCCTGAATCCCTGTAATCGCTTGAAACTTTCTGGCGATTTCTTCATGAGGCCTATCAAAAGGCTTTCCACCTGTATCGTAGAACTCATTTTTGGCGAAGTCTTCATTTGTGGTAATATTCTTGGGTATATAACTACCTGTTCCGGTAATTTTTATGGCAGATTGTGGCATGATCGATTCAATTCTAGTGAATGTAGAAATGAAAAATAGGGATTATTTAAAGGGCTTAGGTAAGATTGAAAGGGATAATCCTTTTAATCTGCCAAAAAGTAAAGAAAATGTATAGTGAAAAGTCTACAAAAGACTTAAGCTAACCAAGACTTACTGACCCCATTTTTAGCAAATAAAAAGGCCAATAGACCAAAAAGAACAACCAAAATAGGCATGGTCACTGCTTGCGCCACTCCATAGACTTCCATAGAACCGGTAAAAAAGACATTGTGTGTCATTTGAGGGATAATGGCCAGGAGAGAGACTAAAAAAGCCGGCTGCGCCCATCTTTTTTTCAATACCAAACCAATAGCTCCGAGCAATCCAAAAACTACCGCAATGGCAAAAATAATGTTGGTCCAAAGCGGATATTCATCATAGAGGGCTCTTTCCTCTGCCGGTAATACGGCTAAAGCTTCTTCCGAAATGAAAGTGTGGCCTATAAAAGAAAGGACACCTAAAATATTCCACAACAAAAAGAAAATAGCGACCACCCAAAACCACTTGGGAGCTTTGTTCATAACTCGTTCCATAGCAAACTGTTTTCAGCAAGAAAAGAAGCCGAGGAGTTCTCTTTAAACACCACAGCCATCCAACTTAAAATACGCATTTCTTTCGATACCTCAAGTCTTTTCAACAAATCACTATCTGATTTCGGGCGCTACTGAGTCCCGGATGGAAAAATGCTCTACAAATACATCCCATAATTGAGAATATCCTTCATCATACCCCAATGCCCACACCCCGGGACCGGCAAGGCCCTGGTCCTTGATCCATTGGAACTTAATGGAGAGGGAGCGATCACTTTCAAAAAAAAGCTGTCGATAGAGATGGGTTGGGTCTTCCAAAATCAGATAGCTGGACTGGCTGGCTGTATCAAATTTTGCCGAAAGGCCCATAGAGTCTAAATAGTACTTTCTAATCGCAGAATAGGGGGGGTGAGACCGAAAACGATCCACTTGGCTTCCTATCACATCTGTGGACGTGTACCATTCCGCGCCATAGTAGGGCAAGCCCACTATGAGTTTCTCCTTACGGACTCCTTTGTCCAGATAATATTGTACAGATGATTGCAAACCTTTTCCAAATTTGGGACTATTCACAAAAGGGGTGACCGGTCCGGTGGTTTTACTGAAGCTGCCATAGTAATCATAGCCCATCAGGGTATACAAATCTATATAGGCGTCGAGTGCCGGAATATTAAATATATCGTGCCAGTCCTTGGCATATAGACATAAGGAGACTTTCCATTGGGGATTCTTTTGTTTCAGGTCCTGAGAAAGGCGCTGAATAAAATGGGTAAAGGCCATTTTATACTTCCCCGGTACCCCTTCGAAATCAATATTTACACCATGAGCATTTCGTTCTGTAAGCAATTGAGTCAGACTATCAGCGAGCGTTTGCCAGGCATGAGGGCGAGTCAGAAAAGTAGCATTCGCTTTAGTGCCAAAATTGGAAACACTAAGATAGACCTCTGTGCCATGTCGTCGAGCACTATCGACCAAGGAAGTGCTTTTCCATTGGTGAATCGTATGATAGGCGCCTGTCTCCGGATTTACTTGAAAAGAGAAATAACAAACGGCCGAAAGCATCTCAAAGTTATAATTTTGGTAGGCGCTACCCATAGAAAATAGATGCCAGGCCAAGGTTTGGTAAGCTGGATTCCTCTGTTTTTTCACCTTCGATCGCTTGGGCTGTGGGCGATTTCGATGATGATCCCAATCTTGTTCTGTCCGGAAAGGCATCCCTTCGTTCATAGACTGTATGCGATGGCGATGACTAAGCCACTCTGTAGTATCAGAAGAGGATGGAGACGGATGGGGTTTAGATGGTGCATCACGACAACTACTGATCCAAAGTGTACTTAGAATGAAGGTCATCCAGACAATAATTCCTCTTGATGCGGCGATACTAGTAACAAACTTTAAAATCATCATGCCATGTCAGTAGTCTCTGAAAGATACAATAAGTCAAACAGAGAGTGCCTATCCCTTCCTGCTGAAAGTTCTATCTTGCGGCAAACTTTGCATGCACTGAATCGTTTGCCTGAAATGAAACACCTTTGGATTTGGCTTTGGCTCTTGCCTGTGGGCGCTTGGGCGCAAATAAATGAAAGCGACACTTTAGATTTTAAAGCAAAATTGGCTCTGACCGGGATCTTCCAGGAAGGAAACGTGGAGACTTTAATCTTTAGAGCTCGTACCGATATCAGTGCAAAACCTCTGTCCTCTCTGGTTTTTAAAACTTCTAATTCTTATGTCTATCAGGCTTTTGGCGGACAGAAAGCCGACGCCGATATATTGAGCTTAAATTTTTTGTATCTCCATCCTGAAAGAAAGGTGTATCCCTTACTTCTGGGTTTTGTAAGCAGCAGTTTCCGGCGTAAAATCGACTTGCGATCCCTTTTGGGGGTGGGCGTTTCCTTTCAATTAATAGATCAAAAGACGCACTGGCTCAAGCTTTCGCTATCAACGGAATATGAGCAAACCCGCTTTAGCGAAACTAATTTTAATTTAAATTTTTATGATGAGCAAGAGTCTATCAAAACCTTTCGAACCACACTCTGGGTCAATGGAAGATATGAGCTTTGGGATAAAAAAGTTGTGCTGACACATGAAAGCTACGTGCAGCCATCCCTGGAACGCGGTGATAACTTTCGTTGGCAGGCAGACCTTGGGTTAGAGCTGCCGGTTTGGAAGTTTTTAACTTTTAAAGTGAACTATCTACATTCCTTTGAAAGTGTTGTGATCCAGGATCAAAAACAAGAAGACCGATTCTTAACCTTTGGGTTTAGTGTGCAAACCTATTGATAGACGCCCCCTTTAGGACCCTCTGTTTCCTTTAGCTCCTTTATTTCCTCCTTGCTTTTTTTTCTTTCGATTTGCAAAATACTCTTGCCTTCTTCTATTTTTTTCTTTTTGAAACGCCTTCTTTTCTTCCGCAGTCATGGGTTTGTCTGTTTGAGGAAAAGGGTGGTCTTCAATTCGCTCAATCTTTTGATCAATCAGTTTTTCAATATCCCGAATATATGCGTTTTCTTCAGGCTCACAGATGGAAATAGAGATTCCTTCTTCTCCTGCTCTTCCACAACGGCCAATTCTATGAACATAGGTCTCCGGCTCATTGGGAATATCATAATTCATCACATACTGAAGCTTATCAATATCGATACCTCTGGCCGCGATATCCGTTGCGACCAACACACGAATTTTTCCATCCTTAAAATCATTTAAGGCTTTTTGTCGCTGATTCTGGCTTCTATCCCCATGAATTGTAGAGGCTTCTATCTTCTGATTCCTAAGTTTCTTTGCAATTTTATTGGCACCATGCTTGGTTCTGGAAAATAAAAGTACTTGATCCATATCAGGATTTTTAAGGATATGCAACAGCAAATCCATCTTCGTTTTTTTGTTTGTTTTATAAACGTACTGCTGAACAGTCTCTGCCGTTGAGGATACCGGATCAACAGAGACCCTTTCGGGTTGAGTGAGGATCTCATGGGATAATCGAACGATCGTTTTGGGCATGGTCGCAGAAAAGAATAAGGATTGTCGCTTTTTCGGCAATTCTTTAATGATTCTTTTAATATCGTGGATAAAGCCCATGTCGAGCATTCGGTCTGCTTCATCCAATACGAAATATCGAATATCCTGCAGCGAAATATATCCCTGACCCATCAAGTCGAGCAATCGTCCGGGAGTCGCTACAAGGATATCCACCCCTTTTTCCAAGGCCCGTGTCTGAGCATTTTGATTAACACCACCAAAAATTACTGTACTCCGAATGTTGGTATACTTACCATAAGCCGTAATGCTTTCTCCTATTTGGATCGCAAGCTCTCTGGTGGGGGTGACGATCAGTGAACGAATCTTTCTGGGACCCTTTTGAGTCTCTTGTTCCAATACGAGCTGTTGGAGAATAGGAATGGAAAAGGCTGCTGTTTTTCCGGTTCCGGTTTGCGCACTTGCTAAAAGGTCCCTTCCTTTTAGAGCCGGTGGTATAGATTGGGATTGAATGGGGGTGGGATGGGTATAGTTTTCATCCTTCAATGCTTTCAAAATAGAAGGAATCAAATGCAATTGTTCAAATGTTTGGGACATATATCATTTTTGTCTTTTCAGCCTGCAAAGTACCATTTTAAAAAGCAACCCCTTTTCAAATATAGGTCAAAACATCAAAGTCGGCTCTTTTCCTTTAACCCATATCATGCATTAGAATTTTGTGGCGAAGCTCTGAATAGCTGGTTTAAAAAAGGCGTGACGAAGGAGAATAGCCGTAGCTATGTGACTGAGGAGCAACGCAGCTTAAATCAAATCGTAATAATAAACTAATTTTTATTTGGAAGAAATAGGTACGGTGCTATATCTGTCTCTTGATTCTTCAAATGGGTTATTCTGGGCTACAGTAACTTGTCCCCCCAGGGGAAATCTTCTAATGCATGATTTGGGTTTAAGTGTGAGGATGCAAAAATCAATACAATCCGATGCCCATGGTCACATTTAGGTGACTAAAAGGAATGGTACTCTTCGGAATCGTTTTGCTAAAGGTTCGGTCATAGGAATACACCGTAAAAGGACCTACTGAAGAGGCATAGGTTATAAGGGCGTTTACCCCAAAAAATAAATAGGCGCCCCCGGTTTTTCCCAGAATGAAATCGAGACCTATGAGGGCTCCCAAAGTAGGCTCTGTTTTCCATTCATGGGCGTCCACATCGCTTCGACGCGTCATGTTCATCAATAATGCAGGACCCGCAAAAAAGGCAAATTGGTTTTGATATTCCTTTTTATAATAAATGGAAACACTATGGGTTGTATGGTCGAGAAATAAATACTTAGCTTCTGCATGATAGCCGTTTACACTTCCAAAAGAAGAAAAGCCATACATGAGTCCTATCTTGTTTTTTGGGCTGAGACAGTAGTTCAAACTTGCCTGTGCCGAAAATCCTAAATTTCTATAACTTGGGTGGGATTGAGGCCCATCAGAAAACCATGTTCCCAGAGTGGGTTGGTCGAAATCATAAAGGGTCATGATATCTGCCATTTCTTGAGCAGGGCCAAATATGTTGAGTCCCGTCCTGACATCTGCTTCCCATCTGTGAAAAGTAGTATCAATCTGCGCTTGATGATCAACGGGGATCCATAAAAGAACACCCAGCATTGAAATAAGAATGCATAACGGTCTCATATTTGATCATTTTGAATAAAAATTAAGACAGACATCCATAAAAGTCAATGACAAAGATCATTGCTGAGGAGGTAAAGCCGGGTGTAAGGGGAGTCTTAATATTCGGTCGGTTGACGTCATATATAGATGCCTTTCGTTCCGATCAAAAGCGCAATTGGAGGTAGCTTTTCCCGTTTGAATGATCGCTAAGTGTTTTCCATTCGGATCGATCAGATGCACGCCCCCGGGTCCGGTGGCAAAGACAATGCCGCTGCTATGTACCTTCAAGCCGTCTGCAGAGCCTATATGCTTCTTTGATGCTGCCGTAAAATCAAAAAACAGACCTCCATTGTTTAAGCTGCCATCTTCCTTTATTTCGTATCGATAGAGTTGAGGGGCAAAAGGATCGGATTGATTGATATAGAGCCACTTTTCATCCGGAGATAAAGCAATGCCATTGGGTTTGCTCAAACTATCAAGGAGGGTCGTCACCTCGCCGGTCGTATCCCTCATAAATACGCCATTGTAGCCAATTTCACCTGTTTTCTGTTCTGGTCGGCCATAAGGAGGGTCTGTAAAATAAAGCCGCCCCAGTGAATCCATGTCTAAATCATTGGGACTATTGAAAGGGACGCCTTTTATGGTGTCTGCAAGACTCTTCCATTCTGAAGTGGGGGCAACTAAGGGAGCGTCCATGCGAGCAACTCTTCTATCTCCATGTTGACACACGACCAAATGGCCCTGGTGATCTAAAAGTAAGCCATTGGATCCAAAACCTGATGTAGTATTTTCAGGACCGGAATGGCCGGAGGACTCCAAATATACTGATACGCCTTCTTCTTCCTTCCATTGGAAGATGGTATTGACTGGCACGTCAGAAAACAATAATGCCTTCAAAGTATCTACCCATAGCGGCCCCTCACTCCACAGGAAGCCCTCACCTAAAATCTCTATCCCTGAATTGGGGTCCAATAGCGTTAATGCTGAGGTATCAAAAACTTCAATCCTCATTTGTGCATCTTGCAAATCAGTCGAAGAAAAATTGCTTTTCTGTTCAGAATCCTTAGGAGCGCATTTACTTAGCATACAGAGTACCATAAGCCCCATCAAAAGTTTGAGTGTCTGTTTCAATTCCATAAATATTAGGTCACTTCAAGGTCCTGAATTAGTTTTTTCAGTGAAAAACATTTTATTTGAGTTTTAAAATTCTGGGGTGCTTGATCTCGGTAAGGCCAATTGGCTGTTGTTTCCCATGCTTCTAAAGTTTCAAAAAGTAAAAGGTTTTCGCCTGATTTTAATTCGAACAATACATTTAAATACAGCTCATTCGCCCCTGATATGCCCGCCATCGATCTACTATGAGCATCTGTTGTTTTTCCATCGTGGTATAGATTATTTCTTTGAAAATTATAGGACCACCAAAAGCCCTTTATCAGAGCATTAGAAATACTTAATTTTCTTTTTTTGGAATTCATTAGAATCTGATAGGTGTCATCTTGATTCTTTGTGATTTCAATTATCTCTGTAGGAAAAGCAAATAACAATAAAATAATTTCCAGCAGTAAAACGACCCAAAAAACAGACCAGAAATAATCGGTTACCATCTTCGGCACATATTCAGGACGCCATACTTTTGAATACAAAAAAAAGAAACCCAAAACAATGACTATCCCTAAAACCCTAAAGTGTATGTCTCCAAAGCGAGAATGGCTTTCTACTTTTATTATATAAGAACTCATGCTTGACTGAATAATTCTACAAACCGTCATTTTGTGCCCATAAGATGATCATTTGGTCATTAAAAACCTTCCATGATCATCACAAGAATCCTTACTATGAATTCCTTATCCTTGCCCGGTAGCTTGAAGACTTAAGTCCATGACTGCATAATACCAAGGCGTCAAATAGAGAACAGCAAATAAGACAATAGGTAAAGCCGCCAATCCGGCTCGTCCGTCCTCTCGAAAGAGGAATAGGGTATTCAAAGCCATCAAGACCACAAAAATTAACAACACAATAAAAGTCACAAAGACCTGCTGCAGATCAAACAGGCTGTATTTAAACACCTCCCACATAAAAAAGGTAACGAGCAGCATTAAAACAGAAGGTGTAATCATCAATTGATGAGCCATCATCAACCGATAGATTAAAAACCCAAACGTAAAATAGATAGCAATCTGTGCCGCAATGAGGGTTGAAGGAGGTAAGGACCAGTCTGGCTGAGCAATGTCTTGCAAAACCGGAAGCACATCAGACCAGATGAATATTTGCCCAAAAAACAAATAAATAGCTGATATAATCATTGCAATAATGAGCGCCTTCCTCGTCATTTCTTATGTCTTTGAACCAATACAATCCACAACACTATGCCTCCCAAAAAGGTCAAAACCGAAATGATTTCTGCTTGTGTGGCCTGAATAAATCCGAGGTCGATGATATCATTCACACGAATCTTTTCGATAAAAAATCTCTCAACCCCATTTAGGATCATGTACAAGGCAAACAACGTTCCGGGCACCTTCATCCGCTTTCGCAATACCCATAAAATGCCTACAAAAGCAAAACTCATCAAGGTTTCATACAATGGCGTAGGATACACCGCTTCCGCTAGTCGGTGGCAGTATAAATATTCACAATTCTCCATCATGACCCCCATATTGAGCACATTATGAGGGTAATCAAAAGCCCATAACCAGTCGGGTAAAAACCACCATTCCGGTTGCGCCTCAGCGACAATCCCCCAATCCCCATCTCCACTCAATTGACAGCCGATCCTGCCTACAGCATATCCGACAAACAATGCCGGCGCCACAGCATCCATCATATGAATAGGAGGGATGTTATTGGCTTTAACATATCGATAGACGACCACAAAGGCAACAATTAAACCTCCGTATATAGCCAATCCGCTACCTGATAAAAGCGTTCCTATGGGATCGTTGAAAAAGGCAGCTAAAGTATCCGTGCTTTCGAAAACAGCAAAGAGTTTCGCGCCTACAATGCCCGATATCGCTGCAACCATAGTAATATCCCATACTTTATCCTGAGGTAAAAGAGTTGTTTTTACCTTCTTGGGCTTATCAAGGGCTTTTTGCTTGGCCTGATAGTATTTCCAACCGATAAAGATGAGGGCTCCTAATATTCCGGACCAGGCGACCCCTTCAGTCGAAAGGATAGCGCCGGACGGGTCTTGCTGAAAGAACGCCCAATTTTGAGCAATATACACCAATTTAAAACCCACAATAAATCCAATCACTCCCTGCGTAATATATTCTGTCCATTCCGGCATGGCTCCCACCAAACGTTCCTCCGTTACCGTTCCCAACAAGCCTTCTTCATACTTACGCTTCAACTCTGCCCTCAAAGTATAGGCACTGGCAATAAAAGCCATGACCAATAGCAGACCAAAAGTCTTGACAATACTCAGCGCATTATCCGGTTGTGTACCAATCAAATCATGAAGGATATAGGATAAATCAGGATACATAAGCAAAGTTTGCTATGAAGGTAAAGCATTTTCTCGGCATAGAAACGATGATGCCGGAATTTACACCTGGCTTTGATCCGCTGCTCTTGAGGAACGACTGAGGCGACTGGAAGTAACCAATCGCTTTAATTGTGTGTAGGGTTGGAAATGTAAGACTGTCTCTCCTTGACGAATATACAAGCGGCTGCAGTCGGTACCATGCTGAAAATAATAATCCTGATGCAGATCAAATTCTTTGGGTAAAACGAACCATCGCTCTGTATCTACATGGCCATTTTGCTGCACTCTTCTGAATAAGACTCTATGGTCTTTTTGTTGCGCTAATTCATGCCAGGCTCCGGAGCCTGTTCCTCCCAACCACTGAGCATTTGCTCCTATGTCTTCCGGTCGATGACGAGGCTCAAAAGAGCCCTTTCGGGAAAGGTGAAATTCCGGAACCTTTTTACGATAATGATCGCCAAAGGTGATTTTCTTTTTTAAGATTTTGTACTGCCGGATCCATTGACTTACGTCCATCACCCGTACCCGGCCTCCTTTCACAATATACATGCGTTGCTCAGGACTATTAAAGATATTACCCAGAGGAGAAGGTGTACCATACCATGGATAGAGCAGCTGCAACTTTTTGCCGAAAGGCAGAAATTTAGCCATTGTCTGCGCTACAAACCTTGAGCAGTTCGTTCCCCCTACGGTAAAGGCCCCGTAACGAATTTGATTTTTATGCTGGCGGCGCTCAATATGTCTAAGCACACGCATAAAATCGAAGCCGGGATAAAAACCCCCGTATAATGTGCCTTCACCATGTGTCTGAGGATGCGCAGCGGTATACTGAAGGATTTCCTCCCGATTCAGAATCTCACCGTCCTTGACCTTTGCCTCTATTTCAAAATGGATTTCGTGGTCTGTACGAGCGGATCGAATTCTTCCATATTTGTGTTGGGCAATGTATCGTCCAAAATCAAAATATTGCACCTCCCCGGTATCCGTATGGATGAGCAGCATTGCCGCGTGTCCGGCTTTGTAAAACCCATTTTTACACAGATTAAACCAAGACATCATCGTGTCGTACTTCAAATAGGCAGAAGCCACCAAACCATCCGGCCATGCCAATGGTACGATTACAGCATTTCCTTTTTGTTTCATATACATATGGTTGAGCTGTCCGTAAGGAGCGCCCGCAAAAGATAGAAAAAAAAGCTGATTTCCTATTCTGCCAATAAGTGCAGGTCTACTTTATGGAGATCAAACCCTATATATCCCTTTAGGATGGTCGCTTCGTGCTTGGGGTTTGCATACGTCCATGCCAGCTCTTCACCTTCCGGAGATAATAGATACGTGGCATTCCCCTTGATGGGACAAGAAGTTTGCTTGAAGGGTAGGGGTTGCAGGTCAAATTTCAGGTCGTCCACCGGGATATAGTACACACTATCATAGAGCGCTCTTCCATTTTCTGTAAGGATCAGTGGCCGATGGGTATCTGCCAGGCATTCCCCGCGATAGAACACCTGTATATGTTGCTTTGAAGTCCGAACCTGAGCAAAGTGTTCAGGATCATTTGGGTTGTTCAACTTGATCGTCATAAGTATCAAAGGTGATAAAAAATAAAGACATTTCATTTTTGCCTTTCGGCAAAAGGAAAGCAATCTGGTCTCTAACGGGTCTTCCCTTCATCATTTTCTGCAAAAAAGGAGTCTACAGGCTCCCATAATTCCAGTTTACGGCCTTCCGGATCTAATATGTGCACAAACTTTCCATATGCATAGGACTCAATCTCATTACAAATGGTCACGCCTTGTGCGCGCAGTTGTTCTACTAATGCCTCAATATGTTGCACCCTGTAATTAATCATAAAAGACTCCTGAGAGGGAGCATAGTAATGGGTTTCCTGCGGCATGGGACTCCACTGTAGGTAGGCTTTTTGCTGCTCTTCCGCTGTTCTGAATTCAAACAAGGATCCATAGTCATTGGGAACCATTCCTAGGTTTTGAGCATACCACTCTGTTATTTTTTGTGGGTTTTTGGACTTAAAAAATATACCTCCTATACCGGTAACTCTGCCTTTCTTCTCCATTTTATCATCAAATTATCGCTAAACTCTTGCGTATCCATTAATTTAACCCAAATCGTGAGCCGTGTATAATTACAATTTATGAAAAAGATAGGACTGGCTTTAGGCGGAGGGGCTATATTAGGTGCTGCTCATATTGGTGTGTTGAAAGCCCTGGAAGAGCATAATATTCAGCCCTCTATCATTGCAGGAACCAGTATTGGTGCTTTGGTGGGTGCGCTTTATGCCTTTGGCAAAGGTTGGGAAGAAATCAAAGATCTGGCCTTGCGGTTGAAGTGGATGGACATGACTAAAATAAGCCTGTCTACCTATGGTTTACTGTCTCTCGACAAGGTAGACCAATTGTTGAAAAAAGAGATCGGGGATCTTCAAATAGAAGAGGCGGAAGTGCCACTCTCTTTAGTTTGCACCAATATTCAGAGTGGAGAAAAAGTCGTGAAAACAAAGGGCCCTTTGTCTCCGGCCGTTAGGGCCAGCATGTCTATTCCGGGGATCTTCAAGCCTGTCATCATAGGTGATGAAATGTTGGTCGATGGTGGCATAGTAGAAAACGTTCCTATTCCCACCACTAGAAAAATGGGTGCTGATTATGTCATCGGGGTAGACTTGAATGCCAAGCATGTTTATGATCGACCCGACAATATTATAGACGTCATGCTCAATAGTTTTCATCTGTCATTTCAGGTGATTGCGGAATTGCAGACAGAAGGTGCAAATCTCTTAATTAAGCCAGATCTCTCTAATTTTAGCAGAACCAGTACGAAACACGTACAAGCTATCATGGATAAAGGATATGAGGACGCTGTAAAGCTTTTGGAAACTATTGATTACATAGGCTGAGACCCTTACCTGGCTGATGACCCTTCCCAAAGAACTTGCTCTATCATCCATTTTCCATCAGTCTGCTTGGATAGAAGCATATAATCAATCCCCCACCAAGCGGTGACTTTTGCGGAAGCAATCTTATGGCTGACGTCTAAAATGTTCACCTCTTTCGGGGCATCTGAAGGTGCGAATCGCTTATTTTCTTTTACCCTTACGGCAAAAGCGAGTGCTTGCTCATAGGTCATATAGCCCTGCGGCTCATACTCAACTTGTGCTCCTTTTTTGAAATACCCTAGCTTATTCAAACTTGGCAATAAACAAGAAGAAAGCTTTGCTGAATCTCCTTCATAAAAACCTTCTAGATACTTCATACATGCTTGTTCTACTGCAATTTTATCACTTTGTGCCATACCCCATACTCCGGGCAACAAAAACACAAGAATCCATAATTTTTTCATCTTTCTATCTATTTGCTTGAGAAAGTATTAACATTCTATTGATTTGCTAAATAATCTCTACCAACTATCTATAAAAGAGGGTGAAAAGAATTTCTGCAAGCATTTAAAATCTCTATGAGTTGAATACCTACTTTCAAGAATCATGCAATGGCCGATCTAACAAATTGCTTCATCCATTCCGTTTGATCCGTGGCCAAACGCTCTCCATATTTCCCAACAGCACGGGCCGAAAGCATTAAAACGAGGGTCAACGGAATCGTCAATAGCCAAATTGAATACTCGCCCAATAACCACTTAGACACCCCTACCGTGGAGGCAAACAAGCCGCCCACTCCAATGATAAAATAGATGAAAATGAAAAGGGTCCAAACTGTGGGTTTGGGCCCAATCAAACCCGACACAATGGATTGTTCCGGATGGGTCTCGTCTTCCTCGACTCTAAAGTTTAATTGAGGTGACCAATAATGTTGATATTCAGCCGTAATATCTAAAATAATATGGTTGTCTACAATATGTCCTTGCAGTGTTGCCGGCGGATCCTGGATCATCTTTTGCAAGCGCATCATGATCACTTCTTTGCGATGGGGAACGGTCAGCTGAAACCGCGGTCTGATATGTGTGATGGATGCGTCGATGATTTTCCGGCTAATTTGATAATTGACTTTCTATCCTAAATTAAGCAAAAGCTTCGAGCTTTTTCATCGATTGATACCACAATAGCTGCTTGCAAGAACACGGCTCTACACGACCATTGAACAATCACTCATTCTCCTCAATATATTGCGTCACCATTGAAATCCAAGACTTGGTTTCATTCAACATAATATCCGGTCTTATACCTTTAGTTTCATAGGGCAAATACTTTTTTTGCTGCTTTGATGGCAACACTACGATAAAACCGGAAGAGAATAAGGTGTGATAATCCTTGGGTTGAATTTCATACGTTAATGCTCCTTTTGTGCGATCACCTAAAGTGTGTACATGATCGTATGCTTTTAAACGCAAGGTGAAATGCTCAGCATTGCTCGCGGTATTTCCATTGATTAGAACCCAAATCTTATTCTTCTTTGCATATTTTTTTAGCGACTTCCAGATGATGTCAGAATTTCGATCTCCCCCACCACCATTTTCTCTTAGATCTAAGATAAGATGAGGCTTGTTGAGTTTACCTTCAAGAGATTGGTAAAATTCTTCCGCCTTTGCCAGACGTGGATACTGGGAACTAAAACTCCCGATTTTCAAATAATCTATGTCTGAACTTATTTCTTTGAACACGTAAGGGCTGTCCGGATAAGGGTTTTTATAAAAAACGGAGATACCGGTATCTTTTCTAAACCCTGTTCTTTTGAATAGGCCCTTTTCTATTCTTTCCCGATAAGAGATGAGCCTTTGAGTGGGGTATTGTGCACCCATAATGCTATAGGTATTGCCGTTTAATGGTACTATTTGGTAGAGGATATCCCCTGCTTGCCATTGTGGAGACTTGCTCTCAATGACCACCGCTTGATAACTATGGCCCGAATCTTTGGCCGTTAAAACGAAAGACAAATGCTGACCGCCGTGATAAATCCCCTCGAGCTGCTCATGTGATTGCCCCTTAAATTGGTCGATTAGGAGTTTTAGGTCTCCTTGATAAACCGGGTATTCCGGTTGATCAACCGATGTGCTGTCGAGAGCCTTTCCAAAGAGTCCAATATGCCAGTCATTTAAGGAATGAAGCAACTTATTCAAGTGGTAAAAACAGTCATATACGGACATTTCTGAGCAAACCTTTAGGAGGGTTTTTTCAAAGGTCTTTTCATAAGATTCTTTATTCCTCTTGTAGGCAGGTATCTTTTTTACTTTTTCGTTGAGCTGCCTTAGGTCAGCAGAGCAATCACATATTTGAGCCTGAGCTGTGACAGGGATAAATACCACTAAAAAAAGAATGCCGATTAAATACTTCATATGGGGTTTGCTTGTAAGGGTTTAGGTGGCCTTTCTGTGATAAATAATTCAAAAGACCTTATCCCGGCCTTGGGATATGCTTTTATCTTGAAAATTAACCTGTACTTTTCAATCCTCCGGCAATGGCATTGACCAACAGGAATAATTGAAGAAGGTTTGCCTGGCTTTCTTGTTCTTTAGAGTCTGTTAGATTTCTCCATTGCGTCAAATCCTCCAATTGTATGTTGTGAAGCAACTGTAAAGCGTTTTGTCTCATTTTGATGTTTTCCAGTTTGGATACTCTTCTTTCTTCTCTTGATGCCTTGGTCAATGCCTCTATCTGTTCGAGACCTTGATGATAGTCTTGTAGTATCATATGCATCAACTCCTCTCTGCTCGCCTCATCCTCCAGCTGATCTGCAAAAGCATGCATAATCTTAGGGTCAGCATTCAACAAATTGGTTTCAATTTGAATGAGCCGGTATTTGAAAAAAGGCCATTCTTCCGCCAATCGTTTCATGTATTCAAAATCATCGGGGTGCTGTTTTTGAATGTTCTCTAAAGCAGCACCGGTACCAAACCAGCCCGTTAAATTAAACCTTGATTGACTCCAACTGAAAACCCATGGGATAGAGCGAAGATCATCCAAACTGCGTTGACCGGTTCTACGGGCCGGCCTGGAACCAATTTTGCTATGTTCTAAAACATCAATAGGTGTCACCTTAGAATAAAATTGAATAAACTTGGGGTGATCAATCAACTTCCGGTAGGATATTTTCGCTTCTTCTACCAAGCGATCCATGATTTCAGTGCGCTCTTGTGAAGGTTCTTGATCGTTTTCTATCAAGGCCTGTCTGGCTGTTCCGGCGACAAACATCTCTAGATTATAGGCTGCTGTGAGTCTGTTTGCAAATTGATTGGCGATGGTTTCTCCTTGTATGGTCATTTTGATATGACCACTTACGGAACCGGGGGGCATGCTATCGAGAAATCTATGAATTTTTCCACCTCCACGACTGATGGTACCTCCGCGTCCATGGAAAAAACAAAAGGGAACATCATATTGCTGCGCTACCCTGGTAAGCCTGTCTTCTGCTTTATAAATATTCCACCTGCTCGCTAAAATCCCTCCATCCTTATTGCTATCACTGTAACCCAACATGACCTCTTGTACAAAGGAAGAGGACTGCATTCGTTGCTTCTGAATAAGCGGATGCTCCAGATAGGCGGATAAAATATCAGGCCCTGCGACCAGATCCTCTATCGTTTCGAGCAAGGGCACAACAGGAAGTCGTTCATGCAGGAGACCGACTTCTCTCAAGAACAAATAGACTAATAGCAAATCGCTTAGACTTCTGGTCATACTAACAATAATAGACCCGATACCCTCTGAGCCATACCACCTGATATGTTGAGCGATCTCACGAAAATAGGCCAACACATTATCTGCCTCCGGTCCGCAGGAAACACCTAGCGGTAAAAAGGGTCGATGAGTGGCTAATTCTCTATTAATAAACTCCAGTCTCTTCGTTTCACTCCATTCAGCATATTGAACATCCTCATATCCGGCGGCGCTCAGTATTTGCTCAATAGCCTTTTCATGATACGTGCTGTTCTGTCTGATATCCAACCTGGCCAGGTGAAAACCCAAACACTGCACCAAACGCTCAACCGGAAACAGCCATTGCTTGGCCATCCGTTTCGCACCCATTTTAATGAGCGCTTCCCTGACCTTTTTAAGCTCTTTTGATAATTCTTTTGCGGAAGAAAAGCTTGCGTGGGCTTCGTATGATGGGTCTGCTTCCATGGTATGTTTGAGCCGCAAGAGCAGCAGGTTCAACTTTTGCCGGAAGGGCTCAGAAGGATTGCGATCTAAGGCTTGTTTTCCTGCGACGCCCAAAAGTGCTGCCTGCTGTTGAAGGCCTGCCACGAATTCTTCCGGAATATCATTTTGATAGATCGAAAAACTAAGCTTTGAGGCTAGTTGCGAAAGTTGAGCCTGAATCATTTCCAATGCCAATCGACGATGTAAGCGGAGAGTGGAAGCTGTAAACTCTGCCGTTACAAAAGGGTGTCCGTCTCGATCTCCCCCTACCCAACTTCCTAGTTCAATTAAAGGATAATGTTCCGGCCATTCCATCAGTTCCGGTGCATATCCATTTTGGTTCCAAGCTTCCTCTAACCTTTGATCGGTTAAGCGTATCGCTTCAGGAAAAGCATTCTTAAAGTAGTGCATCAGATTATTTCGCTCATCCTCTAATCGCGGTTTTTCAAGATAAATTTCCCCTGTGCGCCACCATCGCTCCATTAAGCTGATGATTTCCCGGGTCATCGCCTCCTTTTCTGTCTTGGACCAAACCGGATTTTCTCTTTTCACCAATAGAAGGTATAGCTCACGGTGAATCTCCAGGACCGTGAGACGCTTGGCTTCTGTAGGGTGAGCCGTCAAAACGGGCACCACTCTCAGAGTACGAATCTTCTCCGCTATTTTATGTTCTTCCAGTCCTCTTTGCTTCCAATGGGCTAAGGTCTCTCCCCAGGAACCTCGGGTAGAAGCCGTTCCGTATTCTGATTCTGTTTTTCGCCTGAATTGTGCCGCTGCATTTTCTTCAGCAATATTCATGAGTTCAAAACAAATCCCGATGGCCTGAACCATTTTCTCCTTTTCGTAGGTCTCGATATCGCCAGATGCGGAATCACCAAAAGGCAGAGCATTCGCAATTTGTGTCTCTCCCAGGCTGTGTAGCATTTGCTTAAACAAACCGACTAAAAATTGAAAATCTGAACGTATTTTATCTATGCCTTTACGGCGAATGTTTGGATCAATCATCGTGCAAAATTGAAATGAAAACGATAGAAAAGAGCTCGGGGTAGATCTGGCGAACCTGATTATTAGGTTAAAATAAGTAAATCTTAATATTTCCCCCTTTGCTTTCTGATGCTCTGAAAACTAGAGGCTATGGGTGATGATGTAAACCCTCATGAAATATTCTGAAATATAAACACCTTTTGTGGACAGTATCGATCTGTGGGGTGGCTGTTGCGGCTCAATCACTGAGCCATCGTTGAACGAAAATTGCCTCTTTATTTTTAACCCAGGATTTTGGCCTTCAGATAACGGGCGTTCATCTCAGCGATGTTGACAATCGAAATATGTTCCGGACATTCCACTTCACATGCCCCGGTAAAGGAACAATGCCCAAAGCCTTCTTGCTCCATCTGAGCAGTCATATCCAATACACGGGTATGTTGCTCCGCCTTCCCTTGAGGTAAAGAATTTAGGTGATTGATTTTGGCGGAAGTAAAGAGGGCCGCTGAGGAATTTTTACAAGTGGCAACACAAGCCCCACAACCTATACAAGCCGCGGCATCCATTGCTTTTTCTGAAACCTCCTTTGGGATCAAAATAGCATTCGCCTCCGGTGCCGTTCCTGTTTTCGCACTTATGTAGGCACCTTGCTCAATGATTCTGTCGAAAGCAGAACGATCCACAATTAAGTCTTTGATGACCGGAAAGGCTTTTGCTCTCCACGGCTCTACAACTATTGTGTCTCCCTCATCGAAGCTCCGCATATGCAGTTGACAAGTCGTGGTGTTCGAATGAGGACCGTGCGCTCTTCCGTTGATAAACACGCCACATTGACCACATATCCCTTCTCTGCAATCGTATTCAAAGGCAATCACCTTTTCATTTTCCAATACCAACTTTTCGTTCAAATGATCCAGGGCCTCCAAAAAAGACATATCCTCTGTAAGATCATCTACTTCATAGTTTTTGAACGTACCCTTTTCATTGGGGTTCTCTTGTCTCCAAATTCGAAATGTAACTTTCATAATGGGCTATTTATAACTTCTGATGGTCGGTTGCGCATACTCAAAGGCCAGTTCTTCTTTGTGGAGTTCAAAGTTTCCGTCTTTATAGGCCCATGCTGAAACGTAGGAAAATTCATCATCCATTCGCAACGCTTCCCCTTCCTCCGTCTGAAATTCTTCTCGAAAATGGGCTCCACAGGATTCTTCTCTTTGAAGGGCATCTGTACACATCAACATGCCCAGCTCTATAAAATCGGCCACCCTGAGCGCTTTCTCTAATTCAGTATTCATCTCATGGGCTCCTCCTGTTACTTTCAATTCACTCCAAAACTTCCTGCGGATCTCCTCAATTTTCTCAATGGCTTTTTCCAAACCCTTTTTATTTCTGCTCATCGCACACTCTTGCCACATAATTTTCCCTAATTCCCTGTGAAAATGATCCACGGTTTTAGAGCCCTTGATCTCAAGAATACGATGGATGTGCTTTTGCACCTCTTCTTCCGCTTCCGCAAATGCGGGGTGGTCTAATGAAACAGACTCATGGTGTAATGCTGAAGCAAGATAGTTATTCATCGTGTTGGGCAAAATAAAATAGCCATCTACACTTGCCTGCAGCAGAGAGTTGGCCCCCAAGCGATTGGCTCCATGATCCGAAAAATTACACTCTCCTATGGCGTAAAGACCCTTTATGGTAGTCATGAGTTCATAATCTACCCACAATCCACCCATAGAAAAATGAGCGGCGGGAGAAATTTGCATTGGCTCTTGATAGGCATCCACTCCGGTTATTTTCTCATACATTTTGAAGAGGTTGCCATATCTTTCTTTAATTGTTTCCAAACCCAGTCTTTCGATGGCATCTTTAAAATCTAAATAGACCGCATTTTTCAGTCGGCCTACGCCATATCCGGCATCAATACGCTCCTTAGCTGCTCGGGAAGCAATATCCCGGGGCGCCAAATTTCCAAAACTCGGATATCGTCTCTCCAGATAATAGTCACGCTCTTCCTCAGGAATATCTATCGCTTTTCTTGTTTCTTCCTTGTGCTTGGGCACCCATATCCGCCCATCATTTCGCAAAGATTCTGACATTAAAGTTAGTTTGGACTGTGCCTCACTGGATTGGGGGAGTGCCGTGGGATGAATCTGTGTAAAGCTGGGGGCGGCGAATAAAGCGCCTTTCTTATGGGCTTTCCAAATAGCGCTGCCATTACAACCGATTGCCAAGGTAGACAAACGGAAGACCCTTGAATAGCCCCCTGTCGCTAAAACCACGGCATCTGCTGCGAATCTCCGGATGACTCCACTGACCAGATCCCTGGCGATAATGCCTTTTGCTTTACCCTCTATGACAACAAGGTCCAGCATCTCTGTGCGCGGAAACATTTTGACCTTTTTTGCGCGCACCATTTTATACAGTTGGCTGTATGCGGCCAGCAACAATTGTTGCCCGGTTTGCCCTCTCGCATAAAATGTTCTTTGCACCTGAACACCTCCAAAACTTCGATTCCCCAAAACCCCTCCGTATTCTCTGGCGAAAGGAACGCCTTGCTGAGTAAAATGATCAATCAGCGGTGCAGAAAGTTCTGCTAAGCGATAAGTATTGGCTTCTCTGGATCGGAAATCCCCGCCTTTCAAAGTATCATAAAACATTCGCCATACACTATCTCCATCATGCTGATAATTTTTGGCGGCGTTGATTCCACCTTGAGCTGCCACAGAATGGGCACGACGGGCTGAATCCTGGTAACAGAAACACTGTACTTCATATCCTAATTCGGCAAGCGTGGCGGCGGCCCCTGAGCCGGCCAATCCGGAACCCACCACAATGACTCGTAGCTTTTTCTTGTTGGCAGGGTTGATCAGCTTACTCTTATTCAGATAATTCCTCCACTTTTCTTCTAAGCTGCCTTCCGGTATTTTTGCATTCAAGATCATATTTTTCCTATTTGAAGTAGACAAAAAGAGGAATGATTCCAAATAAAATAGAAACTACAAGAGCATATATCAATGCCACTTTTGATAAAAGCTGAAGGCCCTTTTGGTGATAAAACCCCAGCGTTTTAAATGCACTCTTCAACCCATGATGAAGATGAAAACCCAACGGGATCATGAGTAATGCATAAAAGGTCACGTAATAAATATTATGAAATAAAGTGCTGGTGACTTCATAAACATCTTTGTTTCCGTGGGCATCAATGGGTACTGCATCTCCCATGCCTAGTTTGATTCTTGCCCAGAAATTTGCCATATGCACGACTATAAATACAAGAATCAAAATCCCTAACAGTCCCATATTTTGGGAAGCCCAGGAACTATTCTCTCGGGTTCGGTTGACGGCATAATTTATTGGACTTGATTTTTGATTGTGACGCGTGAGCAAGGCTGCATAAATCACATGCACAATAATAGACAGATACAACAGATATGCGATCACCGTAATGAACGGATTTTCGCGCAATAGGGTAGAATAAGCATTATATAAATTTCTGGCTGTTTCTTCAGGTAAAAGCAGAATGCAATTTGCCGAAAGGTGTACGACTAAAAACAAGCATAAAAATAAGCCCGTAAGAGCCATCATACTTTTTTTAAAAAACAAACTCATACTGCTTTTAAGCTTTGATACAAATAAAAAGAAAGTGAGCGCTTATGATCATTCTGTTTCACGTAAAGAACTCCGTTTTTTAGGAAGTTATGAATTGTTTCAGAAAGAAAACAATCTGCGCTTTTATGTTTTCAGAAAGTGTTTGTGTACAAATCCGAACTCCCGGTCCGATACAGAGTGGAATGGCTTTTATCATTGCTCCCTTATCCTATGCGTGCGCTCTTATAAAACCACACTTATTTTGAAGCAGACTTTTAAATAGAGCTCATTCTTTCCGTCTCAATATGCTTAAGATTCGATCATACATCATCTCTGATAGAGTCCAGTTATACCCTTCAAAGTTTACCGTATTTGTAAATTGTATCACTACAGCATCTATATCTTCATGATATTTAGCTATGGTTTGGTATCCAGGGATCAAACCCGTATGCCCGAATTGATAAATAGAAGCATAGATGGCTCGTTCTTTTTCATCTTTAAAAGCGGACCCATCATTTAACGCCCGAACAAAGATGCTGACATCTTCTGCTGTGGCCAGCAGAGAACCGTTATCATCCGTTTTTAAATCTTTATCATAACCCACATAGTAACCACTCATCACATCGTCCATATTTACATCTCGAATGGAGCCAAAAGTATGCTTGAGGTTCAGTGGAGCTAGGATTTCCTCTTGAATATATTGAAAGGTACCATGGCCCAAAACTCGGGTCATAATTTTCCCAAGTAATAGATAATTGGTGTTGGAATATTCAAAGTTTTCACCGGGCTTAAAATTAGCCGGTTTGTCTAAAATTAAAGCCAGTTGCTCCGCTTCTGTTTCCTTTGGAGCGGCCCAGTACATATAGGTATCCGTAAAGTTAGGTATACCGCTTGTATGCTGTACCAACATGCGCAAAGTGATTGCGTCAGCATATTCAATGCGACCTTTCAATTCCGGCAAATAGTGAGAAAGAGTTTGATCTAAGGATAACGTGCTGTCTCGAACTAATTTTGCTATCGCTAAGGCATGGTACAATTTGCCTACACTGGCAATCTTAAATAAAGCATGAGGGTCGACAGGAAGTTGAGTTTCTCTGTTTTGATAACCCGAAGTATATAATTGAGTTGAGTTACCTTTTTTATTGACACAAACAATGATACCATCGAATCCGTAGTCTCCTGCTTTATCAACTTGTTCCTGAACCGTTGGAGGTATCGGCTTTATCCATTTGGTTACAAGCGGCCAGGGGATGAAATACAAGGAAATGATGGTTCCCAATAAGAGTATGACTCTCCAAATGATTTTAGATATGCGTTGGGACCTACCTTTCATTCGGTTCACTTAAATCACAAGAAGTGATGAATAGGAAAAGGATTGTGGTCGATATTTTGAAAATTACACTCTTCACTTAGTTCTCTGTTTCGTATCTTCTCAATGGTTTCGTATAATCGTCAATCATGTGTTAATATATGGATTTTTCAGATGAACACGGGCTTAAGCCATTCCGAGTGGATTGGAACAACCTGTCGGCCTTTAGCGGATAGTCGAATCTACCATAATTGCGGTGATTCATTGTTCCCCTTTAATAATTCAAAATCTTTTTGTTCAAATCTTTTTCCCTAAAGTTTGGGAAAATGACACCTACAAATATTTACTCCGATGACTCGGCCAGGTATCGGTCGAAGTATTCGATTAGTTTACCAAAGAGGTAGCGATCATAATTCTCTTCACGGCTCCATCCATGCGTCGCACCCGGTGCAATAGCAAAGTCGAAGTTCTTACCCTGTTGAATCAGTTCTTCAGCTAACCTAGCCGTCGTCTTAAATGGGACCACATGATCCTGCATACCGTGGATGAATAGGAGTTTATCTTGCAGATTCGCTGCGTACTTGAGTGCTTTTCTTTCGAAAACCTCAGGGTGTGTCTGCGGGGTACGAACAATCGCAACATCGTCTGTGCCAAAGAACATCGGGTCCACAGCCGCAGCTGCAGCAACACCTACCTGAAATAAGCCGGGCTTCTTCAAGAGCGAATAAACGGAAAGTGTTCCGCCGTAACTGCTTCCCCAGATGCCGATGCGATCGGGGTCAACATAATCCAGAGACTCCATATAGGCAACCGCACTTGCATAATCCTCAATGTCCTGGTCGGCAAAGCCCAATAGAAACTCTTCACGGAATGCCCGGCCATAACCGTTGCTGCCCCGTGAATCTACCTGCACAACAATATATCCTTTTTTGACCAACAGTTGCTGGACGAGGCTATAGTTGCCGGCCCAGCGGTT
>CAZGGG010000021.1:0-1782 GCA_964525165.1 uncultured Saprospiraceae bacterium | reverse complement strand
TACACGGGCCCAAAAAGCACAGGAAATTTCTTCCCGGGCTGCATATTGGTAGGTTTCAGAATCCGGGCATGTAAGGTGTAGTCATCTACAAGACTAGGGAAACTAACGTATTCGGCATCCACCCATTGTCTATCAGTGAAGGTAGGTAAGGGCGAATGGGTTACTCGCATAGCTTTACTAGCTATGCTGCTCGCCACATAGAGCTCATTCGGTGATGTATCGTTGCTGTGCATAAATACCAAGTGCTTGCCATCAGGCGAAGGATAACCAACATTTCTTCCGGCTAGATTGGTTACTTGCTCTGGAGTGCCTCCCGATAATTTTAGTCGATATACATGTTGCTCATACGGATTTACACCGTTACCAGCATAATACAGAACATCACCAGCAATAATAGGGGCGGACAGCACATCGTAGGCAGGATCTGTTAAAAGTTTTGGATCACGCTTAGACATTGAGGGATCAATGGTATAAAGACCATAACGATCACCCATATCGCTTAAGAAAACAAGCTGCTGCCCATCTGGATGCCAAGTAGATCCAAAAGAGGTGTACATACGGCTTTCTCGGACACCTCTCCAAATCTCTCGTGCTTGGCTTTCTCCAGGAGCAAGAACGAACAATTTACGTTCAACTGCATTGTCCGAAGCGATATCAATCAGCAGAGCACCTTTTGGCGACCAGTTAAAGTCGATGATCTGGTTGGCGCTCGGCTCTGGTAAATCAAGATATACAAGCTTACTATTTTCTACATCGAGCAGGGCAACCATTCGAATCTCGTTTGGATCGCCCGGATAACTTCGGCGTACTTCGTTGGGATCGGTTTCGGCAGCGAGGTAATTCGGGAATGGCACCTTTCGCATCTCTCGTCTGTCAACGACATGAATCGCGATGGTCTTGCCATCTGGGGACCACTTGTAGGTTGGTCCACTCCAGATACCCGGACCAATTTCACGTTCTGGTCTGCTGTAGCGCCCTTTTCCTAAGTTCGAGAGGCTTGCAATACCAATATGGGTAAGCCGGCGATTCTGTTTGGAAGATAAGTCAGCAAGCCAAAGATCACCTTTACTTATATATGCCAAACGATCGTTATTGGGTGCTATCGATAGCTTATGTGCGCCTGCCTCGACTGGCATCAATTCCATGTCTTCTCCTTGACTCACTTTTGTCTGCCAAAGCCTGTTACCTCTTAGGCTGATGATCGTATTGTCATCTGCCCAAACAATATCACGTACTGACGGGGATGCCGCATTGGAAATAAGCCGCACTTTCTTCCCTTTGCTTGTTGATATCCAGAGGCCACGCCCGGGGTTTCCCGGTTCATTCCAAGAAAAGGCGAAGTACTTACTACTCGGTGACCATACAGGTTGAGAAGGGGGTGTTCCTGTCAGTTTTGGCCTTGCGAACAAGTCCTCAAGGGAGAGTTCTCCTTCCTGTGCTGTAGTTGTTATGTTCGCCGACATCAGCAGGCCAATTATTAATCCTATTTGCCAAAAACAGATATTTTTCATGTGTTTGAATTAAATAACCGATGAAAACCTACTTATTTCATCATGATCATATGATCTGCATTGCCCGTCATTTCCCATTGGGTCAATGCTACAGGGATATTGCCAATGCGGTTGATGCTATCAAAGAAGTCACGGAGTTCAAATGCCTCTCCATTTAGCTCTTTGATACGAGCATATTCAGCCATAGCGGCTTCCAGCAAGTACTTGCCCGTGATATAACTAGTGCCATAGCCCGGCTGTCTTAAATACAAGTGCTGCTCAAATATCAACA
>CAZGGG010000020.1:42380-47827 GCA_964525165.1 uncultured Saprospiraceae bacterium | reverse complement strand
TTGTGTGATTGCCTGTGTGGGAGGAGGCAGCAATGCTGCCGGAGCTTTTTATCATTTTTTGGAAGCACCAGATGTAAAACTCTGGGGGATTGAAGCAGCAGGTTTAGGAGTGGATACCTCAGAAACGGCTGCGACCATTAGCCGCGGTAGCGCTGGTATTTTACATGGAAGTAAGACCTTATTGATGCAAACTTCGGATGGTCAAGTGATCGAGCCTTATTCGATAAGCGCCGGTCTGGATTACCCTGGTATAGGCCCACTTCATGCCCATTTGGCAGAGACCGGTCGGGTTCAATTTAAAGCCATCACAGATCAGCAAGCCATGAAAGCAGGGTTTCTGTGTAGCGAGGAAGAAGGCATAATTCCGGCTATTGAAACGGCCCATGCCTTGGCAGCATTAGAAGAAATTGCCTTTGACTCCAATGAGGTAGTGGTATTGAATTTAAGTGGTAGAGGAGACAAAGATTTATCCACCTACATAAAATATAAAGAGAATGAGTAATCCAATAACTTTGACATCCGGATTGAGTCAATCGTTGATTAAAAGGGACAAAATACTGACCATATATTTCACAGCCGGATTTCCGCAATTGACAGATACTTTACCCCTGGCCCTAGCGCTCGAAGAATCAGGTGTGCAGATGATAGAGATTGGTATGCCCTATTCAGACCCAATTGCAGACGGGCCAACGATACAATATTGCAGTCAAAAAGCATTAGAGAACGGAATGTCTATTTCTGTGCTTCTAGAGCAAATACGCGAAATCAAAAAACAGCTTCAAATTCCGGTAGTCTTAATGGGGTATCTTAATCCAGTTCTTCAGTATGGGATCGCTGCTTTCTTGGATGAACTATCAGCGATAGGAATTGACGGGTTGATCTTACCGGATTTGCCTTTGGAAGAATATGAACTTGAGTATCGACATTTATTTGAAGAACGGGGAATTGCCAATGTTTTTTTAATTAGTCCACAAACTCCGGAGGAAAGAATCCGAAAAATGGATCAGCTGACGTCCGGCTTTCTGTATTTGGTATCTTCTAATGCTACCACAGGAGTCACCTCTCAGTTTACGGAAGAGCAATTGAGCTACTTCCAAAGGATTAGAGATATGAAATTGAAAAATCCCACCTTAATAGGTTTTGGGATATCTAATGCCATGCAAGTCCAGCAGGCATTCGAGTATCATTCAGGATGTATCATAGGCAGTGCCTTTTTGAAAGCACTTCAAAATTCTGAGCATTCCTTGCAATCCACTGTTCAGCAATTCATTAAAAACTTAGAAGTATGATTATACAAATAGAACGCTCTGCAGGTCCGAAGGAGGTCAACCCTATAACCGAACTTTTATCCTCTAATGGTTTTTCCACAGCAGAGGTAAATACTCAAATGGGCCGATATATAGTTGCGGTAGGGAAAGATATTGTAGATCCCAGGCTCATCGGTTCCATGAAATCAGTACATGATGTTCATATGATTTCGGACCCTTATCAATTGGTCTCTGCAAAATGGAAATTAAACACGAGTCAGCTACATTTAGATGAGGAAGTTACCATAGGAGGGTCTAAGCTTACGCTTATGGCGGGACCCTGCTCCATAGAAAGCGAAGAGCAAATCGTAGCTACTCTGGATCATCTTGAAGCGGTCGGCATACAAATCATGCGAGGAGGGGTTTTTAAACCTAGATCTTCTCCCTATAGTTTTCGTGGCATTGGACTGGAGGGACTTAAATTATGGTCTCAACTTGCTAAAGAGCGGAGCATTAAGATTATTTCTGAAGTCATGGATGTGGAGCAGATAGAATGGATGTACGACTACGTGGACATTTTTCAGGTTGGAGCTCGAAATACCCAAAATTTTAATCTACTGGATGCATTGGGAAAAGTTGATAAAGCGGTCATGATCAAAAGAGGGATTTCCGGCAGTATTGAAGAATTATTGCAATCTGCCGAATATGTATTCTCAGGTGGAAACGAAAAATTACTTTTATGCGAACGAGGCATCCGAACCTTTGAAACGGCTTCGAGAAACACATTAGATATCAATGCGATTCCCATATTGAAGGAAAAATCCCATTTGCCGGTAATTGCCGATCCCTCTCATGGTATAGGGCTCAGGCATTTGGTAGATCCTGTGGCGCGCGCTTGTGTAGCAGCAGGAGCAGACGGTGTGATTTATGAAACACATCCGATTCCTGAGGAGGCCTTTTCTGATGGTCAACAAACTTTAGACTTTCAACAAAGCTCTGAACTGGTAGATGTTTTACAACGTATACGCGCCATTAAACCCTATCATAGGTGAAAATATCGTTCAAAAAGCTTAACTTATTTTAAACTTAATACGATATGAAAAAGAATATGGGTAGTGCGGACAGAATGCTTCGCGTGGTGATTGCAGTAATTATAGCTGCATTGTATTGGACAAACGTTATTTCAGGTACACTTGCAATTGTCCTGATGGCACTTGCCATCGTTTTTATCATTACCAGCTGGATATCTTTCTGTCCGCTTTATCTGCCTTTTGGAATTAGAACCCGTAAATCGGACTAGATTCAAGCTTTGAAATTGGGAGCGACGATCCATTCTTTGCCCCCATGACTATAGTCATAAAACCCTTCTCCGGATTTACGTCCTAGTTTCCCTGCTGTTACCATATTGACCAACAGAGGGCATGGAGCATATTTGTCTAGTTTAAACCCATCATAAAGAACATTTAAAATACTCAGACATACATCCAATCCAATGAAATCTGCTAATTGGAGGGGTCCCATTGGATGTGCCATACCCAGTTTCATAATTGTATCGATTTCTTCAACCCCAGCTACTCCTTCATGAAGGGAATAGATTGCTTCATTAATCATAGGCATCAGAATACGATTGGCAACAAATCCTGGATAATCATTTGCAGGTACAGGGATTTTGTTCAGTTTTTTAGACGTGGCTAAAACGGTGCCTACTACTTCGTCCGTTGTGGCGTAGCCCCTGATCACTTCCACTAGTTTCATCACCGGAACAGGGTTCATGAAGTGCATCCCGATTACTTTCTCAGGTCTTGAAGTGGCGGCAGCTATTTTTGTGATACTGATGGAAGATGTATTCGTGGCCAGGATGGCATGCTCAGGCGCATGTTGATCCATCTCTTGGAATATTTTCAATTTTAAATCGACATGCTCGGTAGCTGCTTCCACCACGAGATCAGCTTGAGCTACCGCCTCGCTGATTTGGGTATAAGTTGTAATATTATCTAAAGTAGCAGACTTTTGCGCTTCTGTAATTTTTTCCTTTTTGACCATCCGGTCTAGGTTCTTTTCAATTGTTTCCAAAGCTTTATTCAAAGCATCCTGACTGATATCAACTAAAGAAACCTTAAATTCACTCATAGCAAAAACATGGGCGATTCCATTTCCCATAGTTCCGGCACCTATAACGGTTATATTTTTCATATCACTTAAATTTTGCGTGAAAATAATGAATTCAAAGGTTCTCCGAAGAGCGATGCAATGGACAAAAGTCAGACTCTGTTATGGGTTTGTCATTTCTTGTTCACTCTTGTTATCGATAAAGGCTCAGGAACCTGTTCATCAGCAAGATGAGATTGCTGCATATGTACTTATGGATTCTGTTGTGGTAAAGCCAGGAATAGATATTTCCTATTTCATTCAGTTGATGCAGGATGATCAATCATTATATCGGTCCTTTAAGACCCTAAGGACTATCCCCTATAAAGGCCACTACACGATGCAATTCTCTGATCAAAAAGGGGTAGCTCAAGCATCCTGGATGGCAAAGGGAATCCAAAATTGTGAAGACCAATGTTGCACCCACCATCTTGAAAAATCATGGCAATTGGGGAATCTGCTTCGAAAAGATGGTCGTTTTAACTACTATACCGCTCTTCTTTTTCATAAATTATTCTTGATGGAAGAAACTTACTGTCATGAGGAGGAGGAAGCGAGTTTATTAGATCGAATTGAAGATGAAGAGCAAGCGCACGTCCGCTATTTAAAACAATTAATCTTTCAACCCGGGGTAGGTTTAGATATTCCTTTGGTAGGCCACCAAACAGATATATTTTCAAAGGAACACTTTATTTTACAGAAAAGGTCCTGAAAGAGCAAGCATATTATGTGTTTACCGCAGATTTGAAAGAGGGTGAAGAATTGCCCATACAGTATCTGGAAACCTGGTTCACACAGGATGATTTGCAAATCACTCAAAGACATTTTCATGTCCAAACGAATCAGTGGGTATATGAAGCGGATGTAGTGATGAGCATTATGCTACAAAAATATCAACAATCCTATATCCCGCTAACCATTCATTACGCAGGGGTATGGGATATTCCCGGTTCGAAAGCCGAGAATGGTAATTTTCAAATTAGTATAGAACCCAATGAATAGCATGACAAGGATCACTTTATTCTATATCACTCATGAATCAAAGGAACATGCGCAGACATTTGTCGAACAGCTGATACAGCAAAAGCTTATCGCATGTGGCAACTCCTATCCTATTGACAGTGTATATCTATGGCAGGCCAGGATGCAAAAGGATGATGAATATGTCTCTCTTTTAAAAAGCCTTCCGGCAAAAAAGGATGAAGTCATAAAGACGATCGAAAGAATCCATTCATACGAGACTCCCTGTATTCTGACTTGGGAAGTGGAATGCAATGAAGCTTATGCTCAATGGATTGCGGAACAGCTCTGATGAGAAGGTTAGGATTTCGGATCGTTATGCATCAGAGAAGCTTTTAAAAACTCATCGATTTCGCCATTCAGTACTGCTTCTGTTTGAGAGGTTTGATAATTCGTCCGATGGTCTTTCACCCTTCTATCATCTAAGACATAAGAACGAATCTGGGAGCCCCACTCATTAGCCATTTTGCCACTTTCTATTTTATCTTTTTCTGCAAGCTGCTTTTCGAGTTCCTTTTCATATAAGCGGGATTTAAGCATTTGTAGTGCCTTTTCTCGATTCATATGTTGGGAACGCTCTTGCTGACATTCTGCTACAATACCGGTGGGAAGGTGTCTTACTCTTACGGCAGACTCTGTTTTGTTCACGTGCTGCCCCCCTGCTCCACTAGCTCTGAAAGTGTCCCACTCCAAGTCTGCAGGATTAATATCGATTTCAATACTGTCATCGACCATGGGATGCACAAATACGGAAGAAAAAGAAGTCATTCTTTTGCCTTGAGCATTGAAAGGAGAGACTCTGACTAAGCGATGTACCCCATTTTCAGATTTTAGCAAGCCATATACATAATCCCCTTTGATTTCAAGGGATACGCTTTTAATACCTGCCACATCTCCATCTTGGCGATTGAGCTCAGAGACTTTATAGTTATTCTTTTCAGCCCACATCACATACATACGCATCAGCATTTCAGACCAGTCACAGCTTTCCGTTCCTCCTGCGCCGGCATTGATCTCTAAGATGGCACTTAA
>CAZGGG010000020.1:3054-42370 GCA_964525165.1 uncultured Saprospiraceae bacterium | reverse complement strand
TCATCTTCGGGCTTATTTAAGGTGGATCTGAACTCTACATCTTCCAGAAAATCCAAAGCATCTTGATATGCTTTATCCAGTTGTTGTTCAGTTGCCTCCTCCTCTTTATAAAACTCATAGGTCACATCAACGATATCGACCTTCTCTTCTAATTCAAGGAACTTCTGGACCCAATTTTTATGCTTTTGAAGGTCTTTCATCACCATTTCTGCAGATTTTGGATCGTTCCAAAAATCCGGAGCGGCAGATTTTAATTCAAGGTCTTCAATCTCTCTTTGTCGGCGGTCGACGTCAAAGATACCTCCTTAGCATCTGCAGCCGCTCACGTAATTCTGACAATTGATCTGCTGTCATACTATTGTGTTTGCGTTTATATGAATATGTTCAGGCTCTTGCAGCACCTGAACATAAGGTGCCAAAATTTAGGATGATTACTCTTTATCAATTTCGATGTAAAAGACAAGATCTTCTTTAGGTCCGATGGAACCTCTACCCGCTTCTCCGTAAGCCAGATCATAAGGGATAAATAAGATGCCACTTCCGCCTCTGTTAAATTGTTGCAGGCCTTCGTCCCATCCTTTAATCACACTTCCCACACCTACAGTTAAGTCAAAACCTCTTCCTCGGCCAAATGAACTATCAAATGTTTTTCCATCCTTTTTAAAAACGCCTGTATAGTTTACGGTGGCTGCGTCCCCGGATTGGATGCGGTCACCGGATCCGGTTTCCAGCATCAATATTTCAAGACCAGAGGATGTTGTTTGTAATTCATTGGCCAGTTGTCCTTCCTGATATAAGGTCAGGTAATGCTGCAAAATTGAATCTACCTCATTGCTTTTCCCCATAAGCTTAGCCATTTCAGCTTCTTTACGGGCAGCGTAGCTTGCAGAATCTAATATTTCCTTGATCTTCAGGTGGTAGCTAATTCCGTCGGTGATTAATGGATTTGCTTTCGATTGAGGAGATAAAGAATCCATGGGGATATGGATAGTAGCTGAATCGCCTAAACCCATCATCATAATGCCTCCGATAAGGTCTACTCTTTTGTTGTATTCTTTAGGGATTTTTGCTTCCTGGTCCATTGGTGCAGCCATGAGGCTGGTATCCCCGGATGTAGCAAAAAAGCTTAGAAGAGCATATTCTCCGGGTTGGACGGTGGGCTCAGACGGACCTGAATGAAAAGTGATGGAGTAACCTTTAGGGGTAACTAGTCCACCCTCTTCATTTTGAGCGCAAGCGGCAAATAAGATTGCGGTACCTAGAAATAATAGGATAGATTTTCTCATGTATTGATTGAATTTGTATTGATTGACGAATGTACGTACTGAGGAAGAACCTTTTTAAAGTTATCAATGGCTTTCCTCAGAGATGTATGAACGGCTCCACCCGAAGCATTCTTATGTCCTCCCCCATTAAAATACTTGGAGGCCATTTCCTGAACCGAAATATCTCCTTTCGAACGCAGGGAATACTTTACAATGGTGGGTTGCTCCGTAATGAATGCAGCAAGGCGAATATGTGGCATCGATAGCATGTAGTTCACAATGCCTTCTGTATCTCCCCTTTGAATATCAAATGTTTTATAGTCCTCCCGGCTCAGACTGATAATAGCAGTTTGATAATCTTCTAAAACCTCCATTCTTTCATATAAACAATAACCTAGAAGTTTAAGTTGCTTCTCGGTAAAGCTGTTAAATATGTAATCGTTAATGAGGACGTCTCTGGCACCAAATGACTTAAGTTCTGAGGCCGTCCTGTATACTTTGGAGGATGTGGCGTGCCTGAAACGACCCGTATCTGTGATAATTCCTGTAAACAAGCAATCTGCAATATCAGAATTCATTTTTTTCTGCTCCTGCAGTCCCATAATAAAATCATATACAAGTTCACAAGTCGAACTTGCGGAAGTATGTGAAAATATTTCCTGGACAAATGGTTCGGGATCTATGTGATGGTCAATGAGCAGACTAGGAATATCATCTGTCTTCATTTGATTCCAGATTTCGCCCATTTTATCGATTCTGTCCAGGCCATTGAAATCCAATGCAATAAACCATTCTGTTTGTTCAAGGGCAGCTTTACATTCATCTGGTTGTAAATCATAAATCAAACAATCAGCAATCTTAGGCATCCAGCTAAAATTTAAGGGATACTCACTAGGCATCAAGACAGTCACCTTATGACCAAAAGCCTCCAAAAAGAGCTGCATTCCCAAACAAGAACCTATGGCATCGCCATCCGGATTGCGGTGGGTAGTAATCACCACATTTTTGGGCTGGTCGATCCATTTTCGAATCTTAGGATAATCTGGATTGATCTTGCTCATATTGCATGCGAATTTGGCATTTTTTTAATGAAATGCATGACGAATTCCATAATAATTCAATGTGAAAAGCATCGCTAGCCACAATATAATAGGATGTCAGCTAGTAAAAGGTGTATTCAGTAAGCGGTGACACAAATTTAATATGGCTTTTAGAGGTTATACGATCTATTCTTTACCTTTGCGCAAAAATTAGATATGTCTGGAAATAGAACATTCACAATGATTAAGCCTGATGCAGTCAGAAATGGCCATATCGGAGCGATTTTAGCCCAAATTAATGAGGCTGGTTTCAAAATTATAGCTATGAAGTACACAAAGCTTTCTGCAGAGAAGGCAGGTGAGTTTTATGCTGTTCATAAGGAGCGTCCTTTTTACGGTGAGTTGGTAGAATTTATGTCTTCCGGCCCCATCGTTGCTGCTGTATTAGAAAAAGATAACGCAGTAGAGGACTTTAGAAAATTGATTGGTGCAACCAATCCGGCAGAAGCTGAAGAAGGCACCATCAGAGCGAAATATGCTACAAGCATTGGAGAGAATGCCGTGCATGGTTCTGATTCAGATGAAAACGCAGTAATTGAAGGGAGTTTCCATTTCGCAGGAACAGAAATGTTTTCGTAAGCAGACTTCATTTTCTACATGGATATAAAAAGCCCGTTTTCGGGCTTTTTTTTATGTCTTCAAAATAGATACCCCCTCACCTCCTGCTTCTCTTGGGGGATGATAGATTTCAGTGAAGGCGCCGTATTTTTTTGCTTTCTCGCGTACTAGTTGTTTTAAGACACCGCTTCCCTTTCCGTGTACAATTTGCACTGAGCTTAATCCTTGCAAAATGATCTGATCAAAATATTCATCTAAAAGTCTCGCCGCCTCTGATTTGGGAAGCCCCCGGATATCTAATTTAGGATCAATAGGCTTACGATCTGAGTCCATTTTTACTTGAACAGAGCGTTGTTTTTTTGTCTCTAAAGGTTCATTGATCAATTGTAGGTCTCTGAGTTTCGCCTCTATTTGAAATGGACCGCTTAGGATCAACGCTTTCCCTTTATGAATGCGGTCAATTTGACCGGATGTTCCTGTTTTTCTGATTTTTACGAAATCCCCTACCTGGATTTTTCGTTTGACATCTTTTTGCCTCTCCGTCCACTCTCTTTCCTCCAGTTTGTTCAGTTCTCTAGCTTGTTCTTCTTTTTCTTGTTTAATCCTTTTTTCGAGTTCCTTAGCTTGCTCCAGGTCCTTTTCTTTTTCAAGTTTAGCAATTAACTCTTTCAATGATTTTTGCACCTCCACTCCTTGACTGATGTCATACTCTTTGCGCATCATTTTGATTCTTTGTCTTTGCGCTTCGAGATCTTTTTTCATCTGCTCATAGGTCAACCGCATTGTATCTACTTGTCGTTCTTTTTTAGATACCGCTTCTGTTTGTTCTTCGAGCTTTTTTTGTTGCTGTTGGATGTCGGATAATAATTGGTCGACATCTACCAATGCTTTCCCGGCTTTCTTCTTAGCATATTGAATCACTTTTTGCGGAAGCTTACTTTTTTCAGCTAATTCAAATGCAAAGGAACTCCCGGGTTTACCCGGTAAAAGTTGATAGGTAGGTTCCAGTGATTCTTTATTGAATGACATCGCCCCATTGATTACACCTTTTACTCTATGGGCAAAGCTCTTTAGATTACTGTAGTGAGTTGTAATGACTCCGTGTACGCCCTTGTCAAAAAGATCTTTTAAAATTGCTTCGGCAATGGCTCCTCCGAGTCTTGGATCTGTTCCGGAACCCAATTCGTCAATCAGCAGTAGACTTTGCGCATCTGCTCTTTGCATGAATTGGTTCATGTTTTTCAAGTGTGAGCTGTAGGTACTTAAATCGTCCTCTAAAGATTGTTGATCGCCGATATCCACAAACAATTTGTTAAACACACCAAAGGTGGAAGACTCTTCTACGGGTACCGGGATACAAGTCTGAACCATTAATTGAAGCAGGCCAATGGATTTCATTAATATAGTTTTCCCTCCTGCATTAGGCCCACTTACAATAAGCATGCGGTTGTTATGGTAAAACTGAAGCGTAAATGGGATAACCTCATCTCCGGTTTTTGAAAACTTTAGAACGAGCAGCGGGTGTCGGCCATTTTTAATATGGATGCCAGGGGTGCCTTGAATTCTAGGGCAAACCGCATCAATTGTTTTTCCAAACTTAGATTTAGCTCGAATGACATCCAGATCGACTATAAGCTGTTGAAGGGTGAGTATTTCTTCACGGAAATCTCGGATGGTCGAACATAGATGTTTGAGTAGTTTTAGAATTTCTCTCTTACGTTCCTGTTCAAAATCGAAGATATCATTATTGATATCCAGGATCCGATCAGGCTCAATATAGCTAACCTTTCCGGTAGCAGATTCATCATGAATGATCCCCTTTATTTTTCGCTTAAACTCTGATTGAACGGCAAGTACACGTCTTCCATTTCTAATGGATTCTGCGGTATCTGTCAACCAGCCCTTGGCACTGTAATCTTTTAATATGGACTGAAACTCTTTGTCCAGTCTTCTTTTAGTAGCATTGAGCGCATGTTGTATTCTTGCTAATTCAGGACTGGCGTCCCATTTTACTTCAAATTGGTCATCAAAAATTCTTTCACACTCAGAATTGACTCTGTCCGGAATATCGATCGACTTGAGAAGATGATACAATAAAGGGTAGTTCTCCTGATCTTCTGCTTCAAAATAAGATTGTAGCGTTTGTCCAATTTTGATTAAACGATAAATCTCAATGACTTCTTCCTGGTCAAGAATGTAACCTTCGACCCTCAGCTTATCCAGGCTACTTTTTGTGTCTACATAAGCAGACAAGGGAAGATCTTTTGAGGCTTCGATTAAGTTCAGATATTCCTTTATTGGGGTGAAACCATTTTGAATCTCATCAAAACTTGTTTTTGCTTGTTCCTTTTGGATATAGGACCTTGACAGTTCACTCAGCGTAAACTGCAGGATTTCATTTTTCAGTACGTCAAGTTCCAACTGATGTATGGCTGCCGTTGGAATCGTTTGTAAAGACATAGCAGCGAGTGATTTTTTGCTAAAGTAAATAGTAAGTTTGTACTAAGACAGCGAAACATGAGTAATAGTTTTGGAAGAATATTTAAGATTATCACCTATGGTGAGTCACACGGACCTGCCATTGGCGTCGTCATCGATGGTTGTCCGGCAGGAGTCTCTGTGGACATCCAACAAATACAGGCCTTGTTGGATAAGCGAAGACCCGGGCAATCTCATTTGACAACCCAGCGGAAAGAAAAAGATCAGCTGATTGTTGAATCCGGTATTTTTCAAGGTGTCTCCACAGGAACGCCCATTCATTTTCGTTTTGAGAATACAGATGCCAGATCCAGGGATTACTCCAATATCAAAGACAATTACAGGCCTTCCCATGCTGACTTTACCTATGATGTTAAATATGGGCTCCGAGATTATCGAGGTGGCGGGCGATCCAGTGCTCGGGAAACTGCCTGTCGGGTAGCTGCCGGGGGATTAGCCTTGCAGGTACTGAATCAACTAGGCATTGAAATTCATTCTTTTGTGAGTCAGGTTTATAATATTCAACTTAAAGATGATTTACCAGGTGCAGTAGATTATAGTCAAATCGAAAAAAATCTGGTTCGTTGTCCCGATGCAGATACTGCGCAAAAAATGCAAGAGTGTATTGAAGTGATTAAAAAGGAGGGTGAAACCGTAGGGGGAACCATTAGCTGTCATATCCACTCTATGCCTGTAGGCCTCGGTGAACCTATTTATGACAAATTTCAAGCTCGATTAGCTTCTGCAATTTTGAGTATCAATGCTTGTAAAGGATTTGAATATGGTTCCGGATTCTCTAGTTCCTTGATGAAAGGCTCTGAACACAATGATATTTTTGAGCAAAATTCAAAGGGAGACTTTATTACGCAAACAAACCATTCCGGAGGTATTCAAGGTGGCATCACCAATGGGATGCCTGTTTACTTCAGATCTGTCTTTAAACCTGTAGCAACCGTTAGAAAACCTCAGCAAACGGTTTCAAAAGATGGCGCCTCTGTCGAACTGAATGTAAAAGGAAGACATGACCCATGCGTTCTCCCGCGAGCGGTTCCCATTGTCACGGCCATGGCCGCATTGGTTACCCTTGATTTTATCTTGATTCAACGAACGAACCGAATATGAAGCATCTTTTTTACATCCTGGTATTTAGCCTATGTAACTTTACAATGTATGCTCAGGATAGCCTCCGTGTAGCGTTTTATAATGTTGAAAATCTTTTTGACACATTGGACCAAGAAGGATTTGCAGATGAATTTTATACTCCATCCAGTGATTTAGGTTGGAATGCTGAAAAGTATCACACGAAGTTGGATCGTTTGGCTGAAGTGATAGAGATGCTTTCTTTCCCGGACGTTATGGGTTTGGCTGAGGTAGAGAATCGGAAAGTTCTGGAAGACCTGATTCATCATGGTCGTTTGTCACAGTATGGGTATGATATCGTACACTTTGAAACCCGGGATTTTAGAGGTATAGATTGTGCACTTATTTACCGTAAGGAGAAATCGAAACTAATAGATGCCTCATTGATCCCAATTTTGATTGATGACCCGGACTATACAGGAAGGGATGCGTTGAAAGTTGAACTGATGACACAAGAAAAAGCATGGACCGTTGTGGTCGTTCATTGGCCTAGTAGATCCGGAGGCTTACAAAAGACCAATCCCAGAAGATGGAGTGCTGCAAGACAAGTCAGAGCTGCTTTGGCTGGCTTTCAGAAGGAAGGGCACTGTGTCATTATGGGGGACTTTAATGATGAGCCCTCAGATGTCAGTATTAAAGATACTTTAGGTGCTGCTTTATCTTTCAGTGATGGCAGTTCTGCAGATTGGTACAATTTGGCAGGAAGCGTCTTCGAAAAAGGTTTAGGTACCTATAATTATAGAGGGAACTGGAATCTTTTGGATCAAATGATAGGGAATCAAAATATGTTGGATTGCTCTGATAACTTCTGCATGCGTTCCATGAAGATTTTAAAAGATAAACGGCTCATGTTTGAGCATCCCAGGTTTGGTTCATCGCCAAGCAGAACTTCCGGTGGGCCAAATTATTACGGAGGCTACAGCGATCATTTGCCGATATATAGCACCTTAATCATCGGAGACTAGTTTCCACTTTGAATAGGTCGTTCGGGGCCTGACCTTCCCTTATCTATGGTGGATTGTAGACCGTTGAAGAATTCTTCAAAAGTGTCAAATTCCTTTTGATATCTAAGTCCCACACCCGATCGTACCCTTCGTCCCTCGAGGACTTGGTCTGTCAAAGAGTAAATCCGCATGACCAACTCATTGTCTTCTGTAAGTCTATATTGCAAAGCAATGTTACCATTGAAATAAGTACCTTGATTCCCTACAATAGAATTAGTATTATTTGTCCCATAATTTCCACCTAAATCGAGCTCCAGGCGATCGAATAGTCTTGTGGTAGTATTTATTCTTAGTTCACCATTTTCCAGCGTAGTGGCTTGTCCTCCGTTTAGGAGCTCATTAGTGTTCAGATTATAATTCAATTGTAAATCAATATCATTAATGAAGTCGATATCTTTCACTGCTGATTTCAACAATCCTGATAATAGATTGGAAAACTGATTGGAAACGAATTCACTCAGTGTGTTGACACCCGCAGCAAATCCCAAGGCTTGTCCATTGGCGGTAGCAGAGGGAGCAAATGTATTTAATACAATTAAGGCGCCGGCCTGGGCGTACAATCCATTGGGATCAGATTCCAGTATAGATAACTTATTGTCAACAGTTGATTTTGCCTGTCCTGTTAATTGAGGGAATCTAAAATCAAAAGACAGATCAGGTGCATACAATAGACCTGTCAGGAGAACAGTCAATACAACCTGGGTATTTGCGCGAAGTTCATCTTCCAGTGCCGGGTCGGTTACCAACTCTTGAACAAACAAATAAGGAGCCGTATATACCTCATATTCTGCACGAATATTTAGCAACGCTCCGAAGGGATCTCCCGTCCATCGGATGGAACTACCCGAAGCTACCTGAAAGGTCTTATTGATAATATCCTGAGAAGTGAAAAGGTACTCACCATCGGAAATTACATAGTCTCCAAACATGGTAATTTCACCTGAGCGCTGCAAGTTAAATCTAATGTCTCCTTCTCCTCTACCCTTAATAATGTCCCCCGCTTTCTTGTCAATGATGATTTCAACCACTGCACTCTCATTAGCTTCTAAATCCAAGCTAAAGTTGACGCCTTTTATCGTCTCTACTTCTGAATTATTGGTTTCTGTTATGCTGGTGCTGTCGTCAAACTCTTTGTATCTGAAAAAACCTGCATTCACTTCTTCACTTTCAATATCAGTTCTCAAGAAAAAGCGTGTATCTTTTGTATCCGCTGCTTTCACTATGATATCCGGAGTGGCCATCAAACCGAACATAGCCACTTGCGCAGCAGCTACACAGTGACCATAATAAATTGATTCATTATCGTCAGTGGTGTTTAATAAAAGAAACTCATCAGACTCTATTGTCAGATCAAGGCCTAGATCCAAAAAGTAATTGTGTGTCAAGCCACCTGTGATAGTAGCTGTATTCCCATATATATCTTTAATGACTGCTCCGGTTGCATCAATCCTATTTTCTTCTGATCTGACTTCTTGCTCATCAATAAAAAGCCGAATACCCAAAAAAGGAATGGTTACCGCTGCCTCCTCAACCATTGCCGACCCGGTCAGAACTGGTTTTCGCAAAGGACCTGAGAGTACAAAGTCTCCTGTAAGCGTTCCTTCCGTATCTTCGATATTCCCATTCAAAAAGTATTCTAAAATCTTAAAGGGATAGTTTCTCATGCTGATTGTAGCATCAAAGTATTCCTCATCTTCTCTAGTTTGTGTTGGGAAAAGGTAGCCCCCTAGACGCAGATTTCTTTCAGGGTGCGATATGCCGCCCTCCAGTCGAATTACTTTTCTATTGCCGGGAGCATTCGCCCGTATATCTAAAACGCCAAAATCATCTCCATTTACGTGTAAACTATCCACTTTGACATTCCCATAAAGGGTTGGTTCTGTGAAGATTTGCTCATAATTGACAGCGGCACTCAGAATACCCTCAAATTGAAGCTTATCATAGACCATGATATCGTTGAGGATATTCAACTCAATCTCATTTAGAATTGCTGCCACTCCTTTTTGATCTATACTCTTAATGGTGATTTCTCTATCCTGGTTGCGTAGGTTGAAATCTTGAATATTGATAAACTTCTTCCCTACCTGTATCAAATTATAAGGACTTATAGTCCAAATGTCCGTAAACAAGTTCAATTCGTCGTTTAGGATATTGAAAGTGATATAGTTATCTCGGACAAACATTTTGCCATGAAAATTGAATCGATCAACCTCTCCTTCATAATTCGCACTATTCACAGTCCAGAATAAGGTGTCTTTCACTATATCGCTGAATATGGTTGTGGATTGAAGTGTGATTCGATCCGAAAGAGTAATTTCCTTGCTACCCAATACAGCATTGGAGATACCATTTTTCGTATATAGATACACAAACGGATCTACAATTTTATTGGTGCCATATCTGATGTATGGTGAATAGAAGTCCATGTAAAAGCTATCTTGTAAATCGTCCCAGTAGATTTCTAATTCTGTAGAGGACAGCGTATCTAGCTTGGGGTCAAAAAATGAAGCCCAGTTTTTGCTTTCGAGGATGCGCACACTAGCTTGGAAGTTCTGATGCTCCAGTATGTCTAATGATCTGGACCATCCCAGTTTATCACTAAATGATGGGTAATAGTCAATGATTTCATTCTTTAGTTTAGGCCATAGTTCAGTAATGTTGAAATTACCTCTCATTTCAGCCTGCCCGATATCTGACTTGAATGAAATCAATTTATTACTTAAATCCGTCGCATTGGCTATAGCATTTAAAGAATCTAATTGATAGATGGTGGTATCATTTTCAATTAATTGGAAGTTTTGCACATTCAGTTGTGCTTCTAATTCTTCTAGTTGATAATTTTGAATGTTGATAAAACCCTTTCCGCTTAATATCAGATCACGCTCTGAAAGATTCGTTGCTAACAGATCAATTTTTTGAATGTCTGCTTCCACATTAATGATGGGTAGCTTTTCAGATAAGTCCACGATACCCAGGAAGCCTAATTCTATATTTTCATCTGAAATGGAAAAATCACCATTAAATGTAGATTGAATGACTCTTCCCTCCATTCGGAAGTTGGTGTATTTGTAGCCTTTGTAGTTAAACTGATCAACTTCTGCCAGGAGGTCTGTATCTAGATCTTTCAGGCGTAAGCCTTTACCTTGTGGCACGACAGCATCAAAAGTTACTAAACCGAATGTATTATCTTGAGTCCATTGACCTAGGTCAAAATCTTTCAGATTCAAGGTGCCAGCGTACTCAGCTTCTTCTACCCCTTGTGTCAGATCCATGCTCATATCCATATTGGCTATACCAATATCACTGACCAATTTACCTGAGGCCACAAAATCTTTAAAATAGCCATTAAACTGCCCTTCAAAGTTAAGTGTTCCCAGATTGTAGAAGTTTTTGGGAGGAGAAAAATTAGGAATTAAGGACTTCAGGGCATTCATATTTGTTTCCGAGAAATCTACATTGATATTCATTTTTGCGGGAGCAGTACCTGCTAAATCCTGTGAGCTGAACGTACCTTGAATGATTGAAGTCCCTCCAACATTCAAGTAGATTTGGTCGCCTTTTAGCTCATTAATTTTGCCATGAATCCACCCTTCCAATTCTATGGTTCGACTTTGATTTTCCCTGAAAAAATCTACTTCATAGAGTTTAGGCGCAAAGTCTATAATGTCTCTGATTGCTATAGAACCACTTTGACTTACAACGTCTAAAGCTACTCGATTCGTAAAGTCTCTAAAGGAAGGGAATTGATCATAATGAAATTGCACATCTCCGTACCACAAAGAATAAGGAGTTTCAATTTTTCCCCCT
Source organism: uncultured Saprospiraceae bacterium (assembly GCA_964525165.1). Classification (GTDB taxonomy): domain Bacteria; phylum Bacteroidota; class Bacteroidia; order Chitinophagales; family Saprospiraceae; genus JAWLFI01. The sequence goes on along the minus strand of CAZGGG010000020.1, from coordinate 31,018 downwards.
TCCACATGCACCCAGTGCGTATCTACATGCACATAGGAACTTTTTAACTCTGACAACTTGAATCCACTATCTGTTTGCCCGGATAAATGATTCAGGCATCCATCAAAATTCCAATTGTATAAGGTAAAGTCATCTGCTCGAATTGCAATTTGCCTTACGGCAAAATGGTCCCAGTCGATTACATCTTTTCTTTTTGTTCTAAATGGAGAACGGGCATAGTTATCTAGTTCAAATTCTCCTTCCGACAATTCTAAGTTTCTAATTTGTACTAAGATGGGATTAGATGAAGTTGCAGTTATACTTGAATCCTTCTGAGCTGGAGCATCTATTGCCTTAAAATTATCAATGCTTATGGATAGTCCTTGAAGGACAGCATCTTCAATAATGAATTCAGATTGTGATAAGTCAAGTGTATGGGGGTGGATGACCAACTCCTTTACCTGAAAGTTTTGATAGGTGCCTGCGATGGAATCCAGACGCGTGAAGGATGATTGGTAGGCTCGAAGTTCCTTGAGATCTAATTTCAGGTTTTGGGAAGCTGAACGTTCATTGTTGGGTTTATCTGTCACTGATGAATTAAAACTATTAACAAACCTTTGAATATTGGTCAGACCTTCATTCGAATCCATTTTCAAATTCAATCGAGCCTTATCTAGAGTAATCCCCTCAATCGTGAATCCCCCTGAGGCGATGTAGGTGTAAATAGGATTTTTGAAATTGATGGCCAAACTCCCGGAACTCAAAAGGGTATCTTGTTCATAGCCCTCGATAAATACTTCCTCAAGGGTCAATTGATCGAAGAGCTTCAATCTAAAACCTTTAACTTCTACCTTTCTGCCACTTTTTTCCTCAATAAAATCGGTGGCAAAATGAAGGAAATATCTTTGTACAGCAGGAATTTGGATGAGTAACATGAGCAATATCCAAAAAGTCAGCAAGCTCACTGCAATTCTCTTGATCCACTTTCGAGCGGAAGAGAATCTTTTAGGCATTTTATGTGGTTCAGGATCCTGCATTTTATTATCTCGCTATAGCTAACGATATTTGAGTTCTTTTAGGTCTCTAAATCGGCATTTATTTACTTGTAATAAGCAAGTAGCTGCATTGTTTCTTTCGCTTCTTTGACATCATGAACACGCAGGATTTCTGCACCCTGCAATAAAGCGAGAGTGTGGATCACCGTTGTGCCATTGAGCGCATTTTCGGGATCGGTGTTTAATACTTTATAGATCATGGATTTTCTCGATACTCCCACCAATAGAGGGAAATCAAAAATTTTGAATTTGTGGAGATGATGCAATAGTTGGTAATTCTGTGCAATATTCTTAGAGAAACCAAAGCCCGGATCAATGATGATATCTTTTATTCCTTTCGAGCTAAGTGTTTGAATTCGCTCCTTAAAGAACAGCATAAGCTCCCTGATAAGGTCCTGATATTTATTTTGATGAACCATCGTTTTGGGAATCCCTTTCATATGCATACATACGTAGGGGACTTTATATTCAGAAACAATATCAACTATTTCCGGATCATATTGGCCACCGCTGATATCATTGATCAGATGCACCCCCTTCTCCAACATTACCCTTGCCGTCCCTGCATGGAGCGTGTCAATCGATAGCCAAGTTTGAGGGTAATGCTCGATGCAGTAATCAACAATAGGAGAAATCCGTTCCACTTCATCTCTGGAAGATATTATTTCTGCACCCGGACGGCTGGACATTCCTCCAATATCAATAATATCAGCTCCGTCTTGAATCATTTGGTCTACAAGTTCTCTTTGTCGGTTCTGTTGTACAGACCGATTGCCGGAAAAAAAAGAATCAGGAGTCGCATTTAAAATTCCCATAATTTTTGGGCTTTCCAGATCCAGCAGAGCCCCATGAGCCTGTATAAAGCGTGAATTTTTCACCAATAGATATTACATTTATTCAAATATGATTATTTTTATTCGAAGATACAGATTCGACACTGCATTCAAGACCGAATTCAATATCATATATTTGGGATGAAGTAGCTTTGATATAGGTCTGGCAATATGAACCCTGATCTATATCGTTTTAAGGGTGCATCAGCATATTGAAATATGAACAAACTATGAATCGATTTATCGTAAGTGTTCTTGTGATTGCCGCTCTATTGCTGTTAGGCCTGACGTATTACTTATCATTACCAACAGAAGAATCTATAGCTTCTCCGGTCTTGGAAGAACAGAAGGATGATTTTCATAAGTGTTACATATACGGTTATGACCCAGACTCTGTTTCGATTACTTGCGGCATTATTGAACCCAATGAGTTCTTAGCAGATATACTCCTTTCGGCAAAAGTGAGTTACGCTAAAATTGATGCTATTGCCCGAGTTTCAAAGGACGTTTTTGATGTGAGAAATCTCAGAGCAGGAGGCACCTACACTTTGATTGCTCAGAATGATAGCTTAGCAGCTCATACATTTATTTATCAGAATAGCCCATACTTTCATGTGGTATATGACCTGCAAGAGCTAGACGTGAATGTCGTGAAGGAAGAAATAGACCAAACAGAGAAAGTAGTAAGTGGTACGATCAACGGTTCTTTGTGGTTGACTATGGACAGACTCAATCTACCTTACGAGCTAATATCAAAAATGGAACAAGCTCTGGCATGGTCTGTAGACTTTTACCATGTTCAACCCAGTGACTCTTTTAAGTTGATCTACGAAGAACAATCGATTAAAGGGAATGTGGTAGGAGTAGGCACGCTCAAGGCAGCCTATTATAAGAATTATGATAATGAGTACTATTCCATTTGGTATCAATCAGATCAATATGAAGGCTTTTTTGATGAGTGTGGCAGACCCATGAAAAAAGCATTTCTGAAAGCACCGGTTGAGTTTTCCAGAATTTCCAGCAGATACAATCCAAGAAGATTTCATCCGGTATTAAAGCGCGTTAAACCCCATCTGGGCACAGATTATGCTGCTCCTCGAGGGACGCCTATTCGATCTGTGGCAGATGGCGTGGTCCTTACCGCCGGTTATACAAGAGGGAACGGAAACTATGTGAAAATCAAGCACGATAAGGTGTACACTACGCAATACCTGCATATGTCTAAATTCGCCAAAGGTATTCGCTCGGGTGTGCACGTCAAGCAAGGCCAAACAATTGGATATGTGGGTAGCACAGGTTTGGCAACAGGACCCCATGTATGTTATCGATTCTGGAAAAATGGCAGACAGGTGGATCCCCTCAGAGAGAACTTGCCTCCACCCGATCCTATGGCTGATGAGGAGTTGCCGAGCTATTTTAAAGTGCGGGATAGGATTCTCACAGCTTTAGGAGCTGATGTCGTGCCAGAATCCTCTGAATTTGATCATCGGCTTTCACTCAGCAACCCAACAAGCTTGGCGGAAGTGAATCCATTAGGGAATGCCAAATAAGGATATTAGCGTACTTCATGTTTCCGGGGCAAAGAGCTGGAGAGGTGGTGAAGCTCAAATTGAGTTATTGATGCGAGAGCAAGCCTATCATGGTTATAAAATTTCTTTATTTGCACCCCTTCAAAGCCCCTTTCGGCAAAAGCAATATGAATTCCCCATCACATTTAGATTTGCAAAACGTAGATTGGGAACAGATCCGGTTTTTGCTTTGCAACTTCAAAGAATGATCAATAAGGAGCAACCAGACATTCTTCATCTGCATGACCCACATGCCCATACCGCAGCTGTTCTAGCCCTATCTTTTATATCTAAAAAGCCTAAAGTGATTCTACATCGCAGGGTGGTTTTCAGCCCGAAAAAGGACCGCTTTACCCAATGGAAGTATAACCATCCAGCGATACAAAAGGTGATTTGTATTTCTGAGGCGGTGAAAAAAGTTATGATGGATGTCGTCAGGGATTCAAATAAACTTGAAGTAGTTTATAGCGCGGTGGATCCTTCCATGACTTTTGATGCTGCGAGCAACTCTTTGCGGAAGCGTTTAAGTATACCTGATGAGGTTGCTATTATAGCTCATGTTGCTGCTCTTACAAAAGAAAAAGGCCATTTAAGATTTTTGGATATAGCTACTCAATTTATAGCCCGTCACCCTGAATGTAAGGTGATTTTTCTTGTTTTCGGTGAAGGTCCGCTTCGCTCGATTTTGGAACAAAAGATTGAGGATCGAGGCTTGGAGGAAAGCGTGATCTTGATTGGATTTGAAAGAGATGTTCGAAAATATATGAAGGAATTCGATTTGCTTGTGTTTCCCTCTCAAAAAGAAGGATTGGGGACCTCCGTTATTGAGGCGCAAATGGCGGGTATTCCGGCAGTGGTCCATGACTCAGGTGGACTGTCTGAGGTGATTCAAGATGAGTATAATGGCTATGTGGTCAAAGAGGATTCCGTAGAACCTTATATAGGCCTGATGGCACAAATCCTATCCCATTCAGGCTTATACCATAAGTTAAGTCAAAATGCGGTGAAGCATATGAGTAATTTTGAGCCTACCAAGATGTTTGAACGGATGGATACAATCTATCAGTCTCTTCTTTACTCTTCTTCATCAAAGTAGCGTTTTAGCTTTTGTGCTAATTGATGGCCTACGACCTTGTTGAGCTCAGAATAGGAAGCCTGACGTACTTTCCGTACAGATTTGAATTCTTGAAGTAATTTTTGGCTGGTCTTAGGACCGATACCTTCGATTTTCGTCAATTCCGTCCTGGTGAAACCAGAGGATCTTTGATCTCTGTGAAAGGTAATTGCAAATCGATGGGCTTCATTCCTTAAATGTTGTATCAATTTAAGACTTTCCGATTTTTTATTGATATAGAGAGGGATAGGGTCCCCGGGAAAGAAGATTTCTTCCAGTCTTTTCGCAATACCAATAATGGTGATTGTGCCCATCAAATCTAGGTCTTGCAGACTTTTGACAGCAGCATTTAATTGCCCTTTACCTCCATCTATGACGATCAATTGTGGTAATTTCTGTTGCTCCTTTAGTATTCGCGCGTATCTTCTGTAAACCACTTCCTTCATACTAGCGAAATCATCAGGACCTGTCACGGTTTTGATATTGAACTTTCGATAGTCTGATTTGGAAGGTTTCGCATTTTTAAAGACGACACAAGATGCGACCGGATGACTCCCTTGAATATTGCTATTGTCAAAACATTCAATATGCATGGGCAGCTCCTTCATTTGAAGGTCAGACTGCAAGGTTTTTAGAATCCGCTCCGCAGAGGTCTGTTTGTTTTTCTTCGCTTGTAACTCTTTAAATCTTTGTTGCTTAAAGTAGTAGACATTCTTCTGAGATAATTCAAGAAGTTTTCTCTTATCGCCTCTTTGTGGGACGGTAATTTTTATTTGATCATCCGGATAGTCGATAGAAAAAGGTACTACGATTTCGGGGGCATCTGATTTGAACCTTGTTCTTAATTCCAAAACGCTTATTTCTAACAATTCTCTCTCATCATCATTCAGATTCTTTTTTAGTTCAATCGTGTACGTATTGATCATGACGCCATTAACTACTCGAATATAGTTCACAAATGCCAGCTGTTCCTCCGCTTGAATGCTATAGACATCCACATCATGTACCCTGGGGCTTACAACTGTAGATCTTGATTGGTAGTCCTGAAATGCTTCAAATCTTACTTTCCATTTTTGCGCTTCTTCAAAATTCATTTTTTCCGCTTCCAGCAGCATTTGCTGTTTTATGTGCTTTTTGACTTCTCCAAAATGGCCTCGAAGCATATTTTTTACCTGCTGTATCTTTTGATTATAAGACTCTTCGCTTTCATATCCCTCGCAAGGTCCCATGCAATTTTCAATATGATATTCGAGGCAAACCTTGAATTTCCCCTTCTTAATATTCTCTTCCGATAAATTGAATTTACAGGTTCGAAGAGGAAAGAGTTGCTTAATCAAATCCAGCACTATCTTGGCCTTATACTTTGAAGTATAGGGTCCGAAGTAGGTAGAGCCATCATTAAACTTTCTCCGTGTAAAAAACACTCTGGGAAAGCGCTCATTCTTGACTACGATATAGGTGTATGATTTGTCATCCCTGAAGAGCACGTTATAGCGGGGCTGTAATTTCTTAATGAGGGTGTTTTCCAATAATAAAGCGTCGTGCTCACTATCTACTATGATAAACTCAACATGATCAGCCGACCTTACCATTGTTCTGGTTTTGTAGGCTTGGTTTTTACCGGATGTGAAATACGAACTGACTCTGTTCTTGAGGTTTTTCGCTTTACCAACATAAAGAACTTCACCGTTTTCGTCTTTAAACTGGTACACCCCAGGATCTTCAGGTAATTTGGGGAGTAAGTTTTCCCTATAATCTTTTGATGTCATAAGCTGAAGTCAAAATAACAAAGAATTCATTATCTGTACATTGGTCGATTCTCTAGTATCACCAAAAAACGTGCAAATGATACCAAAAAACGAAGAAATTGAGCCAAAAAACTGAAAAACTGATATGTGGTTAAATTATGCTTCATCTTTATAGAAGTTAATACATAACTCAGAAATTATCTGGGGTTATTTTGGGGTAAACCTCTTTGTTAGGGCAAACAAAGAGGTTTTTTTTATGTCTAGACCCAACCTTTTGTTCGATCTTGTATTTGATTGAAAAGGTATTCTTGGAAAAAAAAGATTTATATCAGTGGTTTGATTCTTTAGGTTGGGAAGTATTCCCATTCCAGCAAGAGAGTTGGGATGCTGTCTTAGCAGGAAAGTCTGGAATTGTAAATGCCCCAACTGGCAGTGGCAAAACCTATTCTTTGCTATTACCTTCCATCGTAAGAGCTTCCAACAATCAAAAAGCTGGTGTCAAAGTGATTTGGTTGACTCCCTTAAAAGCTTTATCCAAAGAAATCTATCAGTCGGCGCAAAGGGCAGTTGAAGGATTAAAGTTGGAATGGAAAGTGGGTGTTCGTACAGGAGATACCAGCATTCAAGAGAGGAAAAAGCATAAGAGTCATCCGCCTGATATTCTAATTACCACTCCTGAATCCTTACATCTCCTTCTCACTCAAAAAGAGAATGAGGAATATTTCAAGCATCTTACCTCCCTCATTGTTGATGAATGGCATGAATTAATGGGATCCAAACGTGGAGTTCAGGTTCAGTTAGCGCTTTCTTTTCTGATGAATAGAACAGATACCATCGCCTGGGGCATTTCTGCTACCATTGGCAATCTTTCAGATGCAGTGGACGTATTACTGGGAACTATGGTCAAGTCTGACGCTCGATGCCTTATCAGGGCTAATATTCACAAAAATGTTGAAGTACATACGGTATTGCCTGATGAAATCGAACATTTCCCATGGGCCGGACATTTGGGTATTAAATTACTGGACAAGGTTCTATCTATTATTAAATCCTCCAAAAGCTGCTTGATTTTTACCAATACCAGGGCTCAATGTGAAATATGGTACCAAAGATTGTTGGAGATAGATCCGGATCTGGCAGGAATCATGGCGATGCATCATGGGTCCATAAGTCGTGACTTAAGGGAATGGGTAGAGGAGTCTCTGCACGAAGGAGATCTTCAAGCTGTAGTGTGCACTTCTAGCTTGGACTTAGGAGTCGATTTTCGGCCGGTAGAAACCATTGTACAAATTGGAAGTCCCAAAGGAGTGGCTAGGTTTCTTCAAAGAGCAGGTCGATCCGGACACCAACCCGGAGCAGACAGTCGCATCTATTTTGTCCCCACTCATTCTTTGGAATTGATTGAAGGTGCTGCTTTAAGAGCAGCTATCAAGGAATCATATATAGAAGATCGTATTCCTTATATATTGTCTTTTGATGTTTTGATACAATATATGATGACCTTGGCATCCGGCTCAGGTTTTCAACCGGATCAGGTTTTTGATGAAGTCAGTCAGACTTTTTGCTATCAGGCCTTGACAAGAGATGAATGTGAATGGTGCATTAGGTTTTTAATTTATGGAGGAAAAGGATTGCAAGCGTATTCCAATTTTAGAAAAGTTGGTATGGATGCGGCAGGTATTGTTCGTGTTTTGGATAAAAGTATCGCCATGCGGCATCGATTATCCATCGGAACCATTGTAGGTGATGCAGCCATTCTGGTGAAATATATGAATGGGAAAAAAATAGGAACGATTGAGGAGTGGTTTATTAGTCAATTAGAGAAAGGAGATACATTTTGGTTTGCAGGAAGAAGCTTGAGTTTGGTTCGATTGAATGCTAACGAAGCATTGGTCAAAAATTCAAAGAAAAAGACGGGTAGGATTCCTTCTTGGATGGGTGGTCGAATGCCACTTTCCAGCCAAATGAGCTCCATGATCAGAAGTATGATTGACCGCTTTCGATATGGTGATATTACAGAACCGGAAATTGAAAAGATGGTTCCTTTGTTAATGGTTCAAGACCAAAGGTCTTTTGTACCCTCGGATCTTGACTTTTTAATTGAATATTTTGAAGACAAAGAGGGATATCATCTACTCCTATACCCTTTCGAAGGAAGAGCTGTGCACGAAGGCTTAGGGGCACTCATTGGACACCGTCTCAGTCAGTATTCACCGATTTCTTTTTCGATAGCTATGAATGACTACGGACTTGAATTATTGTCCGACCAACCCATTCCTATTGAAAAGGCATTGGAAAATAGTTTGTTTCATGATGACGGCTTAAGTGCTGAGATCCAGAAAAGTATCAACGAAGTCGAAATGGCGAAAAGACAGTTCAGAGATATATCCAGTATCTCCGGAATGATCTTTAAAGGGTATCCCGGTAAAAACAAAAAAGAAAAACATCTCATCACATCCACCAGTTTATTGTTTGATGTGTTCCAGCAATATGACCCGGACAATCTTCTTTACTTGCAAAGCTTTGATGAAGTGAAGACATTTCAACTTGAAGAAAGCAGATTAAGGGCTGCCTTGCAGCGGATCCAGAAACAAGAGATCCGTTTAATGAAACCTGAAAGGGCAACACCTTTTGCATTTCCTATTATAGTCGATCGACTCAGGGAGCGTATGAGTACGGAAACGCTGGAACAAAGGATACAGAAAATGAAGACGCAGTTAGAAGCTTAAACTTCCCTTGCTGCTCGCACTTTCTCCCACTCCCAGGCATGCTTCATGATATCTTCCAAACTATACTCCGGACTCCATTTTAAAATCTCTTTTGCTTTCGAGTTATTCGCATAGACTGCAGAGACATCTCCGGGTCTGCGAGCGGCTATTTCATAATTTATGGGGATTCCGGTGGCCTTTTCAAAGGCAGCAATCATTTCTAATACGGTTACGCCATCGCCTGTTCCCAGATTAAATACTTCAGCTTGAGTGAGCTCTTGCTGCACACCCCATTCTAAGGCAAGTATATGTGCTCTGGCTATATCCATAATATGTATATAATCGCGAACGCAGCTACCATCTCTTGTATCATAATTATCTCCAAAAACCATGAGTTTTTCCCGAATCCCTGAAGCAACATGAGTAATGATGGGCACTAAATGTCTGGATAAATGCAAAGGGTCTTCTCCAATGACCGATGAAGGATGAGCTCCGGCAGGATTAAAATACCTCAGCAAAATAGCATTTTTGACTTCTTTTGATCTCATGCAATCCTGGAGAATCCCCTCTCCTATTTGTTTGGTTCTTCCGTAGGGTGACTCCACAGATTGAGCGGGCATAGCTTCATGAACCGGCATTTCATCCGGTTCGCCATACACGGTGCAGGAGGATGAAAATATAAAGGATTTACATTGGGTGTTTTTTAATTTTTCCAGCAAGTTTAATTGACCTATGATATTATTTTTGAAATAGAATAGAGGGTGATGCACGGATTCTTCTACATCCAATACTGCAGCGAAATGAATGACTCCCTCGATATCTTGATGTTCTTCTATAATTTGATCTAATGAAGCTGAATCTCTTAGATCTATATTATAGTTTTGGAAATCCTTTCCGGTAATCTTTTTAATAGAATCTCTTACTTCTATTTTTGAATTACTTAAATTGTCAATGGAAACTACCTCATACCCTTTTTCCAATAACTGGACAATCGTATGAGATCCGATATAGCCGGTTCCTCCGGTCACTAAAACTTTTGACATAATCGTCTCTTCTATGAATTATAAAGACCCTTCTCTTCTATCAAAAATAAAGGAAATTATTACTGAAGCGGGTAAAGCGACCCTCAAAATTTACAATTCTTCTGATATTGGGCTTGAATTAAAATCTGATGAAAGTCCTTTAACTAAGGCTGATCAAGCTTCCCATAACATCATTATGGAAGGTCTTTCAGGACTCAATGTGCAAATTCCCGTCATTTCTGAAGAACACAAGAATCAAGCTTTTGCCGAAAGGCGTGATGCATCCTACCAGTGGATTGTAGATCCTTTGGATGGTACGAAGGAGTTCGTAAAAAGAAATGGGGAGTTTACTATTAATATAGGGCTTTTGGAAGGTTCGGAAGTGGTCATGGGATGTGTATATATTCCGGTGCAGGATGCATTATATTGGGCCGTAAAAGGTGAAGGAGCATGCAGGCTAAAAGATGAACAGGAAGTTCAATTAAACGCTCCTGATTTTTCTATAGAGGACACAGGATTGGCAGTGGTTTGTTCCAGGTCTCATTTAAATGAAGAGACAACAGCTTTTTTAAACCGCTTGCATGAAGCGAAAACCATAAGTTTTGGTAGTTCTTTAAAATTCTTGAAGATTGCAGAAGGGGATGCTGAATTGTATCCAAGGATTGCGCCTACTATGGAGTGGGACACTGCGGCAGCTCAAATCATTTTAGAAGAGGCAGGAGGACGAGTTGTTCAATGGCAATCAACCAATAAGGTCATTTACAATAAAGAAAATTTATGAACTTCTGGTTAGGTTTATCAATTTTTATTGGAGGCATTATGTTTAAAAAGAGAAGAGCTTACTTCGCTTTGGCAAGCGTAAACCCAAAAGTCGATCCTACACCCTCAGTGGATCGCACATTGATCGTTTGGTTGTGAGCTTCCAGGATATGCTTTACGATAGAAAGCCCTAAACCACTGCCTCCCATGGTGCGGGATCTGGATTTGTCTACACGATAGAATCTATCAAATAAATGGTTCAAATGTTTTTGAGGGATCCCGATTCCATTGTCACTCACTTCGACTAATATGAATTTATCCATATCGTAAAATCCGATCTTGGTATGACCATTTTCATGACCATATTTGATTGAATTGATGACAAGATTATTCAGGACCTGAGTAATATTATCCCTATCTGCACTGACCATAAAGCTTCGGTCTGCGCCATCTTTTAATTGAATTTGAATCCCTTTTTCTTTGGCTTGAAACTGTGCGTCATCAATTACCTCTTTGGCTAATTCCTTAATATCAAAATTCTGAATATCCAGGGCGATATTGCCGGTTTCGAGCTTAGATATTACTTCTAAATCTTCCACGATACTTTGAAGACGTTCCACATTGTGTGCTGCCTTCTTAAGAAAACTGTGATTGATGTTTTCGTCATATAAACCCCCATCAATCAAGGTGTGAATGTAACCTTGAATGGTAAAAATAGGCGTTTTTAGTTCATGACTTACATTCCCAATGAAAGCTCTACGATACTTTTCTAGTTGCTTTAATGATTGGATTTCCGCTTCTTGTGATTCCGCCCATTCTTTTACTTCATCAGAAACTCTTTGAAGAACATGTTGGTCATCTGTAATCAAAGACTTATCCTGAACGGAAGTCTTTGAGTTATGAATAATCTTATAAATCAATTTGACTCGCCTATAAATATATCTCTCCAACATGAAAGAAATGAGCCAATAGGATCCTATGAATATAATGGCAATGATGATGACCATTAGCCATAATGGGTTCATATTTTGACCTATGGTAAAATAGCCTAGAGCAATTAAACTTAGGAGAATCGTCAAAACCAGGGCGGTGATGAACGCGATTTGCCTTGGAGTAAGGTTTTTTATCATTCCTAGAAGTCAAATTTATATCCGATTCCTTTGACCGTTTTAATGTAATGGCTTCCGATTTTTTCACGAAGCTTTCTAACATGAACATCGATGGTACGGTTGCCTACAATGACATCTCGACCCCAAACTTTTGATAAAATCTCATGTCGTTGGTAAACCTTACCTGGCTTTGAAGCCAAAAGACTGAGCAGCTCAAACTCTTTTTTGGCAAGTTCTATTTCTTCATCTCCTCTGTATACCAGTACTTTCTCTTTGTCTATTTTAAGATCTCCTGCGATGAGAATCTTCGGACTATCTTTTTCCTTTACTTTACTATTTCGACGAAACAAGGCTTTGATTCTGCTGATGAGAACACCAGGCTTGATGGGTTTGGTGATATAGTCATCCCCTCCATTCTCTAAGGCTGAGATTTGAGTATAGTCTTCATTTCTTGCAGTTAGGAATGCGATAAGCGTTCGTTCAAACTGAGGGTTTTGTCTCAGGCGTTTGCATACTTCCACACCATCCATCTCAGGCATCATAATATCCAGGATAATCAAATCAGGGTCGAAAGCACTAGCTGCTTCAATTGCCTTTAAGCCATTGGATGCTGTTTCGACTGTATATCCTTCTTTTGACAGATTGTAGTGAATAAACTCAATAATGTCCGGTTCATCATCTACAATCAGTATTTTTCCTTTTTTATCCATGATTACTATCGCATGAGTTGCTGTAAAATTAGCATTAATCAATCCTACTCAATACCCTTGTAAATTAAGTTATTGTGAATCCTTAACATTTAATTTACGATTCTCTGAAGCTTTTCCAATTCATTTCGAGCGCTTTGGTGGAGTTCAAGACTTATCTCAGGGTTAGATTTTAGAAAACGCTCTAATTCTAGGAGATCCAAAGAGTCAATCATATGTTCAGCAAATAGGGTGTCCCTATACAGAGCGCTTATACTATCTGCTTCTTGATTCGTTTTTCCTGCGACCACTGCCTCTATAATAATCAGATCTCTGAGTATCAGAGATATCTTTTCGTCTGAAAACGGTTGTTGTACTTCAGGCTCTTGGCAAGAGAGCATCATTAAGGTGATGAGACACAGATATAGGTATTTTTTTTTCATAGGGCTTTCGGATAGTTGATCCAATTCAATTGGCATTGCTCAAAAGTAAACGTATTTGGAGTGCCATTATAATTCAAAGAAGCTACACCACAAGTGGGAAGATTATCCAAACGAAGACCAGGTACTTGATTGAGTGCTTCTGTGAGACCCGGATTGTGCGCTATGATAAGATTCAAGCTATCCGTTGCCTGTTCCTGAATGACTTCCTGTAGTTCATGAATAGATGCATGGTAGAGTTTTTTGGTAAACGTACTATCATCTATTTTCAATGTTGAGATAAAGTATTGAGCAGTTTGACGTGTACGTTTGGAACTAGAGGCAATAAGTCTTGGACTCTGTTCTGTATCTAGTTTGGAAGGTAGCCATTGAGCCATTATAGATCCATCACGCCGTCCCCTGCCATTTAAAGGGCGATCATAGTCTAATAGTGAAACATCTTGCCAGGATGATTTTGCATGCCTAATGAGAATAACTTCCATACGTATAATTTTTAGGTTCCATCATTTTTCTTTTCTAATTGAGTCAGCTCTTGTTGAATAGTCGAGGATAATTTTCTATATTAATTGGTTCAACCTGATTCCTGAAGATGCACAACTCTTTTCATCTTTTTCAAATAGAACAACAGTTTTCTGAAGAGTTACTCCTTCAGTCTGAAATACATGCTAACCTTTATCATATTCAAGAGGTTACAAGCAGTAAAAGGGAGTTCCAGTTTGAAATCGACGGACATACTACTCAAATAAGGCTGTCAAATGATTTACAGCAAGTGCAGAAAATGCATTGTAGCTGCGATTCGTTTAAAAATCAGGAGGAGTGCAATCATCTCATTGTTTCATTGTGGAATATAAGGAAACGGATGGGGGCCAAAGATTTGCCCGAAGTAAGCCAGAAGAAACGGAAAATAAAATCATCTTCATTAATCGATGAGATTGATGATCAAAGTCTGAGGCAATTTTTAGTAGGTTTTTCGAGACATAATGATGAATTTAACTTATTACTGAAGTTATTTTTCCAGCATCTGATTTCCGATAATCATGGAATAGAGAAAGTGGAGGCTCAGTTGAATCAACTGCTTCGCTCTTATAGAAATCGGTTGGATACGAAAAAACATTCCAATATTTTCTTTTTCCATCTGAAGTCATTCATTGGAGTTGCAGAAGACTTGTTGGCTCAGAAGCATTATCAACCGGCAGTTTATAATAGTTTGGCTTTATTTCATTTTTGGAATGAGCATGCTCGAACTTTGCGTTCTTCAAAAGCTTATGAGAATCTTTATGTCATGATTCTCGATCTATTTGAAAAGACGGAAAGAGCAGATATCTCTCCGGAACTCTATACTCTATTGATTTCTACCACAGAAAGTTTCATTTCGAGAACGTCTTATATACCTATTGAGGAATATGATTTGCCGGAGCAATTAGTTTCTTGGAATCATTGGTCTGAAAGCGATTATCTCGATTGGTTGTCTGCACATTTAACTCAAACTTTTTGCAGCGCTTACTTTACCAGGGCGCTAAAGGAATGGACACGTTTGAAAGAGGAAGATCGAAGATTTGTGGTTCAAAAAACGAAAGAGTGGTCCATGGAGCGCTTAATTAAAGAGCTTCAGTCCTGCGGTAAGATAGATGCTCAAGCTTTGATAGATATCGTTTATCATGATATGAGATGGACAGAATTTGATGTTCAACAAGTTTCCAATACGCTGATTTCTTCACAAGCTTATGTTATAGATTTTTTAGTTTGGTTTAAAGGAAAGAGTGTTCAAAAAGGAAGAAGTTTTTTGGCTCAAGCTTCCAACTCAAAAGAAATTTCTGATCACTTAAAAGAACTGATGCGTCAATATTCCTTTCCTGCATGGATGAGGGCTGCCATAGATAGTGATTTAGTCCTTGCTTTTGATACCACAGAAGAAGAAAGAATTAAAGCCGAGCTTCTTTCATTTCCGTATTATACATCCGGTATCCGCAAGGAGAAAAGAAACCAAATTGTCGAACACATTCTTGCGTATGCAGAAAATCATTTTGGCTCGAAGGCAAGAGAATTCCTGCAAGAATTGAAGTCCATTAGTTATCAAATACAATCTCCTGAAATTTGGCAAATGATCGAAGAGCAATTGCAATCCAAGCACGCTCATCGTAAAAGTTTGATGGCTATCTTTAACTGATTATGAAGATTCATTTGCTTGCTATTGGAAAAACCAAAGAAAAGTATTTAGTCAAAGGATTAGATCTCTATCAAAAAAGGCTCCAACACTATGTAAAGTTTGAATATACAGAATGGATTGGAGTGAAGCAGTTTTCGTCCGAATTTGAGCTTCAGAAAAAGGAAGCAGATTATATCCTCAGTAAATTAGGTCCACATGATTATCTGGTTTTGTTAGATGAAAGGGGGCAAATGAAATCTTCCCTGGAATTCTCAAAAGTTATTGAAAACTGGCAAATGAGGATCCGTGGAACCGTTTGGATCGTGATTGGAGGCGCTTTTGGTTTTTCAGAGAAGATTAAAAACGAAGCCCAGTTGCAATTATCACTATCAAAAATGACGTTTACTCATCAGATGATTCGCTTATTTATTATGGAGCAGATTTATCGAGCGTACACTATCATCAGAGGAGAAAAATATCACAACGAGTAAGACAATTCTATGAGTATCACACTGATCATCATTATACTGACTGTCATCATTAGTCTGCAAGGTTTCAATAATCCGGGACTGATAGAACAAACAAAACACTGGCCTTATAGGGAATATAAAAATGGAGAATACTGGAGACTGATTTCTTCAGGATTTGTCCATGCAAATTGGCTACATCTTGGAATCAATATGTTTGTGCTGTGGCAATTCGGTGAATACGTTGAGTATTTGTATCAATCTTTATTTGGTTTTTTGCTTGGAGGAGTTTTATACGTGCTCATGTACGTCAGCTGTATTGCCTTTGCAGATTTACCTACATTTTTTAAACACAGGGAAAACTATTATTACGGAGGAATAGGCGCTTCAGGGGCGGTATCCGGTATCGTATTTATTTTTGTTTTAGTGAATCCTTGGAACATGCTTTATATCTGGGGGGTACTTCCCATACCTGCGATTGTTGGAGGAATTGCTTATTTATGGTATAGCAATTATGCCAGCAGGAATCAAAAGGGCAATATTGACCATGATGCTCATTTTTATGGAGCCGTCTATGGTGTCTTGTTTACATTGCTTGCAAAACCCTCATTGATACAGATTTTTCTAGATAAAATAGTAGATCTACCGTTTTGAAAAAAGTTGGCCCCTATATCATCAAGCAGTCTGAAGAAGTTTATTACTCGCCCTGGATCAGAGTGCAGCATGCTGAAGTGATCCACCCAACGGGTGCAGAAGGTATTTACGGAAGTGTACATTTTGAAAACATTGCGGTTGGGGTCATTCCTATAGATGAAGACGGCAATACATGCTTAGTCGGTCAGTATCGTTATCCTACTCAAAGATATAGTTGGGAAATCCCTGAGGGAGGATGCCCGAAAACAGAAGATCCCTTAGAGGCCGCCCAAAGAGAGCTATTAGAAGAAACAGGTTTGAAAGCCAGCCATTGGGAAGTGCTTTTGGAGAATATTCAAGTATCTAATTCAGTAACGGATGAGTTGGCCATTTTATATGTTGCGAAAGGTTTGAGCATTCATATGGCCCAACCGGAAGAAGTGGAAGATCTGAAAGTTAAAAAAGTACCCTTAGAAGAAGCCATCACAATGGTTTTTCAAGGAGAGATTACAGATAGTTTAAGTGTAATGGGTTTATTAGCAATCGCAGCCAGGAAATAAAAAAGCCCCGATTTTTCAATCGAGGCTTCACTATAATTATTCTCCAAGGAATGGATATCTGTAGTCTGTCGGACTCAAGAAGTTTTCCTTTATGGCTCTTTGAGAAACCCACCTATGAAGGTTGAGTGTAGAACCGGCTTTGTCATTGGTTCCGGATTTTCTTCCTCCTCCAAAAGGTTGTTGTCCTACAACCGCTCCTGTAGGTTTATCATTGATGTAGAAATTTCCAGCCGTATGGCGCAAGCGTTGAACAGCATTCGTGATGACATTTCGTTCTTTGGCAAAGATGGCTCCTGTTAAAGCATAGGGTGATGTATTATCCAACAAATCCATAGTCTCCTCCCACTGTTCATCTTCATACAAGTAAATCGTAACTACAGGCCCAAAAATTTCTTCTTCCATCGTAATGAAATGAGGGTCATGAGCCAAGATTACGGTAGGTTCGATGAAATAGCCCTTTGATTTATCAAAGTTTCCTCCGGCTACAATCTCTGCATCACTTGAATCTGAAGCTTTTTCAATATAACCGCTGATTTTATTAAAGGCCGATTCATCAATGACTGCATTGAAGAAGTTAGAAAAGTCTTCTGTTCCTCCTTTCTTAAAAGAGGCTAAGTCTTCCAATAATTGAGTTTTTACTTCCGGCCACATAGATTTTGGCAGATAAACTCTAGAGGCAGCAGAACACTTTTGACCCTGGAATTCAAAAGCACCTCTTGTAATCGCAGTGCTCACTTGTTTGCTAAATGCAGAAGGATGAGCCAGGATATAGTCTTTTCCACCTGTTTCACCTACGATACGTGGATATGATTTATACAGGCCGATGTTTTCACCGATTGTTTTCCATAATCGCTCAAAAGTACCCGTCGATCCTGTAAAGTGTAGTCCTGCAAAATCTCGATGTTTAAATATCACATCTCCCGCTACAGGACCGCTCACATATACAAGGTTGATAACCCCTGCCGGCAAGCCTGCTTCTTCAAGGATTTCCATAATCACATTGGCAGAATAAATTTGGGATGCGGCAGGTTTCCAAACCACGGTGTTCCCCATCATCGCAGGTGCTGTCGGAAGGTTACCTGCTATAGAAGTAAAGTTGAATGGAGTAAGTGCAAAAACGAACCCTTCTAAAGGTCTGTGTTCTACTCTATTCCACACGGAATCACTGCTGATAGGTTGTTCCGCATAGATTTCAGTCATAAAATGAACGTTAAACCTCCAGAAATCTGCTAATTCGCAAACCGCATCAATTTCTGACTGAAAAACATTTTTTGATTGACACAGCATGGTCGCTGCATTCATCTTATCTCTATATTTTTTAGTCAATAGGTCTGCAGCTTTGAGAAAAATGGCAGCTCTGTCTTGCCAAGGCATATTCTCCCAGCTATGTTTCGCACTCATAGCCGCATCGATCGCTTGTTGGACATGCTCCGCATCTCCTTGATTGTAATGGCCTAAAGTGTGTGCTGTATCATGAGGAGGGTGCATACTCCTTTTATCGTCTGTATATACTTTTCCTCCGTTGATGTACATGGGGACCTCGATATGTTGTGATCGAAGTTCATTTATCTTAGCCAACAGAGATTCCTTCTCCGGACTCCCGGGCTCATAAGATCCTATCGGTTCATTGTAAGGCTCTGGTGGATAAAAATATGCATTTGACATACTGCTATTATTTAAATGTGAGAATAATCGATTGCTACTTCCTGAGGCAGAAAAGGACTCGCATCTCCCCTACCTTTTATAATTTCTCTGACTATAGTTGAAGAAATATGAGAATAAGCAGGCCTACTGATTAAAAAAATGGTCTCAATATTGTCGCCTACAATGTTATTCAATTGAGAGATCGTTTTCTCATAATCGAAATCTGATGCATTTCTCAGTCCTCTTAGAAGGTATTGAGCGCCAATTTGTTGACAATAATGAACGGTCAACCCCTCAAAATGACCAATGGATACTTGTGGGTAATCTGCAAAAACCAATTCCAACCATTCCTTTCTTTGTTGAAGACTGAAAAGAGATTTTTTTTGAGAATTCACACCTACTGCGATATTGATTTCATCAAAAAGAGGCAATGCGCGCTCGATGAGATCAACATGACCCGATGTGATGGGGTCAAAGGACCCCGGGAAAACTGCTTTGCTCATATACCTGTAAATATGGCTGCAAAGATAACTACTCCGTTGGCGGTTTCAAAAAACGAAAGGATTTGTAAAATTGCTCCACCTTTTCGCTCAATGAGTAGTCTCGTTTTCCGACTACAGTCATCGTAAAATAAGTATGGTTTGCTATCCAGGCTTTAGACTGAATGACTGCAGTACCTTTATTATAGGCTATTTTCCATCGGGCTCCCGGAAAACCTAAAACTTCGTCCGGAGCTTGGTAAAGTAATTCCCCATCAATAGAATGAACTGCTTCTTCAATAGTTGCCTTCAAAAAGTCTTCAACTAAGCCCAGACTATCATGATGTATACTTTCAATAGGATAATCGACTTTGCTGATCATGAAAACGGATAAATCGTCATCTCCCGGATAATTATAAATCCTATGATGGCGTTCCAAGAAACCAATTTCGGTTTGAATAGTATCTGTTGGCTCGAGGATGACCCCTTCCGGAAATATTAGACTAAAGTTCAGTGTGGAATCTTCGTACCTTCGCCATTCCGGGAGTTGCGCATTGAGAGAAGTGCAGCAAACCGAATATAGAACCAAAAGGCTGAAATAGATACCAAAATGAAAATGTGTTCGCATCATATGGATTGTAAACGATTTATTTTATGTTTTTGTGTATTCTTTATGATGGTATCCTGCCAAAACGATCCTCAAGGTACCAATACTAAGCAGATTAGGCTGGATCCTGTGCTAGAAGATTATGAGTCTCCCGACCGCAAAATTGGATTTATGGATACTGTCGGGCAGATGGTCATTGAACCCCAGTACGATGAAGTGAGAGATTTTCAATCCGGAAGAGCGGCTGTTAACTATCATGGATTGTGGGGATATATTGAGCCTTCCGGCAAATGGGTGGTGGAGCCAAAGTATTTGGGTGCCTGGAGTTATTCAGAAGGATTAGCAAGAGTACAATCTGCTGAAAATCGAAAAATCGGATATGTTGATTTGAAAGGAGAAGAATACATTCCTCCGATGTATGAAGATGCTTCAGATTTTCAATTTGGTTGGGCTCGAATGAAAAGAGGTAACTATTATGGCTTGATTGATTTTGACAATACGCTCATTTTAGAGCCCAAATATGAAGGAATTAGAATACTATCGGCTCATCATGTTGCTGTCAAGGAAAATGGACAATGGTTTATTCATGATATCGAAAAGAATGTCAGGAAGATAGGTCCTTATGAAGCAGTGTATTCAGAGCAATTTGACTTGTTTCGAGTCAAATTATCGAACGGAACTATTCAAGTTGTAGATACAACTGGTCATTTTTTGTTTAATGAAGACTTTGAAGGGGTTGATTTCACAGATGACAAGAATACATTTATAGTCCAGCTTACAGATACCAGCTGGGCCCTATATCAGGTCGGTAAGAATTTGCAGTCCGTTTCCGGAGTTTATGCTCGTCTTAGAGCCGTAGGTGAAGGTCTTATTGCTGCCGAAAAGGCCGGGAAGTGGGGCCTCGTTGACTTGAATGGGCAGCATATAACGGAATACTCTTTTGACCAACTGTATCATTTTCAGGATGGATACGCTCCGGTAATGATCAATCGGCTTTGGGGCTATATATCGAAAGATGGCGAATTAGCAGTTCCGGCCACTTTTGGTTTAGCATGGCCTTTTCAGGAAAGAAAGGCTCGGGTACTCACTCGAAATGGTATCGGCGTGATCGATGATTCATTTGAATTTATGGTCCGTCCGGGGATAGGTGAAGTTCGAGATTATAGTGAAGGCAGGGCAGCTGTCAAAACTTATAATGATTGATCCCTTAGCACCTCACCTATTGTCGTTGTGAAATGGTATCTTTGCAGCTGCTTTTAGAACACAAAAAATCACGATATGAAATTTGACTTAATAGTTGTTGGTTCAGGACCTGGTGGATATGTTGCTGCCATTAGAGCTTCTCAGTTGGGTATGAAGGTAGCGGTTGTAGAGAGAGAATCTTTAGGGGGTGTTTGTCTGAACTGGGGTTGTATTCCCACTAAGGCATTGATTAAAAGTGCTCAAGTGTTTAATTATATCAATCATGCTTCTGATTATGGAATTCAGATTGCTGAAGCCAAAGTTGATTTTGAAGGTATGATTAAAAGAAGTAGGAATGTGGCAGAAGGGATGAGTAAGGGCGTGAGTTTCTTAATGAGAAAGAATAAAATTGAGATTCTTGAAGGTGTAGGTAAGTTGGCGCGTGGTAAGAAAGTGGAAGTCACAAAAGATGGGAAGACAGAAACGCACGAAGCTGATCATATCATTATTGCCACGGGTGCTCGCTCAAAGGAACTTCCTAACCTCAAAATTGATAATGAAAAAATCATAGGCTACCGAAAAGCCATGACATTAGAAAAGCAGCCTAAGAGTATGGTTGTAGTAGGTGCCGGAGCTATTGGAACAGAATTTGCCTATGTCTATAATTCAATAGGTACAAAGGTAACTGTCGTGGAATTCATGAAACAAGGCTTGGTACCCAGAGAAGATGCTGATATTTCGAAAGAATTAGGTAAAATCTATAAGAAGGCAGGGATAGACGTGAAGGCGAATACCTCTGTCGAAAAGGTAGATACGTCCGGGGCCGGTTGTAAGGTGACGATTAAAGATCAAAAGAGTGGTAAGGAATCTGTGATTGAATGTGACGTGGTCTTAACTGCAACAGGTGTTACACCTAACACAGAGAATATTGGATTAGAGGCTTTAGGTATCAAAACAGATAGAGGACTTATTCAGGTAGACGAGTTTTATAATACAAATGTCAAAGGGATTTATGCGATAGGAGATGTTGTCCCCGGACCTGCTTTGGCTCACGTTGCCAGTGCTGAAGGAATTGTTTGTGTTGAAAAGATAGCCGGACATCATCCTGAGCCTATCAATTACAGAAATATTCCATCTTGTACTTATTGCGTTCCGGAAGTTGCTTCTGTAGGGTACACAGAACAAGAAGCTAAAGAAGAAGGATATGAAGTAAAAGTTGGGAAGTTTCCTTTCACAGCCTCAGGGAAAGCAAAAGCTGCCGGACATCCTGAAGGTTTTGTAAAGGTTATTTATGATGCAAAATACGGAGAATGGTTAGGTGCACATATGATTGGTTACAACGTAACTGAGATGATTGCAGAGGTGGTTGCGGCACGCAAGCTTGAAACTACCGGTCATGAAATCATTAAGTCCATCCATCCCCACCCAACCATGTCAGAAGCAGTTATGGAGGCAAGTGCTGCTGCCTACGATGAGGTAATTCATTTATAGTCAAACTTATACGGACTTTGAACTTATACGGCCCGATTGTCTTTCAATCGGGCTTTTTTATTAGTATTTCCATCGAGAATTTGACGAATATTCAGATTAGCTCCATAATATTTTGAATTGCTCATTGAATTAGCTATCGTATAGCATCAAAAAAAAGAAAAATATGGCTAAGTGTTTTGCACTCCTGGGATGGAGTCTTCCGGTAATAGAAAGTATGCAAAAAACAGAAGAGGATTTTGTGGTTGTGTCCTTTCCTGATTTTGAACATTATGCTAAAGAGCATGATATTCCTTTCGTCCCATATCAATTGGATGAATGGGGAGACCAATCCAACTCTCTGGATTTGCACCAGAAATTAGAAAATTATAATGTTGATGTGGCGGTCCCACTTTTTGAGGAGACCGTTGAATGGGCCGGGGCCTTAAACAGCATTTACAGAAATGACCCCAGGGTTCTGAATCGAGCCTTTTTGTTTCGTAATAAAGCAATGATGAAGCGAAAGGCACTCATTGGAGGCTTAAAAGTAGGTTTGTTTGAAGAGGTACATTCCGTAGATGAGGTAAAGCAGTTCATGAAACGTTTGAACGAGGCGAACTTGCAACTAGACGGAGAAGAAGACAGTTGGGTTCATATCAAGCCATTTGCCTCAGCAGGTACTGTGGGACATAGACTCTTAAGGTCTTTTGCTGATATAGATGAAAAAGTAGAGCCTTCTGATTTTCCTTGTCTTGCGGAATCTCACTTGACCGGGAGGGAGTTTTCATGTGAAGGCTTTGTTCATAAAGGAAATCTCAGATGGTTAAATATTACTGAATATGTGCATTTAGGATACTCTAATTTTATTCCTGAAGGGCATTATTTGCACTCCAAAAGAGAGTTGATTTGGAATAAAGTGCAGCAAA
Organism: uncultured Saprospiraceae bacterium; assembly: GCA_964525165.1. GTDB lineage: Bacteria > Bacteroidota > Bacteroidia > Chitinophagales > Saprospiraceae > JAWLFI01. Next base: position 7,886 of record CAZGGG010000020.1, on the reverse strand, counting down.
TGATTGACATCTTTGGAATTGAATTTGGCATGGTTCATCCTGAATGGTTTTTAGATGAAAATGATGTGCTAAGTTTTGGTGAAACGGCTTGTAGAATTCCCGGAGGGCATATTTTAGAGTTAGCATCTAAAGCGTATGATTTTGACGCATTAGCCGCTTTTGTGCGCTCTCATGATCCATCTTTGTCTGAGGAAGAGTTCGACGCAATGTTTCCAGCTAAGGACTATCGTCCTGAAAACTTTTACGGAAACGTAATGATCTATCCTAGAAAAGACAAGATAGAGGAACTTATCATCCCTCAAGAATTACAGGAGGAACCTTTTTTCCTTGATCATAATTTAGTCCCTCCCTTAACGAGTCAAAAGGTGAATTCCAGAGATGGATTTGGCAATCATTTTGGGACCGTCAATTTCAAAGGTGATGACCCGGATAGAATGACTGAGCTATTATTGCATTATGAACAAGTAGACTTTTATCAATAAAATCGGTCATTAGGCCCTACAAATGAATACAGTGAGCACCCATGGCTTTAAGAACTTCGATGAATCATTTGAAGCTCTAAAAGAAGCTAGTCCTTTAATGAAACCCGCTAAAGTGACTTCATTATTGAGTCAGGTTGATATTTTGGCCAGATCCAGAAAAGGAATTGAATATTTATATGATCGGGCATTAGATCTTGAGCGGGCCGGAATATTTGCTCATTCAGCATGGTCGAATCCCAAGAAGCAAGTTCCGACATTAGTAAAAGGGACGCTCCTAGCGGGCCATCCTAGCTCTAGTCTTGAGATCCTAAGTGAATTACGCATTTTAGCATACGCTAATGGTAGATCAGGAGATGCGGCGCTGGATGTTGAGGAAGCACGGAATTTTCTGGAAGAAGTAGTCGTGCATAATTTCGAATTTGCTTTCGATGAATTGACGGAAGAGTCTCGCGTCCGTTTAAGTCCTCAGGAAAGGAGAAAAATTGTACAATATTTCCAATTTTTAATCAGTAAGGCGGATTTGCACGGAGTTAAATCTAAACTGGTTGAAGAAATAAAAATGGTATGTGCACAGCGGCCATTGGTAACGGATACAGTTCGAAATCTAATAGAAACAGTATATCAAAAACTTGACCTGGCAGAGGATCGACCAGTGGATCAGGATTTACAATATTTTGTAAATGCGGTCTATTTTCCAGGTCCATTAGCAGCGAGGCATACCGCTTTCAATCAATACAAAAAACACCTGAAAGAATTAAGTGAGGAAGAGCTTCGGACAGAGGCTAGCAGGGTGGGAAGCTATCTGCACCAAACCGGATTGACCAATCCTTATTTAGCAATACTATTAAGACATATTCTTAAAGTTTCTCCGGAGCTGATTTCTAGTTTATTACACTTAAATTCTTCGGGGCAGACTGAATTTGAACGCTTTCAAGACTTTTTGCAAGATTTCATTCCGGTAGTTTTCAATGAACAGAATTATCGTGGAATCTATGGTTTGAAAAGAATGCTGGAAAGAAATCTTTTTTCCAGGAGAGAAGTACGATCGGGTTTAGTGAATCTGAAATTGATCAATATTCATCCTCATGTGACCAAACGTATTGAAAAAGCCATGTCTGATCGTCAGTCAGAGGTAAGTGCTAAACAATATTTAATTGCAGCTACCGTGGGTATATTGGGTCAACCTTTAGGTATTGGTCAAGGTAATAATGCTACCTGTCAATCGGCAAGGGGGATCAGTATGTGGGCACAGCATGCGCCCGCTAAGTTGATCAATATGATTACCACAGTCGCCACAGCTGATAATTTAATTATGAGATTCGAGCATCAAGATCTTGAATCTATAAAATTAGGAAAAGGTTTAGTTCAAAAGCTAGATTACCAATTAGATGCCGTTTCTATTTTACTAGTGCCTCATTTAGATAAAATCTATAATGAGATGATGCGGCTTTCATCCGGGCGTGGTGAAGATCCCCATAAGTGGACGAATCCAGCTTTATATGGGTATTGGGTACCCACAGGATTTGCATCTGCTTATAGTTATCTAACCCATAGTATTCATGATTTTGAAGGCTTCATTAGATTACTCTATGCTAGTTTTCATCCATTATATAATGAGCAAAGAAAAATTGTCTATCCCAATCCTGTTGGGATTTTTATTACATCCTCTAAAGGGGATATGCTTGGGTTTCATGCCGTGAGTTTATTGCGTGTGGCAAAAGCTCCTGATGGCATTACATACAGAGCCTATTTTTTAAATCCTAATAATGAGGGTCGGCAAGATTGGGGACAAGGAATACAGCCCACCGTTTATGGAAATGGAGAAAGGTTTGGAGAGTCCTCTCTCCCACTGTTCCAGTTTGCAGCAAGAATTTATGCTTTTCACTATAATCCTTTGGGAGTGAATCACCTATTGGATTTAGTCCCTAAGGAGGCCATTCAAGAAGTAAAAGTTCTGGCAGAAGCTAGTTGGGGGAATGCTTATACTTGGAATGATAATGTTAAAAAATGGTAAAACACTCTTCAAGAATTGAGTTAAGTCAATCAGGGTTAAAGCGCAATTTTAATTTTTTGCGGAAGCATATTGGAAAGGATGTCATTCTTTCAAGTGTTGTTAAGGCAAATGCTTATGGACATGGAATTACTCAATATGTACCCATGGCGGAAAAATGCGGCATTCATCATTTTTCAGTGGCCTCTTCCTTTGAAGCGGAGGAAGTATTAGAGGTTTGTTCCCCTAGCTCTACTATAATGATCATGGGCATCATTTACCTGCAGGATATCCCTTGGGCTATTGAAAATGATATTGAGTTTTATGTGTATGACTTACAACGTCTTAAAGAAGTGAAAAAGATTGCTGAGGATATTGGGAAAGCTGCTAAAATCCATGCAGAAGTTGAAACGGGAGCCAATCGTACGGGGATCCCGCGAGAAGAATTTGGAAAAGCCTTAACCTTTATTAAAAAGAATCGGAAACATCTTGATTTTGTGGGTCTTTGCTCTCATTTTGGAGGGGCAGAAACTTTTGCAAATCACTTTAAGATTCGCAAGCAGATAAAGAGATTTGAAGAAGCTATTAAATTATGCAAAATAAGAGGTGTAGAAGCTGAAATAAAACATATTGCTTCTTCCGCTGCTGCCTTGGCACTGCCGGAAACCAGATATGATATGGTTCGCTTGGGGGTAGCTCAATATGGGTTTTGGCCTAGCCCGGATGTCTATTATCATCATTTATCAGAAACCGGGAAACAAGCAGAAAAAGGTCTCGGGAGGATATTTACCTGGAAAACTGATGTCATGGATGTACGTCCTGTGAAAACTGGTGAGTTTATTGGATATGGTACTGCTTATGAAGCCATGCACGATATGACTATCGCAGTGCTTCCTTTGGGTTATTCCAACGGATATCCGAGGGGCTTATCTAACAGAGGTTATGTCCTCATTAAAGGCAAAAAAGCGCCTATTGTGGGGCTAATTAATATGAATCTGTTTATGGTGGATGTTAGCCATATCTCAGATGTAAAGGCGGGTGATGAGGTCGTATTGATTGGGCGACAAAAGAACAATCGGATTAATGTAGCATCCTTTACCAATAGGACTCAGCTATTAAACCAAGAGATGATGAGTAGATTACCTGCAGCAATTCCAAGGACTGCAGTCAGATAACCTACTCAAACATGGTTGTTTAAGTTATTTTGTCCCTTCTACATGTGGCAAATAAAAATCATGATAGATATAATTCGCTACATCTCGTCCTAATTCGAGACCTGCGATATTATCTGCCTGAATATGATATCCTCCTAACACTCGTGACATTCCTGCCATATTCGCAGCTTCTGTAAAGGTGGGGAAATACAGCTCTACGGTATCTCCCAAATTATTGGGTTCCGTTAAAATACCAGGAACTAATTTTACCCTAGATCCAAAATTGTCATCACCTTTGAAAAGTCTAAGGGCTTCACCACAAGCTCCACTGATGGTTGAGTGTCCTGAAACATAAGAGGGGAACGGCGGACACAAAAAGCTTTCCGGAGAATAAGGTCTCCAACGTTCACCTTTCATTTCTGTAAAGCCTGTATCTGGTCCTCCCCATGCTTTGATGACTTGACCCTCAAAATAATCATGGACTAATGCATAGGGACGTGCAAAGTCATAATACATTTTTGAATCCCAGGAGGCAATGAAACCATCCATTGCAGTTACTTGATTGAGAAAATACATTTTGACATCATCATCAAGTGTATGTTGGTCCCTTCTTGATACATCTTGAGCAAAAACCAACCAATGTCCAGCCTGTTGCACTGACTTAGGACCATCTCTCATAAATTCAACCAATGCTTTCATACTATCCGTAAGTTGCGCTTGAAGATCAACTACTTCCTTCACCTCTTTAGCCAAAGAGTCAGTTCCCACCATTGGGGGGGGGCCGGGTCTAAAAGCATCAGCACTCTCTAATGCGATCGGTTCTACCAAATGCCAATAAGGAGTCAAACAACCTGGTGCATATTTATTTCCATCCAGGTCTTTGAAAAATTTAGGCTGCCATCTATTGATGTCCACATTTGTATCTACGGTATTAATGGGTTTATAATTAGTATAGTCCCAATAAGGTCCTGTGGAACCTTCTACTTCTCCGTATTGATTTGCCCCATCATTTTTACGTGCCTCAATGATTGTAAATGCAGCTAGGTTACCTATTCCTGCAGCTGTTCTAGGGTCCATGCTATTATTGGTAGGATCGTACCCTAATTCAATCATCATTTCTGTGAATAAAGAGGAATCGGTATAATAATATTCTGAAAGCGTTCGATAAGCAGCATAGCTAATAGCTTCTTCTTTATTGCTGTGTGT
>CAZGGG010000020.1:1160-2945 GCA_964525165.1 uncultured Saprospiraceae bacterium | reverse complement strand
CCCACTTGTATGCAATATTATCCTTCCCTGTGCGTTGTATTTCTATTGTAGTTTTATTTTGATTAGTGTCCTGACAAGCAAATACAATTGTTGCGAACACCAACAAAACAACCCCTATAATTTTGTTGCCCATTTTATAAATTTTTGCAAAAATAATATAAGTTCTTCGCTATGTCTCAACAAAACTTAATGATTCTAGTCACTTTGATAGTGAATTGTTGTATATTCTCTTCCTGCCAACCGAATAAAAATTATCAACAGACCTATGAGGGTTTGATTTTGTCTGATGCACTCATGGTAGATTCTACACTCTTGTACAAGAATGATGGTGATAAAGAGGTAAAGCAGTACATCGCCTATTATTTTGATCCTTTTCAGTCACTTAAACAGATTGATACTTTACGGATTATTGACCCTCTGACTTACAAAGAGGAAATCATTGTTGAGCAGAAAGTAAGAGTCTTGCAAAAGGGAGATGTAGATGAATCTATGACACTGGAAAATGGTATCATACTTGATTATTTAACACAGGGAGATAGCACAAAGATTTATCGAGTGATGATTCCGGATTCCTAGTATCCGATTCCTATTTTCCTAAAAATAAAGTGCATCAACCAGGCTGGGCCGATTAACAGAAATTGAAGATCTTTAATAAAGGAAGGTTTTTTCCCTTCAATTTTATGCCCTATGAATTGGCCAACCCAAGCTACAAAAAATACAATGGCACTTACTATCGCTAATATTTGAGCATCATAAGAGAAAGATGCCCACATACTATAGTTGCCAAAGATCATAATTCCTCCTATGAGGATAAATCCAAGAAACATGCTCAACGAAAGCCTCAAATAATAGAGTAATGTCCCGTAAAAGAATATAGAGGCCCAATTTAAAAGCAGGCTTCTTTCCATAACAAAAGGAATAGACATGAGGAGCCCTAATAAACTGAACATGATTAATGGAACACATACCCAATGAATCAGTTTGTTTGTGGAATTTTGATGGCTTTCACCATACTCGGATAACAAACGGTCAATAGCTTTCATTTGGTGTTTTTCATAAGATATGAAATCTAGCTAATTTTTTTCGTCATTTTATAGTGCGCAATACCGACTTCCTTGAATTCATTACCCACTTTTTCATAGGCTAAACCTAAATAGAACGCAAGAGCTGTTTTCCTTGCATTCAACTCAATGGAAGAGACAGTTGTCTGAGATTTTAGCCACTTTTCTGTTTCAGTTACTAATAATTTACCGAGTCCTTTTCCTTGAAGTTGTTTTAGAACTGCTACCTGTCTCATTTTTACAGTATGTTTCTCCAATGGGCGTAAAGTGAGACATGCTAACAAATGTCCTTGTTGAAATAGGCCAAAATGCCATTCCAGATAATCCATGATAATATCTGAGGGTTCAAATCGGAGACCCAAAGGAACCCTTAGTATTTGTTCCCTTAGATGTACGGCCTGATCAAAATCAGGGGTACCAAATTCTATTTGCATAAAAAGACTGTTCATACAGGGAATACATCCATTGCTGCGCTCAAAGATTGATTAAAGGCTTTTCTGTCAAGACTCATCTCCTCTTCTATTTCATCAAAGAAATAGACTAAGTTTTCCGTTGGCATATTTCCCGTCAAATCATCTTTAGCCATAGGACAGCCTCCGTAACCCTTTATGGCTCCATCAAATCTGCGACAACCTTTTTCATATGCTGCCTTTACTTTTTCTTTCCAGGTGTCCGGAGTTGTGTGCAAATGGGCTCCAAAAGTTATTTCCGGATAAGAAGGTAT
>CAZGGG010000020.1:0-1150 GCA_964525165.1 uncultured Saprospiraceae bacterium | reverse complement strand
TCGCCGAATATATATCTTATATTTTCAGGATTGGCGACTCCAATAGTATCGCTTAAGGAAATAATATCCACCCCCATCGAAATTAAGTTGTCTGTCCACTTTTTGACTATATCTGCATTCCATTCATCTCCATAAGGATTTCCAAACCCCATGGAAATATATACGACCATTTTCTTGTTATGTGCTTCTGCAATGGAACATATTTCCGATAGGCGCTGCACTGAATCCTCAATGGTTGCGTTTGTATTTCGGAGTTGAAAAGTTTCTGAGATACTAAATGGGTAGCCAAGGTAATCTATCGAATCATATTTCGATGCGTCTCTTGCGCCCCTTGAATTCGCTACAATGGCCAATAACTTAGAATTAGTGGCATTTAAGTCCAAAGCAGCTAACACTTCAGCGGTATCCCTCATCTGAGGTATGGCTTTTGGAGAAACAAAACTCCCAAAGTCAATAGTATGAAACCCTACTTTCAGCAATTGATTGATATACCTGACTTTTTGCTCAGTAGGTATGAATTCCTTTAAGCCTTGCATGGCATCTCTTGGACATTCTATCAATTGGATCATAAAGACGATTAAATGAAACCTTAAAATAGTGAACGCTATTCATCTCTCCTAAAGCATATCTGTTATTTCTCTGTAAGATGAACAAAAGATTAGATCAGGGTTTATATTTTTGCGCAAACCATTAAGCTATCATGACTCGTTTGAAAAAGCTTCTTCCCAAAATTGTTTCTGATTATAATACGGAAGAAAGAATGATCCTCAGGGATTATTTAGCCTTACAAAGAACCTATCTGGCCAATGAGAGGACCTTGTTTTCTTATATGCGATCTGGACTCTACTTAATTGTAGCGGCTGTAGCATTTTTGAGACTGAAAGATCTTGAGCTAGAAAGCCTTGCCTATTCTCTTTTTGGGATCAGTCTATTAATGATTGTTTTCGGAGTTGTGAGGTACATGACCCTGCATAGGAAGCTCAAGAAGTTATATAGACAAGGCAAAGAAATCAATCAACAATAGACTGGAGAGAAGATGAATAAAAAAATTATAGCCGGAGCATTAGGTTTTGTACTACTTGCCATTGGATTAAGCTCAATAATCTTGAATATGAATGGTCTTCAATTAGTTTTCATGAGTTTTATGGAA
>CAZGGG010000019.1:38374-49190 GCA_964525165.1 uncultured Saprospiraceae bacterium | reverse complement strand
ACAAAGGAAGGTGTTCTGGAGGATGGCCTTTTTAATGCTTGTGATTGAGAAGAAGGATTCCTTATTTTGAGTTTTGTTTCACTTATCGTTTACTTAGATGATTTTAAAGTAATCATGAATGACTGTTTATATTATATATTCAAGATCTATTCAGAGATTTTATATTGGATATACTTCTGAAAGAATTGAAGATCGTCTCAGAAGACATAATTCTAATCATACTGGATATACCGGAAAAGCAAGTGACTGGACGATTGTCTATACAGAGGAGGTTTTGGATAAAAAAGAAGCTCTTCGATTAGAAACTAAAATAAAAGGTAGGGGGGCTCAACGTTATTTAGAGTCAAAAGGTAAATCGAACTTCGCTCGAAAGGCAGAGCCGTAGCCTCCATATTATTAAAGGATAGATTTTATTTACGGCTGTTCAGAACAAGATGGGCGTTATAAGTGTTTGATAATTAAATGGTTAAAATGTTATGCTGATTTATCTGTCTCTTCTGATGTTTGCTTTGCTCCTCTTTATTTTCTTTTACACACAAGAGGTGAGTCAACCGGAAAGTGAGGCTCCTGCTGATACACGCAGGTTCCTTAGTCCCAATGCAACAAATTATAATATCTCAATGATGGATCCTAAACGAATAGATCAGATGTCAAAGTCTGAGTTAGAGCAGTTGTTGCATTCATTTCGAACCAATCGTTTGTCATCTCTCAGCCCCAGAGACTTTTATCATATCCGAAGAAGGCTTAGTGAACTGGAGGAGTAATTATTCTATTATCCATTTTTCTATTCTGGATTCGCCCTTTTCAAGAATATGTAGAAATTGGTTTTTAGAATTGAAATTCATAATCTTCATTAAGATAATATCCTTGGAAGTGATAGGCTCTGCACTTTTAAGCCTGTTTACATCTATGATAGAGTACGTATTTTTAAATTTCCAGTTAGCCACGTAGGATGTCGTATCATTTTTGTCGATGATGGTCAAATTGTTTTCAGAGCGAATCATTTTTCTTCCATCTTCGTGTCGGAATGTTCCAAATCGCACCTCATCGGTAAATGGGGTGTTAGAGTCTGCTATCTGTAATTGGAAGATGTCCTCATCAATAGGGTAGTTGCTGAAGTGATGCTTTAGTTGAAGTACATTAGCGGAACCATCCTCCTCCTTATTAATAATAGCAGTGGGTAATTGAATACCCTCATAAGCTTCTCGTTGGGCGAGAATCGCCCTATTGTTCCCTTGGTACACAATCATGCTTAACTGCCCGTTATTCTGATCAAAGTAGTTAATAGTGCCATACCCCTTGCCATTATCGGCTAATAAGGTGTAAAAGGTTTCATCTCCAATATGCTCATCATCAAGGCGCTGTAATTCAAAGTTTTCAAACCAATATCCTTCTTCAGGAGTAAGATATGTTTTCAGTAGAATGTGGTCCGGAACTTCATTTTCCGAAAGGGAGATGATATCAGCACCATACTGTTGCCAGAATTGCCCACCATTGAAGATGCGCGTAGAAGGGGTATAATTCAGCGCGATAATGGATCTGAGGTATTTGTTGCCTCTATCCCTAAGTATGAGGATGGAGGCAATGATTTTATTGGATTGAATCAGATCATAAGACTGTAAGCTTGAACGATTTTGTTCATAGTTGGAAATACCTCCTGATGCTACTAAACTTTGTTCAAGGATGCCCTTGGCGGTGAGGGGTTGCGCCTCGCTAATGTTGCTCCAGAAAAAAAACATATATCCAAGGAGGATGATTCTTTTGCAGTTGATCATAAAGAGTACTTTAAAAATAAAGGGAGCAGAGTGCATGCTCACGGAACACAATATAATGGATAGGAAAGACAGTGAAGGCTAGGAGGAATAAATCGATGGACAAGTAAATGAGTGATTATAAAAAAAAGAGAGCTGAATTTACATCCAGCCCCCTTTCCATTCCAGAGATAAAGAATTTAGTCATTGGTTGATGTAATCGCGATATTATACACGACCAAGCCAAATCCGATTTTGTTAATCGCATCAGCGATGTTGTAGAATAAATCTACATTTTCAGGTCCCCATCCAAGTGCGATGTTCAACCAGCCACCTTCCATACACATGTAACCGATGGGATAAATAGCCCATCCAACGAGCACAAACCAAGCCAGTGTTCGGATCCCCCGCACGACTGTGGGATTGTTTGATTGATCAGCCAGTTGTTTTACTTCACCAGCCCAGGCCGTGTAAAGAATATACACATACCCGATAGTGGAAATAACACCCCATGTGACTGAGTGTGTCGTGGAACCACCCTCCGGATTGAAGGCTTCCCCGTAGTAACCTGCTACCAGCATTAAAACAGATGCACCGATAAGTTTCCATAAAAGGCTTTTCGTAGCGCCTGCAGGCTTGGTCAGCAGATAAAATTCGACGCACATCAAAGGCACCGTCAAGGTCCAGTCAATATACCTCAAGGCTGTGGGATTTTCGCCGGTGGCACCGTAATAATCCCTCATGTAATAGTAATGCACTGCGGCAATACCTGTAATCAAACCGGAGACTAAAAGTGAAGTCTTCCATTTCCCTTCCACTCGACTTCTCTCAAAAAAGAAAAAGACAGCGGCAGCAAACATGGCCATATAGCCCGTGAAAAATGTAAATGCTACTGGATCATCGACCGGGATCGTCATGACCTCTCCAAATAATGTAATGTTCATAATCGTTGGTTTAGTTTGATGTTAAACAGCACCTCAGATTACTTAGTTGGGCCCTAGATGTCGCGGTTTTGACAATAAGGGGATAAACATTTTTATATGCTGTCGCTTGAGCGACATGCAAACATTAGTTTGGTAAGGTCGATCTTTACCTATTTTTTATTGGGCGGCCTTGTTGGTTGGTTGCGCGTTTATTCGCATTTTTCTCTCAGATCAACAATATGATCCGGAAGGTCAACCCATCTGATATTTTCTTCCCAGGCCTTAATCACTTCAGGACAGTTGTCGAATAGTTGGTAGAAATACTCATCATAATCTTTCATCTTTTGCCGTAAGGCTGTCTCTCCGACCTTAGCTATATAGTATGACTTGTCTATACGTCCCACCACATTTACACCAGCAACAGATAGCCCCATAGACTCCTGTGCAAATGGGTCGTGATAAACACGGATTCTGCTAGAAAACGATGGGTTCAATAACTGCATCAGTAAAGTCATCTGCTTTTTTTTGACCTTCACCTCTGCTTGCTCAAAATAGATATAGCCCTCATTGATCAATTTATACTCTAAGGTTTCATTGTCCCATTGGGTGGCATCTGAGATAAAGTCCATGGCATCTCCAAATTGCTGCCATCCGGACTTGGGCAAATACATATGCTGAATGTCTTCCGGCATTAAGATTTCTTTTTGTCCCTGCTCATTTTCGATTTTAATTTCCTTGATCAATCCTTTTTTTCTCTTGATCTTTTTAATGGTACCGGTTATTTCGGTTTTGTCCTTGAGCGTAAAGTAGGACACCTTTTTATGTGAAAAGCTCATGGCCGGTTCGAGAAATTTCTGGCCCATCAGCGAGCTGCAAAAAAGGAATGTCAGTAGAAGGTAAGAAGCTTTCATGTTGATTTAGTGTTGATTTTGAATAGATTGTATGATGAAGAATTCTAATTGTTCCAGAGGAATGCTCTTAGGGTTATATAAAGATTTGCCTTTTACCATTTTTCTCCCTTTTGATTCAAGAAAGCCTTCTGGATCATCAAGCTTATTACCATGTAGAAAAACGAACTCAACCCCTTCTTTCTTAATGGGATTCAGATAGCAAATCCATTGTTTGTCGTCATAAAAAGGAATTCGATAGCGGATTCTATGATGTAGGCCCAGATCCTCCGTCAACCAATGGTGACAGAAAGAGATAATTTGTTTTTGATTAATATGCTTCAAGGAGTCTAAAAACTCAAGGAAGGAATTCATAATTCAATTTAGATTCGCAATATACTGGCTTTTGTAAGAATTTGAAATCGCATTCAGCCTGCCGCTCCAAAAATATGTTGTAATTTGATACATGAAAAGAAAGACAATGAAAATTATATACTATCTCCTATTGATTAGTTTTACTCCGTTGATGGCTCAGCAGAATTGGACGTGGGGAGGACAAGTGGATCCCCTGCAGAAAGGTTTGGTGATTGAGCATTACAACATCAACCTTCAGCTTTTGCCCGAATCCCAATCGATCAGTGGCTATGTGGAAGTTCAATATCAATTAGACAGGACGGATACCCTTCGCTTGCAACTCATTGATGCATATCAGGTCGACTCCGTAGTTGCAGGAGAAGAGCAAATAGCGTTCCATCATAACCAAAATCAGTTAGATATTTTATTAAAGGGCGGAAAGTTTTCGATGGTAAGGATTTACTATCAAGGGCCTACGCCTATAGCCATCCAGCCACCATGGACCGGAGGTTTTACATGGGAGAAGGATGAGAAAGGTCGTTCTTGGATGGGGCTATCCTGTCAAGGGGAGGGCGCAAAGATTTTTATGCCTTGTTTAGATCATCCGTCTAGTGAGCCTATTCAAGGCGTACGAATGACATTTCATGTTCCTAAACCCTACTTTGTGGCAGCTAATGGTCGCCTGATGAGCATAGATACTACAGATACCAAGTATATCTATCATTGGGCCACCCAATACCCGATTAACAATTATTGTATCAATTTTACGATGGGCGCCTTTCAGACCCTTGAAAGACCTTTTCAAAGTGTTTCCGGACGCACTGTTCCTATGCAGGTTATTGTGATGGACTATCATACAGAAGAAGGGAAGGACCTGCTGGATATTCTAGAGATCAGCACTCAAACACAAGAAAAGTATTTTGGCCCATATCCTTTTCCTGATGATAAGATAGCTGTCGTGGAAACGCCCTATTTGGGTATGGAGCACCAAACCATTAATGCATATGGAAACCAATTTCGTTTTACAGAAGTAGGAGAAACTCCTTATGACTGGTTGTTACATCATGAGTTGGGACATGAATGGTGGGGGAATAAGATATCCGTCAACGATTGGGCGGATTATTGGATTCATGAAGGCATTTGTTCTTATGGAGACTGGTTGTATTATTGGGAGCATGGAGGACCGGACGCATATTTCAATCATGTTATTCGGCAAGCCAGAGCAGTTCAAAATGTTCGGCCGATTGTTTCAGAGCCCTATACCAATTCTGATGATGCTTATCATTCGGATGTTTATACTAAGGGTGCTTTTGTAATGCATGGTCTTCGGTTCCTTTTAGGCGATCAAGCCTTTTTTGAGCTCTTAAAAGTTATTCAACAACATGAGCCCTTTACGTACCAAAATAGAACAGATACCCGGGCGTTCATTGATTTTATTGAGAGCCAAACAGAGAAAGATGTCCGGCCATTTCTCGAAATGTACCTATATACCACAGACTATTACACCTTTGAACTTGCTGCATTGGAAGACAATATGTACCGCATTGAATTGAAAGATCCTCAGCACAGAGTCCCTTTAGAAATCAAGACGTCTGATGGATATAAAACGATCCAGCTTTACGATCAACCGGTAAGGATGTATTCAGAAGATCCCATTGCGATAGACCCCCACTCTTGGTATTTGAAGAAAGTGATTGATTAAAATCATTTCTGAAGGGTCTGCTCACTAACTCAGGTCATAATGGCTGCAAACTTCTCCTATTACTTTTGTCATAACCTAAAGGAGAAGAATGGATTTATTGAGAAAGTACAATGTTCCGGGCCCTAGGTATACTAGTTACCCGACTGTCCCTCATTGGAGTGGTATTCAGCCTTCCGGCAAAAGCTGGTCTGGCCTGATTCAGGAGCGGCAGTATGATTCAGGGGAAGAAGGCATTAGTCTCTATATTCACCTTCCTTTTTGCGAGAAAATGTGCGCCTATTGTGGCTGTACGACTAGGATAACAGTCAATCACGAGGTGGAATCACCCTATATCGAGCTGCTTTTGAAGGAGTGGGAGATGTATTTGGACTTCTTGAGCCCCCGCACCGTAATAAAAGAACTGCATCTAGGAGGAGGAACGCCCACTTTCTTTGCTCCGGGCCAGCTTAAAAGACTCATTGATGGTATTTCTGCGGGCCGTCCTTTTGCAGATAAGGCGGAATTAAGTTTCGAGGCTCATCCTGCTAACACCACTTATGAGCACCTTCTTACACTTTATAATCTTGGATTCAAAAGGTTAAGTTTAGGTGTTCAGGATTTTAATCCTGAAGTACAACAGCATATTAAGAGGGTGCAATCCAGAGAGGATGTTGAAAGAGTCGTTCAACAGGCGCGTTCTATAGGATATGAATCTATTAACTTTGATTTGATTTTTGGTTTGCCTGCTCAATCCCTGGAGTCTATTAGAGATACGATGGCACAAACCATTTCTTTAAGACCGGATCGTCTGGCCTACTATAGTTATGCCCATGTACCTTGGTTAAAACCAGCCCAAAGAATTTATGAGGATCTCTTGCCGGATCAAGCTTTGAAGTTTGAACTATACAAACTAGGCAGGGAGCTTTTGGAAGAGGCTTCCTATGCGGAAATTGGCATGGACCACTTTGCGCTTGTGTCCGATTCATTGTATCAGGCAGTGTCATCAGGAAAATTACATCGAAACTTTATGGGCTATACAGTAAGTGATACCCCGATGCTTTTGGGGCTTGGCGTTTCAGCCATTTCAGATACATGGACGGCTTTTGCTCAAAATGATAAAAGTGTAGAATCTTATTCAGAACGCATCCGAAAAGGAGAATTTGCTTTTATTAAAGGACACGAGTTGACACAGGAAGAGCTTTATATCAGAAATCATATTCTTCAACTCATGTGCTCTTTCGAGACACAATGGTTGCCCTCTGAATCAGATCAATTTTGGGATGAGGTGAAAATACGCCTAGAGCCTTTGGAACAGGATGGCCTGGTTGAAATCGGGGCTTTATCCCTAAAGGTAACCGATGTAGGAAAGTCCTTTGTTCGCAATATTGCAATGGCTCTGGACAAACACTTATGGGATACCAACAGAAAAACTCAATTGTTCTCTCAGACAGTCTGAGCGAAAAGCTATAAAAGAAGTGAAAGAGGCAACCCATCAAATATTATGCGCCCATTGTGGTACTGAATGTGTGGAAGAAGAGATTCAGCAAGACGACCTTAGTTTTTGCTGTGCGGGTTGTCAGGCGGTTTATAATTTATTAGAAGCACAGGGTGTTTCCATTTCAGATCAACTAGATGTTTTTGGCCCCGAGAAGCCGGAATTGGCCTATTTAGACGATCCGGAAGTCCAGGAAAAGATTTATGACTTTTACGAAGGGGCTTTAGCTAAAGTATCTTTTTCATTACCCGCTATTCATTGTTCCTCTTGTATCTATTTATTGGAGCATTTGAATGAATTGCATTCAGGGGTAGGTCAGGTTCGAGTACAGTTTTTAAAGAAGATAGCCACCATCACCTTTAATCCAAGTCAGATTCGTTTGCGCCAGCTGGTGGAACTTTTAAATGCCATTGGTTACGCTCCCGATTTGAAGTTCAGAGATCTTGAGGAAAAACAAAAAGGAGCCGGTTCAAAGAAGCTGTTCTATCAATTGGGGCTTGCCGGATTTTGTTTTGGAAATATTATGCTGTTTAGTTTTCCGGAGTATTTAGGAATCAAAGATGCGCAGTTGATACCGATTTTTCGAGCTTTGAATATCGTATTGATTCTTCCGGTTCTGTTTTATTCAGCTTCAACTTATTGGAACTCAGCTTTAGCAAGCCTGAGGACCGGGCGATTGAATATAGACGTGCCTATTGTGTTAGGTATGGCGACTTTATTTATTCGTTCCTTACATGAAATTGTATTGGGGTATGGAGAAGGCTATTTGGATTCATTAGCCGGTTTTGTCTTTTTTCTGCTGATCGGTCGATGGTTTCAGGATAAGACGTATGATAGCATCTCATTTGACAGAGATTACAAATCCTATTTTCCTATTGCGGTGATGAAAAAAGTTCAGGGGAAATGGGCATCGACTCCTCTCTATAAAGTAAAGGTAGGAGATCGCCTTCTGATTCGAAATGGAGAGTTACTTCCAATGGACAGTCGATTGATTTCAGGTCGAGCAAAGCTCGATTATAGTTTTGTCACCGGAGAGGCTGCAGCTATAGAGAAGGCTGTAGGGGATTCTTTATATGCGGGAGGTCGGCAAATAGGAGGTGGAATCGAGGTGGAAGCTGAACAGGAGGTCGATCAGAGTTATTTGACGAAACTTTGGGACGAGCAGCCTTTCCAAATCAAAGAATCCTCTCGTACGGATCGATTTCTTGATGGCTTAGGCAAGTACTTTACCTTAACGGTTATTTTTATTGCTACCGTAACCGGTATTTTTTGGTGGTTTATTGATCCCGGCAGGACTTTCGAAATTGTGACTGCCGTATTAATTGTAGCTTGTCCTTGTGCGATTGCCCTGGCCTTGCCTTTCACTTATGGGAATATGTTGCGACTCCTGGCTGCCCGAGGTTTTTTTATTCGGAATGTAAATGTTATTCAAAGTATTCAGGATATTAAGGTAGTCGTATTTGATAAGACAGGAACTTTAACAGATCCTGGTATGCAAAATGCGATATATGAGGGGAAAGACCTTTCTCCTGAACAACAGCACATGTTAGCAGCCTTGAGCATGCAATCCACGCATCCAAAGGCTCAGGCAATTTATAGATCTGTTAATCATCCGGAAGGCGCTTGCCTTGTAGAGGATTTTCAAGAAATCCGCGGTAATGGGATGCAAGGTTTCATAGATGGTCATTTAGTCAGAATGGGATCTGCTGAATTTATTTTTGAAAGTGAATCACCGGATAGAGGTGTATTTGTTGAAATTGACGGTGAGTATATAGGGCGCTTTTCATTCAAGGACCGCTTACAGCTAGGAGTTAAAGAATTGGTGAAAGATCTGGCTTTAGAGTATCAGCTAGCGTTACTTTCCGGTGATGACGAGACCGCTCAGCACGAGATGCAACAGCTTTTCCCGGAAGGGACAGAATTAAAGTTTCATCAAAAGCCTGTTGATAAGCTGAATTATATTCGAGGATTACAAGAAAAAGGAGAAAAGGTCTTGTTTATAGGGGATGGCTTAAATGATGCCGGTGCGCTAAAGCAAGCAGATGTGGGTATGGTGTTGTCGGGGGACCATCATCATTTTACACCCTCCAGCGATGCGATTTTCCATAAGTCGCATTGGCGACATTTCTATGCATATCTTTCATTCATGTTGCAAGGTCAAAGATTGTTGACGGGTGCTTTTGTACTCGCTATTTTATATAATGTTGTCGGGCTTGGATTTGCGGTGCAAGGGTATTTGTCCCCCATTGTTGCTGCTATTTTAATGCCGTTATCTTCTATCACCATCATTGCCTATGGCTTGCTTTCCAGCAGAATAGTTTCATGGAAAATATTGAAGAAGGGTCCTTCCCCATCTGCAGACTCAGATATGATATAAGTCATTTTTTGCATTGATGCTACTCATTCAAATCGCTATGCATAGCTAGTATTTTGCATAAAAATTAGCTATGAAGATCATACTTGTACTCATTGTTATCAGCCTTATCGTCGCCATTGGCTTTTTGATATCCTTCTTTTGGGCTGTAAAATCTGGTCAGTATGATGATGATTACACGCCTTCAGTGAGAATGCTGTGGGATGACAAAAAAGAAAACAATAAAAGATCAGCCTAATGGGAAAGATGGAAACCTTTAGCTACGATAACAAAATCGTAAGGCTATTTGCTAATGCTACCGTTGTATGGGGAATTGTAGGGATGACCGTGGGACTGCTTGCAGCACTTCAGATGGTTTGGCCTGTATTTAACCTCGGACTCGCCGAGACCACTTTTGGTAGAATCAGACCTTTGCATACCAATGCAGCAATTTTTGCATTTGTCGGTAATGGTATTTTTATGGGTGTATATTATTCCCTGCAAAGACTTTTAAAGGCCAGGATGTTTAGTGATGTCTTGTCCCGAATTCATTTTTGGGGATGGCAGTTGATCATTGTCTCTGCGGCCTTAACTTTACCTTTGGGGATTACCAGTGCACATGAGTATGCTGAATTAGAGTGGCCTATTGATATTGCAATAGCTTTAGTTTGGATCATTTTCGGTATCAATATGTTTGGTACCATCTTGCGTAGAAGAGAACACCACCTGTATGTAGCAATATGGTTTTACATTGCGACATGGGTGACCGTTACGGTTCTTCATGTTTTCAACAATCTCGAGATCCCAGTTCACATGATGAAGAGTATCCCTGTTTTGGCAGGAGTGCAAGATGCTTTGGTGCAATGGTGGTATGGACATAATGCGGTGGCCTTTTTCTTGACCACCCCTTATTTAGGGTTGATGTATTACTTCTTGCCTAAGGCGGCCAATAGACCTGTTTATTCTTACAAACTATCCATTATTCACTTTTGGGGTTTGATCTTTATTTATATCTGGGCAGGTCCTCACCACTTGTTATATACTTCATTGCCTGATTGGGCTCAATCTTTGGGAACCGTGTTCTCTATTATGCTGATTGCCCCTTCATGGGGAGGGATGCTAAATGGGTTGTTGACCTTAAGGGGCGCATGGGATAGAGTGCGGCAAGATCCGATCCTAAAATTCATGGTTGTAGCTGTGAGTGCCTATGGTATGTCCACATTGGAAGGACCATTATTATCGATTAAATCCATTAACGCCATCAGTCACTACACGGATTGGACCATTGGCCACGTGCATGTTGGGACACTTGGTTGGAATGGAATGTTGACCTTTGGGATTTTATACTGGTTGCTTCCAAGACTATACAATA
>CAZGGG010000019.1:15004-38364 GCA_964525165.1 uncultured Saprospiraceae bacterium | reverse complement strand
TGGCTCATGCCCCGCCTCTTTCAGGCTCCACTCTACAGCCAGAAGCTGGCCAACACGCACTTTTGGATAGGTACATTGGGTATCATGTTTTATGTCGTCCCCTTGTACTGGGCCGGATGGACGCAAAGTATGATGTGGAAGCAATTTGAACCGGATGGATTTTTAACGTATACCAATTTCCTTGAAACCGTAACCCAGATTATACCTATGTATATGTTACGTGCTCTGGGAGGTCTACTTTATGTCATTGGTGCTATCATGATGGCATACAATCTGGCAAAGACGGCAAAGTCAGGCAGTTTGGTAGCTAATGAGGAAGTTCAGGCTCCGGGAAGAGATAGCTGGGTAACTACCAAGGGGGGATATTGGCACAAGTGGATTGAAGGTCGGCCGATACAAATGTTGGCTGCTGCTACTGTTTTAATTCTGATTGGAGGATTAATTGAAATATTCCCTATGGTATTGGTAGATGAGAATACTCCGAAAATTGCATCTGTCCAACCCTACACTCCTTTGGAGATTGAAGGTAGGGACCTTTATATCCGTGAAGGATGTTTAGGTTGTCACTCTCAGATGGTACGCCCTTTCCGTTCTGAAACAGAGCGGTATGGTGAATACTCGAAGTCTGGAGAATTTGTATATGATCGTCCTTTCTTATGGGGATCCAAAAGGACAGGGCCTGATTTACATAGATTAGGTAAAAAATATCCGGACAGCTGGCATTATAATCACATGCTAGACCCAGAATCTATGTCTCCCGGCTCTATTATGCCCCCTTATCCCTGGTTGATTGAAGATGATATAGATACCAGCTATACAGCAGCGAAAATTAAAGTTCTTCAAACTTTAAACACCCCATACCCTGATGGATATGCGGACAGAGCCGTTAAGGATTTGAAAAAGCAAGCTGCTGAAATTGCGGCCAATTTAAGAAAAGAGGGAATCGATCAAGAGAATCTGGAGCAGAAAGAAATCGTGGCCTTAATCGCATACCTACAACGTTTGGGTACAGATATCCAACCTAAAGAAGTCGTAGAGGACTAAAAAAAGAAAGCTATGTATAAGTATATTCTAGAAGGAGCAGGGAACATTAACTGGATGGCTGTGATGGCACTGTTTACATTTTTCTTTGTATTCATTGTTGCCTTGATCATGGTATTCAGAAGAAATGATGCACACATTAACCATATGGCATCCTTGCCCCTGGAAGATGAACCATCTACCCACGAGAAAAAATTCAAGCTATGAACCTATTGAAAATGAAAAACGCCTTGCCCCTGACAGTAGGGTTGTTTATTCCGGTCTTAGGACAAGCACAAACAACATCGGGACAGAGTTTTTATACTGTTGTGAATGATGTCATGTCCTTTATGATGCAAAATATACTATTGGTAATCGGTGCCCTGGTTATTATTGGTGCCCTGGTTGTCATGTACCGCACTTTATTTCTGCTTTTAGAAATTGAGAAACGTAAGGTGATGGAAGAGAAAGGAATGGAAGTTCCTGAACTCTCAAGATATAGAGAAGAAGGCCCCTCATGGTTGGAGCAGTTGAACGCATGGATGTGGAAAATAGCTCCGATTTCGAAAGAGAAGGAAATTGATCTGGGGCATGACTATGATGGAATCCGAGAACTAGATAACCGTCTGCCGCCATGGTGGTTAGGGTTGATGTATGGAAGTATAGTATTTGCTTTCGTCTATATGTATTACTATCACTGGTCAGACACAGATTGGAGTTCTACCCAAGAGTATGAAATGGCAATGGTTCAAGCAGAGAAGGAAAAGCGTGCCTATTTATTACAAGTTGCGAATTCCGTTGATGAATCAAATGTAGAATTTTTGGAAGATGACGCTAGCTTAGCGGCAGGAGAGACCATCTTTTTGTCTAAGTGTGCTTCTTGTCATGGGCAGTTAGGTGAGGGCGGAGTTGGTCCTAATTTTACAGATCCATACTGGATTCATGGAGGAAGTATCTCAGATATTTTTTCAACGATCAAATATGGTGTTCCTGAAAAGGGTATGATTTCTTGGCAATCACAATTGCGACCAAAAAATATGCAACAGGTGGCGAGCTTTATCAAGACATTACAAGGCACCAATCCTCCCAATCAAAAAGAAAAAGAGGGAACCTTGTATCAAGATGATCAAGAGTCCCAAGCTAACGAAGCAACTGAAACTGCAGAAGGCTAAATAGATAATTAAATGAGCGAGTTGGATCAAGACCCGATTGAGGAATTCTACAGAGATTCGCTTGCGACTGTAGATAAACAGGGGAAGAGAATTTGGATCTTCCCCAAAATGCCAAAGGGTAAGTTTTATGAATATAGGAAGTTGCTTTCCTATGTTTTGCTAGTGGTTCTTTTTGGTTTGCCCTGGCTTCGATGGAATGGGGAGCCGCTCTTTCTTTTTAATATTCTGGATAGAGAATTCATCCTTTTTGGCGTCCATTTTGTACCTCAGGACTTTCATATTTTTGTGATCGGAATGTTGATCATGATGCTGTTTATTGTCTTGTTTACAGTTGTCTTTGGTCGATTATTTTGTGGGTGGGTTTGTCCCCAGACTATTTTCATGGAAATGGTCTTTCGCAGGATTGAGTACTGGATAGAGGGGGACTACAATGCACAGAAGAGGTTGGACAATGCCCCATGGGACAGAGATAAAATTATCAAAAGAGTAGCCAAACATTCCATTTTCTATGGGATAGCTTTTCTTATTGGAAATACCTTTTTAGCGTATATCATTGGGACAGATGCCTTACTCGAAATTATTACGGATCCTGTTCAAGAGCATCTGGGCGGGTTTACTGCCATGGTGCTATTCTCTACAGCCTTTTATTTCGTCTTTTCAAATCTTAGGGAACAGGTATGTACCACCATTTGTCCTTATGGCCGATTGCAAGGGGTTTTATTAGATAAAAATTCATTGGCGGTCTATTATGATTGGGTCCGGGGAGAGCCTAGAGGTAGGATTTCAAAAAAGGATCCGAACCCTGCAGATAAAGGAGACTGCATCGATTGCAATCTTTGTGTGAAAGTTTGTCCAACGGGTATTGACATCAGGAATGGAATCCAATTAGAGTGTGTGAACTGCACCGCATGTATGGATGCATGTGACGAGGTCATGGAGAAAATTGATCGACCGAAAGGATTAATCCGCATGGATTCTCATAATGGTATCGCTGAGAAAAAACATTCACTTATCAATGCGAGGTCTATTGCTTACAGTATTGTTCTATTGGTATTGGTAGGCTTGGAAGTATTCTTATTTAGTTCTCGTTCAGATGTCGAAACGCTTGTCCTAAGAACGCCCGGCAAATTATATTTTGAAAGAGACTCAGGAATCATCAGTAATCTGTATAATTATCAATTGATCAATAAGACTGATGAGATATTACCGGTAGCATTTCGCATTGTAAATCTTGATGGAGAAGTTGAATTTGTGGGTGAACAACCCCAAACAAAGGAAAATGATGTTGTGGAAGGCGCAATGTTTATTAACATCCCGGAATCCCTTTTGAAAGACAGAAAGACATCGCTCATTTTAGAAGTGTACTCCGGCGATCGAGTATTAGATCAAACAAAAACGACCTTCTTAGGTCCGGTAAAATAAAGAGTTATGAAATTCAATTGGGGACATGGATTGTTAGTGTTTTTCATCATTTATGTCGGCATCATTGTAGCTGTATTGTTCAAGTCGTTTACAGTGGACCACTTTTTGGTTGCCGAAGATTACTATGCAAAGGACTTAAGCTATCAAACACATTTGGACAAAGTCAATAACTTTAAAAACTCTGATCGAACGATCGTCCTTCTAGAACAAGAAGGTCAATTCGAACTTTTATTCAGTGGGGGATCAGGTCAGGAAAAGGGAGAGTGTGTGGCATACACACCATTAGATCCTGCTTTGGATAAGACCTTCACTTTTGACCGAAAGCAGCAGTCGGAAGTTATCATTCAAAACAAAGAATGGGCTGCAGGCAGATGGATTCTTAAGGTTAGTTGGGAGGATGAAGGCAAGGAGTTTTATGACCAGCATGAAGTGTATATCCAACAACCATGATAGCAATAGCCTTAGGTCTCGGATTTTTAGGGAGTCTGCATTGTGTGGGAATGTGCGGTCCCCTCGCGCTAAGTTATGGGCAGATTGGACCGGGGAGTTGGAACCACCAAATATGGAAGGCTCTAGAATATAATCTAGGTCGTGTTTTGATGTACAGCTTTTTAGGGTTGATTTTAGGTAGTTTTGGGGCGATGATTTTGGGTTCTGGAATTCAGAACTATATCACGATTGGTGCAGGATTATTATTGATTTTATTGTTTTTATCTTCTTTAAGTCTTGAGCAATTCTTTTGGAAGTCATCCAATTTTAGGAATATATATGCCCATCTTCAGGGAAAAATTTACTCCTTATTAGATGGTCGTAAAAAGACTCGACCCCTAATGGTAGGTCTCGTAAATGGTATTTTACCATGTGGTCTTGTCTATATTGCTCTGGCGGGAGCCTTTTCTCAACCCTCGGCCGTGGCTTCTGCAGGTTTTATGGCATTGTTTGGCCTGGGAACTTTTCCTGCAATGTTTGCTGTCATGATAAGCGGTCAATGGTTGAATGTAACAAGATATCCATGGCTGAGAAAGGTATTTCCTTATGCACAATTGGCGGTAGGTGTTTTCCTTATCTACAGGGGAGTGGCAGTTGGACTGCCTTCCGGTTTAGAGTTCAATTTAGCGCTGGAAAGTCCTGAAATGTGTCATTAATCTCTTTAGACCCTGTGTGTGCTTTTTTCGAATTCGTTCTGATGAAATGCCCCTATTAACC
The DNA here is from genome assembly GCA_964525165.1 of uncultured Saprospiraceae bacterium. Lineage (GTDB taxonomy): Bacteria > Bacteroidota > Bacteroidia > Chitinophagales > Saprospiraceae > JAWLFI01. The sequence goes on along the minus strand of CAZGGG010000019.1, from coordinate 33,544 downwards.
GAAAGGTAAAAATAGAATCGGTACGCTACATCCTTCAAACCATTGAATAAACCGGTCATTTTGAATGAGTCGCTCGAGACAATGGTGATTTTTGAGTTGAAAAGCAAACAGGTCAGCTTCCTGACCTTGTTGCCCAAGATCATGTATCATTTCAATAATATTCGTGTGTGCTTTTTCAGAAGAGCCTTCATTCGTAAACAAAGCTCCCCCCGGCGCCACTTGGGTATGCGCGAACACTGCTACCGGGCTGGTGACAACCTTTACCTTTGCAGAGAACACATTAATGATGTCATTGAGGAAAGGTAATTGAAAGGCTTCTTTCTCGGAATGAGCTACTAAGGTAATATGCTTCAAAGCTTCTTGTGGAGCATCTTCAGATGTAAATATGACCGACACTCTGCCTCCATCGACCGCTCTTCTAATCAAGCATTCCGGATCTTCACAAATTGAATTAGGGTGATCTTTGGAGACGATCAATGATGTAGCGTTTTGATAATACGGAAGAAGGCTTCTTATTTCCTCAATCATTAATGCATTCTCATAAGTTCCAATCAGCGGTTCACTTAAAATTGAGCTAAGGATGGTTTGGTGGTCCGAGTCCTTAAAGTTTTGATTATTGTGTTCAGGATATAATGGGAAAGGGTCGGATAAGTTCTGCACACTATTATTTTTCAAATCATTTACTTCAATGGCTGCCTCAAACTGAATTGCCAAATAATAAGCAAACAAAAATGGGTTTTGAGTGTGCATTAATTCCCTACCCGCTACAACAAAGAAAGGCCAGGATTGAAAGCCTCCTGACCGAAGTAGAAATAGCATAGCATCCTTCAAGATCAAATTAATATTCTGATCTGCGTTAAAGGCAAATGCTCGATTATCAATAAATAAAGTAGGTACCACTTCTATATTTCTATCTATAATAGAAGACAAGTCATTCACTTCTTCCCAATGGACAGAAATGCCAGAGCGTTGAATCACTCTCTGTAGCACATGTTTAATGTAGCTGTATTTGGAAGAAAGTGTTCCTACTAATTCTATGTGGACAATCTTATTCATTAATAGTCCGATCGGACCTCAGCATCATTAGCTAAATGCTGTATGATATCAAAAGTGGTTACAATGCCGACAATCCTACCATCCACCACCACCGGGATGGCATGAAACATATTTTCTTTAAAAATCTCTAGAGCGACATTAATTCTTTCGTCCGGTTCCATTTTCGCTAATCCCGTAGTCATGATCTCTTTCACTTTATGAGATTTTAGCCGAAACTTCTCAACTTCTTCGTCTCTTTCATCAGAGCCAAAACCTTTTTGAAAGAATAGAAAATCGGACTTACTTAATATGCCTGCGAGCTTTCCACCATCGAGTACGGGCAAATGGTGGATCTTATTTTGTTCGAATAAATCATGCACTTTGATGAGTGGGTCTTCCACACCAACAGTGACCAAATTGGTACGCATGATTTTCGAGATTGGATCTAATAAGTTCATATGTATTTGTTTCTTACGAATATCAAGAGGTTTAGAGCATATTAATATGATGGTTGTCATGAGTAAAATTGATTAATGTCAGTTATGTAATTGAGTATAGTTTGTTTTAGGTGTCATCGCTTACCTGAATTTTTCGCCTTTTTATTATTTTGGACGTGTCGTTCAGACCAAAAACCATGGGAGAAACTGAAACTCAAGAGATAAAAAGACTGGCGGCCAGACTTCAATCTGTTATTGAAACAGCGATTGATGGCATCATTACGATTGACCGAAATGGCATTATTGAAACCATAAATAAAGCCGGTGCTTCATTGTTTGGTTACCACCCTGATGAAGTCATAGGACAGAATGTGAAAATGCTCATGCCCTCAGATCATAGTAGGAAGCATGATGATTACATTCATAGATATCAAAAAACGGGTGAAGCAAGGGTGATTGGTATTGGTCGTGAAGTAAGAGGTAAAAGAAAAGACGGCAGCTATTTTCCATTTAAATTAGCTATTAGTGAAGTTGAAGTTGAGGGCCAAATCAGCTATACAGGAATTATTCATGACATCAGCGAATTTAAAGAGGCAGAGCAGCGAATCGTCGCATTGAATCACGAGTTGGAAAGGAAAGTAGAGGCTAGGACTGATGAATTAGAATTGGTGATTAATCGACTTTTAAAGGCGAATCAGACACTCAAAAAACAGGAATCTACCCTACAAGAAGCTTTGAAAAAAGAAAGGGAGTTGAATGGCCTGAAATCACGTTTTGTCAGTACTGCTTCTCATGAGTTCAGAACGCCTCTAAGCACCATACAATCTTCCGCGTCCTTAATTGAGCGATATACGGATGCTGAGCATCAAGAAAAAAGAGTCAAGCATATAGAGCGAATCAAAAATTCAGTACACACCCTTACCAATATTTTAGATGATTTTCTTTCCTTGAGCAAGCTCGATGAAGGGAAGCTGAATATTAAACCAGAGGTGTTTTGTATAAAGGAATTGATTGAAAAATTGATTGAAGACATCGCTCCTATTTTAAAAGAAGGACAAAATATACTGCTGGAAGCGGCACATCCTTTCAAACTTCAGTCTGATAGGAGTTTATTGAAAAATATATTTTTGAACCTGATATCCAATGCGATTAAATATTCAGAAGAGGGAAATATTCTAGTGACGATCTCATATGATAATGATAATGATAATGACATTCTTGTTTCTGTGGAGGATTCCGGAATTGGGATCCCGTCCAATGAACAGAAATTCTTATTTGACCGCTTCTTCAGGGCTACCAATGCACTGACAGTTCAGGGGACTGGTTTAGGATTGAATATTGTAAAGCAACACCTTGAATTATTGGGAGGTTCTATTTCGTTTAAAAGTATTGAAGAAAAAGGCACAACGTTCTATATTAGAATTCCAAAACTATAAGATTTGAAAAAGATACTGGTTATTGAAGATAATGATGGGGTGAGAGAGAACCTTGCAGAAATTTTGGAGCTTAGTGGGTATGAAGTTGTCTCAGCTCCTAATGGCAAAGAGGGCGTGAGTCTGGCAAAAAGTGAGCAACCAGATTTGATTTTGTGCGATGTGTCTATGCCACAATTAGATGGTTTTGGAGTACTTAAAATTTTAAACAGAGAATCAGACACCTTCGATATTCCCTTTATCTTTTTGACGGCTAGAGTAGAACCCAGTGATTTTCGTAAGGGGATGGGGCTTGGAGCAGACGATTATATCACAAAGCCTTTTGACGATACAGAATTGCTCGAAGCTGTGGAAACAAGACTCAAGAAAAATGAACGCTTGCGAGCAGTCATTAAAGCTTCAGGCAAGGATAAGGTGCAACAATTATTTTCTGAATCTCGAGCACTCGAAACCTTAAAAGAAGTTTCTGATCAGTCCGAATTGAGAACATTTCAGGCTAAAGAGTGTATCTACGAGCAAGGACGCACTCCCAGATATTTATATTTTATTGAAGAAGGACGTGTGAAGCTTTCAAAAGTAAATGAAATAGGAAAGGAGTTAATCACACATGTCTACTCAAGGGAAGAATTCTTTGGGTATAATCCCTTATTGCGAGATGTTCCGTACGAAGAAAGCGCTAACGCCTTAGAAGAATCAAAAATTAGATTAATTCCAAAAGAGGATTTTAGAGAGTTGTTGTTGGGGAACCGAGAGTTTACTGCTCATTTCATTAAAATTTTAGCAACAGAAGCTTCTATTACAGAGCAACAATTAATTGATCTGGCATACTCTTCCGTAAGGAAAAAGACTGCCAATGCCTTACTGTCTTTAGTGGAAGGAGAATTGACCGATCAACCGGTCACCATCGTTGCCACGAGAGATGACCTTGCTTCCGTGGCCGGAACAGCAAAGGAAACCTTAATTCGGACCTTGAGTGATTTTAAATCGGAAGGCTTGATTGCTATCCAAGGCAGTAAAATCACCTTACTGGATATTGAGTCCTTAACCCATTTGCCCCAGTAAATCTCATTTCTTCCCCATATACGGGAAATATCTAACTTTCAGCAGCTTCTTATTCTTGCTGAAAGTCTTTTATCTTATATTAAGGATCCTTAATATAAAGCCGTTATTCTATGGATCTTAATTTGATCTTACTGATATTCCTTTTGGTTCTTTGTCTTGTATTGGTTTTTACCAATTTCCGGACTTATCGGAAAAACAATCAGTTGAGATGGGAATCTGAAAAAAAGTCATCTGAAATTGAATCGGTTCAAAATGAAGTTCGACAAAAAGAGAAAGACCTTCTGGAGTTGAGTCGACTGGCGCAAAAACAGGACGAGGAACTGAGGACGATCAGGGAGGAAAAATCAGAAACTCAAGCTCAATTAGCCGCCCAACATTCGGCTCGGTCATTGTTGGAGGAACAATTGTCGGAATTAAAGCAAAAGAATCTTCGATTAGAGGATCAGAATGAACGACTGGATCGCCAAAATTCTATTTATCAGACCAAGCTTCAGAACTATGAAGAAAAATTGACCCATCAAAAGAGAGAAGTAGAAGAAATGGGACAACATCTAAAGAAGGAGTTCAGGCTGTTGGCTGATGAAATTACCAAGCAAAACTCTAAAGATTTCAATGAACAAAGTGGTAATAGGCTGAACGAATTGCTCAATCCTTTCAAAGAAAAATTGGAAGGGCTGCGTAAAAAAGTTGAGGAAACACATACGGTTGATAAAGCAGAGCGACTCAGTCTCAAGTCAGAGATTGAGCGATTATCTAAAATGAATGAACGTCTTTCAACAGAGGCTGATGAATTGGTAAAAGCTTTAAAAGGCTCCAGCAAAACACAAGGAAATTGGGGAGAAATGATCTTGGAGACCATCCTCCAACACTCAGGTTTAGAAGAGAACGTACATTATTTTCGTGAAGAAACCCTCAGAGATCATCAGGGTCAAACCTTAACCAACGAGCATGGACAAAAAATGAGGCCTGATGTTTTGATCAAATACCCCGATGGACGTACGATCATTCTGGACTCAAAGGTGTCTTTGAATGCATATGTTCGTTTTTCAGAAGCAGCTGATCAAGAGGTGCAGGAAAAAGAGTTGAAAGCTCATGTGGATGCAATCAAAAACCATATCAAACAGCTCAGTGCGAAAAATTATGAAGATTATGCTGCAGCGCCGGACTTCGTGATGATGTTTATCCCTATCGAGCCTGCTTTCCATTTTGCCTTACAGTATGATAAAGAGTTGTGGAATTTTGCCTGGGAGAAGCAAATCATCCTCATGTCTCCGACTAATTTGATTGCAGCCTTGCGTCTGGTATCTGAAATCTGGAAAAGGGATAAGCAAAATACCAATGCCATCGATATTGCTGATCGTGCAGGTTCCCTATATGATAAATTTGTGGGCGTTTATGAATCTATGGAGCAAATCGGAAAATATATCGATCAAGCGCGAGGAGCCTATGATCAGGCCCAAAGCCGATTAAAAGATGGAAGAGGGAGCGTGCTGCGTCAGGTAGAACAGCTTAAGGAACTCGGAGCTAAGGCAAAAAAATCCCTTCCGGAAAACACAGAATCATAATCATCGGAAAATAAGTATTTATGTTAAAAGTATTGAAAGCATCGGCAGGGTCGGGAAAGACCTATAAGCTGACAGAGTTTTATTTATTGATTTGTTTCCATAATCATGAAGACAAGTTCTATTTCAGGCGAATCCTCGCAATGACCTTCACCAATGATGCAACTGCTGAAATGAAAGAACGGATCTTGCATGCATTGCATGACCTTGCATCCGGAAAAGAAAATGCTCCCCATTTGGAAGAAATTATGAAAGAAGTGGGGCGAGACGAGCAATGGGTCCGTTGGAAAGCCGGGCAAATTTTAGATGCGATGATGGAGTACTACGATCAATTCTCGATCAGCACCATCGATAGTTTTTTTCAAAGGGTATTGAAAATCTTTACGAGAGAACTAGATATAGAAGGAGGGTATGAACTGGAAATGAACCAGGGGATGGTCCTGGATGAGGCCATGGAAGTTTTTATAGATACTTTAAATAAAAACAATCCTAATCTGCAGTGGGTAGAGCAGGTTTTGATGCAACTATCTGAAAATCAAAAGGGTACTGATTTTAGGACAAAGCTTAAAAAACTAGGAGAGGAATTGTTTAAGGAAGGTGTCGAAGAGCATTTAGCTCAACTGGAACAAGATCAGCTTTTGACATTATTTGCAAAGATCAGGAGTTTGAAAAATGCCTTCGAAGAAAAAATTAGAACAAATCAAAAGCAAGCAAGAGCACTGCTGGATTCTGTGGGCTTAACTCCGACAGACTTTAACGGCAAATCAAAAGGTTTTGTGAATACTTGGCTGAACACTTATCAAGATATCAAAAAAGCTGCGGTAGATATTTCTATTGATGATAAAGTGAAAACGATCCAAAAAATGCCGGATCAAAAAGAAAAATGGATTACTGGTTACCAGAAGGGTGGTGTTACGGTTGATAAATTTGACCAAATTTATCAACAGCTGAATGAGTTACTCAAAGAGTTCTTACACAATTTAGAATCCTACGGGAGAAGATACCTAACGCTCCGTGAAATGGAGAAAGATTTCCCCTCCTTTGGATTTTTGACCGTATTGGAATCTATGGTCCAACGCTATTGTAGTCGCGAGCGTAAAATGTTGATCTCCAGAACCAGTCTATTATTGAAAAAAGTCATACAAATGCAGTTGATGCCTTTTTTCTATGAACAGCTGGGTAATCGATACCATCATATTTTATTGGATGAATTTCAGGACACCTCAGTTTCCCAATGGAAAAACCTTCAGGTCTTAGTTGAAAATGCCATCCAAACGGAGGGTAATGCTTCCTTGATTGTGGGAGACGTCAAACAAGCCATATATCGATGGCGAAATGGCGATTGGAAAATTTTACATCACCAATTGCAGGATGAGTATGAGCCACAGGGCTTGTATCAAGAAGATCCCATAGCATTTAACTGGCGATCTAAAGCGGGCATTGTTGACTTCAATAATAAACTTTACGATCGAGCACCGGCCATAGCCAATGACTACCTGCATAACGAAAGGGTGGAGCAGGAAGGGGAACAAACATTCGACCTGACCTCTATTTATCAAGGACATCAACAAGAAATTCCTCCGGTAAGACAAGAGAAAAGCATAGGTGGGTATATAGAATTCTGGGGGTACAGGCCCCTCAAGGATCAAAAAGAAGAGCAAGAGCAGGAGTATTGGACACACCTTAAGGAATCTATCATCGATATCATTGACCGGGGCTATGCCAAGAGGGACATTTGTATCCTGGTAAGAAAAGCAGACCATGGTAAAGAGTTGGGGGATTTATTGCTGGAATGGCAACAGCAGCCTGACGGCAAAAAGTATTTCACTTTTGCGTCCAATGAAGTCCTTCAATTAAATAAATCATATGCAGTACAAGCTCTTATGGCCTTTTTTCAATTGATTCAGGATACTGAAAATGGCGCTGCATATGGAGAATGGGTTCAAGCCATGTCTAAATTGCATGGAGAAGAGGAAACAGACTTTAAAGAAGTGAAGTCTGCAAAAGAGTCCTTGGCTGAGGAAATCAAGCATGCAAAATCCCTAACCCTTTGGGAGATTTCCGATCGTGTGATAGAGCGCTTTCAGTTGGGTTGGAGAAAGGAGGAAATACCATTTTTACAGTATTTCCAAGAATTGATTTATGCATTCAGTCAGAAAGGGAAAGGGCATATCAAGGAGTGGGTAGAATGGTGGAAAGAAGAAGGGGAACAAGAAAATTTACAGCTTTCCTCAGGGCAAGATGCAATTCGAATCATGACGGTACATAAGTCAAAAGGACTAGAATTTCCCATTGTATTTTTTCTTCACAATGATTGGGGTATCAGCACAGTAAATGATAGAGGGAATAAACAAAATTTGGTTTGGGTAGAAAATCTTAATGTGACAGATGACCTTTTTATATCGGCATTCCCATTTAATTTCAGAAGCCTAAAGAATACTCTTTCTACACTAGCGTATGATTCAGAACTTCAAGCTCAAATCGTTGATAATCTCAATCTCTTATATGTCGCCACCACCCGTCCTGTGTCAGAGTTATATATATCCTTGAGAGGTACTAAAGGCGACCAGGAACTGAAAACCATAGCGGATTTGCTGTACCGGTATGCGGATATGGAGAAAGGTTGGTCTGTACTGAGCGAAGGGACTGATTTGATTCAAACGGTCTGGGGAGCAAAATCAAAGAGTCCAGAGAAAAAAGAAACAGATGAGCATGCTTGGAGTTTTACGAGTTACCACGGCGGTCGTCCGATCCCGCCTATTTCCGGAAGGTTCTCCAGGCAAGGCTTCGAAGAAGAACAATCAGAGGCGCTCAGTCGAGGCCGTAAACTCCATAAACTTTTTGAAGGCATCAGCAGTATGAAAGAGATTCGACAACGTCTGGTGGAAGGATGTGAAGAGGGGTGGATAGAAGAACAGGAACAAGCGGAGCTTATTCAGGATGCAGAAAACTTATTTCAGCATACAGAAATTGCCAAGCTGCTAGAAGCAGAAGGGGAATTGCTGACCGAACGAGAGATCCTTTTGCCGACAGGCGAATTATTGCGGCCGGACCGAGTAGTCATAAAGGATAACTCCACATTAGTGATAGATTTCAAGACCGGAGAGAAATATTCAAAAAATGAACAACAACTCCTTCAATACCAAAAAGTGCTTCAGGGAATGGGATACCCCGCTGTGAAAGGTTATTTATTGTATTTAGATAAAGCTGAAATTGTTGAAAATCCACCATTATGAATTCATTTATTGAGCAGGTAGCCATACAACTCCAAGCCCACCATGGGTCAGACTACAAAGATGTAATCATCATAAGCCCCAATCGCAGAGCGGCCTTATTTTTGCAACGGAAAATGAGTCAATTACAGCAAGCTCCTATCTGGTCTCCACAGCTGATGACTATGGATCAGGTGGTAAAAAGCTTTAGCTCATTTGCGGAAGCGGATCGCTTGACCGTAGTCTTTCAACTATTTCGACTTTGGAGTAAACGTTCCCCAACCTCAGAGCAGTTTGAGAAATTCTATGCTTTGGGCGATCGGATCTTTAGAGATTTTGACCTTATCGAGAAGTACAGAGTACCGTCTGAACAATTGTTTTCCAATCTGAGCGATGAAAAAATGATTGAGCAACAGTTTTCCGATTGGCGAGATGAAATGAAGGAGTATCTGAAAGAATTTCATCAAAGCCTGCTTGTCGAAACCGGCGAGCAACCGGAACTGATAGAAAAATTTCTAGAATTTTGGACCCAATTAGGGAGCTTGAAGAGGGAGTTGGATCAAGCTTTGGAAGAACGACAGATCACTTATGCGGGCCGGATGTACAAAGCATTGGCGGATCAGCCCGAACAATTACAAGAATGGAACGCAAAGACCCTCTACTTTGTAGGTTTTAACCGCTTGAATGATTGTGAGTCATCTATCATGAATTATGCTGTGCATCATTTGAATGCAGAAGTGTTTTGGAACATTGATCAAGCTATTATGCCTTCCGGCAAATGGAATAATGCCGGTCTTTTTCAAAGAAAGGTACCCGATCATCCCCGGCACCATCGAATTGATGCAAACCGTTTAGGCCATCAAAAAACAGTCAATATTCATGGCATTCAGAAAAATGCAGCACAGGCAAAATGGCTGGCAGAATTGCTGAAAAAGCAATCCATTCACCCGGAGAAAACCGTAATTATCTTACCGAACGAGCATTTGTTATTGCCCCTTCTAAGCTGCATTCCTGAAAATATATCCAAGATAAATGTGTCTATGGGTGTGTCTTTAAAAGAGACGCCTATTTTTACCTTGCTGGAGGCCTATTTGAAGCTGCATGAAGGATTTGATACACGCGCCTCGACAGGGGTTTATCATAAAGAGGATATCCTAGGCCTTTTGGAGCATCCTTATATACCATTTGATATTGAATTTGGAAATGATAATTCCAGGTATTTTACTCCGGATGAACTCATTAGTAAAGTTGAACCAAAATGGGCTAACCTTTTTAAGCCCCTTCAGGGAGTGAAAGCATCTGAAACCTTTCATTACTTCCGTAAAAGCTTAGAAGCTTTGCATGCTGAGCACGTAGCCAATCGCACTTCATCCGGCGGCTTGGCTGAGTACATTGCTGAGGTCATCGTTTTTGCTCACCAGAAATGGACGCGCTTGGGGGATCTTTTTGTTGAGGAACAAATGGACCTTCACTTTGAGTCCTTAATGAATTTGATTCGACAATATTTCAGAAACGCACGTATCCCGTTCAGAGGAGAACCCTTGGAAGGTTTGCAGATTCTAGGACCCTTAGAGGCTAGAAACCTTGATTTTGAGCAGGTATATGTTCCCAACCTGAATGAGGGTATATTCCCGGGCGCCCCTAAACAAAGCGTTATCCCTTTTCATTTGCGTAAAGCCTTTGGATTACCCACCCAAGAAGAGGAGACCGCTGAAGAAGCCTACTATTTTTATATGGCCTTGGCAAGAGCAAACAAAGTGGATTTGCTCTATAATACCATGACAGATGATACCGGCAGTAAAGAAGTCAGTCGCTTTATACAATATATTCGATTAAGAGCTGATCATTGGCAGACAAAAGAAATCAAATTGTCACAGGCAGTAAATGCAATGAATCAGGATGAAATCGTCATTCAGAAATCTGACTCGGATATTCAAAAGATGAAGGAGTTTTTTGAATCGGGGGTCTCTCCTTCCGCGCTGAATACGTATTTGGATTGCAGTTTGAAATTTTATTTTCAAAGGGTCTTAGGACTTTGGACGGATGTTGAAGTGGATGGTTTATTCAACCCTTTGTACATAGGAAGTGTGTTGCACAAAACTATGGAGTTACTCTATCTGCCTTTAAAGGGAAAAGCAGTGACGAGCGAAATCATCGAAGGTCTTGAGCGAAAAATAGATGGATCTCTTGCGGCAGCCATGAAAAAAGAATTGGGCTTGGAGCGTCCTTATCAAAATCGGGGAGAAGCTTTCATGATCCATAAAACAGTAAGGGAAAGTGTTCAAAGAATATTGCAATATGATAAGAAGTCAGCACCATTCATCATGCATGAGCATGAATTGGATCTAAGCAAAATGGATGTACACATTCAAATAGATGAATGGAAGGTAAAAATAAAAGGTATTATTGATCGAATCGATGAGCAAGAAGGAAAGCTGCGGTTATTTGATTACAAGACAGGGTCGGAGGGATATAAAAACAAATCGGGTGCTATTCTGGGTTCATTTGAAAAAGCATATAGCTTGGAAGACAGAAGCAAAAGGCATAAGCTGGCGATTCAATTGTCCATATACGCACTAGTATTAAAAAATGCACCCTTTTATCATTCAAAATTATTGCAGCCGGCACATTTTCTGACAAGGGAGATGTATGCAGTAGAATCCTATGACCATAGGTTTGAGAAAGAAGGGGGAGACAAAATAGACTATTTGGAGAAAGAAGATTTCGAACAAATAGAAGCGCAGTTAGCGACATTATTGAAAGAAATGGTGGATTCTTCTATTAATTTCGAGCAAACTACTAACTTGACTGCATGTAATTATTGCCCTTATCGGCAAATATGTAAGAGAGATAAACAGAAATTTTGATATGAAGACAAAAATGGTCTACCTCATAATGGCCTTCATGGGTCTTGCATTGAATGCTGCCCATGCGCAGGAAGAATTGCCAAATGGACAGATTAGAGCTGAGATAGTAGGCGTAGGGGTCTCAGAGCCTGGGTTCTTTATTTTAACTGGGGGAGTAGGGGCTTCTGCAAGAATGTGGAAATATTTTGCTTTGAATGGAGCCATTAGCTATGGTCAGCGTGATTTTCCTGTAGTCGGCGGGACTTTTGAGAGAGGAATCACCCATTTTTCATTATCTGTTGATCTTTATCCTGCTCAAACGTATAGAGGCTTTTACCTCGGTGGATTTGTTTCTTATTCTCAGATGAGCCTTGATGTGGAGGATGGCTTATCACCCGCTATTCTGCTTTCGGAGCCAGACAATTATGTAGCTATGGGTTTTCAAATCGGTTTCAATGCAAAGTTGGCCGATCAGGTCCATTTATTCACTAGATTATCATTAGGTCTGGAGTTTGCAAATGGTTCCGGTTTGTATACGGGGGTACTGGGTGTAGGATATACGTTCCCGTAAAAATTGGATGTACGAACTAATTTTCTTAAACTATCGTTGTACACTACTGAATTTGATACAACAAAAAAGCATATAAGTGTCTCGCGAAATAACACCTGAAGAGTTAGAACAATATAATGTTGAGGAAACGCTAGGATATTTATCAACGGTTTTCTCGATTTTAATTAAGAGGAAATTTAATAATCTGCTGAAACAGGGCGGGTTTGAGCTTTCTCCGGAACAGTTTGTCGTCCTCGCAACCCTCCATTGGAATGGTGCGATGAGCTTAAGTGAAATGGCCAAAAAGACTTTCAAGGATAATGCGAATGTGACGCGCATGGTAGACTTGATGGAAAAGAAAAAACTCGTTGCACGCAAGAAAAATGAGAAAGACCGTCGAGCTGTGAGATTGGTATTGACAGATTATGGACAACAAGTTTTCGAGCAAGCCTTAAGTCATGTAGTGGAACTAAAGTCTATGTATGCTCAGAACCTTACTGAAGAGCACTTGGTGAAACTGAAAGAAATGCTTGAAACGATGATTGAGAATATGTTTAAGGCAGAAGATTAATCTTTATGCCTATTGAACATGGCAAATCCTAGAGCTGCCGCTACAGTTACCACTGCAAACACCCAAAATGCCGATTGAAATCCCCACTGTGCGGCTATACTCATACCCATTGCCGGGCCTATGAGATGTGCACCGGACCAGCTAAATCCATATACACTCATATATTGTCCCCGCGTATTAGGTTTTGAAAAATTTAAGGCTACCGTCGCTGTAAATGGAAGGCTTATCATTTCTCCAAAGCTGGCAACTATCATGGCAGCAGCCATAAGACTGAATGATTGCCCTATTCCAAAAAGTGCAAAGGCACTCCCTATAAGTAAGCTTCCTATCGCTATTAAGTGAAAAAGGTGAAAGCGTTTTTCGAGAAAGTGAATGACCGGAACTTCAAAAATGGCCAAGAGGATTCCATTGATTGCAAACAATAGTCCAATCTTTTGCTCCGGAAGAGAGATGTTTTCTTTCCAAAAAGGAGGCACAGTCGTAAATAATTGCAAAAAGCCCAAAGCCAAGAGAAAGGTCAAAAACATATTTACCATAAATGCTTTATCTGCATAAGGGCTGGATTTAGATGAGATGGGTTTTGATGGATCATCCTCTTCTTGTCTTTCGACAGCTGCATTTTTTAAGAGCATGAGTATCAATACTCCGGCTAGAATACAGGTGACTCCATCCAAGTAGAATAACATTTCGTATCCATAGTGGCCCGCAATAAATCCCCCGCTGAGGGGCCCAATCGAAAAGCCAAAATTAATCGCCAGGCGATTCAGTGATATAGATCGGGTCTGATTTTTAGCTTTGCTGTAAGCAGAAATGGCTGTCATGACAGCCGGCCTGAAACTATCTGCAATGGCAGTGGCGCAAAAAACAGCAATGACCATAAGCCAATGTGCTTCCACAAAAGACAAGAGAATAAAGGCCAATCCATTCAATATCAGACTTGCATATTGGACGATATAATATCCGTACAAATCCGTCAACTTCCCGCCCAGGAAAACACCGACTACTGAGCCTGCACCAAAGGCCATCATCACTACACTGGTTTGACTAAGCGTATAGCCTAGATCAGAGGTCATATAAACAGACAGAAAAGGAATCACCATCATGCCGGCCCGATTGACCAAAGTGACTAAAGTGAGGATCCATATAGAGCGAGAAAGACCTTTATACGAATTCAAATACCAATGAAAGACGCTCATAACTCTAAATGGATCTGGTGAGATTTCTTGGGTGTTATCTCCTTGTAATGTGGTAGATCAAAACAATATCAGGAAATAAATAGTATTGGCAAACTCTGTTGTACGTATGTATTTGTGTGTGAAATATTTTTTGCTCAAAGAATAAGATGCTATTTTGGTTTATAATTGCGCATCAATGTCAGCCAATTATCGCAAGCTGCAACAAAGGGATTGAACACAAAACACATGAGGAAGGAATTACTAATGCTCTTAGTCGCTTTTTGCCCGGTATTTCTTTGGGCACAGCAAGTGACCATCACAGGGCAGATTAAAGATGCAAGAACGAATGATCCTTTGATCGGTGCGACTGTTTTGGTTCAGGGTACAGGAGATGGTGCGGCGGCTGATTTGGATGGAAACTTTGAAATCAGGACCCAGAAAGCTGATGAATACCTTCTGGTCGTAAATTTCATGGGGTATGCAACTCAAGAGGTCAAGGTGACCGACCCTTCCGCCAAAGTGAGCATCGAAATGGAAGAAGCAGGATTGCAACTGGAAACAGTTAATGTGAAAGGGAGGCGTCTATCAGAGGAGAGACAAAAAGAGCCTTTGACTATGGAGACTCTGGATTTGGTGGCGATTAAAGAAACTCCGGCCGTTAGTTTTTATGAAGGTTTAGGAAACTTGTCTGGTGTGGATTTGACCACTGCAAGTTTAGGTTTTACAGTGGTGAATACCAGAGGGTTTAATTCCACAAGTCCTGTACGATCACTGCAACTAATAGACGGAGTTGATAATCAGTCACCGGGATTAAACTTTTCTTTAGGTAACTTTTTGGGATCTCCCGAGCTGGATATTTTAAAAGTTGATTTGGTGCAAGGTGCTGCCTCTGCTTTCTATGGACCTAATGCTTTCAATGGGGTAATTGCTATGGAAACAAAGGATCCTTTTATTCACAAAGGATTGGGGGCTATGATCAAAGTAGGGGAGCGAAACTTATTGGAAACGGCAATTCGTTGGGCGGATGCTTTCAATAATAAAAAAGGAAATCCTGTTTTTGCCTATAAGTTCAACTTCTCTTACCTTACTGCTAATGATTGGGAGGCTGAGAACTATATACCTATTGATGGTAGCGAAGTGTCTTCAGATAATCCCGGAGGATTTGATGCAGTGAATGTGTATGGTGATGAGTTCTTCCCATTAAATGATGCCACCGGAACCCAACCCTGGAGTGATGAGGCAGGTTTAGGAACTTGGTTCAGAACCGGATATCGAGAGATTGATCTTGTAGATTATACCACTGAGAATATTAAAGCAAACTTCGTTGGAAGTTTCCGGTTGAATCCATCCAAAGAAGCGGAATCCACTCATTTGACTTTTGCCTCTAGTTTTGGAAGTGGTACTACGGTCTATCAAGGAGATAATCGATTCCGTTTGGAGGATATTTTATTTTTTCAAAACCGGCTTGAGCTCCACAAGAAGGATAAATTCTTTTTGAGGCTTTATGCTACGAATGAGGATGCCGGAAATTCTTATGACCCCTATGCTACAGCCTTAAGGCTCCAAGAAAATGCAAAAGAAAGTGAAGATTGGTCCCAAGACTACAGAAGTTTTTGGAAGCTGAATATCAATAATCGAATGAGGTCTTTGGGTTACCCTCAAATCTCATTTGATCCAGTGACAGGAACCTTTACCTTCGACAGAGAAGCTGCCAATCAATGGATCAATAATTTTCAGGATTCTTTACGATTTTGGCATGGACTTGCCGAGCAGTATGCCAACAGCATCGATAACGGATATCTAGCACCCGGAACGGAAGGATTCGATGCGGAATTCAATCGCCTGATAAAAGCAAAGAATAATGAAGAGGAAGAAGGTACCTTGTTCTTCGATCGTTCCGCTCTTTATCATGCCCAAGGCGAGTACAGATGGGATGTTGATTTTCTGGATGACTTCAGAACCGGATTTAGCTCAAGGCTTTATGCCCCGAATTCAGATGGAACGATATTTATCGATACGGCAGGAAGAACGATTACCAACTTTGAGTATGGTTTCTATACCGGATTCGATAAGAATTTTTTCAATGATGAACTCATTATCAGTGCATCTTTGAGGGTAGACAAGAACCAAAATTTTGACTTTGTATACTCTCCCGCGGCCTCTCTTGTTTGGAATCCTATTGAGGACAACTATCTGAGGTTCTCCTTTTCATCCGCTTTAAGGAATCCAACACTGGCGGACCAATATTTATCTTTGAATGTAGGACCTGCGATCCTTTCGGGAAATTTGGAGGGTGCAGATTCGCTGATCACTCTGGAATCTTTTGACGATTACCGAAACACTCTAAACTCCGATACACTTGAGTATTTCAATATCGACCCGATACGACCTGAACGCGTCCAAACCTTCGAATTAGGGTATCGTACGATTCTTTGGGAAGATGTATTTATTGATGCGGGATACTACTTCAATATTTATCAGGACTTTTTGGGTTTCAACATTGGAATTGATGCCGACCTGGGAACTAATGGATTGATTCGGGACCTTCAGGTTTTTAGGTATTCAGCAAATTCTACACAGCGAATTACAACACAAGGATTCAATATTGGTGTGAAATATTTCTTTGATAAACTAAGTTTGAGCGGTAATTATTCGTGGAATAAACTTAACTCGTTTGAAGAAGACCCTATCATTCCGGCATTTAATACCCCGGAACACAAGTTTAATATTTCTTTTGGTGGACGTAACATGAACTTTGTCCTATTCGGCAGGGCTATAAAAAATATAAGTTTTAACGTAAATTATAAGTGGGTAGATGGCTTCCTTTTTGAAGGGTCTCCCCAGTTTACCGGATTTATCCCATCCTATGACCTTTTGGATGCTCAGATCAGTTGGCGTGCAGAAAAAATCAATACGACCTTCAAACTTGGAGCCAGCAACGTCTTGAATCAAGAGCAGTTCCAAACATATGGAGGGCCTAGAATTGGTAGACTCGCATATCTTTCTGCGACTTATGACTGGAAGAAAGACAATTAATTTTACACAAAAC
Organism: uncultured Saprospiraceae bacterium; assembly: GCA_964525165.1. Lineage (GTDB taxonomy): Bacteria > Bacteroidota > Bacteroidia > Chitinophagales > Saprospiraceae > JAWLFI01. The sequence continues at coordinate 16,612 of CAZGGG010000019.1, read as the reverse complement.
TCTCGACTATGAACAAAATTTTTACACTCAGCTTATTGCTCACCTTTGTCTCGATGGGACTCTTTGCTCAGCAAAGGTATATCGATCAGGTTTTTACAGATGTGGAAGTAACCACTGATGAGATTTATGGAGTAAACGCTACAGTGCTCGCTCTTCCACAAGTAGGCGAAGCCATTCCGCAGCCTTTAGTCATGAATATATACGAACCAGCAGGTGATACATTGGAAGAGCGACCGGTGGTCATCTATTTCCATACCGGGAACTTCTTACCGCATCCGGAAAATGGAAGCCCTTCAGGCAGGAGGTCTGATTCCACAGTAGTTGAAATTGCCAATCGTCTGGCCAAAATGGGGTATGTATGTGCTGTCGCAACTTATCGTCAAGGCTGGAATCCTATAGCTTCTTCACAGGAAGAAAGAGTCTTTACGTTAATAAATGCGGCATATAGAGGAGTACAGGATGCCAGAACTGCAGTTAAATTCTTCAAAAGAGATCATGCAGAATTTGGCAACCGATTTGGCATTGATCCGGACAAATTTGTCATCTGGGGTCAAGGTACCGGTGGATATATTAGCTTGAATGCAGCTTCTTTGGATGAGTATATTGAAATTCCGCTTACACCGGGAGGGAAGTTCCTTGCCGAGATAGGAGGAATGCCTGTTCCCATGGTTATCGAAACCGTAAATGGTGACATCAACTGTGACTCTGTAGGGGTGACTTTCCAGGGTTATCCTGGATTCCCTGCCGGTGATACGCTTAATTATCCCAACCATGTTGGATATAGCGGTGATTTCCAATTGGCAGTGAATATGGGAGGCGCTTTGGGTGATACTTCTTGGGTTGATCCGGGCCAGCCGCCTGTGATTTCCTATCATGTTCCTACAGATCCATTCGCACCATATGTGGTAGGTTTGGTAATTGTACCCGGTTTTAACTTACCTGTGGTAGAAGTATTTGGAAGCTACACAATGCAGCGCCTAGCAGCTAGATATGATTTAAATGCAGCCTTTGCCGGAGAAATGTATGATAACGACAATTCAGAAGTTGCAAATGCTAAAAATGATGGCTATGATGGTTTGTTCCCACTTATTGGAACCGGAGGACCGAATGATTCTGCCCCATGGGAATGGTGGAATCCAAACACAAACCCTAATCACGCAAATGGGATTGCCACAAACCCTGATATGAGCGCTGAGAAAGGCCGTAGATATATAGACACCATTATGGCATATTATGCACCAAGAGCATGTCAAGTTTTAGGACTTGAATGCGGGTTGTCTAGCGTGAGACAGGTTGAGGCAGAAGATGTTATTACTGCAGCACCGGTTCCTGCTGTGGATCAGATTCGAGTAGAAAGCAAAGATGGTAGTAATATGCGTACGCTTCATATTTACGACATGCAAGGTAGATTGCTTCAAGCAGAGGAAGGCATTAACAGTCCGGTTCATATTGTGCGAAGAAATCAACTTCCGAATGGACAGTATATTATGAGGGTCTTCTTTGAGGATAAAGTCACCAGCCAATTTGTTCTTTTCCAATAATTGTCAGGTGTTAGAAAATGAAAAAGGGAGCAACTTGCTCCCTTTTTTTATTCATCATATTCTCCTT
>CAZGGG010000019.1:0-14994 GCA_964525165.1 uncultured Saprospiraceae bacterium | reverse complement strand
CTCGATGGCGGTTTTCCGCTATTTCTGCTGTTCTTAGCCAAACGATCTTCTAGTGCTTGAGCCCTGTCAGTTAATTCTTTATTCATCATATTCTCCTTCTTGATCTTGGAGGTTTAAGGTAAACCCAATTTTCTGACTTGGTTCATCATCATCAAAATCTTCAGCTTGAGTGATTTCAGTAACAAATTGCTCCATGTGTCGAATCAGGTAAGGCTCTTTCAATTCTTCCGGTCGATAGATCGCTACGGTTTTGGGCGGTCTGGGTTGACCATAATCTTCAATCGCAGGATAATTGATTAAGACCATAATCTTTCCGTTAAAGAGTTGCTGGTACATCAACGATCCATTGTGTTTAATCATGTGCCGTTGAATATCTTCATTCACTTTGTGGAAAAGACCAGAACGCTGCTCTCCTAATGTGACAACGATCGCCTCAAGATTCTCTATTTGAGACTTTGTAATCACTTTAGCTTTGAGGCCAGATACCTTTACCATTAACTCCAGATCCTCTATAATCTTATCCTTTAGACTTTCTTTCCAAATCTTGCGATATTCTAAAGTGTTTTGAATCACCTCTTGGTATGATTTTACCTTGTGGATCAGATTCCTTAATTCTATTTCATCCATAATTAATTAATGAGTTCGATGAGTGAATAATGTAAAATTAAGGAAAAGGAGTTGGTCTTTAGCTGAAATACAGCAGCATTGAACATAATTTCACATAAGCTGTTGATTATCAATATGAGAGAAGAGAGTTATAGTAAGAAAGAATTTGAGGGGCAACTCAATTCTGTAAAGGACAAGCTAGAGGATAAAATTAAAGAACACGAATTGAAAGCAAAGACCAGTGATCAATATCCTGATGCATCCTTTATAGAAAAGTTAAACAAAATCAAGCACGATAAATATCAAGTGGAAGAACTCATTGATTCCTTGCAAAAGATGACGGAAAGTCAATTTTTAGAAAACAATTCAGACTTGATGGAAAAATACGACACACTCGAGTCAAATTTGTGATTCGAATAAGTATCCGGTTGTCGAAAGAAATCATATAAGAGGTCATTATTATTATAGATATTTTTTTATTCCAGGTTCTTGCTTAGATTACAATACTTACTTTTACATAAAAATTACCTACTATGAAAAAGACAATATTGTTAATAGCCTTCGGAATTTTGAGTGCCTTCGTGATTATTTCCTGTGGTCAGAGTGATAGTAATGCATCTGATACGGATAGCCTTGAAAACAAAGTGGATAATATGGTGAAAGAGGCTGAAGAAACTATGGAAGATGCAAAAATGAAATTTGAGGAAGAAGCTTCTATTGTAAGCATGCAATTGGATGAAAAACTTCAGGAAGTTGAAGCAAATTTGATGTCAGCAAAAGATGAAACGAAAGCTGAGTTACAGGAAAAGAAAAAAATGTTAGAAGAAGTAAAAAAAGGATTAACTACAAAGCTGATGGAATATAAAAAGTCAGCTGATAAATCAACAGGAGAAATGAAGGAGGATTTAAAGATGTATCTTGATTCTTTACGAAATAAATATAACTTATAAGAAAAAGGGAGAGTGAAAGCTCTCCCTTTTTTATTTCAACGATTAGTTATATACTTTTTGATGTGCTTTGGACATCCACGCATCTAGCATCCAGGAGTTTTTCTCTAGAGCAAAGAGAAATCCGGATGCCATATCAATGGTTCCTTCATCGCCTGCTTCGTCCGCAGTGCGGATGAGCTCTCTCAGGTTCCTAATAATTACTTCGTGATCGGTCAGTAATTTCTCGACCATTTGAAATTCAGAATAATCGCCGTGTCCTTCCTTGATTTCAGTCATAGATAAATAATCACTTAATCTGGAAGTGGGTTTGTGCCTGAGCGCTAAGATTCGTTCCGATATTTCATCTATTTTATCGGCTGCATCGTCATATAAAAGCTCAAACTGTTCGTGCAGTTCGAAAAAATGAACCCCTTTGACATTCCAGTGGAAATTTCTCAAGTTTTGATAGTAAACATGATAATTCGCTAATAATCTGTTCAACTCTTTTACAGTTGGACCTATTTTTTCCTTGTCTAAGTTCAAATAATTCATAATTCCGTTTTCGGTTTAAATTCATTGATATAACAAGGATGACTTATAATTGTTTAAAAATCAATAATATATACTGTTTTTCGTGTTTGTTTAACTCATGGGTAGCCTCAAGCTGAGCAGGTATGGAGAAAATAAAAGGATGATTTTTCAACCTTTGGTCTTAAGGAGCAATTTCTTATAATTAACAAAGAAAGATATCTTTAGAAAGGAAAACAGGCATCATGGTCCAGACTCAATCCCTAACTTTTTCTTATCCCAACAGCAAAGAGATTCAGCTGCCGGATCTTCAATGCTCAGCGGGTGAGGCCGTATTGGTTTTAGGGGCCTCAGGCAGTGGAAAAACGACTTATTTGCAATTACTTGCCGGTTTAAGAAAATTACAGAGTGGCTTTATAAGCATTAACGGGCAAGATTTGGGCTCCATGGAAGGTAAAGATCTGGATAAGTTTCGGGGAAAGAATATCGGATTGGTTTTTCAGCAGTCCCACTTTATCCCTTCTGTCACTGTTTATGAAAACCTGGTTTTATCAAGGAGCCTTGCCAAGCTTCCACCGGACAAGAACTTAATTGAAAATTATTTGAAGCATCTAAATATCGATCACAAGTCAGATACCTACCCTAAACACCTAAGTGTAGGAGAGCAACAAAGGCTCTCTATTGTTCTTGCATTAGTAAATCAACCCAAAGTTATTTTAGCAGACGAACCTACTTCTGCCTTAGATGATGAAAACGCAAACCAGGTGATAGAGTTACTGAAAAAGGAGGCCAATCGCTTATCAAGTGCTTTGATCATTGTCACTCATGATCAGCGAATGAAAAATCACTTCACAAATCAAGTATGGCTATGAACTTATGGGTCTTAAGTTGGAAGAATATCATTTATAAGCCGGGAGCTTTTGTGTTGAGTTTGCTTTTGTTTGCCCTTGGCATAGGATTGGTTTCTTTCCTTTTGTTGTTGGATCATCAGGTTCAGGATAAATTCGAAAAGAATCTTGCCGGGATAGATTTGGTTGTAGGAGCTAAGGGAAGTCCACTTCAATTGATTTTGAGCAATATGTACTTTATTGATGCCCCCACGGGAAATATCACCCTGGAAGAAGCAAAACCCTTTTTAAATCCTAAGAATCCTCTGATTGCAGAGGCTATCCCATTATCGCTTGGAGATTCTTATAAAGGCTATAGAATTGTTGGGACTCAGAAGGGTTTTTTGGAGTTATACCAAGCGGAAATGGAAGAGGGCCAATGGATCGAAAATGATTTTGATGTTGTGATTGGGACCAAAGTAGCTCAGAAACTTGGTCTGGTCATTGGGGATGAGTTTAAAAGCACACATGGTTTTACTGATGACGAGGACCTGGCCCATGACCACGAGGACAATTTCATTGTTCGGGGAGTTTTAAAACCAACCGGTGCGGTCATCGATCAATTAATTTTATGCAATAATCAGACTTACTGGCATATTCATGGCGCGCACGATCACGAAGGTCACGATCACGAAGGTCATGATCACGAAGGCCATGATCACGAAGGTCATGATCACGAAGGTCATGATCATGATGACCACAATCATGATGACCACGATCATAAAGATTCGGGTAAAGATGTATCAGCGCTCAATGTTTTGGAACTTGAAAGAGATCGTCTATTGAACAGTTCTGACGAACAGGAAATCACCTCTCTACTGCTCAAGTTTAAGGGTAGGAGTTTTCAATCCCTAAATTTAGCCAGGAATATAAATGAGAACACAGATATGCAAGCAGCTAGTCCGGCTATTGAGGTAAATAGGTTGTTCTCTCTAATGGATACCGGAAGCCAAATGTTGAAAGTGCTTGCTTATGCTATCATTTTCGTATCGGCATTGAGTGTTTTCATAGCCTTGTTCTCTCGAATGGATGAAAGAAAGTATGAGCTTGCCATCATGAGAACAAAAGGCGCCGCCAGGGGACAACTCTTTGGGCTCATTCTTATGGAAGGCAGTTGGATTGCCCTATTGGGTTCCATTGTTGGACTATTGTTCAGCCACTTTGGAGTATACCTGTTGGCAACTTCCGCAGAAGCGAATTATCGGTATACCTTAGATCCCATGGTGTTTCTCTCGGGCGAGTTCTATCTTTTGATTGGAGGACTTATCGTAGCGCTATTGGCTTCCTTGATTCCTGCCATCATCGCATCCTGGACTGATATTGCGAAGACCCTAACGGCATGATTACAGTTTTCTTAGTGTAAACCAACGTGAGGGATACCAGACCATCTGAATAAAGTTGAACTCTAGTTGATCTAAGGTCAATTGTCGACCGTCATCAAGATTCCATCTGAGCGGAATATACCTAAGATTGGTGCGGAGTATCCAGGTTTGCACCTCATTGGGTCGAATATCCCAACCAAACGTTATGCCGGGTGTCCATAATGATGTTTCTGCCTGATACGGAAAGTCATTTCTGGAGTCTGATTCTTTCAAGCCTAATTGCTCAAAAGACCAATTCACACCTATAAAGGGTACAAACCCATGGTAATCGAATAAGAATTTATACACCTCAAGGGTACTGCTCCTTCTGGTGATTTTTTGACTAAAATCAAAAGCAGTTTGTTGGGTACTATTTTGCCGAAAGGCTAAGTTGATATGGGCATCCCAGGGTTCATAATAATATCCCAAGCCAAGATCAAGGAATACACCCATGCCGCTATGCTGATTCAAAAAGGGTTTTTCAGAGTTCCATTCTGAGTTGCCAAGTACGAAGGATGCACTCGGGCCGATCGCAAGGGAGAAGCCGCTGAGCACATTCGCTTCACCGTACTTCTTTTTAATATATTGATCAATTCCTTTTTCCTCCCATTCTTCGGTGGAGATCGTAGTCTCCAACTGATACTTCCATCCCATATTGATCGTCCAGGGATGAATGGAAAAGTCAGCTTCTTCGTTTCTGGAATAGTAATAAGGGATATCCTGGTTTCCTCTGTATGAAAAACCCATATTGAGTAAATGAGCTCCTTTTTGGTAGGTAAGTCCGAATTCCAGAGGAGCGGTCATTCGGGATTGCAAACTTCCTTCACCTTGCGTGCCGGTATAAATGAAATCATAAAAGGCCATTGAAATCCCTAGATAGGGTCGGATTTTATTTTTTTCAATGCGCCAGGGGTAAATTTTTGCTCCGGTTTCCACCCCGGGAGAGTAGAAAAAGCGCTCGTTGTCAAGGATCTCTTTTTTCCCTAGATAAGCGAATGGGAAAGTCACATAAAACTCTGTATGTCCCCAAAAATGAGTTCCTCCGATATGGAATTTGGGTATGAACTGGGAAGGGAGTGTACTTTGGTGAAGACCGGCAGCATCCCCTTGTGGAATATAATGTGCTTCCAATCCAAGTGTGAGCTGTGCAAATCGCTGGCTGCTTTGTTTCTCAACATATACCTGAGCTAAAGATGAGTGAGAGAGTCCCAGACAGAAAAACAAGACCGTAGCAGCCCCTGCCATTCTCTTTGCCCATCGCCTGTGCGCCCAAGAGATGAGTATACTGCCGGCAAGGGTCGGGCCTAGCCAGATGACTAGTGTTGGCAGAAAAGTAACGTTGGTAACCAGAAATGCAGAGATGGTTGCGATCAAAGCACCGCTCATTTTATTAATATGCTTGGGTACACGCCTTTTGGGGTGGCCTACCGGACTTTTATAAAGATCAGAGAAGGTGAAAACGGATTGAAGCATTCCAAATACTAATAAAATGAAACCTCGGTTCCAGGAGTAAGTGATCATGAAGTAGACGGCTGTCGCCACCATTCCGATAGAGATAAAAGCACCTGCCCAGCCATAATACTTCCAAAATGTTTTTAATTCGGAAGCGCTTCCTTTGAGTACCCATTTCCCTCCTGTGACCATATAGAGCGTAAACCATCCTATCCCCATCAAAAAGGGACTGAATCGAATACTCGATAATGCAATGGCGGATACGGCACAAACTAACATGCTATAATAATAGAAGTTTCCGGCTGTGCTGTGTGCTCCTTTTCTTTTTCTGAAGAAAGCGGCAAGCAAACCACTACCTAAAGCAATCATGCCGCTAGCAATGTGCAGAATGAGAAAAATTGAATCGAATGTCATCTGTTTTGATTTTGCTCAAGGCAAATATGAATCCGATAAATTTCTCCATCAAATTTCATCCATCAATGACAAGTTGAGGTGATGAAATGCAGGGGAATAGGGACGAAGGGACGAATGACAAGCTATTTTTACACCAGCCAACATATAAGTCCTCCCATAAGGGAAATGGAAAGAGTCCAAAATCCACCATTCAAAAGAATGTACCTGAAAGACTTTCGTTCGAACAAAGCATTCACACCAAGAACCGGAATGGCTATGAAAAGACCACTAATGGCACCATGTAACAGCCCATGCTTAAAGGTTCTGAAATTTTGTCCATAATTCTCCATATAGGCATTGAGCCATTGCCCGAGTTCTGAATCCACATCACCGAAGCCTGGCTGATTCGCTACGCTCGAAAAGACATGGGCTTGATGAACAACGAGATAATAGGTCATAAATGAGAGGAGTAAAGAGAGGAAGTAGGTGGCTGCAAATATCTTTAACATATTTGCACCTTCAATTTGCTCCGTCGTCATAGATGCTTCCTTCATCCAAATGCTGCCTAAAACTTTTGGGTTGTACCAAACGGCTCCGATCACCATAGGAACAAAAGCCGCAACAAAAAATACCCAGATATTCATTTCCATAGCCTTTTATTTGTAAAATACAATTTTTCAACGAGGCTAGAGTTCTTTTTTAAACTGTTCTTGGAATGCTTTAATGCGAGATCGGGAAACAGGAACCGGTTCTTGCTGGTGATTTAGGAATACTTGAAGTCCCTGTGCATTTCCGGTGACTTCCACTACATGCTGAAGATTGAGGATATGAGAGCGATGGGTACGGATTAGATTTGGAAATTGGGTTGCTTGTTGTTCCACATCTTTTAAAGGAATTCGAAGGAGATCCCGTTCAACATCTTTTTCTTTCAGGAAATATAACTCGATATAATTTTGTGCAGCTTCCATCCGGATAACGTGATCTACAGGCCATTGGCCGAGCAGTTCTTCCTCCGATGATCTCAGCACAAGTTGACCTTCATGATGTTCTTTTAGCTGATTAGGGTGTGTTAATTGGTCATGGATAGGCTGAGCTTCTTGTATGTTTTGCCGTAAGGCAGAATAGTACTTGATCAACACACTGATCGTTACCGGAAAAATTCCGAGCGAGAGGGTGATGCCTATGAATGCTAGGAAATTGATGAAGTTGAGGTGGAAAAACCCTAATAGCCAGCTATAAATCAGATTGAACAATGCAATCAATAACACGGAAATCAAAATATGGACGATTTCCTTCCAAACCATCCACTTCTGTTCAGCATGAAATTGCGGAATGAGTTTGGGTACTAAAAAATTTAAAAACCAAAGGACGAAAGAAGTAATGCCTCCATACCCAAGCAGAATAAGGAATTTTGGAGATACTTCCCGAAGCCCGAAAGGCTGAAAAACCAAAAGGAAAAGAAAAACAAAAAGCCCAAATAGGAAGACCTCTCGCCATTTTTTAGCAGCGGTTTCTTCATGGGGATAGAGTTGAAAGAGGATATTCAGAAATCCTTTAGGCATGCTGCAAATATAAAAGCCTCTGAGCAATCAAATAGATCGTCAGAGGCTTTTATGTCTAAAGAAATCAATCTTACTTTTCTAATTCGTAAGGCCAGGCAAGGATGCCTCCTTTCAGGTCTACAACTTTTTGAAATCCCAAACTTTGAATTTGACGGGCCGCTTTTCCTGATCTGCCACCTGATCGACAGTATAGATATACGGGCTTATTTTTATCTAGGTCCTCAAACTTTGTGATAAAGTCATTATCGTAGAAATTCCAGTTGACAGCACCTTCAATATGTCCGGCACTATATTCGCCGGGTGTGCGTACATCAATAAAGTACTTATCATCTTCAGCAGTTAAAGCAGATTGGTATTCTTTTGCCGGAAGCACTTGATTGCTGGGCGACTGAGCACAAGCTGCTGTTAAGAATAAGCTGAAGAACATAAAGAGCGTAAGTTGTTTCATGATTTCTTGTTTTTCATAAAAATAGGGAGTCAAAATGAATTGACTCCCCAAAAATCGAACGATCACTTAATTATTTCAAAGTTGAAGGACAAACATAGTCTGTAACGGGTATGTCTGTTTCTTGGATTGCTTTAAATCCTCCTTCAACATTGACTAAATTGTGATATCCTCTAGACTTCAAAATGGATCCTGCGATCAAAGATCTGTATCCACCTGCACAATGCAAGTAGAAGGTTTCATCCTTTGGAAATTCTGCTAAATGGTCATTTAAGTAATCCAAAGGCGTATTCTCAGCATTTTCAACGTGCTCAGATTTGAACTCTCCATCTTTTCGCACATCGAAGACGTTAAGTTTACCGTCTTTAAAGCGCTTCGCAAACTCTTCTGCGTCAATGCTATCCACAGTGTCTAATTCTTTTCCGGCGGCTTTCCAAGCCTCTACGCCTCCTTTCAAAAAGCCTAAAGTCTTATCAAATCCAACTCTGGATAAACGAATGACTGCTTCTTCGATTCGATCCTCATCTGCTACTAACAGAATTTCTTGCTCGACATCCTTTATCATAGCTCCAACCCATGGCGCGAAATTGCCATCTAATCCAATGAAGATGGATCTTGGAACGTGCCCTTTAATGAAATCTTCTTCATTTCGAACGTCAAGAATTAAGGCGCCGGTTTCGTTGGCAGCCGTTTCAAAGGCATCCGGAGACAAAGCAGTTTCACCTTGCTTCAAAACATCGTCAATGCTGTCATAGCCCATTTTATTCATCTTCACATTCATAGGGAAGTAGGCCGGAGGAGGAGTGAGACCATCTGTTACTTCTTTGACAAACTCCTCTTTCGTCATATCAGCTCTTAGGGCGTAGTTCACTTTTTTCTGGTTACCCAAAGTGTCTACCGTTTCTTTCATCATGTTCTTTCCACAAGCAGAACCTGCTCCGTGTCCGGGGTACACGATAATATCATCTGCCAAAGGCATGATTTCATTTCTCAGGCTATCGTATAATGTTTCCGCTAATTGCTCTTGGGTCATATTAGCTGCTTTCTGAGCTAGATCTGGACGTCCTACATCACCAAGGAATAATGTATCCCCGGTAAAGATGGCTGTTTCTTTACCATCCTCATCTATCAATAAGAAAGTAGTACTCTCCATGGTGTGACCGGGTGTGTGCAAAACTTTAATTTTTGCGTCGCCTAGCTCCAAAATTTGATGATTTTCAGTGATCTTGGCATCGAAATTCGGCTTAGCCGTAGGTCCAAATACGATAGGAGCACCTGTTTTTTCAGACAAGGTTAAGTGACCGCTTACAAAGTCTGCATGGAAATGAGTTTCCAAGATGTATTTAATCTTTGCACCATCCTCTTTTGCTTTTTGGATGTATGGATCCACTTCTCTTAAAGGGTCTACGATAGCTACTTCTCCTTTACTTTCAATGTAGTAGGCACCTTGTGCTAAACATCCGGTATAAATTTGTTCAATATTCATTCTATTCGATTTTTTGTATTTAATTTTTTTAATTGTTTATGTCATTTGAGTTCCCTTTTTCATCAGGGACACCTAGTTGCACAACTCATTCCTTTCATATTTTAATTTACTGCAATTTAGTGCAGATATGCTTGCGAGTCAGTAACCTACGTTACAATCTGCGGGCAGCTATCCTAAATGTTACTTTGCGTGGCGTAGGTGCCTGTTTTTTGCTTTTCTGTTCCCGTAATTTGGTCGATGGCATCATCTATCGTTACGTAGAATTTTTCAGGTCCTGCTAATTCAAAAAGATGGTTTCGTTTCATAATATCCCTTACAGGTCCTTTAACTTCTACAAAGTGTATTTGGATTCCGTTCTCTTGATACTCCAATAGCAAATCATGTAAGGCGTGCACGGCGGTGCTATCCAGGTTATTAATGGCCTTAAAGTCCAAGATTAAGTGTTTCGTGTTGGGTTTCCGGGCGATGGCTTTATCAATGTAGGACCGGAAGTAAGTTGTATTCGCGAAGTACAACTGAGCATCAAATCTAATGATGAGAATATCATCCCATTGTTCGAGATTGTCAAAACGATTCACATTTCTATAGCTTCGACTGCCGGGAACTTTACCTAGTGTAGCGACATGGGGATAAGAAACATGATAGATGACATAGATTAATGAAATAGCCACGCCAATTAGGATTCCTTCTTCAATCCCCAAAATGAGCGTAGCAATTGCTGTAATCATGAAAAGGGCAAAGTCTCTTTTATCCGTTGCCCATAGGTGCTTGGCTTCTTTAATGTCGATCAATCCAAAAACTGCTACAAAAATGATAGAGGCTAAAACAGCTTTTGGTAAAAAATAGAAGTATTCTGTCAAGAATAATAGTGTGAGAATAATGAGTACAGCACTAATGATAGAAGCAAGACCGGTTCTGGCCCCTGCTTGATCATTCACAGCTGTTCGGGAAAAACCTCCCGTAACAGGAAAAGCTTTGAAAAAGGACCCCAAAATATTCGCTAATCCTAATCCTATCAACTCTTGGTTGGGTACAACTTGGTAATTCTTATGTTTTGCCTGAATAGCTTTAGCCACAGCAATACTTTCCATAAAGCCTACAAAACTAATGGCTAATGCAGTAGGTAATAATGCCTTCATGGAATCCATCGACCAGGCAGGTGCACTAAAAGAGGGGAGTCCTCCGGGTACATCTCCCACAATACTTACCCCTAGTTCATCTAAGCCGAAAACAACAACTACCAATATGCTTAAGAATACAGCGATGAGCGGGCCCGGCACTTTTTTTGCAAACTTTTTGATGAGTAGCAAAATTACGATGGCCCCGGCACCGACTGCAAAAGTATACCAATTGGTATCTCCAATCTGCTCAAAAAGATGCATGATCGTTTCATGTACCTTTCCTCGGGGTATATTGACCCCAAAAAGATGCTTTAATTGGCTAAAACCTATGATGAGTGCAGCTGCAGAAGTAAATCCGGCAATCACCGGGTGGGACAGAAAGTTCACCAAAAAACCTAGTCGGAAAGCACCCATGGCAAATTGAATGACCCCGACCATTAGAGCGAGTAATATTGCCAAACTGATAAAATCTTCTGATCCAATAGCGGCAATAGCTCCGACACCACTGGAAATTAGCAGGGCTACCATAGCCACCGGACCTACTGCCAATTGGCGTGAAGTACCAAAAAGTGCGTAAATGATCAATGGAATCGTGGAGGCATACAAACCGTAGATCGGAGGTAAGCCGGCAAGCATGGAATAGGCCATGCCTTGAGGTATCAACATGACCCCTACTGTGAGCCCTGCAGAAATGTCTCCATTCAAATCTTTTTTATTGTAAGAAGACATCCAATTTAAAAATGGGAAATAGGATTTCATATGTGGAACTTAAAAGTTGTAGTTGAAGATAAATTTATAGTGGAGCAGATCGGTCTTATAAAAGGATTGTGATAATGTGTATCCAAAGGTTTCCGGAGAATGCTTCCAAACCACCAAAACCCTAAGATCAGATCCATCCCACCAATTATCAAATTTTAACCGAACATCCAAGGTCGTCTGATATACGGATGGGTTTTTATATTTATTATTTTTGTAATCTGTTATGTTTGGAGCATCAACATATTGGAATCTTAAGTCTATTCGATCCCAGTATTTCCCTTTCTTGTTGTAATAGCGAGCACTCACATCATAGATCTGTACATCTCCAAAGCCATCTACCCAGTTTCTTGGGGTGGAAACATAAAAGTTTTCACGGCCTAATTCCCGGGGAAAAAGAAATCGGCCCCCTTCGAATACTTCCAGATAATTCGCACTGACCTCAACTGCTCCCAATTGATACCCCAAGCGTGCATTTAACACATGGGTTTCTTCTCCGGGATGATAATATTGCTCATTATATTCTAGATCATATTGTCTGCGACCAGCCATTTGATGAACATACTGAAGCCCAAAAATCCAGGATTCAGGACGGTAGTCCACCTGAAACCAAGCTGTATTGATCAGATCATCAAAATAATAATTCCAAAATTGAATCTTAAGGGTTTTATCAAGCTTGTATTGATAATTGAACACATAGATACCTGAACTATTTGCTTTATAGCGATAATCTGCCGGCTCGCCCCCTTCAAGGACTCCATTATTTTGTAAACCTATGACATCATTGATGCTATACCATTGCGTTAACCCTCTGGGTGCGGCACCCCAAATCCACCCTAAAGTGAATGAATGCCGATCCCATTCTTTAATCTTTGCCCAGGCTCCATCGTAAAGGAAAAATTTCATCCTTCCATCCCGATTAAGAAATAAGGGGCCTTCATTGATTTCTTGCTTTCCTACGCGCAGATATGATTTCCGCCAGTTATACTTGAGGTAGAGCTCTTCCCAACGCGTTACAAGCTGTTTCCAGTCCCGATTTCTGAAGTCATATAATTCAGCTTCCCATTTAGCTCCTTTACCGGTGATAGGATCCAAAGCATTTAAATCATTCGAAAAGGCTTCAAAGACGACATTCGCTTTTCCGGCCCATTGGAGCCCATGCCAGGGAGCGGTTTCATACTTGAGGGATATACCCACTGCATTCGTGTAATAATCCGACACTTCATTTAAATGCTCAGTGGCCATGAAGTGGTTTCGGATTTGGATATCTTGATGCCCTTTTCTCAATGCCTCCCTGAGAGAAAGACTATCAGATGATTGAGCGAACGTATATGCTGTAAAAACAAGTAGGATAGAACTTGTCAGCAAAAATTTCATGCTTTGATTTTTTCGTTAAAAGCCTTCTGCAAAGGTGCACTTATCTGTAAGAAGGCAGGGTAACCTAAGTTACAATCATGGTGAACACCTTGACTCGTTCGACGTTTTTATAGTATGCATAAGACAATCATCCTCATTCTCCTTTTCCATGGGTATGCCCTTTCCCAGACACTTCAAGTGCAAGAGCCCATCCGATATTTAGCCCTTGGCGATTCTTATACGATAGGTGAAAGTGTTGACCCTACTCAAAGGTGGCCGGTCCAGTTGATGGACAGCCTTACGGCAAAGGGATTACAGGTAGATACCCTGGTCATCAATGCACGAACGGGAAGGACGACTCCGGAACTATTAGAGGTCATCAAAGGCAAGCAGTACGAGCATCAAAATTTCAATCTGGTTTCTGTCCTCATTGGTGTTAATGATCAGTACCAGAATAAACCAATAGCCAACTACCCACGATATTTTAGAGAGGTGTTGGATTCTGCCCTGAGGTATGTTCATCAGGATAGCGGTCAGGTATTCGTTCTGTCCATACCTGATTACGCCTACACGCCTTTTGGTCAAAATCAAGATCCCACCCGTATTTCAAGGGAGATTGACCAATACAATGAAATCAATAAAAGGATAGCGGAAGAATACCACATTTCTTATTTTGACATAACCCACATTTCAAGATGGGGATTGGATACAGCACTTTGGACGGCTAATGATGGGTTACACCCTTCCACTCGCCAATATACCGCCTGGGTTGACCTCATACTGCAACATTTAGAGACACAAACCCGAACGAAGTCCGGATTCAAAGATGAAAATTTTAAGATATTTCCGAATCCTGCACATCAATGGATTCAAATGACCCATAGTGGAAATCTGGCAGGCCCTTATGATATGCAACTGATGGATATTAGGGGAAATGTGGTCAAGGAAAAGAAAGATATATCCGCTCGAGCACTCACCATAGATTTGCTAGGCCTTCAAGGAGGACATTATTTGGTATGTGCCATAGACTCTAAAGGTCGCTATTGCCAAAAGCTTCAAATTATAGATTAGGCCAACCCTTTGATCCGTGAACTCGTCATCTATCTATTAGCTTCATTCAAGAACAAACCATGATTCGAAACCTTACGCTTTACCTTCTCATTCCTGCTTCCTTATGTCTGGCTGTATTTTTAACTTCCTACAGTTCAGGCCCTGCGGGTTCTGCAGGCACCGACAGGACAGGAGCCCCTTTTTCAAACGGAACCTGCAATAGTTGCCACTTTGGTGGGGATTATGAGGCAAGTTTAGACATCCAACTATTAGATGGAAATGAAGCAGTAGATGCATATGAACCCGGAAAAGAATATTTATTGAGGATCGAAGTGCAGACCGGAACCGGTAACCCTGGCGGCTATGCATTTCAGGCAGTGATGGTTGATGATAATGACGAGCAGGCGGGTTCTTTTTCGAATGCACCCAATGGGGTGAATACACCTACCTTAAAAGGTCGTCAGTATGCAGAGCATTCCAGAGTCAGTACTTCTCCTGTATTTGAATTAAATTGGACGGCGCCTGAGGAAGGCACAGGTGCAGTTACTTTATATGGTGCAGGAAATGCAGTCAATGGGAATGGCGGAACTTCCGGAGACGATGGTACTACGGCAAGCCTCACTATTGAAGAAGGTACCAGCAGTTCGCTCTTTGTTCATCGTACGGACAATATTCGGGTCTTCCCGAATCCGGCACAGAATTGGCTTCAAGTACCGATTGTAAGAGAGGGAGCAGTGCACGAGATCACCATTTTTGATGTTCATGGAAGGAGGGTTTTCGAAGATCGCCAAAAGTCTGTTGGTTCTATGCAGGTCTCTCTGCATCATCTTCCCACCGGAGTTTATGTGGGACGCGTAGCCTCTGAAGGGCAAATACGATCCTTCCGGTTTATGAAGGAATAGCTTCATCGGATTCAGATGTGATGAAAACTATTTACCTTTCGGTAAAATTATATTTCGTTGCAACAGATTAGCGGGGTCGTTATTACCAAAAATGAGGAGCAAAACATCAAGGATTGCATCCTTTCTTTACAAAAGGTGGCAGCCGAGATCATCGTCTTGG
>CAZGGG010000018.1:1008-49481 GCA_964525165.1 uncultured Saprospiraceae bacterium | reverse complement strand
TAACGCTGGACCAAATGGCCTCCGGAGGATTATTTGATCACCTGGGGGGTGGGTTTGCTAGATACTCGACGGACCCAGACTGGCGAGTTCCCCATTTTGAGAAAATGCTTTACGACAATGGTTTGTTAATGAGTCTGTATTCCAAAGCCTTCCGATGGACAGGAGATCCTCAATACAAAGAGGTATTAGAAAAAACCAGAGCTTTTCTGGTCAGAGAGTTATTAGACGAATCAGGAGGATTTTATGCCTCTATCAATGCTGATAGTGAGGGAGAAGAAGGCAAATTTTATGTTTGGACCTACCAAGAATTGGAAAATGCGTTATCGGAATCAGAATTATTGTTGCTCAAGCAGTTTTATGATATTTCGAACGAGGGGAATTGGGAGGGACAAATCGTTCTTCAAAAAACACAAGCCGGAAGCTTGAATTCAGAAATTAAAAAGGTATTGGAAAAACTTCGTGTGCACAGAGATGAAAAGAAAATAAGGCCCACTACAGACGATAAAATCCTCGCCTCCTGGAATGCCCTCATGACAAAGGGATTGTTAGACAATTACATTGCCACCGGTGATTCGCTCTCCCTTAGCTTAGCAGAGAATAATACCAGCTTTTTTGAAAATTCATTAAAAGACAAGGATGGAATTATTTATCGATCCTACAAAGATGGGAAATGGTCCTCTGAGGGATTTCTTGATGATTATGCACATTGGATTGAAACTTATCTAAAGTGGTACGAAACCACATTGAATGTTGAGTGGCTGGATAAAGCTACCACACTAACAAAAACCGTAAGTGAAAAATTCTCAGCCGAGGATTCACCTTTTTTCTATTATAGTCCGAAAAATAAGAGTGAACTCATTGTTCGAAAGACAGAGACATTAGATAATGTGATTCCTTCATCAAATGCAACAATGGCGCTCTGCTTATTCCAATTAGGTAGCTTGTTGGATGATGAAAACTGGAAGAATATGTCTATAGATATGATTCGGACTTTGAGTCCTGAATTAATCGAAAATGGAAGGTACTATAGTAAATGGCACCAGCTATTGGGTTGGTTAGCTTATGCTCATTATGAAATCGCTATTGTTGGACAAGAGGCACCATCCAAAGCCTTGGCATTTCAGAAAAATTATATGGTAAATTCTTTTATACTAGGATCTAAAGAAGAAAGCGACCTTCCCCTATTAAAAGATAAGTATCAAGAGGGTTTCACCATGATTTATGTGTGTCAAGATAAATTATGTAAAATGCCGAAAGAATCTGTAACAGAAGCATATGAACTCATTGAATTTTAAGTGCAGCACAGATGGAAATTGATGAGTTCAGAAATTTTTGTTTAGCGTTACCGGAGGTTGAGGAAAGCATGCCCTTTGGACCCAACACCTTAGTCTTTAAGGTTCATCAAAAAATGTTTGCACTGACCGACCTAAACACCTTTGTCAGCATCAATCTAAAGTGCGATCCGGATCAGGCGATTGAATTGAGAGATCAGTTTCATGGGGTTCGTCCCGGCTATCATATGAATAAGAAACACTGGAATACAGTTGCCACGCGTGAGGATATCCCTCCACGTCTTCTGAAGCAGTGGGTGCTAGATTCCTACCATTTGGTGATTCAAAAAATGAGTCGCAAAGACCAAGATAGAATCAAACAGAAGTTAGAAGGATAAACCATTTAACATGTCAGACGTTTTTAAAAGAAAACACTATGTTCGGATTATTCAAGAAAAAATCACCCAAGGACAAATTGCTGAAAGAATATAAAAAATTGCAGCAAGAGGCCTTTCAATTGTCCAAAATTGATCGGACCAAAGGAGATCAAAAAATGGCCGAAGCAGATGCGATTCTTAAAAAAATCGAAGCGCTAGAAAAGCAGGAAAAAGAATAGTTCCTAACTTTTGTATTCAATCAACTTACCATTCGGATCGGTGACTGTTACTATCTTATCTTCTGAAGCCTCTACCCTTCCAATAATTTTCGCTTCAATATTAAATGATGAGGCAATTTCTATGAGTGCTTGAGCATAATGAGGTTCAGTATATATCTCTAAGCGATGCCCCATATTAAAAACTTGATACATTTCCCGATAAGAAGTGGGGGTATGTTCCTTAATCAATTGAAAGAGCGGTGGCACCTCCAATAAGTTGTCTTTGATAACATGAGCATTTTTCATGTACTTTAACACTTTTGTTTGAGCACCTCCGGTACAGTGTATCATCCCCCGAATAGCGGAACGATATTGCTCAAGAATGCGATTCAATAAGGGCAAATACGTTCTTGTAGGACTAAGAACAAGTTTTCCGACATGTAGCATTTCATCTTGGATCTTAACAGTATCCGTCAAACTAAATGGGCCTACATAACGTACTTCCTCATCCAAGTCAGGGTCAAATGATTCAGGATAGGTTGTAGCATATTTCTTGCTAAACAAATCATGACGTGCTGAGGTAAGGCCATTGGAACCCATTCCACCGTTATAAGCTGATTCATAGGTGGCCTGACCACTACTGGAAAAACCTACAATAACTTGCCCCGGAGCAATATCGTTGATGATCAGCTCAGATTTTTTCATTCTTGTAAATGTGGTGAATCCAACATCAACAGTTCTCACAATATCTCCAACATCTGCTGTTTCGCCCCCTGTAAGGTGTATCCCTACACCATGTTCCAGCATGTTCTCCACGAATTCTGAAGTCCCTTCAATCAGTGTTTTTAATACTTCCCCCGGAATCTTCTTTTTATTTCGACCAATGGTAGAGGATAAGAGAATATTATTGATTGCCCCCACACACGCCATATCATCTACATTCATGGCGATTGCATCCTGAACAATGCCTTTCCAAACGTTTAAATCACCTGTTTCCTTCCAATAGAGATATGCAAGGCTTGTTTTGGTTCCTGCAGTATCAGCATGCATAATATTGCAAAATGAATCATCACCACCCGCTACATCAGGAAGTATCTTACAAAACGCCAGTGGATATAAGCCCTTATCAAGCTTTTCGATTGCTGCATGGACTTCATGTTTATCTGCAGACACTCCTCTCTTGTCGTAACGGTTCGAGCTCGTCATTCTATTTTTTTTGCAAAAGTAATAAACTTGGCCCTACTCTATCATGGCCATCAGCTTTTGTCGGGTTCTTTGAACAGAACGGTTAACAGATAAAAAGAATCTCGATCGACTTTTCTCTGCCGCGCCACTCATTGGACTACTTTTTGAAATGAGGTTCTTAAACCAATTAAACTTATAAGCACATACTTTTGGGTCACTGCTGGCTAAAAAATTAGGATTCGCAAAAGTGGCGAACAACATGTTCAAATGAGGTGAACTAAAGTAAATCGTATTATTGGTATAGATCATTTCATTATGGTACAAATCAAAATGCCCTTGAGGGCTTTGCTGGCCCGGTAAAAACTTAGACTCTGCCTGTGCCATTTTGTGAATATGTTCTAATAATTGATTGATATCATCGCACAGTTTGACAGCTTCAGAAGGATCTTTAAAGTTTCCAATTTCAACATGGTAATGGATCTGATTGAGCGTATTTTCCATAACATTCATAGACCATAGCTCAATCGTATCATTTGCAACGTACTTCTGTATCAGTTCTTCCGCAAGCGCTCGAGTATGATAAGGCATCACATCAATAGAAAAAGGCAGGTTTTTATAAGCGTCTATATCCCAAATAGTCTGTCCCCAAACATAAAGTTTAAACATCAACAGGTCAGGGAAAAACGCATAGTAAAAAATGGGTACCTCACTGGAAGCATAGTAAATTTTCCCATCCGGTATGGAAAGCACTTGATCTACATTCCTGATTAAGCCCTCCAGATATTGGTCAACAGACCGGATAGGATTCTTAAACGCGCTGAAATCAAAAAAAACGGTGCCTGTATCCTGATGAATCAAACCATCCAAAGAGATTTGATACGTTTTACACAGTAAACTAATTTCATCGGGAGTCAGGAATGTTTCTCCTCTCATCCTCCTATAAATGGCATCCTTCCCGACGGATAATAGGTCTTGTAAGGCTGCTACCAAATCAGATCGTTTAGGATAGCGGCTCTCTAAAACATCAAACAAATAGGTTTGTAATTCCATAAACGTTCATTAAGTATTTCAAAAGAGTAATATATGAAAAGTATTCATATTAAAGATAGTCTTTATATAACTGATTGAGTATGAACCCCTCTCGTCATAATAAATGCTCCCTTAACTGAACTATAAAATTTGGTATGGTATTTGAATATTAGGTTTACATATTCGCTGTAACGTTAAAACCAACCTGTTACAGATGGAACCAGGCCCGGAGACCAACCACTCCGGGCTTTTTTTTACCTTTGGGGAATGGGTGTATTAATCTTCTTTTTTGTCATCTCTATTCTGTTTTCCTTCTTATGTTCTATTTGGGAAGCAGTCTTATTGAGTATTCCTCCGGCATTCGTGCAAGTGCAATCCAAAAGTGGTACAAAGTCAGGCACGCTGTTAAAAAACATGAAGGACAATATTGACCTTCCTTTAGCAGCCATTTTGACCCTCAATACCATCGCGCATACGGTAGGCGCCATAGGCGTGGGAGCACAAGCGGCGAAGATATGGTCAGAATCTTATGTCTCCATAGGTTTGATCAATCTGCAAATCAATGTAGCAAGTGTGATTGTTCCGACAATTATGACCCTTGCGATCTTGATTTTATCAGAAATCATCCCTAAAACACTGGGGGCAAACTATTGGAGAGCTTTATCCACTTTTACCGTAAGGTCCTTAAATTTCATCATTTATGCTTTATGGCCTTTGGTTTGGCTGAGTAAGTGGATTACTACACGTTTGAAAAGAAAAGATGCCGAAGCTGCCTTCAGCAGAACTGACTTCAGAGTAATGGCAGAAATTGGTGAAGAAGAAGGTATTTTCAGAAAAGGTGAATCCAATATCATTCAGAACTTAATGAAGTTCAATACCATTACAGCTAAAGATATTATGACACCACGAACGGTGCTCATTGCTGCTCATGAAGACATGTCCATCAAGGAGTTTTATGAAGATCACAAAGCATTGAGGTTCTCCAGAATTCCTATTTACTCAACCAATAAAGATGACATTAAGGGCTTCATTCTTAAAGACGACCTATTACAACATCTGTTAGAGGGTAAAGGCGATCAAGCTTTGAAGTCCATCCATAGACCCATAGAAATGGTTACGGAAGTCATTTCCATCACTGAATTATTCAATCGACTGATGGAAAAAAGAGAGCATATCGCGGTGGTCGTAGACCAATATGGAGGTGTGGAAGGATTGGTGACCATGGAAGATGTCATCGAAACCTTATTAGGCATGGAAATCCTCGATGAAATGGATAATATAGAGGATATGCAAAGACTGGCACGTAAAAATTGGGAAAATCGGGCAAGAGCACTCGGAATTCTCAATGACTCAAGTGATCCGGACTAATTATTGACTGCTTCAAGCAAGGATTGGTGCGCCAGATTTCTAAAATCCACCGCACTGACTCCTGACAAGCCAGGCTCATTCATATACACACCATAAATGACATCTACAGCTGCCATGGTGGACTTGTTGTGTGTCACAATGATGAATTGAGATTGTTGGGAAAATCGCTTGATGATTTTGTTGAACTTCTCAATATTCGCATCATCCAGAGGTGCGTCTACTTCATCAAAAATACAGAAAGGCGCAGGTTTCAGAAGATATAAAGCGAAGAGTAAAGCAGTAGCCGTAAGGGTCTTCTCCCCTCCTGATAGTTGAGACAAGCTTTTAGGCCTTTTGCCTTTAGGCTTCGCAATAATTTCAATATTAGAATCCAATGGATCCTCTTCATTTACCAATACGAGATCGGCCGTATCATCTTCTGTAAACAAGGTTCTGAATACATCAATGAAATGAGTCCGAATCTCCGAGAAAGCAGCCATAAAGCGATCGGTAGCTGTTTTTTCTATCTCGGTTATGGTTTTTTTCAACTGTACTTGAGCGTCTATGATATCCTGTCGTTGTTCCGCAATCAAGTCATGTCGCTCTTTCATTTCGTTATAAGCCTCAACGGCCATAGGGTTGACATCGCCAAATCTGGAAAGACGATGTCTCAAGCGCTCAAGGTGTTCCTTTAATTCATTGAGTTCCCATTCTTTTGAAGTCGGTTGATCAATGACTTGATTAATCGAAATTTCAAATTCTACTTGTAATCTTTCAGAAATACCTCTCAACTCAAGTTTGACCTCATTGAATCGATCTTTCAATTGATAGATCAGCTCTTGCTGCTGTTGTTGCGCATGTTGATCCTTACCTAGTTGTTTTTCGAGTTCTGAAATTTCGTTTCGGGCTTGGAAATACACTCTTTCCACTTCAGAAAGCGCCTCTTGTTTGTCTTTCTTTTTCTGATAATGCACTGCTAGACGATCTTCATCTGTTTGATGATCTTTTTGATCTTTCTGTATGGCCTCGTTTAGCTCCTGCTGCTCTTTGACTTTGCTGTTTTCTTCTTGCTCAAGTTCTTTCTTTCTTCGCTCCTTGTAAGCTAATTCTGATTTTAGCTGTTGCACCCTTGCTTCTTTTCTGAGCGTTTCTATCTGCAGTTGATTATAAGCTTCAGAAATTCTGGAACTTTCCTCCGCTACCTTATTAAAACCCAAATCAGCTTGTTGCGCTTCGGACTTCACTGTTTGTAATTGTGTATCTAAAGCACTGATTTTATTTCTTAAATTTGCAATTTGATTTTTTCTAGCCGTGATCTCTCTTTCCAATTCATCCTTTCGCGCTTGGCTTTTGGATTGGTTGTTTTGAAGACTTTCTATAGATATTTCGGCTTTATGCAGTTCTTTCTCTAATTCTTGTTTTTTAGACTGCGCTTCCTCAATTTTCAAATCGAGCTGCTCCGTCTTTTGAGCTTCAATGTCTTGCTTGAATTGATGAATCTTTTTTTCCCATTGATGGCCTTCCGCCTTTAACTTGGTAATTTGGGTATTCAGTTTTTCCAAGTTCTTTTTACGACCAATCCTCTTCCCTTCAAACAAACCCGCAGAGCCTCCGGACAATTGATTTTTTCGCCAAATCACCGTGCCATCCTTGGACAGAAATATCGCTTCCGGATGTTCCTTGATCATTTGAGAAGCCAATTGTTCCTCCTCCAGAAAATACACATTGACCAATAAGGATTCTACCAGGTCTTGAAACATGGGATCCACTTCGAGTTTATGAATCGCCGCTTCAGCACCAATCAAGGCGGGTGTTTCTTTGGACTGGGACAACCCACTGTGGATTAAAAAATGAGCTTTCCCTTTTTGAGCATCTTTTAATAACTGAATTCCTTGAAGTGCTTCTTGTGGACTTCCAACTATAAAGAATGAGAGATAGGGCTCGAGGAAGTTTTCAAGTGCCCCCCTATACGCTTCATCACAGAAAATTATATCTGAGAAGAGCGGGGCATCATTTTTCCATTTGTTATTCTTTTTGAGAAACCTGGCAGACTCAGGGAATCCCTCCAAATTTTCAACCAAACTCTTCGTTAATTCATAGTCATTCTGGCGGGCGTCCAACAATCGAAATACTTTTTGCAACTCTTCTTTGCTCTCTTCCAGGCCCTTCTGCAACTCCTCTACCTTCTGCTTGCGGGCTTCCTCTGAGGACTTCAGTGTTTCATATTTCAAATGATGATCTTCATATTGCTTCCGCAAATATTGCTCCTGCCCTTTTAGTTCATGCAGTTGCTTCAGCTCTTGGCTCGACTCTTCCTGTATTCTTGAAAGTTGTCGCTGCATTTCGATCGCCTGAGATTCAGCCACTGCAATTTGCTTCTCCCATTGCACCTTTTGTTGTTCCCATTGCTGTTGCTGCTCCAGACGTTGATTCCGGACAATCTTTACACCTGCATATTGGGCATCTACCTTTTCTTTTTGAGATTTGGTTTGTTCAAGTTCTGCCTGCATTTCCTTAAAAGAGGACTCTTCAGCCTTCATTTGATCTGAAAGTTTTTCCAGATCTACGTTTACCTCTTTTATTTTGGTTTTGGAGAGTACAATCTGATCTTTGGTCCTTTCCAACAATCTTTTATTGTAAGAGACTCTTTGTTTACGCATCTCAATTTGGCCTTCTAACTCTCTGATACGTTGAACCAGGGCTGAAAGATTTTTTTGGTTTTCAGATACCACTAATTCATTATTCAGATTAGCCCGTTTCTTCTCCTCTACCAATGATTGCCGTTTCACGATCTGGGCTGCAATTTCTTCCAATCGCGTTTTTTCACTGAGAATTTTTCCTTCCAGCTCTTTATACTCTGCTCTCCATTTTTTGGACCTGATAATGGCCGCATCAATACTACAAATCTTGTACTCTTTCTTGAGGTCCAGATATTTTTCAGCTTGCTTCGCTTCTTTCTTCAACCGCTTCAAATTCCCTTCTATTTCGTGCAGCAAGTCTTCTACTCGATCTAGATCCTGATCAGCATTCTTTAATTTGAGTAATGTTTCTCTTTTCCGCATTTTAAACTTGGAGATCCCTGCGGCTTGCTCAAACATTTTTCTTCTGGCTTGATCCTTATCACTAAGGATATCATCTACCATTCCTAAAGCTATGATCGCATAAGTATTACTTCCAATACCGGTATCCATCAAAATGGAACGGATATCTTTTAAGCGACAAGAAACATCATTGAGACGATATTCAGAATCTCCTGAACGGTAGAGAATACGGGTGATGGTGAGTTCAGAATATTCTGAGGCAATTAAGCCTTTGTCATTATCGAAGGTTACAGAAACTTTTGCCTGTTGTGCCGGTTTCCTTTTCTTGGTCCCATTGAATAATACATCTGCCATTCGATCCAAGCGTAACTCAGTCGTTTTTTGCTCTCCCAGCACCCATCGAATAGCATCTACGACATTGGACTTTCCGGAGCCATTCGGCCCGACAACGCCCGTAATGTCTTCATTAAAATGAATGACCGTCTCTTTGGCAAAGCTTTTAAAGCCCTTTAACTCAAGTCTCTTCAACCTCA
The DNA here is from genome assembly GCA_964525165.1 of uncultured Saprospiraceae bacterium. GTDB lineage: Bacteria > Bacteroidota > Bacteroidia > Chitinophagales > Saprospiraceae > JAWLFI01. Next base: position 40,480 of record CAZGGG010000018.1, on the reverse strand, counting down.
TAGGCCGCTAATTTAGTAAAAGTGCACTTGCTAAACCCTCATGAGTTGCCATTTCCCACTCCTCAAATAATAAAAGGACAAAGCAAAAATGAGCATCCAATAAAAGATTTCTACGGTCCATGCCCATTCCAATGTGCTGGACAATACATTGATGATGATATAAAGGGAAAGTAAATAGACGAAGGAAGTAAACGTTTGCATTTTAAGAGCAAACAAGGTGGCACCTGTACCACTAAGCCCATTGAAATAGATGCTTGAAATGGAAAAAGTCAATAAGATGCCCAAAATGATGTATAAAATATTCTGGGATGCTGCAATAAGACTCATATCCTCTCCTCCCAGCAAAGGATATAAGAATTGCTCCGGAAAGAATATAATGGGAACGGAAAGCACCAAGGTAAAGGCAAATGATATTTTCGCTGTCTTAAAAATGATAGACATGACATCTTTTGTGTGGGCCCTACCAATAGCATTACTGACTAGAGTGTTCACCCCGGACGCAAAACCCCAGCAAGGTATACTCAAAATCAAATAAACCATGCGGCCTAAATTACTGATCGCCAATGACCGTTCCCCCATTTTCTCTACCAGTGAAAAAAAGACAAACCATGAGCCCACACTGACCGCATACTGAATAACGATCGGCATGGAAATCCTTAATTCATCTTTGATCAATTGAAGGTTGATGCCTGTGAACTGAAAAACCTTCAAGGGCTTTATCTTTGGATCCCAAATCATGTAGACACCAAAAACAATAATGGCCACCACTTCTGCAGAAGAACTGGCTAAACCCGCACCTTTAATGCCCATTGCCGGAAATCCCCACTTCCCATACACCAAAACATAATCCAGAAAGATGTTTACACCTGCCAGCACAAGCGTATCGTAAATAATAAATTTGGAGCGAGATATCCCCATATATAATGCAATAATGCACAAGCCCGCATAGGCAAAAAAGACCCCCCAGGACCGATGCTCTAAATATTCCAGGGACTTATCATAGATGATGTCCGATTGCACTAAATACTTAAATAGCACAGGGGTTCCCCACACGATAAATGAAAACATCAGAACGGCAAGAATCAACTCAAAGACCACCAAAGCTCTGAAAGTCTGACCAGCCTGCTCATAGGCTCTCTCGCCAAATCTTCGGGCTATCATGATCTGACCACCTTTTGAGAACCCAAAACCTATGGCATTGATGACCAAATAAAATACACTGACAAATCCAATCGCGGCAAAATCATCTTCGGACAGATGATACAGAAATACAGAATCACTTAATGCAATGATGTTTTGGGCCGCCGAACCCAACATAATGGGGAACGACAAAAAAAAGATATGTCTATAACTTGGTAAAGACTTTGTCATGTATCTTTAAAGGAATATGTACAATGCTTCAACACGAATGTATTGAAATCAAGAAGAAGTTTTACCTCATTCCTAAATTATCACAGATGGTGTCTCAAAATTTTTCGCTTAGCAAGCTTTTTGGTTTGTTCATCATTGTCTTACTTTCGGCTTGTTCCGTAGACAAAAACGCATCAATGGAAAAAGAAAACAGCATATTGACCACTAGTCAAAATTTTGAAGCCCCATTGGCGAAAAAAGTAGAGAAGAAATTAGAGAAACATGGCGATGTTCGGACAGACCCATACTATTGGTTGAATGATAGAGAAGACCAAGAAGTCCTCGACTATCTCAATGCTGAAAATGACTACCTAAAAAAGGTCATGCAACCCACCGATGAGCTTCAAAAAAGCTTATTTGAAGAAATAAAATCAAGAATAAAAGAGGAAGACAGCTCACCACCTTATTTCAAAAATGGGTATTTCTACTATAATCGATTCGAGAAAGGCCAGGAATATCCTATTTATGCTCGTAAGAAAGGAAGCCTTTCTGCGGAAGAGGAGATTCTATTAAATGTGAATGAATTGGCTGAAGGGTTCTCCTATTACAATGTTACCGGTTTAAATGTTTCTCCTGATAATGAATGGCTCGCCTATGGTGTGGACACCTTGAGCCGAAGAATTTATGAGATCCATATTAAAAACCTGATCACCGGCGAAACCCTCAAAGAAACAATTCCCAATACCACGGGGGGCTCCACATGGGCAAACGATAATCAAACGCTATTCTACAGCCAAAAAGATGAGACGCTAAGGCCATATAAAATCATGAAACGCAAGGTCAATGCCGACAAAGAAAGTGTGGTCGTTTTCGAAGAAACAGATCCGACCTTCATAACCTATGTGTACAAAACGAGCTCTGATAAATTTGTAGCTATTGGTTCCCGGTCCACACTGACAACTGAGCACAGATTTATCCCGGCTGATCAGCCGGATGCCCCATTTACGATATTTCACCCCCGAGAAAGAGGGCTTGAATATGATATTGACCATCTTAATGACCAATTTTATATCCATACGAATTGGAATGCTGAGAACTTCAAACTAATGACTTGTTCTGTCGACCAATTCCAAAAAGAACAATGGCAAGAACTCATCCCTCATCGGGAAGATGTCCTACTTCAGTACTTTAAACCTTTCCACTCTTTTCTAGCCTTGTCAGAAAGAGAAGGTGGGATCTCTAAGGTCAAAATATGGAAAAATGAGAATAACAGCCATTATATAGACTTTGGAGAAGATGCTTACACAGCAAATCTAAGTGTGAATGAGGACCCTTCTGCTGAAAAAGTAAGGGTTCAATACACCTCCATGACTCGCCCCAACACGGTTTATGATTATCACTTGGAAGATCAAAAGCTTGAGATGATCAAGCAACAAGAGGTGTTGGGATCATTCAATCCGGACGATTACCAATCAGAGCGTCTGATGATCAAAGCTCAGGATGGAACTGAAATTCCGGTGTCACTCGTATACAAGAAAGGCTTCGAAAAAGATGGCCGGCAACCCTTAATGCTCTATGCATATGGCTCTTACGGCTACTCTATGGAACCCTATTTTTCCAGTGTACGCCTATCTCTCCTAGATCGTGGATTTGCCTATGCGATTGCTCATATCAGAGGGGGACAGGAAATGGGACGCCAGTGGTATGAAGATGGAAAATTGCTCAAGAAAAAGAACACCTTCACAGATTTTATAGATTGTGCGAAAGGCCTTATTGAAATGAATTATACTTCCCCTGAGCACCTTTATGCTATGGGAGGAAGTGCCGGCGGATTATTGATGGGTGCAGTCATCAATATGGAACCCCAGCTTTTTAATGGGGTGATTGCTGCTGTACCTTTCGTAGATGTCGTCACAACTATGTTAGATGAGAGCATCCCTTTGACCACTGGAGAATATGATGAATGGGGTAATCCGAATGACTCTACGTATTATGCCTATATCAAATCATACTCCCCTTATGACAATGTAAAGGAGACGGACTATCCATCTCTTTTGGTCACCACTGGTTTGCATGATTCACAAGTTCAATATTGGGAACCGGCAAAATGGGTCGCCAAGTTGAGAACAAATCATACCGGAAAAAGTCCTATTCTTTTGTACACGAATATGGAAACCGGACATGGAGGAGCGTCCGGAAGATTCGAACGATACAAGGAAACGGCTATGGAATATGCCTTCCTTTTGAACTTGGAAAACATCGATGAGTAGCTATAAGGCTTGATACAAAGAGAGTAACTTTTTTTCTACTTTGCTCCATTGGTTTGCTTCCGCAAATGAGTGGGCGGCTTCGCACATGGTTTGATACCTATCAGGATCATCCTTAAGTGCAACAATCTGCTTTGCAATTTCATCGGCATTCAGATCTTCAATAAGCAAACTGTATGTTTGCTGAGGATCCATTTGTTCATATTCAGGAAACCTCATATTTAGGGAAGGGATACCTGCAGCGGCATAGTCAAAGTACTTATTGGCCAAAGAATAATAATAATTTAAGGAGGATCCATCTAATAGGTTTAATCCAATAAATGCCTGCCTCGTTTTTTTTCTCAATCGATCTGGGGACAACTTACCTAAGAAAATAACTCTATCGGAAAGGTTTTCTTGTGCTACCTTTTGCCGTAAGGCAACACTCAAATCACCTTCTCCTGCAAGTTCCAAACGCATACCTTCAAGCTGATGCATCGCTTCTATTGCAGCCTCTAGTCCTCTCCCCTCATTCAAAGCACCTTGATACAAGATCATGGATTTAGAACGATCCACTTCATATTCCTTTGGTCCTTCTTCGGGATAATTGGGTATTGTATGAAAGTGATTTCCGTAGGTGAGACTCAATAAACGTGTTAATTGCTGACCGACCGTATACGCCAAATCTGCCTTGGGTACACAGAATAATCCTACTCCATGCCAAATGTTTCGGTGTACAAATCGATCTTTCAATTCCGGTACTTCAATGAAGTGCTCGTGTGCATCAAACACCCATGAAGTCTTCCTACGGGTGAGCATATAACCGGCCGGGAGCGTATCGAAGTCATTACTCACCACAATATCAAATGCACCTCTTGAACGCGCCTCTTTAATAAAGCGAAGATTTAAACGCAAATACATCAATGGGCCATGGGTCGGCCGAATAGGGAACCTATAAATCTTCGCATGTTCCCATTGGATAGGTTTTGATTGACTTAAAAGACGACCAAAAATAACCACCTCAGCCCCTGCCATAGCCAAAGACTTAGATATACGATAAATCCTCTGATCATGCGAAACATCATTGATCAAAAGCATTAATACCCTTTTTCCGGAAAGCCCCATCATCTATCGAAGGTAGAGTTTGAAATCTTTTCCCAAATATAGAATTTCATTGTCCAGCAGCTCCTGAACCAATTGCTCAATTCTATCAGTAAAGGCTTTCTTTTCAGATCTGGAGAATTTTTCTGCCTTACTACCCAGACAGATATCACATTGTCCGCAATTTTCTGCCACTCGTTCACCAAAGAAGCTTAATATGGATCGGGTTCTGCATTGATCCGTATGAACATACTGCGCCATAGCTTTCCACCGCTTCATTGCTCGCTCTTTTATACCTCCCATCAATTTCTGGTCCAGGAAAAATCGCTTCTTTTGAACTCTTTCCCGTAAAAACAAAATTTGACCTCCTTGTCGGACATGATAATATTGAATCACCTCTTTCAGATGCAGCTGCTCTAAGCTTTTCCTTATCTGATCTACCTCCGATTGGAGTGATTTAGCAATTTGCTCTTCTGAAATTCGAACCGGATCCAAAAGGATTCCTTCATACAACCTGAGTAGCTGCTTTAAGAGAAGACTATGAAAGTCTTCTTTTTGAACAAGTTGATCCAGATCTTCCCTTCTGAGCAGAAGCTGTACTTTCGACCTTTCGTTGACGTTATCCAAAAGTTCAATCCAACCCGACCGTTCCAACTGTTTTAGAACATGAAAGGCTTCATAAGCAGAGATTCCTATGAATTTTGAAAAAGACGCCCAATCAAAAGGCAACATCTCTCCTTTTCCATCACCGAAGGCCATTTTGTAATAGCTCCCTAATCCATCATAAACCAACCTACACAATTCTATGCCCGGATATTGCACTTCGGTGCGTTCATCACCTGACTCAATTTTTAGAGGATCTGTGATCAGCAGGGCAAAGGAAGGCCTCCCATCTCTTCCGGCACGGCCCGCCTCCTGATAATATTCTTCAGGTCCCGGAGGAATATCCATATGGATCACGGATCGCACATCTGCTTTATCCACACCCATACCAAATGCATTAGTGGATACGATGACTCGAATTTTCCCTTCCATCCATAATTGCTGTCTCCGACTTCTTTCGCTTTGTTCCAGTCCTGCGTGGTAATGAAGAGCTTTCACCCCTCTTTGTGAGAGATATTTAGAAATATAAGCGGTTCTGGATCTGGTAGCTGCATAAACAATGGAGGTGCCACCGGAACGCTTTAAAATCTGATAGAGTCTATCCATTTCTTCTGCATCCTCTATGACACCCCAGGTGATGTTCGTCCTCTGGAAGGATGCAGAGAATACTTTTGCATCAGACATACTCAATTGTTGAAGTATATCCACTTTTACTTCAGGTGTAGCCGTCGCAGTAACAGCGATCAAAGGAATATCCGGGATAAAAGGCCGGATTTCAGAGATCAATCTGTAAGAAGGTCTAAACTCATGCCCCCATTGAGAAATACAATGTGCTTCATCAATGGCAATTAGACTCAAGTCGAAATATGGCAGATGACCTTGAAAAAGATCCGTCCGCAATCTCTCCGGGGATAGGTATAAGAATTGATAAGCTCCACGTGCAGCATTATTCAGGATTAGTTCAATTTTTCGGTAATCCAGACCAGAATGCAGGGATTCAGCTTTTATTCCTCTTTTCTTGAGTTGCTGCACCTGATCTTCCATAAGGGCAATTAAGGGTGATATGACCAAAGCTAATTTACCTTTACATAAAGCCGGGACCTGATAGCATAATGACTTCCCTCCGCCTGTAGGAAGGAGGGCCAGGGTATCTGATCCTGAGAGTACAGAGTCAATAATTGGCCTTTGTAAGGGTCGAAATTTGCTGTACCCCCAATACTCCTTTAATATTTCTTCAGGAGTTGGAGTGCTCAACATAAGGTTTAGAATTTAGGACAAGGTTCCTGATGTCTGTAAATGTATCCCAAATTATACTTAAAAAAGAACGCACCGGAAGCAAAATGATCATTTACCGTGGGCGATCCACGGAAGGCTCTTCCGGCTTCACTCCCCGGGGGCTCATTAAAATATTCACCAGTCCGATTGGACAAAGCTGCCGCGAGCGGGCCATTATTTTCAAGCAATACATTGTAATCGACATAACGGCCGGAAACATCGTCTATATAATCTGTATTTGTAATGGCAATGACAAAGTCCATTCCAATCGTGATAAAATTACTCAACTTATATTCAGCACCAAATCCCGCATACATTGAGAATCCAAATCTTCGGTAAGGCTCACCAAAACCTTCAATTCCTTGACCTTCGGTTCCCAATGGTTGTAATTCATACCATACACCCTGATAGTTGGCTTTTGGATTAAAGAAGAAAAGAGATCCCCCAGCTTTACCAAAAAGATCAAACCTTTTATTAGGGTTCCACATTTGGAAGAGGTACCACCTACCCCCCAATTGGAAATCCCATAATTGAGTTCGAAAACTTAAATTTCGCTCTCTCATCCACCTTTTACTACTGTTGGCATCATCACCCACCAAAAAACCCCATGTACCGATAAATTCAACAGAAAGAAAGGAATTGAGATCCACATCAGCCATGAGGCCGACAGTAGGACGAACGATTCGAAAGGTGGAAGGAATTGTTCCTTCATTAAGGTCACCATTATAGGCCATCCCACCTACACGAACGCCAAATTGATAGTCTTGTGCCTGCATCGTGCCAGCCAGCAAGAAGCAAATAACGAGTATTTTAAAGGAGATTTTCACTCTTTTATCGATAGTTTGATGCCCTACTTATATTTCCCAACACTTAAGCTAAGAAATTGCTTAACTTTGAAGTAATATAAAAAAGAAAACTAATATGAATTTTAGAGCAACAGTACTTTCTCTTCTACTTGTCGTGCCTTTCATGCTTTCAGCTCAAATGGAGGCGCCTGAAAATTGGTTTAATCTTGCCTATGACTCCGATGGAGTGTATGGGGCAGAAACTGAAAAAGCATACAAACTTTTAGATGGTAAAACTTCAAAAACAGTTGTAGTCGCTGTGATCGATTCAGGAGTAGATTGGGAACACGAAGATCTGGCAGATGTTATGTGGGTCAATGAAGATGAGATTCCGGGTAATGGAAAGGATGATGATAACAATGGTTACATCGATGATGTACACGGTTGGAATTTCATTGGCGGTAAAGATGGAAACGTATCCGCAGATAACCTGGAAGTGACGCGCCTTTACAGAATGTATGAAAAAAGATTTGAAGGGGTAAATCCGGTAGAACTAACCGGTCAGGACAGAGAGGACTATCTCGAATACCTGAAAACAAAGAAAATGGTTACCCGCAACCTTGAAAAAGCGAAAGAAAATCTTGAACGATATAAGTCGCAGGAAGAGGCGATTCTTACAGGTATCGCTTCATTAGAAAAAGCAATGATGGGTAAAGAAGCTAATGCTGAAAACATCGGTGCCATTGAAACAGGAGATGATACCGGAATGGCAACAGCTAAAAACATTGCTATGCGAATTATGGATGGTAGCGATGAGGAGTTCTCTTTTGATATGATGAGAGATTTAGTCAAAGAGCAATTAAAAGGTGCGTTGGACTATTTCTCCACACAAGCAGAATATCAGTATAATCCTGACTTTGACCCTCGTAATATCGTTGGTGATAATTATTCAGATCCTTATGAAGTAGGATACGGAAACAATGATTATGAAGGACCTGATGCGTTTCATGGAACGCACGTAGCAGGAATCATCGGAGCTATCCGAGGAAATGACACGGGAATGGATGGTGTCGCTGACAATGTTAGAATTATGACTATCAGAGCTGTTCCTGACGGAGATGAAAGAGACAAGGACGTGGCTAATGCCATTCGATACGCGGTGGATAATGGTGCTCAAGTCGTTAATATGAGCTTTGGAAAGAGTTTTTCTTGGAACAAGCAAGTTGTTGATGAAGCTGTTAAATATGCAAAGAAAAATGACGTTTTGTTGGTTCATGCAGCAGGAAACAGCTCACAAGACAATGACATTACAGATAATTTCCCGAACGACATTTACGAGAAAAGAGGATTGTTCAGTCCTAAAAAAGCTAAAAATTGGGTTGAAGTTGGTGCGTTAAATTGGAAAACCGGAGAACTGCTACCGGCATCATTTTCTAACTATGGAAAAGAGCAAGTTGACCTATTTGCTCCGGGTGTAGCCATTTATTCTACAATTCCGGATAACAAATACAGAAATGCACAAGGCACTTCAATGGCCTCCCCTGTAGTGGCAGGTGTAGCAGCTTTGATTCGGTCGTACTTTCCAAGCTTGACTGCTGAACAAACGAAAGAGATTCTTTTGGAATCTGTAACCCCTATTGATGAAACTGTTAAAGTTCCCGGTACAGAAGAAAAACTTCCTTTTTCAGAGCTTTCAGTATCAGGTGGTATTGTGAATGCGGCTAAAGCAGTTGAACTAGCAATGCAGACAAAAGGAAAAAAGAAATAACCAGATATCTTTTTAGTGCAAAAGAGGCCATCAGCAAACTGGTGGCCTCTTTTTTTATTTAAGACATATATCCTTTATCAACTCCTCACCTATAGCTTCATTTAAACGAAGCACAATCTTTTGCTTTGACAGATGCAGTTCTTGACGTAAAACAGAGCTGTTCAAGCTAAGGTAAAGTATATTTCCCCGATACTGCACACCATCTACATACTGTTCAAAATTAGCACCAAAAAGCTCCTCCCAGGCTTTTACTACCCGATCACCGGCTAGCCTCTGATCCAATTGCCGATTATCCTTAACGATAGATTTAAGCAAGTCACTGATTTTCTGTTCCTCTTTTCCAAACATGCCTCTATATTTCTTTTATCATACCGGGAGTAACTAAAAATATTTGAAAATTTTCGGTTACTTGTTCTAGTAAACCTCTAATTCGAGTTTCTTGGGTATCTGTGATGAAAATCTGACCAAAATCAAGATCCAATACCAAATCCAGCATTGCCCTTAATCTTTGAGCATCTAGTTTCTCAAAAAAATCGTCTAGTAATATAATAGGTTTTTTACCGGTTTGTCTGGCTAACCAATGGTATTGAGCACTTTTCAAAGCAAGCATGAATGATTTCTTTTGCCCTTGAGAGGCAAAAGTTTTGATGGCTCGATCATTGATTTTGACTTTAAGGTCATCTTTGTGAATTCCGGTGGTTGTTCTTTGTAATAATAGATCTTTCTGCAGGTTTTCCTCATGTAGCGAAACCAGTCCTCTTTCATCCAATAAGGAAACATAATCTGAAGAAATTGGCTCAGTAGTACCTGCAATCCTCGTGTACACCTTTTCTAGTTCTGGACGAAAAGTATCCATAAATTGCAATCTGCCTTGATGAATAAATCTTGCATGATCGCTCATTTGTTCGCTGATCGTCATTAATAATTCCGGAGACAAGGATTTGGGTTGGTCGTATTTTTTGAGATAGGCATTTCTTTGTTTCAGCAACCTATTATACTGCATTAAATGATCAAGATACATTCGATCATTTTGGCAAATGGTGTAATCCAAAAATCTCCTTCTTTGGTCACTGCCGCTTAAAAAGTCAAAAACATCGTCCGGAGCCACCACCACTAAAGGAATTCTACCCACAAGGTCAGAGATTCTATCTAGCTTTTTCCCCGACCATTCAATAGTTTTCCCCTTTGACTTTTCATATTTCACGACAACCTGCTCTTCTCCATTGATCCCTCGATACAAACTGTCTACTCGAAAAAATGCCGCTTCCGTCTGAAGACATTGCTTATCTGTGCTTTGGAAATAGCTCTTGCCTAAACAGCTCAAGGTGATCGCATCAAGCAGGTTTGTTTTACCCACGCCATTATTCCCCGCCAAACAAATAATTTTCTTTTGAAAGGCTACCTCAGCATTCCTATAAGTTTTGAAATGAGTTAATGAAAGTTTCTGAAGATGCAATTCCTAAATATTTGAGCCATGGTGATGATGAACCTTGTCGGATAAATAAAGGTTTCATGTACAAATGTAAAATTCTTTTGGCTCTAGTAAAGTCTTATGTATTTTTACACTCATTAAAATGACGATTATGGCAGAAGTTGCAGCTAAAAAGAAGAAAAACACAAAGAACGTGTTTGATAAAGAAACATATCTGGCTTGGTATGAAATGATGCTCCGTATTAGAAGGTTTGAAGAGAAAGCACTTCAAATGTATGGTCAAAATAAGATTCGAGGGTTTTGTCACGTGTATATCGGACAAGAAGCCATCGCAGCAGGAATGGCCAGTGCGCTCAAACTGGAAGATGCCGTGGTAACCGCGTATCGTCAACACGGAACTGCTATTTCCAGAGGCGTAGGGACGAAAGAAGCGATGGCAGAACTCTTTGGAAAGAAAACAGGTATCAACAAAGGTAAAGGGGGGTCTATGCACTTCTTTTCCAAAGAGCACAGATACTTTGGAGGTAACGGAATCGTAGGTGCCCAAATTCCTATCGGGACAGGCATTGGACTTGCTGAACAATACAAAGGCACTGATCTACTTTCTGTTACTATGTTTGGAGACGGTGCAGCACGTCAAGGTGCTCTACACGAATCCTTCAACATGGCTATGACCTGGAAATTACCCGTTTTGTATATCTGTGAGAACAATGGTTATGCCATGGGAACCTCTGTTGAGAGAACATCTAACGTGGAAGACATTGCGAAGCTAGGTTTGGGCTATGAAATGCCTACAGAAATCGTGAACGGAATGGATGTGGAAGAAGTCCACAACGCCATTACCAGAGCTGCAGAACACATCAGATCCGGAAAAGGACCTTACTTCCTGGAGATTAAAACCTACCGATATAAGGGACACTCTGTATCGGATCCGGCCACTTACAGAAGCCGAGAAGAAGTCAATGAGTATAAAGAGAAAGACCCGGTAAAGGTCGTTGAGAAAAGATTGGTGGACATGGGCTATGCGACAGAAGAGGATATCAAGAAGATTAAAAAAGATATCAAAACTGAAATCGAGGCAGCAGTAAAATTTGCCGACGAAAGTGAGTTCCCACCGGCAAGCGATCTTTATACGGACAATTACGTTCAAGAAGACTATCCTTTCATTAAAGACTAGCTTAAAATTTAAGGATTCGGGGAAAGTTCCTATTGTATAGATATACATTAGGAACTTTTCTTATTTTTGCACGAAATTTAAATGAAGCTATGGCTAGACGGAAAAAGCAAGACGACGAAACTTTAGTAGATATCGTAGAAGTAAGAGACTCAGCAAAATCATTCTTTGAAAAAAATCAAAATCTGATTCTGGGAGTCCTTGCAGGTATTATTCTTATCGTTGGGGGTTATGTGCTCTATGAAAATCTTTATAAGGCACCCAAAGAAAAAGATGCTGCGCAACAAATGTTTCAAGCTCAATTTCAGTTTGAACAAGATTCTTTTGCAGCCGCACTCACCAATCCCGGTGGAGGCTATGATGGTTTCCTGGATATCATTGACAACTATTCCGGCACCAATGCAGCAAACATAGCTCATTACTATGCAGCTGTATCCTATCTGAACCTCGGTCAATTTGATGATGCTTTAGATCATATTAATGATTTTAGTGCAGGGGGTGAAGTCATGCCCATCATGAAAGCAGGTGTTAAAGGAGATATCTTTTCTGAGCAAGGTGACTTAGATAAAGCCATTTCATCTTATAAGAAGGCTGCTGCTTATGACAATGACTTTTTGGCTCCTTTCTACATGCAAAAACTTGCACTTCTTCAGGAAAAGCAAGGACTTACAGAGGATGCGCTAGAACAATTTAAGATGATCAAGCAAAAGTATCCTGAAAGTCAGGCTGCCAGAGAAGTTGAAAAATTCATCGCCAGATTAGAGTCTTAACAGATTCTTCAATATATGTAAGGAGGCTGCCCAAGGGTGGCCTCTTTTACTTTTAAGGGTTCTCTATTCCTAACTTATTTATTACCTTCTCTCTCAAACATTAAAATATGGCCAGTAAAGAAAAAAATCTTTCTGAATTCGATCAAAATGCTGTTCCTTCCGGAAAAGGATTAACGGTTGGCATCGTGACTGCTCATTGGAATCATAACATCACCGGAAAATTGCTAGAGGGCTGCAAAGAAACCCTGCTTCAATATGAAGTAGGTGCAGATCAAATTCATGAAATTATAGTCCCGGGAGCCTATGAATTACCACAAGGTGCCCGCATACTACTTTCAAGGCACAGGAAACTAGATGCAATCATTTGTTTAGGATGTGTGATTAAAGGCGAGACTTCGCACAATGAGTATATCAATCAATCCGTGGCTAATGGATTAATGCAGTTAGGGCTTACCTCCGGCACTCCCTGTATTTTCGGTCTGCTAACCCCTAATAACATGCAACAAGCAGAAGACCGTGCAGGTGGGCAACATGGCAACAAAGGTGTCGAAGCAGCTGTAACCGCTTTACATATGGCAGATTTAACTAAAAAAGAAGGTTTCCCTTCCCATAAAATAGGATTCGGTATATGAACATACGAACCATACACTCAGGACTCTTCAAGTTAGACGGCGGAGCGATGTTCGGAGTCGTTCCAAAATCTCTTTGGACACGAAAAATGCAACCGGATGAACATAATTTGTGCACCTGGGCTATGCGTTCCCTTTTGATAGAAACCGAAGACCGAAAAATTTTAGTCGATACCGGAATTGGTCATAAACAGAACGACAAGTTTCGATCACACTTTCATCCACATGGTCCTGAAATGTTAGCTTCATTAACGGAGCAAGGAGTATCTGCAGAAGACATTACAGATGTTTTTATTACCCATTTTCATTTTGACCACGTAGGTGGAGCTGTCCGAAAAGATGAAACAGGACAGTTTGTCCCAACTTTCCCGAATGCAAGATACTGGTCTAATGAGGCCCACTATCAATGGGCCTATAACCCAAATCCCAGAGAAGCGGCTTCTTTTTTAAAGGAAAACTTTGTCCCTTTAAAAGATGCAGGTGTTTTGCATTTTATTGAAGGGAAAGATGGCGAAGAATGGCTACCTGATATCCGCATCCGTTATTGCAATGGTCATACAGAGTCCATGATGCTATTGGATATCAACTATCATGGACAAAGATTGCTCTATGCCGCCGATCTCATCCCTTCACATGCGCATATAAGCATGCCTTGGGTTATGTCCTATGATGTTAGACCATTAGAAACGCTAAAAGAAAAGAAAGTCCTCCTTGGCGAATTAATAGAAGATCAAGGTATACTCATTTTCGAGCATGATGCAGCACAAGAATGTGCCAGTCTGAAAAGAGATTCTAAAGGTCGTGTAGCTGTAGATCAATTCCTTACCCTAGAAGACGTCTTAAAACGCTAATTTCCTAAAAGAGGGATCTGGTTCAGAATAGACCATTTTTTATCAACATATTTCAGTGCACTCAGATGGTGAATGGTGGTTTGGTATACAACCTTCTCTTCTCCCCATCTATCCCAAGCTCGTTCGAATTGTGTTTTCTTGAGATCTTTGAATACCAGTGTCATATGAGGATGATAGACAGTGTACTCTAGTTGCCTCCCACTTACTTGATACAGGGCCGAACAAAGGCTGATTAAATTCTGTAATCGTTCAGATGGTTCAGGTTCTAGGAAAATCACCTTAGTCCCAAACTTACCAAACCTTCGGAACGATAGGTTTACAGGCGGTGTAGCAGACACCTCTTTAGCTAAATGATCTTGAAAAGTTTGATACTCATGTTCCAACATTCTAACGGGTGGAATGAGGGTTACATGCGGAGGACTGTTCAAAGACCTGTAAGAACAATAGGTGGCTGCCCAATTTTCTTTCAAAGTTTGAAAGACTTCCCTGCTCTCCCCCTCAGGGATCAATGCCCAGAAAAAAAGATTTGTATCAGACATGCTTGTGTTATAATTGATACATTTATTTGAATTTACGCATTCGACATGAAAAATGAACATGCCCTTTCTTATGCAGAGTGGAGAGAAACACCAAAGCATACCATTTCCGGAAGCTTAGATCTCCTTCTTTACCAAATTCAATCTCAGGAAAACCTGGCATTAATCCTTCGTTCTGCAGAGGCATTCCAAGTGTTCCAAATTTTCCTCTTCCAACCCCTATTTGAATGGGATGCTATAAAGATCCGGAGAATCAGTCGATCTACAGCACAAAAGCGAGCTATCCAAACGATCGATAATTTGGATGAATTCTCCTCATTAATCAAAGAATATGACGAATGCTTGGCTTTAGAATGGACGAATCAATCATCTGACCTTTATTCAAAAACAACCTTAAGGAATTCGTCTCTGATGATCGTGGGGAATGAAAGAAACGGTGTTCCGGAAGATATTTTGAAGTACACACAGCAATCAGTTCATATTCCTATCAGTGGGAGTCAATCTTCCATTAATGTAGCATGTGCCACATCTATCGCTTTGAGCCATTTTTTCAATATTCGTGCGGAGCCCGGCAGGTGATTCCTGAATTACTTTTGCCGTAAGGCTTATCTTGTGGATGAACTTCTTACATTTGAAAAAAGCACAAAATGTCAACATATCCGCTTTCAAAGAAAATTGGAATATTAGGGGGTGGCCAATTAGGTAAAATGCTCTGTGAGGCCGCTAGCCCAATGGACTTGGATACACATGTATTAGATAAAGATGGGTCTTTCCCGGCTGCAACCATTGCAAAACACTTTGTGTCTGGAGACTTTAAAAATGCAGAAGATGTTTTCAACTTTGGAAAGGATTTAGATTGTGTGACGATAGAAATTGAGTCCGTATCTACTGAGGGACTTAGAAGACTAGCTGAACACGGTGTAAAAACCTATCCGGGTGCAGAACAACTAGAAATCATCAAGGATAAAGGAAAACAAAATGAGTTTTACCATCAAATAGGGTTACCCAGTCCTGAATTTCACTTTTTCGATTCAAAAAGTGAGATTCTCTCCGCCATTAATGAGGGTACACTGTCTTTCCCCTTTGTACAAAAACTGAGAACGGAAGGATATGATGGGCGCGGCGTAGAGCTGATTCATTCAGAACAAGACTTACCACAATTGTTAGAAGGTTCCTGCATTACGGAGCAGTTGATCCACATCAAAAAAGAACTGGCTGTTATTGCTGCCAGAAATGCTTCGGGTGAGATTAAAACCTATGACCCGGTCGAAATGGTATTCAAGCCAAAGGCCAATTTGGTTGAGTTTCTTCGAGCACCGGCCCAAATCAGCGATGCAATTGCTCATGAAACCCAACGGATGGCGTCAAAAATCATTCAAGAACTGGATATGGTTGGGATTCTTGCTATAGAGTTCTTTTTAGATCATGAGGACCGGATCTATGTAAATGAAGCAGCTCCACGACCTCACAATAGTGGACACCACACAATAGAAGCTTGTTTTTGCAGTCAATATGAACAATTATTGAGATGCATTTTGGATCTTCCCCTTGGTAGTACTCGCCTGAGAAGCCCCGGTGTCATGCTCAATATTTTGGGCGCCGAAGGACATACCGGTCCTGCTGTAACCCGTGGTGCAGAAGAAGTTTTAAAGGAAGAGGGAACCTTTATTCACCTTTACGGCAAAAAGGAAACTCGTCCGAATCGTAAAATGGGCCATCTAACAGTTATCAGAGATGACATAGATGATGCAGTGGCCGTCGCCAGGAATGTAAAAGATAAAATATCCATAACAACATGAAAAATCCTAAAGTAGGCATAATCATGGGTTCTGATTCTGACCTTCCGGTCATGGAGGAGGCCATAGAATTCTTAAAAGAAATGAAAATCCCATTCGAAGTGGATATCGTTTCTGCACACAGAACACCTGAAAAAATGATGAGCTATGCCAAAGAGGCGCATAAAAGAGGACTCAAGGTCATCATTGCCGGTGCCGGAGGTGCGGCACATCTACCCGGAATGGTTGCCTCACTGACGCCTTTGCCGGTCATCGGTGTACCGGTAAAATCCAGAAATTCTATTGATGGTTGGGATTCCATCTTATCCATTCTTCAAATGCCGAATGGCATTCCCGTGGCTACAGTGGCCTTAAACGCAGCTAAAAACGCTGGTATATTGGCTGCTAAAATTCTGGGAAGCACAGAGCTTGAAGTTCAAAAGCAGATCATGGCGTATATGGAAGGGCTCCAAAATAAGGTTCTTCAGAAAGCAGAGAAGGTCCGCCAAACAAAATGGTAATGAAGGAACTCAATAGACCTGTTTTTATTACCGGAGTATCAAGCGGTATAGGAAAAGCCTCTGCTATTTATTTCCTGGAAAGGGAAATACCTGTCATTGGAAGTGTTCGAACAGAGGAGGATGCGCAAGAACTGAGCACCCATTATTCTGAGCTGTTTGACTTTGTCGTTTTTGACCAAACAGACTTTCAAGCGATAGACGAAGCCGAAAAAAAAGTACGTCAATTATGCGGGACGTCAGGTTTGAGAGCTTTAGTCAATAATGCTGGAATCGCTGTCTCAGGCCCTATGCAATACGTGAAGGAGGAGTATATGCGTCGCCAAATGGAAGTGAATTTTTTCGGACTTTTGAAAGTCACTCAAACTTTCCTACCGCTTTTAGGGGCTTCTTTTGATAGCCCATATCCTCCGGGTAAATTGATTAATGTTTCATCTGTTTCAGGACGAATGACTCGAATGATGATGGGGCCTTACAGTGCTTCAAAATATGCCTTGGAGGCCATGAGTGATGCGCTCAGACGTGAATTGTCCATTTTCAACATTAGAGTATCTATTATAGAACCCGGACCCATTGATACAGAAATTTGGGAGAAAGCTAAAAAAGAAGACAACCCGTATATGGATACGGATTACGAATATATTTTAAAACAAAGAGATAAGATTATAGAGCAGAATCAGAAAATGTCTATTTCTGCTGAAAAGGTAGCTGAAAAGATCTATCACGCAGTAACTTCTTCGAAGCCCAAAATCCGATACCTGATAACGGGTAAAAAAATATTGATTTTATTAATCATCAAGGTGTTACCAACCCGGTGGGTAGATAAATTATTTACACTCATGGCTAAACGGAAATAATCATAGCACAAAATAGTGCGGAGGTAATAGTTTCGATCAAAGCATATTCCTATAGATCATCCTTTTCTTGGTGCATCTTGGGTGGTAATCTTTCCACAAAGTTTGAACAGCTAAGTTGTCTTCCAATTCAGGGTTTGACTCTACATATTTGATTCCCCTTTTAATGAACTGACTCATAATAGCTTCAAAAATACACGCAGTGACACCTTTCTTTTGGTATTTCGGCTCAACACCAATCAGAAGCAAATCTGCGGCATCATGTCTTCTTTTCGTCTTTAAAATTTGCCACCAACCCAAAGGCCAAATTTTTCCTTCCATTTTTTGGAAAGCCCTTGAATAAGAAGGTAGAGCAATCCCAAAACCTATCAGTCTTTCTTCTTTGTAAACAAGACAGCAATATTGCGGAAGCAACAAAGGCAAGAATCCTTCTACATAGTAACGACCAATATCTTTTGGGATCGGTTTGTGCCCTTCTAGGACATGGTGAGAACGGTTAATCAAGTCAAAAACCTCGTCGGCTACCTTTCTGATTTCACTTTGAGATTTTGGTTGCCTGATCATCCAACCATTACGTTCTTGCAGGAGTTGAGACATTCTTCGAATCTTATCCGGCACTTTCTCAGGAATCTGAATTCGATAAGAAAGATAGGGGCGGAAAGGCTCAATACCTATTTGATGCAATAGGTCCTTATAGTAAGGTTTCTGATAGTGCTCTGCGATAGTAGGAATCTCATCAAAACCGTCCGTTAATAAAGCATTCTTGTCAAAGGCAGTAAATCCCGTAGGCCCTTCCAAATACTGACCTCCTAATTCATTTGCCCAATTCTTTACGGCTTGAAAAAGTAGCTTTGTCACTGCTACATCATTGATTTGGTCCCACCAACTCCAGGCAATCATATCCGGATCTTGTTTTTCCTGACCCGCCCAAATTCTACCTACTATCTGATCTTGGTACAAGACCATCCACATTTTCCAACGATGTGTACGAACAAAGGGGGATCTAATGGAATCCAACTTACTCCATTCATCCTCATTCATTGGGGGAACCCACTGAGGTGCATCCTGGAAGATTTTATACGGAAAACGTATAAAACGTTTTAAGTCGAACCTATTGGAAACTTCAATTAGTTGCATAAGTATATAAGATACGTCAAAAGAATGTATTTGACATATCCGCAAGCATCTAGTTTCCTAGATATAGATCGAACTCTACGCGTCTGTTCTGTCTTTGTCCTGCTTCCGTATTGTTATTGGCTCTTGGTTTCGATTCACCAAATCCCACATAACTCATTCTGTTAGTGCTGACACCACGACTTGCTAAATACTCATAACAAGAACGTGCTCTTTGCTCAGACAAAGTTTGATTGAATTGCGCGCTACCTACGTTGTCTGTATGACCGCTAATTCGCAGCTTATAATCAGGATACTTTTTCAGGATGGTTACAATTTGATCTAAGACATTAAACGAGCTGCTTTTAAGAGTGGATTTACCGGTTTCAAATTCAACAGCATCCATGGCAACATCCAGCACTTCCTTTTCTTCTTTTTGAATTTCCGGACAACCTTTATTTCGAGCAGGACCTTTAGAATTAGGGCATAAATCGTCTATATCTGCGATTCCATCTCCGTCAGAATCCGGGCATCCCTGATCAGAAGGCAATCCCGGAACATCAGGACATCGATCATCTTTATCTGCAACCCCATCTCTGTCTCTATCCGGGCAACCATTCGTGGTGGCCAAGCCAGCTTCATCAGGACAATCATCCTTCACATCCAGAATACCATCTTTATCTCGGTCTACTTCGGGACATCCATTATTTTCTTTAGGACCTGCTTGATTGGGACATTCGTCATCATTATCTGAAATGCCATCACCATCTGTATCCGGACAACCTTCAAATTCAGGAAGCCCCTTAAATTCAGGGCATTTATCCTTGACATCCGGTATACCATCATCATCTTTATCCGGGCAGCCCATAAACTCTTCTGGGCCTTTTTCATCGGGACACAAGTCTAGTTCATCAGTGATGCCATCACCATCGCTGTCTTTAGGCATCTCAACGACAGGAGTGTCTACTTTTGATTCAGGAATGAAATAGTGTTTCACGCCAACAGTGATATTGACGTTACTTCTGCGATCTACAACGAGTCCGTAGTTGTAATTCGCTTGAATATTAAGCGCTGTACTAGGAATAAGTTGAATATCCATGCCGACTCCGAGAGGGATGTCAAGATGAAAATTGCTTTCCGATGCGACATTGGCATTGATTCCCCCAAGTACATAAGGCTGAAAAACATCATCATTTTTCTTTAAAAAATATTGTCCTTGCACCCCTAAACCAAAAACCTGGTTTTGATCCACAGAATCAACAAACGTGACGTTACCTGCTCTAAATGGCACATAGAGCTCAAATTGATCAGAAACTCTATTCAGATACCCTACTTCAAACCCGTCACCATATTGGCGAAAATCTAAATAATCGCCTGTATAGGGAATCGCGTAGTCAAAAAATAATTTTTTAAATGCAAGTCCATGCTTTTTTTCCGCGGGCATAGAGTCCGTTTGGGCTGCAACACCCATAGAAAAGATAATGCTAAGCGACAAGAATATAATCCACCTTTTCATACAAGGAACACTTTGGTCAATATACATATTATCAAAAATACTAATAATTTAAGATATCGTTCAGGGTAGAAAACATATTTTATATAATCTCTTTATCAGCAACTATAAAGTTGGTATTTCTTCGAAGAAACCGGTCTTTCTGTTCTTTCTGACCTGATCCCATTTAAAATACCGCCCATTCATAGCGACGTAAACGCCCTCAGGGAGTGTCTGTGCAAATGCAACAGCACTTCCAAGATTAAAAAAACCATCAGATGAGGTACCAAATGCATAAGGGATCATGGCTCCTACCAATACGATTGTTTTGCCCTTTATTTCTTTCGCTGCTAAATACTTTGCAGTTTCAACCATCCGGTCTGTGCCATGCGTGATCACAATTTGGTTGGCTTCTGTCCTTCTGCAATTATGCATGATAATTTCCCTGTCCGTATCGGTCATTTCAAGGCTATCTACCATCATCAAAGTTTTGATATCGACATCTAATGTAGAACGACCTCTATCAAGCATCTCATGAAGGTGCGTATCTTTAAAGAACAACTCTCCACTGATATAATTATAGTCCTTATCAAAGGTTCCTCCGGTAACGTAGATCTGTATCATTCGGTAAAATTTCCAAGCAAAAATAGAAAATAAAAAAGCCGCTTCTTAATTCAGAAGCGGCTCATCTTACTCGATTAGGTGCTTACTTTATTTCGAAAACACCTTTATCAATTTCAGCATTCACCTGAATCTCCTTTGTAGCCATTTTCATCGGCTGAGGGAAAGGTCCTGAAACCTCCATTTTTTGTGGGAACATGAGACCATCAATTTCTGTGTAATCCTGATAATCCGTGGTAACAGCAATCGGACCATTGGGGCCTTCTGCGTTCGTTACTTCACGCAATTTCAATCCACTTTCAGTTGAGTAATACTCGGTAGTACTTTTGCCGAAAGGCGAAGTGACTTTCAACTTGTATGCATCCTCACCTTCAATAGTTTCCACTCCGGACAACTCTAATTCATAGCCCATTTTTTGATAAAATGCCTCTTTGAAAATATGTGCACTCATTTCTGCATCCGCCAGGTCTTCCTCCCCCATTTCTTGTTCACCCTGTTGAGGATTCATCGTCATGCCTTGTCCTTCGTTAAACACCATCTTATTCACCACCATACCATTCATTTGCATGATATCGGCATATTTGTTCGGAAACATAATATAACGTTGACCATCGAGCTGCATCCCCATCATGTCCATAGTTATATCCCATCTCAAACTCTTGACGCCTTCTATGGCAGACTGACCACCTAAAGCCTCTATATACTTACCGATGACTGCTTCTGCCGTTAAACCTTCAGGTAACGCTTGAGCAGACATATCCACGACCTTTCCTTCAGCATCCAGGAAGGTGATTTCTTTATCTCCATCAAAACGCTTCAACTTATCTGCCACTTCATCTTTATTACCCACGATCAAAATATTGCATTCTTTGGGCTGGATATATTTCTGTGCAGCCGCCAATATGTCATCAGCTGTAACCGCTTCAATTTCCTTCAAATAATTGCTGTAAAAATCCTTGGAAAGGTTAAATCGCGCAATTGTGAGCGCTTGCTGCGCAATAGCTTGAGGGTTTTCCAAAGATCTCGCAAAAGATCCGGACATGGAGCTCTTAACAAGATCCAGCTGCTCTTCCTTCACCTTTTCATCACGAATTCGATTCATCTCCCTTAAAAACTCTACAGTCGCACTATCCGTAACTTCATTTCGAACGCTTGCAAATGCGTTAAAGGATCCAACCAAATCATTATCACTTAAAGAGGAGCGGGCACCATAGGTATATCCTTTGTCCTCTCTTAGATTTTGCATTAAGTAACCGGAAAATACACCACCCCCTAAAATATTATTCATGACCTTCGCTGCAACGTAATCTTCGGACTTCTTGCTGAGCTCTACCGGATAGGTTACGCTCATCACAGATTGAACTGCTGTGGGACGATCTACGAATACCACATTTCTGGAACTTGGGCGCTTTGGCATAGCGTAATCATGCTTTGGTACATCACCTTTTTCCCAGCTTCCGAAATGCTGTTCGGCCAACTCGTAGGCCTCGTTGGCTTCTATGTCCCCTACGACAACTAAGTAAGAGATGTTGGGTTTGAAATACGTATGATAATATGTTTTACAATCTTCCAGGATAATATTTTCAACGCTGGTTTCGGTAGTAAATTCACCATAAGGGTGATCTGCTCCGAAATTCACTAAAGAACGAATGTTACTGGCAATCGCATTGGGGTTGTTCTTACTAGCCGTAAGACCGGATAAAGTCTGCTTCTTCGCTTTGTCAAACTCCTCTTCCGGAAATGATGGGTTAAGGATTACATCAGCCATTAACTCCATAATCGTTTGCTTGTGTTGGCTTAATGCCGAAGCAAATGCTCCCCTTGAGGAGGTCGACAAATTGGCTCCAATAAAATCCACCGCTTCGTCAATCTCAGCTTTGGATTTCGATTCCGTTCCGGTAGACAATAATCCTCCGGCAATACTAACATAGCCTGCCTTCTCCCCTTCTTTAATTTGATCCCGGTCCACAAACAATTGGAAGGAAACTCTTGGGAGTTTATGATTCTCCACGACAATCACCTTCAGACCGTTGTCCAGTGTTTTCGTCTGATATTCCCCAAGATCTATTTCAGGAGCAGGTGCCGCTGCAGGCGCTGAAGCTCTAAAATCTGTTTGTTCCGTTTTTGTTTCCATTACATCGGTTACCTTGGAAGTATTATCTGCCATTGATTTCCCAGTTTTGGGACTGCATTGAGCAAACAATAGTCCCAGTCCTAATATGATGAATATATAATTTTTCATGCTCTATTATTTTTAGATTATTGTGCAGCCTGTTGAGGCAAATAATGCAATACCACTCGATTGTCCTTGGTGAAATATTCTTTTGCAACACGTTGGATATCTTCCCGACTGACTGCTTTGTATTTATTAATGATGGTGTTCACTAGATTCGTATTCCCATAAAAGGTATGATAAGAGGCAAGGTTTTCCGCAATCCCTGCCATGGTGGCATTTTGGTTGACTAACTCTGACTCTTTTTGATTCATCAGCTTTTGATATTCCTGTTCAGAGATCAACTGGTCTTTGAGGGCCTGAATTTCTTTATCCATTGCGGCTTCCAAGACATCCGGTTGTGTACCCATATTGGTAATACCATAGGTAATACTGAGCCCGTAATCTTCGAGGCCAAATGCGAAATTAAACACAGCTAAAGCTAGTTGGTCCTTATCTACAATTTGCTTATACATTCTGGAGCTCTGCCCATTCGACAAGATGCTGGAGAGCAAATCCAAAGCGTAATAATCATCTTCTTTCTGCGACGGAATTCTATATGCCTGAATCACTGCAGGCAACTGAATATTATCATAGACTGTATCTCTTACCTCTCCGCCTAAAGGGGGCTCATTTTTAGCCGGGAAAGGAATCTCTAGTTCACCTTTGGGAATCCCACCGAAATATTTTTCAATCCATTTTTTAGATTGTTCGATATCTAAATTCCCTGCGATACTTAGGGTAGCATTATTAGGCACATAAAATGTTTCATAAAAGTTCTTATAGTCCTGCTCAGATGCAGCATTCAAATGCTCTAATGAACCTATAGGCATCCATTGATAAGGATGTTCTTTGAAAGCTCTTTTGAATGTTTCCAGCATTACAGTTCCATAGGGCTGGTTATCATAACGCTGTCTTTTTTCTTCTTTTACTACAGAACGTTGCGTTTCAATTCCAACCTCCTCTACTTTCGCATGCAACATTCGTTCGCTTTCCAGCCATAAGCCCAGCTCTAATTGATTGGAGGGTAACAATTCAAAATAATACGTCCTGTCGAAACTTGTGTTTGCGTTTAAGGTACCTCCGGCTCGCTCCACATATTTATCAAATTCGCCTCGCTCAATATTCTCTGAACCTTCAAATAATAGATGTTCAAAAAAATGGGCAAATCCCGTTCGATTCGGATTCTCATTTTTTGATCCCACATGGTACATCACAGAAACTGCAACGACAGGAACCGTTTTATCCTGGTGCAAAATAACATGTAAACCATTGTCAAGATCGTACTCAACGAATTCAATTTCTCTCATCTGTCCGTAACTTGAAATAGTAAGGAATAGGGCCAATAGGCACAATATGTTCTTCATGATTCAATAGGTTTATACTCGCTCAATAATAATAAATGCTACCCTAAATAAGGAAAGACAATCTATATATGTTCAAAAAATATAGACAGAAATCGCTAGACGACCTTATCAGCGCATGAGGAACTGGCAAAAGCATGGGGCTTTGCCTTAAAAACAAATCCCATTCCTAGTATATAGCCCATGGCTTCTTTTAAAGCACTATTTGATTTGAAGTGAGGGTCCGTATTGATATCTGCGTGCACTTCTAAACCAACTCCATAGTGATCCAACAAATCACACAACTGATAGGCAACATCAACAGATCGAGCAACCTCGGCTATCATCCGTTCTTTGATACTCATTTTCTTCCTCTCCCTATGATTATTGATGAACATAAAGCCACCGGAATGTTCCCTTAAAAAAACAATCACTGTAGCAAACTCAATATGCGCTCCCTTTACTTGTGAATCCGTACCAATACAAACTTTGAGAGGATGACCTGCTTTGCGCTCCCGCACGATAGTGGTTTCCACCAACTCCTTAAGATTTGTTCCCAGGATGGTTCCGTTCAATCTTCTCCATTGCATAGAAACTATATGATTTCCAATAAGATAGGTGTTTTAATGCACACGATAAGCTAGAAACATCATACCCTGCAGGAATTAACATATTCATTACAATCAATCAATATTGAGGTCAATTAACGGACAAATTCTATTGAAAATGGGACACAAATAGATAGAAGCACCCCCCTAGTCGATCCGCTGCTCTAGTAGAGCACCAGCTTGCAATATAAGAATGCGGCCGGGGAATTTATCTAAGAGTCGATAATCATGCGTAGCTAATAAAATAGCTGTATTTTTTTCCTTGTTCAAACGGCTCAAAAGATAGAGAATTTCATCAGAAGTAGCCGGATCCAAATTACCGGTAGGCTCATCACCAATTATTAATTGGGGCTGATTTAAAAGGGCTCTGGCAATGGCGACTCTTTGGCGTTCTCCACCTGACAGTTGATGAGGAAATTTTTCAATCTTCTCGGGTAAATGTACCCATTCCAGCACCTCTTCTATTCTATTGTTTCTTTCCTTTTTTGAATTCCAATCTGTCGCCCTAAGAATCACATCTAAATTATCTCTGACAGAGCGATCTTCTAATAATCTAAAATCTTGAAAAATCATTCCGAGCTTTCTCCTGAACTCAGGCATCTGTCGGACATTTAAAGTCGCCATATTTTGACCTGCTACTTCTAATTGTCCGGAATGAAGAGGCAAAGCTCCAAAGAGCGTTTTCAACAAGGAAGACTTTCCACTTCCGGTTCCTCCCAGGAGATAACAAAATTCTCCTTTCGCAATAGATAAGTCAAGATCAGCTAATATCGCTTGTCCATCTCTGAATATATTGAGACCCTTTGCCTGAATAACATGGTACGAATGATCCATATGTCCCCTTCATTATTTGTGGAGTTCCTAAAAGTAAAGCTTTTGTCATATTGACCCAAGCCAATCACGGAAATGAATTCGAAAGACAGTTTTCGTGCTTATAGTTCTATCTTTGAGGTCTACAATTAGAAACCATGAACAAAACCATCATTGCTGCACTCATTTTAATTGTCGGAGCTATATTCATTTTTATCAATGCATCCAAAGACGTGAGTACTTATGGAACATTTGAAGAAGCACTTTCGTCAAGAGAAAGAATGAAGGTAGTTGGCACGCTAAGCAAGGACAAAGAGATGATCTATGATCCTGTCGAAGATCCCAATTACTTCAGCTTCTATATGAAAGATGGTAAAGGACAAGAGGAAAAAGTTATACTGCTTCAATCAAAACCGCAGGACTTTGAGCTTTCTGAACAAATTGTACTCACGGGGCAAATGGGAGAAGATGGTTTTGTCGCCACAGACATTCTCATGAAATGTCCCTCCAAGTATAAGGACGAAGAAATCTATTTGAAATCAGAAGCTCAAGCTGAAGGATAATGATACCAGCAGCCATTCAATATACAGGAGAACACCTTTTATGGGGAGCCTTGGGTCAATGGGCTGTAAACCTCTCCTTCATCTTTTCTCTTTTAGCGACGATTGCTTACGCCGTAGCCGTCCAAAAAAGAAACCTGCCGGAGGTAGCTTCCTCCTGGAAAAGCTTGGGTCGGATTTCGTTTTACATTCATGGGGCCTCTGTTCTTGCAATCATAGGTATATTGTTTCATCTGATGATACAGAAGTATTATGAATATGCCTATGTCTACGATCATTCTTCGGATGAGCTTCCTTTCAGGTATGTCTTTTCTGCCTTTTGGGGTGGACAAGAGGGGAGTTTCCTGCTATGGGCTTTCTGGCATGTGATTTTAGGGTTTGTGTTTATCAGAATGGAAAAAAAATGGGAAGCTCCGGTCATTTCTATCGTATCCTGTGTCCAGTTTTTTATTACCAGTATGCTACTTGGGATATATCTGGGTTCAGGACCGGATGCCTTCAAAATAGGAATCAACCCTTTTGTATTACTCAGGGATACAATAGATGCACCGATTTTTCAAAATGCAGACTACCTTGAATTAATAGAGGGACGAGGGCTGAATGCACTATTACAGAATTACTGGATGACGATTCACCCACCTACCTTATTTTTGGGCTTTGCCAGTACGACCATCCCTTTCGCTTTTGCATTTGCAGGCTTGTGGACCAAGGAATACAACGCTTGGCTCAGACCCACATTAGGTTGGTCTGCCTTTTCTGCTGCCATTCTGGGTTTGGGAATTTGGATGGGCGGTGCCTGGGCTTATGAAGCGCTGACTTTTGGGGGATATTGGGCTTGGGATCCGGTAGAGAATATGTCTCTTGTTCCATGGTTGGTTTTAGTAGCAGGATTACATGCGCATTTAATCGCTAAATCTACAGGCCATTCTCTCAGAGCTACTTTTGTGTTCTATTTGTTATCCTTTGTATTAATTGTGTATTCGACTTTTTTGGTGCGATCGGGCATTCTTGAAGATACTTCAGTACATGCATTTGTCGAAAGTGGGCTTGAAAAACAATTATTGTTATTTCTCTTGTTCTTCCCCTTGGCCGGTGCTGCTCTGTTTGTGGCGAGATATAAATCCATTCCGGCTCCGAAAAAAGAAGAAGCGCTTTCAAGCCGCGAATTCTGGATGTTTATGGGAACGCTGATCTTAACCATCAGTTCCATCTTAATTACAGCTTCTACCTCTCTCCCCGTTTATAACACCATAGTCGAATTATTTGATCCTTTATATGAGGGCAAAGTGATTGAGGATCCTGTCGCTCATTATAATAAGCATCAAATTTGGATTGCCATTTTCATTGGGTTCACCAGCGGGCTTGCCCAATGGCTTAGATACAGAGAAAGAAATTTTAAATCATATGCCAAAACAGCTTTAATTCAATTGGGAATTGCTGCGATTCTTGCGCTTGTATTGAGTTATGTCAGTCTAAAATGGTTAAATGCACAGGCTTGGCAATATCAATTGATGCTGTTTGCAGGCTGGTTTGCCACTATCAGTAATTCATCCTATCTAATAAAATCGTGGAAAGCGAACCCGAAGGCTATAAGCGGCATCTTATCACATGTAGGTTTCGGAATTATGCTAGTGGGTATTTTGGCCAGCGGGTTGAATAAGGAAGTCATATCTACTAATCTATTTGCGCAAGAAGGCTTGCTGGGGATGGATCGAGAAACATTGAAATCCAATATTATTCTTTTGAAAAATTCTCCTATGGATATCAATGGATATAGGGCAACCTATGTCGATGACACCATCGTCAACAGATATCGAACCTATGAGATATTATTTGAACCCCAGGGCGATAATAAAAAAGAACCTTTTACCCTCTACCCTAATATTATTTACAATAAGGATTACACTAAAGTAGAGGCGTACAATCCATCCACGAAAAGAACGCTATCATACGATGTCTTTACCCACATTAGTGGACTGCCTCAGCAGGAATCCAATTTTCAAATGGCCAAAGAATTTGAAGATAGCTTGCAGTATGATCCGGTATCCTTCAGCATAGAAGATACACTTACTTTTGGTGAATACTCCATCGTTCCGAAGCTAATAAAGGGCACTCCTCGTCATGAAGACTACAAATATCAGGACGGAGATCAAACAGTAGGTGTGGAACTCATTTGCAAAGACGGACCCTTTAGTCAGCAGGATACCATTCAGACTTTCCTACTGTTACGAGAAGGGTTTCTATATCAATATGCAGCCTATTTTCCCGCTGCCCGTTTGAAATTTAAGTTGCCTGAATCATTTGCAGATCAATTTTTCAAGCCTCAGGGGGAGCTAGACTACGATATCTATAATATGAAAATGGGCTCTAGTTTAGAATGGAATCAGTATACGGTCACTTTTGAAGAGATCATCAGGAATCCCTCTTCGACCCAATACACTCCTGAGCCGGGAGATATTGCACTATCTGCCCATTTAGTATTTCAAGATGCAGACAACAATCAATTCAGTCTGAAACCGATCTATTATATCAGAGGGCAGGTTCAAGACAATATTCCTGATTATAACGCTTCCGCAAAAACCCACTCCAGGTTCATTACCGTCAATCCCGAGACTTCTGACTTTACCATTGCTTTAGCAAAAGAGACCGTCAAAGAGGCCAAGACTTCAGCGGATTCCTACGATTTGTTGGTTGCTAAAGAGGTGCCCCGTTCAGATTATATCGTCTTGAGCGCTACAAAATTCCCGGGCATCAATCTGTTCTGGCTGGGATCTGTAATGATGTTGAGTGGTTTATTTGTGAGTATGTTCTTAAGATGGAATAAGGGGTAATGAAAATAATCATCATTGGAATGGGAAATGTAGGCCAGCACCTGGCATCCAAGTTGGTGCAGGAAGGCCATCAACTCCTCCAATGCTATAATCGAAGTCCGCTACCTGTTGATACACTAGAGGCCGTTTGGAAGAATGTATTAACAAATGATTGGAAACAGCTTCGTTCGGATGCAGATTTAGTCATCCTGTCGGTAGCAGATGACGCCATTTATGAAATAAGTAAAGCACTACCGAATAGTCTTCAAAACAAGGCTTTGGTTGTGCACACTTCCGGCTTTTATGGCAGGGAGGGCCTTGCCCCCGAGATTAAACAAAAAGGAATCTTCTACCCTCTAAATTCTTTCACGAAAGGAAGCTCCATCGATTGGGACCATACGCCTATGTTCCTCACTGCTTCGGAGCCTTATATTCAATGGCTCCGAACCTTAGCGGAAAGCTTTAGCAAAAAGATTTACGAAGTAGACGAAAAGCAAAAAGCAATACTTCATATTGCAGCAGTTATGGTCAATAATTTTACCAATGCCCTTTTCACTATGGCAGATGATTTACTGAAAGAAAACCAAATGGATCTAAAGCCATTGTTGCCTCTAATTGAAACAACCTTTCAGAAAATTAAACAAATGCCTCCCAGAAAAGCGCAAACGGGTCCTGCTATTAGAAATGATCAGGAAACCATCTCCAAGCATATCCAACTTTTGAAAGAGCACCCATTGCAAAAGGAATTGTATCAATTGCTCACCCACTACATTAATCCAAAAGCATCTGAACATGAGAATCGTTAACACCTTCTCCCAAGCAGGATATAAAGTCACATTATTCCAAACGGATGATCGATACCTACTTCAAATCGAAGACAGTATCAGCATTCTCAGCTGGAAAATAAGTAAGGAGATTGATCCATTCGTCATCAAAGATCAATTCCTACAAGAGCTTATCTCTTTTGCGGAAGCAAGTAAAAAAGATATGGTAGAACATATCCGGAAGGCTATCCAAAAAGATAAATCGGAACAGCTACCGGATATTGTCTAATCCTACTGGCAGTCAATGTCATCAAGATCTCGCTCCGCCTCATCCAGGGACTCATTATAATCATCCAGGGAACCATAAGCAACATAACATCCTCTAAGCGATCTCAAAGCATCAATATAATCAGCATAGGCGTCTACATAAGCTTCGCAATTTTGGGTGGAAGGGTCATTGCTGTATCGAACAGAAGCTTCAGATAAAGCATTCAGTTCATCATTGATTTCAAGAGCAAATCCTACTCCAAAGGCGCAATTGTTTTTGTCACCTCCGCAAGAAGACAGACTAAAAAAGAATACTCCTAATAAGAATACAAAAAGTGTTTGTTTCATAACTGGCAATTTAGATCATTCACTCTAAATTATCACATTTTTATTAATATCTCCTTACGGAATAAATAATTTGCCACCCAACAAAATAGTAAGACGTGAGCAAAAGCAAATAAAAAGGAAGCCCAATAAGGTTCTGCAATACTTGCAAAGCCTTCTTCATATATAAATTGATATAGATTCACTACCTCATCACGTTCATCTTCCCAACGAATTCTGAAATACACTTTGACCCACACTATAGACAAGATGAATATGAAAAGTGGATTCCGCCCCAGCCAATTAAAAGGTTGAAACCAAATTGTATGTTTTCTTAAATCTACCATCACATAGATCATTAAGAAAATACAGCTTGCGTAGGCAGAGGTCACCCATGCAAAGGCAGGCGTCCACAAATACTTATTAAATGGCTGAAATAACGACATTGCCCAACTGAGTCCCATGACAATAAATGAAAGAGCTAGTAGTCTTTTGACAGAGAGCTGCTGCCGGAATAGGACCCTTCCAAAAAGAAAACCCAATATACAGTTGATCATGGCGGGAAAACTGCTAAGGATACCCTCCGGATCAAAAGGCACCCCCAAACCTTTCCACATATGATTTGCACCAATGATTTTCAAGTCAATCCATTGTGGTAAACTCTCCTCTAATTCATAACCGTTTCCAAAATTAGAAAGAAATAAAGTATAAACGAATGTGATGAAAAATAATAGCCACATCAACTCTTTCCATTTCAGGTGATAGACGGCTAAAGCTGAAAAAAAGTATACCACTGCAATACGTTGTAAGACGCCCATCCACCGAAGCGTTTCATAATCCTTATCGCAAAATGGAAAAGCATTGAGTAAAAGACCTGCCAGAAAGATCAACAAACTCCTTTTTATGACTTTTCGGTAAAATATACCCGGCGCTATAGACTTAAATTTTTGAAAAGACACCGACATGGAAACACCCATAATCCATAGAAAAAATGGAAATACTAAATCAGCCAAATGGTGGCCATGCCATGCAGCATGTCTGAGGGGTGCATACACGTAAGACCAGCTCCCGGGCGTATTGACAATAATCATCCCGGCAATGGTCATACCTCTGAATATATCTATAGATAAGACTCTGTTTTTCAATTGGTTTAATTAAACTTCCACTGCAAGCCATTGGTCCAAGCATATACCAAGGGGTCAATATCTTCAGGAATTCGATTGTCATAAGTCAACCGAAAGCTGGTAACATATTTCAATCCTCGCCAGACATCTAAACTCAATTGAGTGTCCAAGGTGGATCTAAGATCACCGATGAAATCGATCCGAGGTTGAAAATAACCCACTAAAGTAAATGAGCCCGTATCCCATTTGTGCTTGTAAGAAAGATATGAATTCAATCGAAAATCTCGCGTTTCCCTGCTTTCAAAACCATTGAGTTCCCACATCAGCCCAAGACCTCCTTTCAAACTATTTTTCTCTCGGGTCAGTGTAGTGGTAGCTCCTCCCCCTATCAACACCCTTGAACGCAGTCTGATTCTTGGATTGTATTGATATTGAGCAAAGGATTCATAGCCGAAATGTTTGTAAGGAAGATGAATATACCTGAGATGATGAAAACCTTGGTTCAGAAAGTTCTCGTCGTTGATCTGCAACCATTCCAAAGTTCCTATATAAAGAAAATTAAAAGGCCCTCTGACATAGTTCAGCAATCCTGACAAATCGATATCCTTTATGGAGTTGTTATTCTGGACGAGCCCCAGCTGTATCCCAACAAAACCGCTGAGTCCTTCAGAAGTATCCTTTACATTCGAACGATATCGCTCTATGTTCACAATCTGAGCAGAAGATTCTGAAGGAAGTAAAAACAAAAGACATGTATAAATCACAACTTTCGCAAGAGTAAGCTTACGCATGCTGAACTTTTAAAACATGATCTCTGATTACAGATTTCAGAACCTCTACACCTGCTTTAAAATGGTGGTTGTTATTAATGACAATATCTGCTTCCTCTTTAAAAGGCGCTATAAATTGCTCAAAAGAAGGCAAAACATGGTTTTGGTACCGGTATAGCACATCATCCAGTGGATAATTTCTATCAAGTTGATCTCTTTTAATGCGTCGGATCACCTTTAAATTCTCTTTCGCATGGACAAAAACGGATAAGTCAAAGCGATCAAATAGTTTTGCTTCCGCAAAAACAAACAGCCCTTCCACGACAATGACCGGTGCAGGTTTAAACTCTAATAATCGTGCCGATTTATTCTGATTGTTGAAAGTATATTCCTTCCTATGCACATGAACACCTTGTTCTAAAGCTGATAAATCTTCAACCAAAGCGTTCAAATCAACAGAAGTTGGAAGATCATAATTACATATTCCTAAATCGTCCCTTCGCTGCTGTTCTTTAGGAAAATAATAATCGTCCTGACTAATCACGCACAATTCGTCTTTCGAAAAACTTTCCTTCAGAACTGAAATAATGGAAGTCTTCCCGGATCCACTCCCTCCCGTTATTCCAATAATGAATGGCTTATCCATGGTGATGATTTTGGTGTTTAAATTTAAGGAACTTATTGGGGATTACCTACCCAATCGAAGTTTGACTTTTCCGTAATTCCGTTATCTTCAAGCCGTAAATGCACACCAATGGAGTTTATCATTGATCTGGGACGAGGTTTATTAGGAATTGCTTTTTTAATCGGTATCTGCTATTTATTAAGCAGTAATCGATCTAAAATCAACTGGAAACTAGTGGGGGTGGGATTGAGCATGCAAATTGTGCTCGCCATTGCCATTCTCAAGATTCCATTTGTGAAAAAGATCTTTGACCTGATCGCCAGCTTCTTCGTGGTCGTGCTTGATTTTACAGATGCCGGCGCCGATTTTGTACTAGGAAATTGGCCTGAATTGGTTCAAATTCAAGACGCGACAAATGGTGAAGTGGTCACAGTGGGATACATTTTTGCTTTCAAGGTTTTGCCCACCATCATCTTTTTCTCTGCCCTATCTGCTGTACTTTATTATTTAGGGATTCTACAGTTAATTATCAAGGGCTTTGCCTGGGTGATGACAAAAACGATGGGACTTACCGGAGCAGAGAGTTTGGCAGCCGCAGCCAACGTATTTATTGGACAAACAGAAGCTCCTTTAGTCGTCAAACCTTATCTGGACAATATGTCTAAGTCCGAAATTCTATGCCTGATGACCGGTGGAATGGCAACGATTGCCGGAGGGGTATTTGCGGCCTATGTTGGCTTTTTAGGAGGAGATGACCCTGTTGCCAAACAACTTTTTGCGACGCACCTCCTCACTGCATCTATTATTTCAGCTCCGGCAGCAATCATTGCCGCTAAAATTCTTTTCCCTGAAACCAGGGAAATCGATATGGAGCATCAAAAACTTGATATTCCGAAGCAAGAAGTGGGCTCTAATCTGCTGGATGCCATATCGAGAGGAACAACTGATGGACTCAGACTTGCTATTAATGTAGGGGCTATGTTACTAGTGTTCACAGCCTTTATTGCCATGTTGAATTACATTTGTATTCATTGGATAGGTGCTCCTACCGGATTGAACGACTATGTAATCGAACAAACAAATGGCAGGTTTGATGGCTTCAATATAGAATATATCTTGGGCATCGTGTTTGCTCCTGTAGCCTGGATGTTAGGCGTATCTAGTCAGGATGTTCTTTTGGTGGGACAACTTCTCGGCTTAAAAACAACTCTCAATGAGTTTTTTGCCTACGCTGCGATGGAAGGGATTAAAGATCAGATGGAATATAAGTCTCTCATTATTGCGACCTATGCACTTTGTGGATTTGCAAATTTCGCTTCTATAGGAATACAAATTGGGGGTATTGGTGCCATTGCTCCACATCAAAGAAAGACCCTAACTGAATTTGGTATCAAAGCCTTGATTGGAGGAACTATTGCCTGCTTTTTAACGGCTGTGATTGCCGGTGTCCTGATCTAAATGCCGTATATCATTGATCAATAAAGGGGTCCAAAACTTTTCCTTTTCTTCCTTTTGATATTGAAAGAGTCCTGTATTGTTATGATGCAATAGAGACATATCCTCCATTCGTAAGCCACATAATGTGCAATGCAATGCTCTGATGGTGCGGCCATGGGAACATATCAATACTCTTTCAAATGGCTCCTTGGACAACCATTCTGTAAATTGTCTGGTTCTGGCCTCAAGTTCAGCTGCACTTTCACCTTCTTCAAGTCGGGCATCTAGCTTTCCACTATCCCAATCCCGAATTAAGCTTCTGAAAGCTGCTCTGGCTTCCGGGGAAGGAAGCTGCCCTTCATAGACACCCCAATTGATCTCATTAATTTCTGATCGTTGAATTGCAGGGGTTTCCTTATTTAAAAGAAAAGGATCTAACGTTTCACGGGTTCGTTTCAATTCAGAATGGACGATAAAATCAAATTTGATATTACAAAGACGCTCATAGAGTAAAAGAGCTTGAGCCCTTCCTCTATCATTCAATGATGAATCTACACCGCTCCCCTGAACAATACCCTTACGATTGAAATCCGTCTCACCATGTCGAACCAGGAAAATTTCTCTCTTTCCGGATACCATTAAAAGTCTATCAATTCTACATCAAATATCAACACTGCATTTTCAGGAATACCGGGTGGAGGATTGCTTCCATACCCAAGAGCCGAGGGGATGAACAAAGTCCCGGAACCGGTCCTTCCAAAGAGTGGAATACCCTCTTGCCAGCCTGGAATAACATTTCTTAACGGGAAGGAAACGGTCTGATTTCCTGTTCCATCAAAGACTTCATCATCTAAAAATCGACCTTCATACCTAACAACAACCGTTGAGTTTAAAGATGGCTTATCGGCCGATCCTTCGCGATCAATGATATAATGTAAGCCGGATTCTGTAGATTCTGCGTTCAACCCATTTTCCGAAAGGTAATCTTCGATTTTCTGAATATCCTCTGTGAGCTGTTCTTCCGGGCTCAAGTCCTTACCACAAGACACCAAAACGAATAGTACCAGTCCTAAAATTATGATCAATTTTCTCATGTCTATGAATTCACTACCGGGAGATCTAAGTATCCCCTAAACTGTTTATCTTCTTCAAATTCTACTCCTTCAAAATCTGTCACCACAGAGTACAAAGTATCTCTTTCCAAAGGTTTACGCCCCACATCCCTGATTAACTTTACCAACTCATAAGTAGACATGGCAGGATTCTGTTCCTCTGACCCGGCCATAGAATAAATTTTAGTCGTATCGTCAATCGTACCATCAATATCATCTACACCATAGGCGAGTGAAAGCTGCGCAGTAGACCTTCCAATCATGGGCCAATAGGCCTTAATGTGATCAAAATTATCAAGATAAATACGCGCGACAGCATAATTTTTCAAGTCATCTAAAATGGTCACTTCGGGCACATGAGACATCTGATTGCCTTGGTTCCTAAACTTCAAAGGAATGAACGTTTGGAAGCCTCCTGTTTCGTCTTGTAATTCTCGGAGCCATCTCATGTGGTGTATCCTATGACTATAGTCTTCTATATGTCCATACAACATAGTTGCATTAGATCTCATGCCCAATTTA
Organism: uncultured Saprospiraceae bacterium; assembly: GCA_964525165.1. Classification (GTDB taxonomy): domain Bacteria; phylum Bacteroidota; class Bacteroidia; order Chitinophagales; family Saprospiraceae; genus JAWLFI01. Next base: position 4,299 of record CAZGGG010000018.1, on the reverse strand, counting down.
TGCCATTCCCTGTGGATATCGATCCATTGTTCTCCGGTGCACTTATCTTTGGCAATTTGATCTCGAATCTCCGGATGAAAGATTTCAGCTCCTCCACCGGGCATAGAATCAAGTCCGGCCTCTTTCATACGCTTCATTCCTTCAGCATAGGAAATTTTTGCCTTTTTAAATATGTAATGATACTCTACGGGCGTGAGGGCCTTGACATGTAACTCAGGCCTATGTGTTTTGATCGAGCGGAAGAGTTCTTCGTAAAAAGGCACATCATATTGTGGTAAAACGCCTCCTACTATATGCACTTCAGTCACTGGCTCATCATCATACTCTTTTACCATTTGAAGCATGTCCTCCATGGTATATTCCCAACCTTCGTCTCTCTTCTTGATCAAGCGTGAGTAAGAGCAAAATTTACAATCGTAAACGCACACATTTGTAGGCTCCAAATGGAAGTTTCGATTAAAATAGGTCTTATCACCATGTTTTCGCTCCCGAATCCAATTGGCTAAAGTCCCTACAAAGGACAAAGGAACCTTTTCATACAAATAAAGTGCATCCTCATCAGAAATTCTCTTTTGGGCTAGAACTTTACTTGCTATCTCTGCACTCCGTTCATCCGGAGCTTTATTGATTATCCAATCCATCTAAACTTTCATTTCCTACTTACAAACAAAAGTATAACATTTGTATCACAAGACAGTTGATGAACAACCCACAAAAGCATCTGCATATCATTTCTTTTACGGTACCCTTACCTGCAAACTATGGCGGGGCAATTGATGTTTTTGAAAAGTTAAAAGCTTTGCACGCCCTAGGCATGAAAATTCACCTGCACTGCTTTACCTATGATCGCCTTCCGGCAAAAAAGCTAGAGCTGTATTGTGAAAAAGTATACTACTACCCTAGAAAATTGTATCACCCTCTGAGTTGGCTGCATCCATATCCTTATATCGTAGCATCACGAAGAGATCACAACTTGTTAAAAAGGTTACAGGACTTGAAAGCTCCCATATTGATGGAAGGCGTACACGCGACTTTCTACGCGGGTCATAAATCACTTAAGGATTATCCAAAGTACCTCAGGATGCACAATGATGAGGCGGCCTATTATTACCAACTGGCGGCGGAAACTCAGCATATTTTCAAAAAATGGTATTATAAAAGAGAAGCAAGAAGATTGGGCAATATGATCTCTGTTTTGCGTTATATGAATCATGTGTTGAGCATATCAAAAACGGAACATGAACGCATTCAGAAACTTGGCATTTCATCGACATGGATTCCTGCCTTTCATTCCGCTCAAATAGAAAAAAATACACAGCAGAAAAGTATCCCATTTCTGTACCACGGCGATCTCAGTATTCTATCAAATAAGAAGGTCGCACTTTCCTTGGCAAAAATATTTCATTCGATACAGCTACCATTAGTGATAGCCGGAAGAACTAAAAGCGCTTTGGAAAATGCATTCTCCCACTACCCGAATGTTCGTTTAATATCAAATCCGGGAAGCAAGGAGATGTCGAGTCTTTTAAAGGAAGCTGAATGCCATATCGTTTTTGCAAATCATCAACAAGGCGTAAAGCTGAAATTGATACACAGCGTATTGAGTGGAGCGAAGGTCATTGCTAATAGGGAAGCATTGGCAGGAAGCGGATTGGAATCCGTCATTCCACAGACAAGTATAGAAGCTTTACCTCAATATCTGCAAAAGGCTGAGGTGTACCCATTCGAAACCGTGCTTAAAAAAGCTCAATCTATTTACAACAACCAACAGAATGCGCAGAAGATTATGGATACGATTATATCGTGATCACTAATCCAATAATCGGAAGAACGGTACCTGCTGCGGTTCCAACATCCCTTGTCCCATACCTTTGTTCAATATAAGGCGCATTGGGATTGAGGATGATAGGATTTTCCGTAGGATTCCCCATACCGTCTTGCTCATATTGCAATATGCGCTCCGGAATACTAATCGCATTAGCCAACACATTCTGAACATCCGCGTATAAATTTAGACTCCACTTCTCGAAAAACCATTTCTTATCAATCCGTATGTCCAGAATGTTACTCACATCTGTTCTTAATGTGTTGATTTGACTAAAATCACGTACCGGTCCACCATTCAGATCCCAGGAAGGACGCAGGTTACTTTCAGGATCAAATGGCGTATAAGGTAAGCCGGTTTGGAACCTCCAACGGACTCCGATTTCCCAATCTTTGTTGAAACGTTTTCCGATTGTCGTGGTAACAATGTGGCGTGAATCCCAGGTGGTAGGAATGAAAGCTCCTTCGGTATCTTTAAATTCTGACCAGCCTATAGTATAGGCAAGAACCCCATAAAAGCCTTTATATAGTCTTTGTTGATATAAGAGTTCGATACCATAAGACCGACCCTCTCCTATAGGTAGAATAGGTTCATTCCCTACGACTCCAAAATCATTCCCGAAATTTGCAATGGCTACTTGGTTGCGGACTGAAAATGGATAATCGGCATACACCTTATAATATCCTTCAAGAGAAATTCTGGATTTAAAGCGGGTATTGTATTCAAGTCCTGCCACAAAATGGTCTGCTTGAATGTAATCAATCCCATTCTGTCTATTGATAAACACATTGTTTTCTTGATATCCAAGAGCAGTGTAAGGGGGCAATTGGTAATACCGGCCTACATTTGCATTCAACTTGAATGCCGGACTGAACGCATAAGAAGCTGAAAGCCTCGGAGAAAACTGGTCAAATGGTTGTTGCATTTCCTCTGAAAAGGTATTGCCATCTAAACGCAAACCAAAGGACAATGCCAATCTGGAATTAAAGAATTTCTTCGATACCTGCCCAAAAGCTGCATACTTATGAAAATTAATATCTGTGAAATAGTCAATCGTCCGCTCACCACTGTTGGTAAAGATTCTGTTGAAGGTGGAGTTATTATACCGAACATATTGATAGCCTACGCCACCCGTTAACTTCCAATCACCCCAACGGGTAACATTCTCGATGCGCAACTTATTCTCAATCTCTTGTGATTTGTAATCTAAGATGAGGTTCTCCTCACTGCTCTCATCATTATTCAGATACTTGACACTGGTATTATTGAGCATATTTCTACTCAATACAAAAGTCCAATAGCCTTTTTCATTATATCGTTTGTATACAAAACCATTGGTGTAGGTCCATTGCTTATTTACCGGTATATTATTCAAAATGAAACGCTGTTCCTCCGTTTCATTTGCGGCTAAGTTGAGGTTAAAATCATCAATCGCCCCAATTCCTGTAAAGTAGAACTCGTTTTTT
>CAZGGG010000018.1:0-973 GCA_964525165.1 uncultured Saprospiraceae bacterium | reverse complement strand
AAAAGGTAATCCTAATGCTTCGAAAAGGAATTGTAGATAGGACCTTCTGGCAGATGCAATAAAAGTGGTCTTATCTCCTAAAGGACCTTCGAGCGAAACGCCGATATCAGAAGCTCCTACCGTTGCTGTAGCTCCGATTCTGTCATCACGGCCGTCTTTTTGTTTAAAATTGAGTACGGAACTTAATGCATTACCCCTGTTTGCCGGAAAGGCGCCGCTATAAAAATCAACTTCACGAATAAAATCAACATTAATAATACCGGCAGGTCCACCTGAGGACCCTTGGGTGGCAAAGTGATTTATATTAGGCACCTCAACATCATCCAAAAAGAAGCGGTTCTCATTGGGCGCCCCTCCCCTAATGATGAGGTCATTTCGAAAAGTAGAGGTAGACGCTACACCGGGCAATGATTGTACAACCCGTGAGATATCTCTGTTTCCTCCGGGGCTTCTTTTGATCTCGGTTACACCAATGGATCTTAAGGAAACAGGACTTTCCGGACTTTCCCTGAAAGAGGCAGCTTTAACCACTACCTGCTCTAACTGCTCAGAAGCTTCTTCGATCTCAAAATTGATGGTGACAGGGCGACTGCTCTGGACTTGAATCTCATATTGGGTCACTGTAGTATATCCTAAGAAACTTACCTGGACATCATAGATTCCCGGTTTCAAATTGTTGAATTCATAATACCCATCTAAATCTGTGGTAGTCCCTATGGATTGCTCAAGTATCAGCACATTCGCAAAAGGAATGGGTTCATTATTTAAGGCATCTGTCACTGTACCTTTTAAAATTCCATTTTGGGAAAAGGCTGTTATTCCTATCAACAAGAGTTGAAAAAGGAAAAAGAGTGTTCTCATTGTGTATCTTTTTGACCGTGAATACAACAAATTTTTTGACATTTGTTTTACTTATGAAGACAAAAATTAAAAAGAAATGGAATACAACTATTTAGGGAAATCAGGATTACAA
>CAZGGG010000017.1:47384-50430 GCA_964525165.1 uncultured Saprospiraceae bacterium | reverse complement strand
CCAACGGACGGGATTTCTTGCCGCTTATGTCCCACAAAAAGTTTGGTACTCCTCGTCAAATTCATTGGGCACCTCCTGAAGCGGAAGCTTCTGATTGTAAGGAGCAGCAAGAATTCCCAATAGTTCATGAAATGGACTCATGTCTCCCGAAATAGCACCTTCTAGGACGTTTTCCACCAAGTGATTTCGTGGAATTACGACCGGGTTCGTTTTTGCCATGACCGCTTCGCTATGCTCGATGCTGGAATCTCTATGCTGTGCTTTTTCCCATTTTCGCAACCAGGTTTTAAAATCTTCATGTTCTTTTAATTGCTGCATGAGCGCACCCTTTCTTTGAAGTGCTGTAAAGAAGTTTGTGTAATCGACTTCGTACTTCTGCAACAACTTTAAACCTTCATCGATGATCTCGCGGTCTTCTGCTCTGGGGTGTGTGATGCCGAATTTATCACTCATCATATTAAAATACCCTTTGGCAAATAATTTTGGGAATTGATCCAGGATATCTTGTGCTTTTCCGGCTGCTACTTTTTGGTCCTTATCGATCAAGGGGAGGAGGGCATTCGCAAAAACCGTTAAGTTCCAATAGGCCATATTCGGTTGATTGGAAAAAGCATAGCGACCCTGTGTGTCGATAGAACTAAAGACCGTATGAGGGTCGTAGGCATTCATAAAGGCACATGGACCATAATCGATGGTCTCGCCGGAAAGGGTCATGTTGTCTGTGTTCATGACCCCATGAATAAAGCCTACGCGCATCCAATGGATGATGAGTTCTTTTTGTTTTTGCATGACCCTTTCCAATAATGCTAATGCAGGATGGGGATGGTCTTGTAGTTCCGGATAATGTCTCTTTAGGGTATATGACAATAAAGCTTCTAAATCTCCTTCCTTTCCCAGGAAGCGAGCATATTCAAAGGTACCAACTCGGATATGGCTGGAAGCCACTCTAGATAGAATGGCTCCTTCATGAGGGACTTCACGATAGACAACATCGCCGGTTTTGACCACTGCTAAACTTCTAGTAGTCGGAATATCCAGGGCATGCATGGCTTCGCTGATGAGGTATTCACGGAGCATAGAGTAATAGGTCGCACGGCCATCACCTCTTCTGGAGTAGGGTGTTTGCCCGGAGCCTTTCAGCTGCAGATCAAACAAACCTTTTGGAGTTTCAATTTCACCGAGTAGTATGGCACGACCGTCTCCTAGTCGGTTAAAGTGGCCAAATTGATGTCCGGCATAGGCTTGCGCTATAGGCTGACCCCCTTCAATGGTTTCATTGCCCGACAGGTAGGCTAACCTCTTCTCCTCATTTTTCAGTTGTTGAGCCACCCCCAGCTCCTTTGCGAGTGCATCATTAAACAAGCTCATTTGGGGGTTGCTGACAGGCACCGGTTCTTGCAGTGAAAACAAGCTTTGCGGAAGCTGAGTAGCATAGGTATATTGTAACCAGGACATAGGTTTGTTTTGTGTATCTAACCCCACAAAAATACTTTTGTTGTTGATGAATGTTTAGTGACACAAGGAACAGAAAATTCAGGACGGCATCTCTTTTATTTATATATTGATGAGGTTCTCCTCTATTTCATAAAACCTGAAGGATCATGACGAAGGAAGTTCAAAAGAACGGTAAGCGAAAATGGCGGAATTACACTTTTGAGTTCTTGTCTATTTTTATTGCTGTCATTTCAGCCTTTGCCTTAAATAATTGGAATGACAATCGCAGGGACGAATTGGCGGAAACTAAAATATTGAATGAGATTGTAAATGGCCTGAATAAGGATATTGAGGATATTGAAATTAATATTTTGGGACATGAGATGGGTATGCAATCCAATAAGTTCTGGAGAAAAATCATCAATCAACAGCCCGTTCATACTGACTCGCTTGTTCTGTATTATTTTAATTTTTCCCGAGACTTTATAGCCATACAAAACACCTCAGGCTATGAAAACCTGAAATCAAGGGGTTTGGAGTTGATCGAGAATGATTCTTTACGAACAGCCATTATATCACTCTATGAATATGACTATCAGATCTTAAAGTTGTTTGAAGAGGAATATCAGGAAATGCAATTTCATACGAGTTATTTTGATGAGATCAACCAACAAATCGCACCCCATCTGCAATTTGATAAGCAAGGAAATATCATTGGACTTGAACAGCCGGTTCTGATGAGTGAGGAAGATCGAAAATTACTTTTGAGTTATTTGTGGAAAATTGATGCTAATCGAAGATTTATTTTGACTTTTTACGAACAAGTAAAGAAGAATGTTGAAGACTTAAAAGCCAGGATTATTAGTGAAAATGAAAAGTAATATCTCTTTTCAAAACCCTACCATGATTTGGGTTCAACCCAAACCTTCGTTTTTGCAAGAACAAAAAACTGCCTGATAGCCGACCGATAGCTAGAAAAAGAAGGGATTATAAGTTGATTGTTGTTTTTCAAGATCAGCCTGTTGTGTTGATAAAGAGGGTTTGTTATATTTAGGTATGAGGGAATTGCCCTAATACTCCAATAAGAAGAAACATGAGAATTCTGATTATACTCTTCACTCTACTCTGTTGCAATTCCTTAATCGGGCAAGAAGTCAAAGCTTTTTACATTGGACACAGTTTAAGCGATCAAATACCTGATATGGTCCAATCCCTTGCCAATGATCATTTTGAGGTGGACTTCGACTGGGTGTATCAGTCAATTCCCGGAGCGCCTCTGCGCTGGCAATGGCAAAGAAAATCGGCAAATGACTATACATCTAATCCTCCCTACTACTATGGATTCTATGACGAGGATGGAGGTCTGCCGAATGGTACTTTTGATGTATTGGTACTCACCGAATCTGTTCCCCGTTATGGGAATCTCATTGAAGAGACTTATCAATATGCAGATAGTTTCTTCCGCTATGCTCAAGCCTTTAACCCTCAAATCAAGGTCTACCTATACGAAGACTGGCATTGTATACTCAGTGGAACACCCACACAATGCGACTATGATACAGACAGCAACCCTTGGAGACAAAGATTAGACGATGACCTACCCATGTGGGAA
>CAZGGG010000017.1:0-47374 GCA_964525165.1 uncultured Saprospiraceae bacterium | reverse complement strand
TTGAATCAAAGATTTAATCCTGATGAGCCTGTATGTCTCATACCGGCGGCCCAGGGATTGGCAGAGGTTTATGACTCCATTTATGCGGGTGTCATGCCGGGACTGAGTAGTATTGAAGACATTTTTCACGACAACATCCACCTCAATGATGTTGGTAAATATTTTGTGGCCTGCGTTCACTTTGCCACCCTTTTTGAAACTTCACCGGTAGGATTGACCCACCAATTACAAGTCTGGTGGGGAGGTGATTTTGAGGCGCCCTCACCGGAATTAGCACGGAAATTTCAGGAAATGGCATGGGATGTTGCCGTTTCTTATGAAAATTCATGCGTGGGGGTGACAAATAGTGATAATCAAACGGTTGATTCTGAGAGATTGCGTGTATACCCCAATCCCACTCATGATATTATCCATGTTGGCCAGAGAATCAATACACGAGGCATGGAAAGTTTGATTTACAATGTATACGGGGAATTAGTACTTCGCTCTCATGACCACAGAATCAATATTTCTATGCTTCCGGCGGGTATTTATGTGCTGGTTCAGGACCAGCACACGGTCAAGTTCTTGAAAATATAATCTTTATAACGTTTATTCTTCCATTAAGAGCACATAAGGGTTTTTTATGGTTCCAATCTTCTGTAAGGACTTAATATAGGTTGATCAGAAAATGGCTAAGAATAATGATGAGGCATTAATAAAGTTAGGCTATGTGTTATTCCTTTTTTTTCTTAGATCTGTTATTTTAAATAACGGATTGACAAATGAATATGGTCGGACTTGCCCAAGGTATATTGTGGAGTCTAAGAAGGACAAACAATAAATAATTTCGGTATTTTCCGAAAGCATTAATTTATGAATACCAACTTTTGAAAAATCTATTGATTACCGGAGCTACAGGAAATGTTGGAAGAGCTGTGATACGACATCTCCAAAAAAAAGAAGGCTCATTTAAAATATTGGCAGGGCTCAGGAATATTCAGAAGCTTCCGTTCAAAGATGAAAGAAATGTAGAGCCCATTCATTTTGATTTTGGTGATCGTGATAGCATTACCAATGCTTTACGGCAAGCAGAAATCCTTTTTCTGCTTCGTCCCCCTCAATTGGCTGATGTTAAGCAATATTTTGAGCCGGTCATAAGCATAGCAAGGGAAGAAAGTATTGAGCATATCGTATTTCTTTCCGTTCAGGGGGCTGAAAATAATTCCTTAATTCCGCACTATAAGATAGAACAGCTCATTATAGATAGTTCACTGCCCTATACCTTTTTAAGGCCAGCCTATTTTATGCAAAACTTTACCACCACCTTGAGAGAGGATATTATTAAGAAAAAAGAGGTTTTCCTTCCGGCGGGCAAGGCCAAATTTACTCTTGTAGATCTCCAAGATGTGGGCAGAACAGGAGCTCAAGTGCTACTCCATCCAGAGCAGCACTCGAATAAAGCTTATGCCTTAACGAACCAGGAACAACTTACTTTTGGTCAAATGACTTCTCAATTGAATGAGGAGTTGGGAATCGATATACGATTTAGAAGCCCAAATTTGCTGCACTTTTATTGGAGAAAAAGAAAAGAAGGAGTACCTCATATGCTTATACTGGTAATGATTATGCTCCATTATCTTCCAAGATTCCAGAAGGCACCCCCTACTACCCCTTGGGTAGAGAAAATTACAGGTCAAAAGCCGCAGACGTTTAAGGGTTTTGTCCTGAATAATCTTTCCTCTTTTCAATATGATTAATAGCTCACAAAGGGCATGGTATAAAGATATTCATTGGATTCAACTTGTTTTAAAATAAAGTTGGCCAGGTCTGCTCTTGCAATTTTGGTGCTGGCATTGACACCTACCCATCCCACTCGATAGTCACCCTTAGGCTCGTCATTTGTTAATCTGGGACCCCGCACGATGATCCATTTAAGGCCGCTATCTTCGAGTACCTTATGATGTTCAATGGCATCATTCAAGATCTTAGGAACGCTTAGTTTCATAATCAAGCGGATCATTTTATCTATGAATTTGGGTTGATCCTTTTCCGGGAAAGGAAGTCCTCCACCGGATAGAGAGATGATTTTTCGTACTGCTTCCTGTTTCATTGCTGAAACGATGTTTTGGGTACCATTTGTTTGCAGCCATTTGGGAGAGCCTTTTACATGACCAAAAAGACTCACTACGACATGAGTGTCTTGAATGAGTTTTTGCACATCCGGTAGTTCTAAGACATCCCCTTTAATAACTTCCAATCGTTCATGCTGCGTCTTGATTTTTTGAGGGTTTCGAACGAGAGCTTTTACGTTGTAACCATTTTCCAGGGCTTTCTCTAAAAAGATGGATCCTGTCTGACCGCTTGCACCTAATAATGCTATTGTGTTCTCCATGTTCTTCAATTTTTATTAGCTAAAAATAGGTGACACCACAAGCACATACTATTTTAGCAGTACCAACCTTTTGGTGTGTATGAAAGAAGAAAAGATATTTGTGACTGCGCGTTGTCCCATAAGGACAACGTTAGAGCTTGTAGGAGGAAAGTGGAAGCTGGTTATTCTTCAACAATTACTTAAAAACGAAGAGTTGAGGCTCAGCGAATTAAAGCGGCTGATACCTGACATCAGTGAGAAGATGCTTATTCAGGAATTAAAATTTTTGGTCGTTAGTAATCTGGCAAGTCGCAAAGATTACAAGGAAGTCCCGCCCAGAGTAGGGTATTCGATAACAGATAAGGGAAAAAACATTGAGCCGTTACTGATTGAAATGGTTGCTTTTGCTCAGAAATATGAGGAATGAGAAGATATTCAGATAAAGCAGCGAAAGTGTATTAGAGCCACTCTATACATAAAACGCTAGAATGAAAAAGAGTGGTTAAATAATTTTATTTTCATTAATCTCTTTGATATTTATTACTTCAAAACTCTCAGCTCAAGACTGCTTTGTTTTTCCTCAAGGCATTGACCCTATTTCCTGCGAGGGGGATGCCGTAATGAATGTTTTTGTCCATTTAGATTATGAAGGTACAAGTGATTCTTTTGATGTTGAGTCAGAATATTTTGAGCTTGGACGTTTCGCTTATGGAGACTTACCTATCATGGTAGCTATTCCCTTATCCGGAGATCGATATGAAAATTTATACTACTATGATTCTAAGGATACAAATTGCTACTCTGTGATGGAAATCATGCCCACCTGTGAGGGGGCACCTTGTGGACTCACACCCATAGAAGTCAGTAACATCCAATGTACATCGGATACTTCCTATACCTTTACACTCGATTTTGGTTTTCACCCTGATCAAGACTCTTTCATATTGGATGGTTTAAACCAAAATTTTGGGATTTACCAATATGCAGAGCTTCCGATTACCGTTGAAGCTCCTTTATCCGGAGAAGGTTTTGAGTATTATAGAGTGGGTGATTTTGGAGATTTGTATAATTGTGCAAGGGCCACTCAATTTGAAGTGAGTTGCATTGATACAACATGCATGTTGGGAGAAATAGAGTTGCATAATATTGAATGCTCCTCCGATAGCACCTATATCGTCACTGTAGACTTGGACTTTGAAAACACTAGTGATAGCTTTGATCTAAGTTCAAGAAATATTCTACTCGGACGTTTTTCATACTCAGATTTGCCAATTCGATTAGAAGTAGATCTTTCGGGTTTACCAGATGAGTTGCTAAGAGCAACCGATCTGAAAGACTCAGACTGTCAGAGCGCTATCGAATTTGAAGTAGATTGTGAAGTGGAAAGCTGTGAAATTGAAGATCTGGAAATCAATAATATTGAATGCATTAACGAGAATGAATATTACGTAACGCTCAATTTTAGTTATTTCAACGTCAACCAGAGTCACTTTGATGTTTTTAATCGGGATAGTTTATTGGGCTTTTATGCATTTGAAGATCTTCCAATACGACTACGGGTTCCGGTTTCCGGTCAGGAATATGAATTTTTAAAGGTTAGCGAAAATGATAATACAGATTGCTATGCAGCGATAGAGTTTATGGTCGATTGCGAAACAAGCGCTGTGCAGAGTGACGGGATGAGGGATGTTTTCGTTTATCCTAATCCGGCAAAGAACGAGCTTTTTATCTCTAATACTGAGGGCTGGACAGGCAAGTTTCTCCTGCAAAACCCATCAGGGGTGAAGATGAAGCTAAGGGTCAATGTCGCAAATGGAAGGATAGACCTGAAAAATGTCCCTAAGGGTATTTATTTTCTCAGATTGGAAATGAAAGATGGCTCTTGGAATACACATAAAATCATTATACAGACGAAATATTAAAAAGTTAAACTAGTTGAAAGGCATCTTATAGGGTTCATTGTGCATCTGTTCAAAACAAGTAGAAAAAGGGGTATGTAAGATTTTTCTACATTAGAGGCAAGCAATTTTACTACCACTAATAAGCATATTATATTTATAAGTATAGTCTGGCTTATAATTGGTGTAGCATAATGGCCTAAACCAATGCTTTTGACAAAGCAATTCTTTGTCTTAAATTTATTTTGGACTGATATGTGTTAGACAATGAAAAATATTTTGATTTTTATTACTCCTCATTTGTTTATGTGTTGCCAACAAGTTTTATTTTGAGAGGATCAAAAAACATATAACACTTCCTAACGGATACCCAACAAGTGGATATCAATTTATTGATAAAACTGAGGAAACTAATTTAGATTATATATTCTTTTCTAGCTGGACAAAAGGGATTTTCGGAGAGGAGCCTGAAACTTACAAGAGAACGATACCTGACACAAGCGTTTGGATAGGACAGGTGTAGAATGATTCTTTCTTGATGGAACACTACTATCAAGACGAAGCTTTTAATATGTTTCCGGTTGTTGGAATCACTCAAGATCAAGCATGCCTTTTTTCAATTGGATTTATAATAGGCTATCTCTCTTTCTGCTCAAGCAATGCTACATCAGTAATATCTTTTAGGCTTTCCTTGAAATCTATAATGATTCGGCATCTTCATTCCTCAGATTTGTATGAACAAAACACATACAAATGAAACTCACTTTTCAATTAGGAATCCTCGCTCTGTTGCTGATCAGCATATCAAGCTACGGCCAAAAGGAGCTTGGATCCTCAAAAGCAAAAACGCAATCCTCACCAATTAAACAAGAACAAAAAATGGAAAATCAAGTGATTAGAAGAACTGCCCCGTACAAATACCCCGAAAAGAAGATTCTGTATATCGTTTCTAACCCGGCAACACTTAAAGGATTTCCGGTTGGATTTTTTGCTGAAGAATTGACCCGACCATTTTTTGATTTTATTCAAGCCGGATTTACGGTAGACTTGGCTTCTCCTAAAGGAGGAAAAGTGGAGTTTGATGGGTTTTCAGACCCTGCCAATGATGGAACTATTTATCCCAATGATCTGGTAACATTGGGTTTTAGCAACCATAAAGAATTTGGTCAATTGATGGAGAATACCATTGCCATTACGGATGTGAATGTATCCGATTACGATGCCGTAGCTGTGGCAGGTGGTGGTGGACCTTTAGTCACTTTTAAAGAGGACACGCTCCTACATCAATTTATTGCAGACTTTTACGAGCAAGGAAAGGTGGTAGGCATGTTGTGTCACGGTACTAGTCTATTGCTTTGGACGAAGTTGTCTGACGGAAGCTTATTGGCGGATGGTAAGACCTGGACAGGTTATTGCGATGCTGAAGAAGAAATGAACAATCAGGCAGCAGGAGGGATAAAAATAAATGAATACACCATTGAAACGGAAGCTAAGAAAAACCCTAATACAAATTACGAAGCGAAAGCCCCGCTAACACCTTTTGCGATTCGAGATGGTCGTTTGATTACAGGCCAACAACAACACAGCAGTGCGTTATTTTCTGAATTAATGATTGAAGCCCTAACGGAATCTAAATAAAAACAGCATGAAAAAAGTAGCGATCATCACCGGAGCAAGTTCAGGTATGGGTAAATCTGCGGCTATCCATTTACATCAACTTGGATATACCGTTTACGGAGCGGCCAGAAGAACGGAGCGCATGAAAGAGCTCGAAGAAAAGGGTATGCAAATTCTAAAATTAGACCTTACGGATGACACATCAATCGTACAAGCGGTTGAAACAGTATTGGAAAAAGAAGGCCGTATTGATGTATTGATTAATAATGCTGGATATGGCTCCTACGGATCTGTGGAAGAAGTGCCCATTGAAGAGGCGAAACGTCAATTTGAAGTGAATCTTTTTGGTTTAGCAAGAATTACCCAATTGGTACTTCCTAGCATGCGAGCACAAAAATCCGGAAGAGTAGTGAATATCTCCTCCATGGGCGGAAAGATTTATACGCCTTTTGGGGCTTGGTATCACGCGACGAAATTTGCTTTAGAAGGCTGGAGTGACTGCTTGAGGATTGAATTAAAATCATTTGGTATTGATGTCGTTTTAGTTGAACCGGGAGGTATTCAAACAGAGTGGGGAGATATTGCTATGGATGGCTTGAAAAAAGTTTCGGGTGAGGGTCCTTATGCGGAAATGGTGAACAAAGTCGTCGGAAGCATGGATCAATCCAAAGACAAATTAACGCCCGTTGATGTCTTAGGGAAAGAAATTGCAAAAGCAGCTTCAGAAAAGAACCCAAAAACTAGATACCTGAAAGGCTACCTTGCGAAACCATTGGTTACCATGCGTAAATGGCTGGGAGATAAAACTTTCGATAAAATGATCCTCAGTCAGTTAAAGTAATCCCAGTTCTATCATATAACTTAAGCTCATGAGCACATCATATAGTATCAACTCGATCAGCCAGGCTCACGAATCAATGGGTCTGGCCAAGCCCAAACATCCATTGGTTTCCGTGGTACACGCAAAAGACTTTAAGCCACAAATGGATTTTAGAGGGTTGAAGGTCATCAATAATCTCTATCAGGTCACTTTAAAACAGTTGGGTTGTGGGAATCTCTTTTATGGCAAAAATGCCTATGATTATGAAGAGGGTACCTTGGTGTTTACAGCCCCCGGTCAGGTTACAGTTTTTGAAGGAGAGCTGACGGACGATAATGAATCTAATGAAGGATGGACCCTGGCTTTTCACCCCGACCTAATTCGCAAATCAAACTTGGCGGATAAGATGAATGGGTATTCCTTCTTCAATTATGAAGTCAATGAAGCACTTCACCTTTCAGATAAAGAAAGAAAGACCATTGAAGATCTTTTGGATAAGATCATTGCAGAATACAGCCAGAATTTAGACAAACACAGCCAAAACCTCATCATCTCCAATATCGAGTTATTACTGGATTATTGTACACGGTTTTACGATCGGCAATTTTATACCCGAACGAATCTTCATAGTGATATTGTCTCTAAATTTGAGCGATTACTTCAACAATATTACCAATCGGAAAAAGTAGTTGACTTAGGAATTCCAACTGTAAAATATTGCGCAAGAGAGTTGAGTTTTTCAACAAACTATCTGAGTGATTTACTGAAGAAGGAGACGGGAAAAACAGCGCAGGAGCATATTCATTTATTCATCATCGAAAAGGCAAAAAACAACCTATTAAATTCAACGGATACCATCCGTGAAATCGGATTTGAGTTGGGTTTTGAGTATCCTCAACATTTCAGCAATCTATTTAAAGCTAAAACTGGTTTCAGCCCCAAGGAGTATAGAAGTTTGAATTAAAGCGACTTTACAATTAAAACCCGGGTGGCCAGGTGTAAATATAGGCTGCCTTTTTTGTCTTCGAATCAATCACCGGGCTTATTCCTAGAAGGGTGCTGAAACATTCCTTTACCTCCTAATCCGCAACTTCTCAATCATTTCCTCACTCAGAGAATCTGCGTAGGCACCATAGGAGTCAACCAATAGTCCCTTCAACCCCTGATGGGAGGAAATGGCATATAAGACAGAACTGTCGTCCGGGTTAGACATACCTTCAAACCGCACTACTTCATCAATGACGAAGTCTTTAGGGTGCAGGTTTATATTTTGAGCTTTGCATTCAATACAGTTGGATTGCATGTTAAAGTCTTCTGTATAGCCTTTTGCTTTAAAGTCATTGATGGCATCTACCAAAGTATCATAGTCGTGTGGCATAATCGTATTTTTTGATAATGATAAGTTAAGGGCTGTTGCTCAAGAATGCAAACCCATTAGATTGTTTTATCTTTATAGCTGTTGATGAAAAAACTATTTTCCATAGCAATAGCTTGTTTGTATCTGGTTGCAGCTACAGACTTGTCCGAACTCAGCAAGGTGCCTTCTTTGCTGGATCATTATCAGTGCCATTTGGTGGAAGAACCGGCTATGGGATTTTGGGATTTTATGGAACTGCACTATGAGTCTGAGGATCATCATGATGATCATGAACACCATTTACCTTTTCAGGATTGTTCCGAACATGTGGTGCTCAACCTCCCGGCCATTTTTGCGGAAGCCTTGTCCATACAGAATCCTCAAAGCTTCGTATTTATTTCTGAGGAATGGCCTCATTGGGAAGTTTTTCTCCCTTTTGAATTAGCTTTTGATATCTGGAATCCTCCCCAGTAAGCACTCGACATGTGCTTACGATAAAGTCTATAGACCCTCTGGTCTGTGATTGTGGAATTCTAGAATCATTATATGTTACAAACGATCATTCAACGCTCGATAGAGCAAAAGTTACTGGTATTAGCCGCTGTACTAGCCCTGATTGTGGCGGGTTGGTATGCCATGAATCAGGTCCCTCTGGATGCGGTGCCTGATATCACCAATAATCAAGTACAGGTGGTTACGGTGGCCCCTACTTCTCCGCCTCAAGAAGTGGAGCAACAAATCACCTTTCCCGTAGAAGTGGCGATGCAAAATCTGCCTGGCGTCACGGAAGTCCGATCCATCTCGCGTTATGGCCTGTCAGTGGTTACTGTTGTGTTTGAGGAAGATTACCCCCTGTATGATGCCCGCCAATTGGTCAAGGAACAAATTGATGTGGCTTCCTCTGAGATCCCGGAATACCTCGGACGACCGGAAATGATGCCTATCACCACCGGATTGGGGGAAATTTACCAATATGTTTTGGTCAAGGAGCCGGGATATGAAGGTGCCTTTGATTTAATGGACTTGCGGACCCTTCAGGACTGGATTGTCAAGCGTCAGTTGGGAGGAACCAAAGGCATTATTGAGGTCAGCAGTTTTGGCGGATTGCTGAAACAATACGAACTCTCGATTGACCCTCTGGCCCTTCAGGCGCGTCAGCTCACCTTAAATGATGTGCTGCAAAAGATGGAGGCCAATAGTGAAAACAGTGGGGGAAGTTATATCGAAAAAGATAACGCAGCTTATTACATCCGAACAGTAGGCCGCGCAGAGAGTATTGAAGAAATTGAACAAATCGTTTTAGGCCATCAGGGCGGAAAGCCCATCTATGTCCATCAGGTAGCAAAAGTCCAGGAGGGCGCCTCTAAGCGGTATGGAGCCATGACCATGGATGGTAAAGGAGAGGTGGTCGGAGGGATTACCCTCATGTTGAAAGGAGCTAATTCTTCAGAAGCCATTGCCAATGTTCATACGCGAATCGAAGAAGTACGCAAAAGTCTTCCGGAAGGGGTAGACATCTATCCTTATTTAGATCGATCTGACTTGGTGGCTCGTACCACGCGCACCATTGCGACCAACCTGATTGAAGGAGGCTTGATTGTCATTTTCGTGCTGGTCTTACTCCTGGGGAATTTGCGCGCCGGACTGATTGTCGCTTCAGTCATACCGCTGAGTATGTTATTTGCCTTCATCCTGATGCGATATTTTGGCGTTTCCGCAAATTTAATGTCGTTGGGCGCCATTGATTTCGGCATCATCGTCGATGGGGCGGTGATTGTAGTTGAAGGAACCCTCCACTTTTTGGCCGTACATTTTGCCGGTCAGAAACTGAGCGCCGCACAAATGAATAAGGCGGTGGGCAAAGCCGCACATTCAATGATGAAGCCGGCCTCTTTTGGTGTATTGATCATCTTGGTCGTGTTCTTACCGATCTTAACTTTAGAGGGCGTAGAAGGCAAGATGTTTCGGCCTATGGCGCTGACAATGAGTTTCGCTTTGATCGGAGCATTCATCTTATCCATCACCTATGTTCCGGCCATGTCGGCCCTGTTTTTGAAGCGGAAAATGCTGCATAAAAAGACTTTTTCCGATCGCCTGATCGCTTTTTTACAGCGATTATATCAACCCATGTTGCGTTTAGCTTTGCGCTTTCCGGCTTGGATTCTGGCCGGTTCTGTGGGCTTGCTGATGATAGCAGTAGTAATTTTCCGACAAATGGGATCTGAATTTGTCCCTACCCTTGATGAAGGTGATTTAGCTATGCAAATGAGCATTCCGCCGGGTAGTGGCTTGAAAGAAAGTGTGGAGACTGCTACTCAGGCCGAACAGATCTTGTTGGAAGAGTTTCCGGAGGTGGTGCACGTGATTTCCAAAATTGGAACCGCTGAAGTACCCACCGACCCCATGGCGATTGAAGAAGCAGACATCATGATCATTTTGAAACCTCAGGATGAATGGGTCTCCGCATCCAATCGTGAGGAGTTGGTCAACAAAATGGATGAAGCTTTAAGTGTGCTCATGGGACCTTCTTTTGAATTTACCCAGCCGATTCAGCTTCGGTTCAATGAATTGATGACCGGAGTGAAGGCAGATATTGCCATTAAGATATTCGGGGAGGATACAGAACTATTGAAAGAGAAAGCCGATGAAGCGGCGCTCTTGATTCGAAAAATTCAGGGTGCAGGAGATGTGAAAGTAGAGCAAACGGAGGGCTTACAACAGCTACAGGTCGATTATGACCGCCAAGCTTTGGCTCGTTATGGTGTGGATATCCAAGCTGCCAATGAAATTATTCGCGCAGCTTATGCCGGTATTGCCGTAGGTCAGGTCTTTGAAGGAGAGCGCCGTTTCGATATGGTGGTGCGCTTGCAGGAGCAATACCGATCTGATTTGGATATCCGACAATTACGTGTCGAAGGGGCGGATGGACATTTGGTACCCTTATCATCCGTAGCCAGCATCCGTTCCGTGACCGGACCGATGCAGATATCACGGGAACAAGCGCATCGCCGAATCAATATCGGTGTCAATGTGCGGAATCGTGATATCGGTTCTTTCATCGAAAGTGTGCAGAGCACGCTGGACACCGAATTGGAATTACCTCCGGGCTATTATTTGCAATATGGCGGGCAGTTTGAAAATCTACAACGTGCCTCCCAACGCTTGATGATTGCCGTGCCGGTAGCACTCGGACTCATTCTCTTGCTTTTGTACATGAGTTTTCAAAACATCCAGTATGCCTTGCTGATCTTCACGGGTATTCCCCTGGCGGCCATCGGAGGAGTATTGGCACTGGCTATAAGAGGTATGCCTTTTAGTATTTCTGCAGGGGTGGGGTTCATTGCGCTTTTTGGGGTAGCAGTGCTCAATGGCCTGGTGCTGGTCAACGAATTATTAGCCTTAAAAGAAGAAGGAATGGAGGATATCAATGAACGGATTCAAAAAGCAGCGATGACTCGAATGCGGCCGGTGATCATGACGGCTTTGGTGGCTGCTTTGGGCTTTTTACCGATGGCCTTATCGACCAGTTCCGGTGCAGAAGTGCAAAGACCCCTGGCGACTGTAGTAATTGGCGGATTGGTCACCAGTACTTTTTTAACTCTCTTCGTTTTACCGGTTTTATATCGTTGGTTTGAGCAAGGCTGGAAGGCATCTGTCTCCGCCAAAGGCCTACTGGTTCTGATCGGTTTTGGGATTCCTTTTGCCGTTAAGGCACAAACACCCCTTCCTCTGGATAGTGCGATGCAACTATTAGAAGAATCCCACCCGCAAATTGCAGCAGACCAATGGGCACAAAAAGCCGCTCAGGCACTCGAAAAAAATGCCTGGGATCTTCCGGCTACGGCCTTGTCGGCCGAATATGGCCAATTCAATACAGGAACCATTGATAATGCCTTTCAATTGCAGCAGGGCATTCATCTCCCGGGCCGATACGCACGCCGGAAGAATTGGTTGAAAGCGCTGACCAACACCCAAAAAGAGCAGGTGGACCTTCGCATGATACAATTGAAAAAAGGGCTGCAGCAGGTGTATGATGAGTGGTGCTACTATGAGCAAGAACGACAATTGTGGCGGAAAAGGGATTCTCTTTGGGGACTGCAGGAGCAACGCATGGAGCAACGCCTTAAAGCCGGGGAAGATGATCGACTTTCGGTACTTCAAGTACGCACGGAGCGCCGTCGGATTGAGCTGCAACAACAACAATATCAGCAAGAACAGGAGGCTTTGTTGCATCTTTGGAATTATTTCCTGGGAGCAGATAGCTTGGTATATCGGCCCATATTTAATTCGGAGCCGGCAAACTTTATCCCCTTGCAGGAAAGCCCCATGCATCCGGAAGGTCGCTTGCTGGAGCAGAGCATTCAAGCTGCTGAAGCCTACGAGAAAGTTGCTCAAACCGAAAAATGGCCTGTCCTTGAATTTGGCTTTACTACGATGACCTTGATTGGAGAGCGAAGGGCTGATGACCCTACTCAAAATTATACTTCCGGTGACCGCTTGCAATTTGGATCCGTGGGAATCTCCAGCCCATTTTTGTTTACACACAGTTCTGCTGAAGCACAAGAGTCCAAGATCAAAACCCTGGAACAAAAAGCCAGACTTAGGGATTGGAACCATCAATATGCGTCACAGCGGGCCTTTTGGCAAAAACAAGAGGCATTGCGCCGTGAGCAACTGACCGCCTATCAGGAGCACTTACTCCAAGAGGCAGGCGCTATAGAAACAGCTGCGACTGCACAAATGCGCGAAGGATTGATCAGCACCATAGAGTGGACGCTTCTGATGGACCGCGCTTTCCAGATTCGTTCAGAATTTAATCAAAAGCGCTGGTCTTACCAGCAAGCGCTCACTGAAATTAAATACTTGACCCAACAATTTTAAACCATGAAATCACTTATGTATATCATATTGCCCGCACTCCTGATCGTATGGGGTTGCCAAAGCACCGAAGACAAGCCGGTTCATGATCATGATCACGCAGAAGTAACGGCTACCGGCAACCTGGAACGGTCCGGTATTCAAACCGGCCCGATTCAATATGATTGGTTTGAGCGCCATATTCAAGCCAATGGATCTATTGAACTGCCCCCGGCCGGCCGCTTGAAAATGACACAAATTCATGGGGGCTATATCGTATCGACCGACCTATTACCGGGTCAGCAAGTCCGCAAAGGGCAGGCTCTATGCACCGTCCGCAATCCTGAATTTGTCCAGATTCAGCAAGATTATCTTCAGGCCAAGGCCCGATCTTCCTTTCTCGAAAAGGATTTCATCCGCAAAGACACTTTGCGTCAACAGCAAGGTGTGAGCCAACAAGCTTTTGAGCAAGCACAATCTTTGTATCTCGAAAACCAGGCGGCTCAGGCCGCTTTATCCAAGCAGTTGGAGTTAATAGGCCTACATCCGAATTTAGTGCGTCCCGAAGAGATTCGCTCAGAAATTGTCATTCGGGCACCCTTCACGGGTTATATTACGAATGTGCACATCAATCCGGGCCAATATGTGGGTCCAACGGATATTTTATTCGAGATCATCGATATTGACCATTTGCACGGACATGTGCAAGTATTTGAGAACGACGCTGCCCAGTTGGAAAAAGGGCAGAAGGTCAGAATCTATTCTTCTTATCAGCCGGAGGAGGTTTGTATGGGTGAGATTTTTCTGATCGATAAAAGCTTGTCGGAGGAGAGTGTGATGGGTGTTCATGTCGATTTAGAGGAAGAACACCGAGAACATTTAAATGTGGGGATGTATATCCAGGCAGAAATCATCGTTCAGGCAGATAGCGCATGGGTGGTTCCGCTTTCCGCTCTGGTACGCGATGCTTCCGCAAAAGAGGGTCTGATGATCCGTACAGATGAAGGCACCTTTGAGTGGACAGAGGTTCATGTGAAAGACCGCAATGAAGCTATGGCAGCCATCGAGCCTTTTTGGGAAGGACCGACACCATATATTGTCACGGACAAGGCGTATAAAGCCTATGCCGCCACACAAGAGGAGGAGGAAGGTATGGACATAGGCCATAGCCATTAAAAGTACGAATGAAGCTTGGCCTTAACAGAAGGGTTCTGCCCTGAAAGACAACAATCGCTGTAAGGTCAAGCTGCTTTTCGCTTCCGCAAAAGCGGGATTCCGCTGTACCATTTTACAACTGCCTAAAACACAGGTGCGCTCATTCTTTAGAGTATAGTTCAACCCCTGCATCATAGTATTTGTCCCCATCTATCCAGGCGGGTCGCTCCATATCATTGGCGATTAAACGCGCCAGATAAGCATACGATTGAATATACCGGAGCATATAATCGTAATCTATGCTTTCCGGGTTATCGGTGACCTGATGATAGTATTTATTGATTTCATCATCAAAAGCTGTAACACCGGGGCTTACATTCATACAAGGAATACCCTTCACTGCAAAGGATACATTATCAGAGCGGTCAAATAGGTTTTGTTCCGGGGCCGGATTGGGGAATACCTTGAGTCCGGCAGCCGTGGCCGCAGTTTCGATTTTATCATCGGTGCCGGTCCGTCCATAGCCGATAATGGAAATATGCTCCGTGCTGTTATATCCGCCTCCATCCGTGTTCAAGTTGAAGATCGTTTGATGAAGAGGAATCAAGGGTCGCTCTACATAGTAACGGCTCCCTAGTAGCCCTTTTTCCTCGCCGGTCACCCAAATGACAATGATGGAACGTTTTGTCGGCATTTCTCCTAATGCCTGTGCCGCATTGAGCAGGGCAATCGAACCTAATCCGTTGTCGCGGGCACCATTGAAAATGCTGTCTCGTGGCAGGGTAGCGTTGCTACCGGCTGCACCTACACCTACATGATCGTAATGAGCACTTAATAAAAGATATTCATCCTTCAGCTCGGGATCAGTACCGGGCAAGACACCAATCACATTTTTTGAGGATATAGCTGTTTCGCTAAAGCCGCTGGACATCAAGCTAGCCTTCGTCCGTTTACCTTCCTGCATCTCTTTGATCACAGAGCTTTCTGTATCGGGCTGCATCCATCCGTATATGAGTTCGTCTTCGCTATTCATGCCTTGACTCAAGTCCAGCTGCATAGATGCTCTGCTGAAATAACGCAGGAAAAAATTCCATGGCAGATTGGGCAGGTTATAAATTTCTATAAGACCCAAGGCTCCTCGTTCGGAAGCCAGTTGTCTTTTTTGACTCATGGCTTGAAAAATGGCCTGTGGACTCTTATCCTCCGGGGGGCCTCCCAGCACGAAAACAATCTTTCCTTTCACGTCCAAGTTGGCGTAGTCGTCATATCCGTTTTCAGTGTCCACCCAACCATGACCGGCAAAAACGGCTTTTTTGTTTTTGTAGCGGTTGGCTTTGCCGGAGAGCAAAAGAAAGTCCTCTTTATGCACATATTTGTTTTTATTAAGGGTCAGAGAGGCCTCTTGAGGAGGCGCTGTTTCCTTAAGTTGGACCGGCTGGAAGTAAGAGTCCATGCCCGGAGCATATTCGTATCCATAGGCTTTCAAATGGGCTGCCAGATATTCAGCGGCCACATCCAATTCCGGAGAGCCGGTATCGCGACCCCGCATATAATCAGAAGCGAAATAATGTAATTGACCTTTTAGTGTGGCAGCATTGAGGTCAAATTCCGGCAAATCGGTGACGGCCATTTGAGCCGGAACACTGCTCAGCAGGGTGCCCAGGAAGATTAGGACCCATGAAAAACGTATGAACATACTCTATTGGATTTGAAGCAAGAAAAAGAATTCCTAAAGTTCGGCAGCCCGCCTTACGAGTTACCATGATTTACAACTACCTTTGCACCCGTTTTCTGAAGCAACTATCTGCTTCCTTACACAAAGGTTCATCGCAATATTGCACACTTTTTGGGTGTGTTTCTAAAAATAAGCAATTAATGATCACAGTCTCGGATCTTTCGCTACAATTTGGCAAACGAGTATTATTTGAGGACGTAGACATAAAGTTTACCTTGGGTAATTGTTATGGGGTGATTGGTGCCAATGGCGCCGGAAAGTCCACATTTCTGAAAATTCTCGCCGGGGATATAGACCCCAATAGGGGGAAAGTGTCTATAGAACCGGGACGTCGAATGGCAGTTTTGCAGCAGGACCACTTTGCATTTGATGAATATACCGTCCTGGATACCGTGCTTCAGGGTTATCAAGAGCTCTACAATATCAATCAGGAGAAAAATGCCATCTACATGAACCCGGATGCTACGGATGAAGATGGTTTAAGGGCTGCTGAATTAGAGAATACCTATGGGGAAATGGGTGGATGGACAGCCGAGAGTGATGCTGCTGAGCTATTGAGTAATCTGGGCTTGGAAGAAGCACATCATTATCGCTTGATGAGTGAACTATCGGGACCCCAGAAAGTAAAAGTCTTGCTCGCACAAGCCCTCTTTGGGAATCCGGATATTCTTCTTTTGGACGAGCCTACGAATGATCTTGATGCTGAGTCTGTACACTGGTTGGCAGATTTTCTGGCAGATTTCAAGAATACGGTCATTGTGGTCTCTCACGATCGATACTTCCTCGATATGGTATGTACCCATATCGCAGATATTGACTTCAAAAAAGTCAAACTCTATACGGGTAACTATACTTTTTGGTATCAGACCAGCCAGCTTTTGGCCCGGCAAATGGCAGATCGAAATAAAAAGGTGGAGCAGAAGCGTAAAGAAATGCAAGAATTTATTCAACGTTTTAGTGCGAATGCTTCCAAATCCCGTCAGGCAACCTCTCGTAAAAAGGCATTGGAAAAACTCAAGCTCGAAGACTTAACACCATCCAGCCGTAAGTACCCCTATATCCACTTTAAACCGGAGCGCGATCCCGGAGGCCAAATTCTTAAGGTGGATCAATTGAGTCAAAGAGATGAAGAGGGAAACATACTATTTAATAATATCAGCTTTACCATCAATAAAGGCGATAAGATTGCTTTATTAGGTCGCGACTCGAATGCATTGCATAGTCTTTTCAATATTCTGGCCGGAGAGCAAGAACCCGATTCCGGAACGATAGAATGGGGGCAGACCATTACCCGGGAGTACTTGCCAAACGAGAATGAGGCCTATTTCACAGCCGATCGCAATGCTGATCTGATCAATTGGCTTCGTCCGTATTCCACCAACAAAGACGAGCAATTTATTCGTGGGTTTCTGGGGAGAATGCTGTTTAGTGGTGAGGAGGTTCATAAGGAATCAAGTGTGCTTTCCGGAGGAGAAAAAGTAAGGTGCATGCTCTCAAAAATGATGCTGGCCGGACCCAACTTTCTACTATTGGATGAGCCGACGAATCACCTGGATTTGGAGTCGATCACCGCCTTGAATAATGGTCTCAAGGATTTTACCGGAAACCTCATCATGAGTACACATGACCACCAGATGATTCAAACCGTCTGTAACCGAATCATTCAAATAGGGCCCAAGGGTATGGTGGATGCTTTGATGTCATTTGATGATTATCTGGCTTCAGATGAAATTAAGAACAAGCGGGAATCCCTCTACGCTTGAACAATTTAAATGAACGCCTGCCAGAGACACAAAAGTCGATAGCAGGCAATGCGATGCATCCATGGATGTATAGAAAAAAATAAATTTGTTAGGCAGATAAGTACTATTCGAATTATTGAAACGTTTATTGACAAAACGCAGCATATGAAAGGAGTTCTTTTTGGTTTTTCACTTTTTGTTTTTGCTGCTTTTCTCTTTTTTGCCTTTCATTTACCCATTCAAAATACCGATCCCTTAGAGTGTGCTCAACTGGAGGCGCGCATAGTATCAATTTCAGAAGGTCCTTCCGATGATATTGTGTTTCAGCTGGAACAGGGATCCTCTGTATATATCAACCGAGGGCTTGAACAAGGATTAAACATCCATGAGTTGAAGTCTGCTCTGGCCGGTAAAACAGCCCGCATATGGCTGGCCAAACAACCCACTATCTTTGGTCATTGGGATACGACGCCCCACATTGCACAATTGGTTTACGGCAAGGAGGTGTTCTATTCAGAGTTTGATTAAAAACACATCAAATTGACTAGGATTTGATCAAAAAATCCGTTTTGAGTTTTGGGTTATTCATGGTGTTTGTTGCGCTGGCAGTCGCACATCCCACCGGCAACTTAATCCTTATACAAAACACTTTATACTGGTCTTATATTGATCCGGTGGATGATCCGGCACATCATGCATGTGTGATGATGTGCGAACCGGGCCAAGCCGCTCGCGTATTGTTGCGGTCGGACTTTGCAGGCAGTGACTTTATGTTGTATGCCAATGCAGAAGATGAGATCTACATTATAGAGCGAAAAATCCTTCCCGACAGCCGCACTTTTCAAATCCGTGTTTTAAAAATGTGTCCGGGGGAGAAACCCATCGTTATCTGGAATTGGGTAGATGACCCCATGCATATTGGAGAAGGAGGCTTTATGATGCCGGATGATGAGACGATCATTTTTGTGCACTATCCATCTTTGTATCATTTAAAGAAGGGTTCAGCGCCCCAACTTTATAAAGAATGGGATGCATCCCTAAAACGTATCAGGGCAATAGAAAACCAAGAAATGCTTTTACTCGGCGATGGGGAATGTTGGCGAGTCAATACGCTAGGAAAGGTGCTCTCACATTGGGATTCACTGGTGGATCCAAAGATAGAAGATGCACCACTGGGCCGCAATCAGATATTTGATATGGATTACCTTGATGGCCAATTATTACTGGCATATTGGGGTAAGCGATCATTTGAGTTATACACTCAAGATGGAACTCGGACTTGTCTTTTGCAGCAAAAGAGTCCTTATGCCCCCCATTGGGTTGCTATGGATGATGAACATTACTATATGTTTTCGTCTGAATTGATTTTTGATGGAAGCACCCCTCAGCCCTTACTTCAATGTTTAGATTCCCAAGGCAATTGGATCCCGATTTCGTCCGGAACAAGTATGGATTGAGGACCCATGGCTATCGGCAGTTGCTACACAGCCCTTTAGAGCATCATTGAATCCTGGGTTGAAAGAAATCGATTCAGGATCATTATTAATGATGAGATTGTACTATTTTAGAAGACAGATAGATTGCTTTTTACTACCAAATTCAGTCGCTTGCAGGGGAGTACCCATTGCCAAAAAGGTATGTTCATCCTATTCATGCTGGTCGACCTTCTTATTCCTAAACATAGAGGATTGTCTGGCGAGAGGGATTGGATGGCTCTACCCATAAATAGAGAAATATGAAGAATCCATCACTTTTCGATTTTAGACACATCAAAGGAGATTTTACCGGCGGTTTGGTTGCCGGCGTAGTGGCATTACCGTTGGCCCTGGCTTTTGGAGTGCAATCCGGAATGGGCGCGACCGCGGGTTTGTATGGGGCTATTGCTGTTGGTGTTTTTGCCGCCTTATTTGGAGGAACAGAAACACAAGCAAGTGGCCCGACCGGACCCATGACGGTGGTTTCCGCTGCTGTGGTAGCCTTTGGGATTCAAATGAATGGGAGTTTGGAAGATGCTACGAGTATTATACTACTCACCTTTCTGTTGGCCGGCTTCTTCCAGCTGGTATTTGGATTTCTCAATATTGCGGGCTACGTCAAGTACTTTCCCTATCCGGTGATCTCAGGTTTTATGAGTGGCGTAGGACTGATTATTGTCATTTTACAAATTTTCCCCTTCGTCGGCTTGGATTCTGCAAAATCTACGCTGGCAGTCATACAAGATCTGCCTCGCCTTTTTGCGGAAGCGAATACCTCTGCTTTGTTACTGGGAATCATCACGATTGCCATTTATTTTTTGTTTCCCCTGATTACCAAGGCCATTCCTAGTGCATTGGTGGCACTAATCGTCGCCACATTGATTGCTTACCTTGGTCAAATGGATGTACCCTTGATTGGAGAAATCCCATCGGGTTTGCCAAGCTTCCAGCTGGGGGGCATTTTAAGTGTGGATCCTGCTGCCTACCCAAAAATCATAGAATTTGGCTTAGTGCTGGCCGTCCTGGGCAGTATTGACTCACTATTGACTTCTGTGATTGCAGACAATATGACCAAGACCAAGCATAATAGTAACCGAGAATTGATTGGTCAGGGGATTGGGAATATGTTGGCAGCTGCCATCGGAGGGATTCCGGGAGCAGGAGCTACCAAAGGAACGGTGGTGAATATCAATGCCGGCGGGAGAACAAGATTGTCTGGTATTATTCATGGACTCTTTTTGTTAACGGTACTGCTGGGGTTGGGAAGTTTGGCTGCGCATATTCCACTATGCGTGTTGGCCGGACTTTTGATTCCTATAGGATTTAAGATCGTTGATTTCAAAGGGCTTAAGCACATCCTAAAAGTCCCTCGTGCGGATGCTATTGTGCTTTTATTGGTGCTTAGTGTAACTACCTTCGGCAGTTTGATTCATGCAGTCGGTATTGGCATTGCTTTGGCTTGTTTGTTATTTATGAAGCAGTCCGGCGATATTGGCGAAAAAGGACTAGAGGTCGATAAGCTTTCAGAGCTGGAAGAAGATAAGCCCTGGCAAGATGAGATCGAATTGTACGAAAAGTATAAGGATAAGGTGGTGATCAAGCATTTGTATGGCCCCTTGTTTTTTGGTTTTACTTCCTACTTCAAGGACCAGGTCAAAGCCCTTCCCGATGAAATTGGAACGGTCATATTGAGAATGGATCGGGTGCCTTATATAGACCAATCGGGTTTGTATGCTTTAGAAGATATTCTATTTGATATGCACAGCAGAAAGACGGATGTGATTCTGGTCGGGCTTCAGGAACAACCTTTGGATATGCTGGAAGCGATTGGCATCATTCCAGACCTGATTTCCAAAGAAGCAGTATTCGAAAATATAGATGATAGCTTTGCGTATTTGCGCACACAATTGGATGAATAGGGTATACATAGGACTATCTGAATAAGGGAGCCGATTCGACTTGCTTTATCATTGTAAAATGCTCTTATCAGGAGGGTGAAATTTCATACCACCCTGTATGGAGGCTGAACGAGTCGGCTGCATGCAGCATTATTTCTTAACGCGAACAGACAATTCTAATACGAATTCAGCAACGAGCGTTCCTTCTTTATCTACCGCTTTAATGGGTACACCCATATGATGTCGTTCTCCGGTCTGGTGAGATTTTTCCAATAAGGCCTCTACGGCGCGACCCTGATCCATTTCAAAGAAGACATCCGTATCCGGTCGCCGCAAGAAGTTCGCACTACTGCTTTTAAAGGCCAGGGAAATATTCCAAGCCTTCTCAAGACCAAATGCATAGGCGTGCAATCCGGCGGTCAAGTCGGCACCGACCATTAAAGCACCAAAATACATAGACCGAAAATGATTGCGGGTGCGGCGGCGCAAAGGAATCCGGATTTGTACTTTTTCGGGACTCCATTCTGTAATCTTCGGCCGACAAAATCCAATCATCGGAATTTTTAACAGTCCTAATAAAAACAACTTCCACTGCATGTGGCGACGATTGGGAAAAGTTGCATTTGCCATTTCGAAAAATAGCGATTATTCATGGTTTTCATGACTTTTTAGAGTTGAAAAGCTTGCATACGCGCAGGGCAATAAGATAGCGGCTACCTTTGAGTCTCCACCTCCAAGGTGTAAAAGGTTGGGGCATTTACCTTTATACAGGCAAGTGACAGAAATCATCTTTTCAAAGCGCTTGGTTTGTGTAGATTTGCCTTCTGTGAAACAATGGTTGACCATAACACTGATTGGATTGATGATCCTTCCTTCTGCCCTGAAGGTGGTGATTCTCCTGGACTATCTTCTACATAGGGAGTATATCATAGAAAATTATTGTGTCAATATTGATGAGCCTATGGTCATGTGTAATGCAAGCTGCTACCTCTCTGACCAGCTCCAAAATACAGACCATCGAAATGACGGCCAGTTTCCCTTGGCAAAAATAGGGCAATTGGATATCCTTGCCCCTTTCAAAATCATTCGCTCAGCAGATAAGGAGTTTGGCCATGAACGCTTCCGCAAAGATGTCTTCTGCCCTAACCAAAACCTTTATTCTTCTGATTGGTTGTCGGACATCTTTCGTCCTCCCTGTTTCAACTTGATATAAAGCATACCGATAGATTTATCGGTGTATTTGTCCTGCTCAGACCCTTGGGTCTGAAGGGGAAGGAAGCATATGTGTATTCATATGCCCAATGACGCTATTATTTTGAGAATTGAATGAAACAAAAGATGAAACCCATACACATTATTTATACAATCCTAATAGGCTTTTCAAGTTTGTTGGCGGCACAAAGCCAACTCAACTCCTTTCAATTATTAGACCGTGAAACGAAGACACCCATTCGAGCCGCCACTTATATTTATGGTGCACAAAAAGGAATTTCCAATGAAACAGGCACCATCCGCTTTGAGTGGAAGCCGGAAATAAAAATGTATCTATCCCATCTTACTTATGGAGATTGGGAATTGGATCCCTTGGAACTCCAAAAAGCCATAGAAAAAGGTGCCTCTAT
The DNA here is from genome assembly GCA_964525165.1 of uncultured Saprospiraceae bacterium. GTDB lineage: Bacteria > Bacteroidota > Bacteroidia > Chitinophagales > Saprospiraceae > JAWLFI01. The sequence goes on along the minus strand of CAZGGG010000017.1, from coordinate 24,845 downwards.
AAGGGGAGAAATCACTCAGATCCTATATCCGGTTACCATTATTGCTTTGCAAACACAGAGTCCACAACCAGAATCTGAAGTGAATATCCAATACCCTCAAAGAATGCAACATGATGCGGCATCTATTTTAAATCAAACCCCGGCTTTCAATAGCATCCGAAAAGGGGGAGCCTATGGTTTTGACCCAGTCTTCAGGGGCTTTAAGTATGATCAACTCAATATTGTACTCAATGGCGCTCAAAGTGCAACAGCCGCATGTCCTAATCGCATGGATCCGCCCACAAGCCAAATGGCGCCCAATATGATGGACCGCATTGAAATTCTAAAGGGACCTCACGCTTTGCGCTTTGGAACCGGACTCGGTGCTACGGTTAATTTTATCCCGGCAGCTTTGCGGTTTAGTGCTGAACCCAATGTATATGGCAGAGTATCCGGAGGATATGAGCAAAATGGAGAGGTGCTTCGGGCTGAAAGTCAAATAGGCTTAAGTGGCGCCCACTATGACCTTAGCCTTTTTGCCTCTTGGTCTCAAGGGGATAATTATCAAGCCGGAAACGGACAGTCTATTCCTGCCGGATTTGAGAGAGGAAGTTTTGGGACCCAACTAGGGCTGCGCTTAAGTGAACGCCAAGAATTAAGGGTGACAGCGATGTACAATAGAGCCAGAGATGCAGATTTTCCGGCATTACCCATGGATTTGAGGGATGATGACACCTGGATGTTTAATGCGCGTCATGATATTCAATTTGAAGGTCCCTTTCTGAAGAGCTGGAATACGACGGTTTTTGCTTCCTTCGTAGATCATTTGATGGATAATTTACTCAAGCCGTTGGATCCCAGAATGCTCAATGCATCAACGGCAGCAACGACCCAAAATTACGGAGCGAGAACAGAAGGAGCATGGCGGTTTGGCGATCATAAGCTTTATGCCGGTGTAGACTTTAGAGCGGAAGGCGCTCAGGGCATTCGTACACGTGAATTTTTGATGGGTCCTATGGCTGGCAATGTCATACAAGACAACGCTTGGCAAGAGGGTCTGATAGAAAAGACGGGGGTTTTTGGAGAATATCGCATCAAAGGAAACGCCCTCGATTATGTCGTATCCGGTCGAGTTGAACTCAACACAGCCCGTATTGACAAGCCAACGGATGAGTTTACCCGGGTCTATGATGAGACGGAGATAACCCAATTCAATCCTAGCTTAAGTGTTGGAGTTTTGAAAGAATTCAACAAGCGCACGCAATTGGGGCTTTGGCTGGGCAGAGCTCAGCGCAGTGGAAGCCTGACCGAGCGCTTCATTAATTATTTTCCTGTAGGATTAGATCCTTTTGAGTTGATTGGAAATCCACAATTACGGCCGGAGGTGAATTATCAAGCAGATTTGAATCTTAAGGTGAGTATGGGCGAAAAGTCTAGTATAGATGTAGATGTTTTTGCAGCCTATTTGGACGATTATATCTCTTCCTTTATTGATACTACCTTAACTCCTCGAATGCCCATGAGTCCCGGTGTTAGACGTTTTGAGAATATTGATCAGGCCTTTAAAGCAGGGGTAGAAGTCAATTGGAGTCAAGGTCTATGGGTCGGACTAGCCCAACGTTTGGGTATCGCGTATACTTACGGTCAGGATCTAGATCGTGCTCAGCCTTTACCGGAAATAGCCCCTTTGGATGTTCGCTACACGCTTTATGGTAATTACTGGAGTTCTAAAGTTCAGCCTGAGTTGAGTATCCGATATGTAGCTGATCAATCCAGGATTTCTCCTGAATTTGGTGAGACGCGCACACCCTCTTTTGTGTTGCTAGATTTGAAACTGGCCTTCCAAGTCACCAAAGGTTTTTCGTTTGACCTTGGAGTTCAGAATTTATTGGATGAATTGTATTACGAACATTTGAATCGATCGGTGCGCGGTTCCGGAAATCCGATTTTTGCTCCCGGACGGAATATTTTGATGCATGTCAACTATACCTTTTAAAGGTTCTCGTAGACTTGAGCATTCATTTTGATGATAGCCAGAGGAAAGCATTTCGCTTTTCTCTGGCTATTGTTGTACTATTGAAACATAGACTGAACGGTCAGTCATACATAATGTATTCAACTATTTCCCTGAACAGCAAGCTATTAGGCTATTTTGTGGGATGGAATAGCCCAAGGTGCACCTAAAGGAAGAAGGGTCTTAAAAGTCTCATTATCTTAAAGGGGTAAAGTGATGAAAAATGACCGGACCGAACCCGCATATAAAATTTCCCTTGGAGCACCACAAGAAATTATGTTTTCTGAAAAACCTCATTTCTAACCCCAATATCATCGTCGGTGACTACACTTACTATGATGATTTTGAGGATGTCCATCGTTTTGAACAGCAGGTGAAGTATCATTTCGACTTCATCGGCGATCGTTTGATCATTGGTAAATTTTGCATGATCGCTTCCGGTGCATGTTTTATCATGAATGGCGGCAATCATCTAACGGAGGCCATCAGTGCTTATCCTTTTCAAATTTTTGGGAATGGCTGGGAAGAAGCCATGGAAGGAAAAAGCTATCCACACAAAGGAGATACTATTATTGGAAATGATGTCTGGATCGGACATGATGCCACCATAATGCCGGGGGTGACTGTAGGAGATGGAGCAGTGATTGCAACGAATGCAACAGTGACAAAAGACGTTCCACCGTATCAAATCGTAGGCGGGAATCCTGCCCGCAGTCTTAAGCAACGGTTTTCTGATGAAGTGATTGAGCAACTTCTGGAAATTCAATGGTGGAATTGGCCCATTGAAAAGATTACCAAACACCTTCAATTGCTGACTTCGGGAAATGTGGCGCAGCTCATGGAGGTTTATCGAAAAATGGGTTAATCATTTGGATAATGATCCACCAACCTTAGTCATTTATGGGTTGATCTGTTTCAATGGCTTGGGATGCATGCTACCTGAACTATTCAATCTGCTTATTTCTCTTTCTTAAGTCACTAAGGAAATGAATAATGTCTATCTTAACAAGTCTATGGGTGGAGCGCATTTGCGCTCTTAAAACTTGTTATTTTTTACACTTAAAACTTAACAGTCATGACTAGAATTTGGATTATTTTGATTTTGTGCACATTTGCTTTTTTTAGCCTGAAAGCCCAGAAGGAACCTAGACCGATGGAGGTGGGAATTACCTACGCCGGATCTTCAAGTTTCGGTTTTACCTATAGACATCAGTGCAATAATGGGAGTTGGTTACGCTTGCGAAGTGTCCTTGGTCGTGGGTCATTTGTAAGTGAGTCTTTTTCAAATTATAATGGGACAATAGAAAGATATCAATTTGCAGGAGGGCTCAGAATAGGTAAAGAAAAGCGCCGCCCTATAAATGATCGATTAGATTTCAGAATAGGAATGGATATCGGTCTTTCATATCAATATTCAAAGGATGATTTTCCGGGGTCGGGTCCTCGAAAATCGGTTATTAACAGATATTCCGGGGGTATCAATGGCGTTTTTGGCTTGAACTTTAGATTGTACCAACAATTCATTATAGGGTTTGAGTTACTTCCCGGTATTTCATACACTTATACTGAGGGCGGCACCGAAACTGTAGATGCAACAGGAATGACATTGGAACAAGAATTCAATCGTTCTGAGGTGAGGGCAAATTTTGGAACCTCATCGATATTGATGTCCCTGGTGTATCGGTTTCCTTAAGGGGATATATATCAGCTACTCTTTTTGGCAATATAAAAACCATAAGAATAGTAGTCTTGATATTTTTGATAATGAGCGAACTCTTCGGCTTCCTGGATCGCTATTTTTTGAACCGTTTCATGGTGATTATGACGTTCTAAAAATGCAGGCATGCGCTTTTCAATGGGGAGATAATAATGGTCCATCCAATCAGAAGGAGGTAACGGAAAATAGCCACATAGCTGAAAGCCTTCCTCTTCGAGGATTTTAATTTTGCCGGAAGGCATTTGAATGTCCGGGTAATGCTGAGTCCAATAACTTTCAATGGCAGCGGGCCTTTTGGGTTGCAACCAACTCAATTCACTTACCGCCATATATCCGCCCGGTTTCAAAAAATGTTTCCAACTATTTACCCCTTTTTGAAAGCCCATATTGTAGATGGAACCTTCCGCCCAAACGATATCGAATTGGTTGGACTCAAATGGGAGTTCTTCCATAGCGCTTTGCAGCTTGTGGATTCGATTTTGATACCCCAAATCTTTCGACCTACGATTCAATTCGGCTAAGAAGGTTTCAGAGAAATCTACCGCCACGATAGTAGCTTGCGTTTCTTGAGCAAGTGTAAACGTTTGAGCGCCGGTTCCACAGCCGATATCCGCAATCTGCAGCTTTGATTGCAAATCCAAATCGATAAAGGAAAGCGCTTTTCGAGTACTTTTGGGGCTTCCCGGTCCTTGTCGCTGACCGCTCAAGTGCAGGTCAAAAAGATAATCAAGTTCGGTCATAAGAAGGCGTTGAGCGGGCAAAGGTAATGAGTTTTGATGATGCACACCAACTCTTAGTTTATGGAGCTACCCATGTTTTTTCCCAATCATGATCCTTTTTGCGGAAGCGAGCGCGCAGATGCTCACTTTTGTTTAATTGCAGCGCATCAATTTCAATGGGAATACACTCTATGACTGCAAAGTTCCGGTCGTTCATATCCGCAGACCACTGGTGGGCCTCTTGAGGAGTATGAATCGGGCTACCCGGTTGTAGGACAGGCGTGTAGGAACGCGCTCCCATTTCCCGGACATCTTTCCAATGACTTATGCTTACCTCATTTTGGTGATGCAAAAGGAGGTCCACATTGCAACGCACTTGGATTTGCTTTCGAGGGTGATAAAAAAGCAACTGCGCTTGAGGGTATGCCTGAAGGTCCTCTATTTTTTGGGTTCTTATGTCTGAGTAGAGAAAGAAATGTAGATCCGAGCTTAGCTTTCGCAGCACGACCCATCTTGCCTGTACGCCTTTAGGACCATAAGTACTGATGGTTACAAATCGAAAAGGGTGCTTCCGATCCAATGCGCCTCTGTGCAATTCATGTTGGACGTCCTGCCAGGCCTGATCCAAAGAAGATTCAAACTTAAGCAGCATGCTCTTCCTCGAGTTGATATTCTATTAAAGTGCTGAGAGGCACGTATTCAAGTGTTTTTATATGACAAGCCTCTAACCGGAGTGAAGGGGCACATTCATGTACGTGTGCTTCTAACCAGCGCAACACGCAAAGACACCAAAAATCTCCGGCTTTCAATCCCGGAAAATTCCATTCCGGTCTGGGTGTCGTTAAGTCATTTCCTTTTGATTTGGTAAAATCAAGAAATTCTTGTGTCATGCGGGCACATACAGTGTGGGTACCCGTGTCTGTGGGTCCGGTTTGACAGCAGCCGTCACGGAAAAAGCCGGTAAGGGGTGCAGTGCTGCACGTCACCAATGTCTTACCGAATACATTCTTTGCCTCTTCCATAGTCTGTCTTTTATCAAGGAATGAACCCTAAAAGGAGTAAAGAGTTTAGAATTTATATGAAAACTAAAATTTGCGCCAGCTGTAATAAGGAAGAATCGGTCATGTATCGTGTCCAGATTCAGAAGGGCAAGACCTGGATTTTCGTCTGTGAAAGCTGTTGCAAAAAACTTCAGCGAGGCGCTTATTATCGCTATGGAGGCACCTGGAAAGGGGCTCGGCATTAATCCGAAGCAGGGAATAAAGGAGTCAGCCCATTCATCTCCAAAAGCAATATTGCAAAACGTATTTTAGACGTACTCAATTGTATCAAAAAACACGTCCACATGAAGCATATTATACTTTTCTTCGCCATGCTCATTGCATCATTTGGTTTTGGGCAAGACCGCTTGTCTGACCATTCATTTGCCACACGTTCCGAGGTTATGGCCCCAAACGGCATGGCTGCTACCAGCCACCCATTGGCCACACAAGTGGCATTGGATATTTTAAAAGAAGGGGGGAATGCGATTGATGCAGCCATTGCTGCTAATGCGACGCTGGGTTTAATGGAACCCACTGGCTGTGGCATTGGTGGAGACCTGTTTGCCATAGTATGGAATGCGGAAGACCAAAAGCTGTACGGCTTGAATGGAAGTGGCAGATCTCCCCAAAATTTAACCTTGGACTATTTTAAAGAACAGGGGATGGATAAAATCCCTGCCTTTGGTCCGTTGCCTGTGACCGTTCCCGGTGCGGTGCAGGCTTGGTGCGACCTCCATGATCGCTTTGGCTCGAAAACATTGGAGGAAATCCTGGCTCCGGCTATTCAGTATGCACGAGCAGGATTTCCGGTTACGGAAGTTATTGGGTTTTATTTGCAAAATGCCGCTCGGCGCTATCAGCAATATCCCAACTTTAAAGACACCTACATGCCGGATGGAAAAGCGCTCGAAAAAGGAGTCGTTTTTAAGAATCCTTATCTGGCCAACACCTATGAAAAAATTGCTCAAAAAGGCCGAGCGGGTTTCTACGAAGGAGAAGTGGCTGAGACCATTGCCTCTTTCATTCAGGAACAAGGAGGGTTCTTATCCTCAGAAGATTTGAAAATACATGAATCAGAGTGGGTAGAACCCATGTCTACGAATTATAGAGGATACGACGTTTGGGAGCTTCCCCCCAATGGGCAAGGTATTGCCGCCCTGCAAATTCTAAACATTATGGAAAGTTATGAAGTCGCAGATTGGGGTTTCGGAAGCGCTGAGTACATCCATCATTTTGTGGAAGCGAAGAAACTGGCCTTTGAAGATCGGGCTAAGTATTATGCAGATATGGCCTTTAATGAGCTCCCATATGAAAAGTTGATTTCTAAGGACTACGCAAACGAAAGACGGTCATTGATTCAACCTTATGCTGCCCGAACCTATGATGCCGGAGAGTTAGAACAAGGCAATACGATTTATTTGACGGTTGCGGATAAAGAGGGGAATATGGTATCCCTCATTCAATCCAACTACCGAGGGATGGGCTCCGGAATGGTACCCCCAAAGTTAGGGTTTATGTTGCAGGACAGGGGTGAATTATTTAGTCTGGAAGAAGGGCACTATAATGTCTATGAACCCGGCAAGAGACCGTTTCACACAATCATACCCGCATTTATCTCTAGAGACGGTAAGCCCTGGATTTCCTTTGGATTGATGGGTGGCGCTATGCAACCCCAAGGTCATGCACAAATCGTGATGAATTTGATTGATTTTGAAATGAATCTCCAAGAGGCCGGAGACGCGCCCCGCATCCGACATACCGGATCCTCCCAACCGACCGGCGAGGAAATGAAGGATGGAGGACAAGTGAATCTCGAATCCGGTTTTGATTACGAAGTGATTCGAGCGCTTATGTATCGCGGACATAAAGTCCAGTTTAGTTTAGGCGGGTATGGCGGCTATCAAGCGATCTTATGGGATGCGGAGAAGGGGGTCTACTATGGAGCTTCTGAATCCCGTAAGGATGGACAAGCTGCTGGTTACTGATGCAGGAAAGCAATCGAAATTGATTAAAAATCAATCATTGTGATTAAAATTTAATCAAATTATTATAATCGCCCAAACTATTCGACCTCTAGCCCAAAATCAAAGCCATGGTCGTCAAGAGACCGGTCAATCCACTCAAATAGACCGTCAACTGATTGTATTGGACCAGCTCTCTAGATTGATAGTAGGTGCGAATTTGCCGGAAGGCATATATGCCCACACCTACAAATCCAATTGAGACGGCCAATAATATGTAGTTTACATCCGGAAGCCACCAGACCATCGCCACATGAGACAAAAAGGCCATAAAGAGTATGGCAAGGTAGATGTAGGTACTTCGCTCCTTTCCGAAAGTAACCACAAGGTGATTTTTGCCCGTGGTCGCATCGGAGGCTGCATCGGGAAATTCGTTAATGAGTAGAATGTTGGCCGTGAGTAAGCCTACCGGCAGACCAATTAAGAAGGCCATAGGGCTGAGCTGCATGGATGTTACATAAACAATTCCTGCAGTGACCAATGGACCAAAAGCCAAGGCAATCCCTAATTCACCCAAGCCCCGACGCGCTACTAAACGGACCGGAGGGGCGGTATATAAATACCCAATCAGCAATCCGGCTATTCCCAGAATAAATGTCATCCATCCGGTCATTGCTGTCAGTACAACCCCTATAATTAATGCCAGTCCGATCAATGTGAGGCCCAGACGTTTGGTTCCTTCCAGGGAGATCAAACCCAACTCGATGGCACGACTTCCGCCGGATAGTTGTAAGAAATAATCGTTATTGGCTTCATCTGTTCCGTCTTTCACATCGAAGTAATCATTCATCACATTACTTCCCAAGTGGAGCAAGGCCACCCCCAATACCGCGAGTAAAAATAAGAGCCAGGGGAAAGTAGATCCGCCTTCCGGCAAATAATGATAGGCGTAAGCGCCTCCGATAAAAGCCGGCATCAGTACGGCCGACAAAAAGGGAAGTCTTGTAATGGCCAAGGCTTTGATTATTTTGGTTTGCCACTTGATCGGTACATGCACCTCTTCATCAATGACCTCTGTGACACCGCAATATCCGGTTTGTCCATTCTGCTTGCCATTGGCGAAGGTGGGGGTGATGCGGATTCTTGCATTAAAAGAAGTTCCGTCTTTACGAATGAATTTAGTCTTGGTGACATATTCCCCTTCTTCACTGGCTCTTTCCAGCCAGACAGGTACATTCTGTAAGACAATTTCTCCGGGGGAGAATACAGATACGCGCTCCTTTCCTACCACTTCTTCGGCAGTATAGCCGAAAATTTCCTCCGCACCTTTGGTAAATTTCTCAATGCGGCCTTCCATATCGCAAATAATGACACTTTTCATGCTTTTTTCATTTCTTTCAGGAATAATTGAAAATTAAACGGCTGACGCCAAACATAGTTTAGAGCGAGGGTGTTTTTTCGCAAAGAAAACCCGATTCTTATGGAATCTTCATGGACCTAAAAGCAGCTGAATTCTTTGTACTCCCGTGTTTAATAAGACTATTTTAAGAGCGAGTATTTCCTGATTGAGTGGGAATGAGCGAATTATTCTTTTGCATGTATCTGAATCGTGGCGGCGATTTCTGCCGCCTTTTGCCGCAAGGCAAGCAGGTCTGCGCCCGGGTGATCATATACAAGAGCGACACCCATACGTCGATATATGCGACAGATGGGTTTTCCGAAAATCCGAATATCAGATTGAGGGTAGGCACTTGCCACTTCCATACCGCTGTAAGAGGGAGTCACTTCTTCTTGAATGGGTGAAAGAATTACGGCATTGGCGCCCCATCTTTCTTGTGTGACTTCCGGTATAGGCCAGCCCAGGATAGCGCGGGCATGCAATTCAAACTCATTGAAATTTTGCGTTCCGGCTAGTGTGACCATGCCGGTATCGTGGGGCCGAGGGCTTAATTCAGAGAAATAAACGGCATCGCTTGCAATGAAGAACTCTACGCCCCAAATCCCGGCTCCACCTAAGGCAGCGGTGACTTGGGCGGCCATTTCCTGAGCTTCCTTCAGTTGTTCCGGCTTCATTTGTTGGGGTTGCCAGGATTCCTGGTAGTCTCCGCGTTCCTGCCGGTGACCGATAGGAGGACAGAAAAGGGTAGGTCCTTCCTTTTGTGTGACCGTTAGCAAGGTGATTTCAAAGTCAAAGTCAATAAAACCTTCCACGATGACCTCCATTTGATCCCCTCTTCCTTTGGATTGTGCGGTTTCCCAGGCAGTTTCTGCTTCCGCTTCTGTTTTGATGATGCTTTGCCCTTTTCCGGAAGAAGACATTAAAGGCTTGATGACCGCCGGTAAGCCGACCTCTTTAAGAGCAGCTTTTAACTCATTTGCGGAAGCGGCATAACGATAAGGCGCTGTTCGAATCCCAAGATCTTGTGCTGCCAGATCTCTAATACGGCGACGGTCCATTGTAAAGTTGGTAGCCTTGGCGGAAGGAATGACCTCTATGCCTCGTTGCTCGAATTCATATAACTTTTCTGTGCGAATCGCCTCAATCTCCGGGACCACCAAGTCCGGCCGGTGTTTTTGAACTAATGCTTCGAGGGCTTCTCCATCGAGCATGTTGATCACTTCAAATTCATCTGCAACCTGCATCGCCGGTGCGTCCGGATAACTATCGACCGCAATGACAGTCTGTCCATATCTCTGAAGGGCAATGGTTAGTTCTTTTCCTAATTCGCCGGAACCGAGGAGTAAAATTTTTTTCATCTTGGGTCTTTGCTTAAAAATAGTCATTTTAGCCCTTTCGGAAAAAGGATGATGCTTGCTCATACTGATGCATATCAGCAGCCTATGTGACATTCATCAAAGTGAAAAGCTTATCTTTTTCAGACTTTAGAACCTTAAAGGCGACACTATGAATGCAAAAGTGCACGATCTCATGATCAAACAGGTCATTTCTACAGTGCCTCACAAGTCTGTGGGACATGTGAAGGATATAATGAAGAAGAACCACATAAAGCTCGTCCCCGTGGTCAACCCTGAGAATGAATTGGAAGGTATTGTGTCTTCCGCAGATTTATTGGGTGTGGAGGATGAGAAACCGGTAAGCCATATCATGGTGCGCGATGTCGTGAGTATTCCGGCCTACGCAGATGTGTCAGAAGCAGCCAGAGCTATGAGAAATCGAAAAATTCATCATCTGATTGTGACGGATGAAAAAAAGCTGGCTGGGATCATCAGTACCTTTGACTTATTGAAACTAGTTGAGGATAAGCGTTTTGTAATGAAGAATGCACCCACGCCTTCCAAGAAGAAGAAAAGAAAATCATCTACGGATTAAATCCCTATAAAGTGCTTGCAGGATTTTCCTGCAAGCACTTTCCGTTTACTCTTTATTTTTCCGCATTTTGCCCACTCTTCTTCTGTTTCTCTCTGACCTCATTTCTTGGAAAGTGGCATATTGATCTTCCGTCAGGATTTCTTTCATTTTTTGGTCTTGATCTACAAAAGTCGTTTTCATAGCTGACCGCATTTGCGTTCTGTTTTCTTTGTTTTCCGCTCTTAGCTTGTTTCTCTTCACTGCAAACTCTTCATTCAGTGCTAGGATCAAAGCTTCTTGCTCTTCGGTAAGATTGAGCTTTTCTTTCATCATTTGCGTTTGCTCCAGGGCAATGGCTTTTGGGTCTTTGGGCTCTCCTCTTTGTCCTTGTGCAAATAAACTTGTACTAAAGAGTACAAAGAGTGATAGGGTTATAGTTAGTAGTTTCATAGAAAATGGATTTATGTATTCGACGGAATAACGCCATCAGGGTTTAATTTCATTTATTATAACATAAAAGATCAGCATTATAAGCCGTTTAAAAGTTACGTTTCAGGTTTATAAGTCGAAACGGTGAGCATCATTAAAGGAACCAACAAATGCTAGGGCTCGTTTAAGGAGATTCACTCAAGGGAGCAAAAAAAAAGCTGCAGACTTTTTAGTTTGCAGCTTCAAATTTTAATAGGTGATCTAGCTTATTGCTTAGCCTTATCAGCTTTTTTACCAGTTTTAGGATTCATCATTTCCATATACTGGCTGTATTGATCAGCTGTTAAAATGCTCTTTATTTTTTGTTCCTTCTTTTCTTTTTGCGCTTTGTATTCAGCTTTAGCAGCTTCAGGGTTAGTTTTGTAGCTATCCCTCATTTCTTGACGCAATTCCCCAATTTCCATATAAAGATTAATCAATTGATCTGATTGCACAGAGTTTAGATCAATTTTTTCAGAAAGCAGCATCACTTGCTTTTCAGCATTGCTCCTAAGATCATTTGAGGTCTTTTGGCTTTGTGCGTAAACAGAAGAAACAGACGCCAAAACAAATACGACAAGGATAAATAATTTTTTCATGGTTTTCTATTTTGTTGAATCCAGGTCACGAGATAAGTATAAATCTTTAGTTTGTCACCTGTATTAACAATTCGAAAGCTGCTTGAGCAGCATCATCCCAATTATAATGATGTGATTTTTGATGAGCAGCCTCGACTCTTTGGGCCACCTTTGCAGGTTCTTGAATCACAAATTTCATTCGATTGGCAATAGAGTCCACATATTCCGGTGTTACAAAAAAGGCATGATCACCGGTGATTTCTTCCATACTGCTCTTGCGACTGGTAATCACTGGAACACCGGAACGCATAGCTTCCAGGACAGGTAGACCAAAGCCTTCAAATTTTGAGACATAGGTTAATGCTGTGGCAGAACCCAGCCAATCGCTTAAATGCTCATCTTCTAAATATCCAATGAATCGGATGTCTTGTTGATGATCATGCCGGCGATACACCTTCATCATTTCTTCCGTTTTCCATCCTTTTCGCCCACCTAAAACCATCAAGTGGTCTGTCTGATGTTCATTTTTAAAATCCTCATAGGCACGAAGAAGGTTGGCAATATTCTTACGTGCGTTTAAGGAGCCATAATAGAAAAAGTAGGGTTTTCCGTCGGTATGGGCAGATCGAAAGGCTTGAATCTCTTCTTCCGTGCGCCGACGGAAGACTTCTCGGCAACCATTGGGGACAACATAAATGGGCGCGTCTAATTCCCGGAAACGGGTTCCGATATCCTGGCGTGTAAAATCAGATACCGTGATGATACTGTCCGCTTTGGCCAGGAATTTTGGGACATACTTTTTGCTGTAAGACAACTCTACGCCTTTCATGGTGGAAGGGAAATGGATATAGGCTAAATCATGAACGGTAATGACCGTGGGGCCATTCCACCTTAAGGGGCACATGGTTTCCGGTGAGAAAAAAAGGTCTACTTTCTCTCTTTTCAGGATGCTCGGCACTCTAAAGTCCATCCAAATCCGATAGAGCACCGGATGTCGGGCAGAGGGGAAGAGCTCTACGATTTTCACATTGGGTCTTGCCAAGTCCAGGTGGTCCACTTTTCGATCAAAGAGCAACACAAACTCATGTTCCGGATGATTCTTTACCCAACGGCGGACTAGTTCATAAGTGAAATAGCCGATGCCTTCGAGCTTTCCCGGAATCAATAATCTGCAATTTATGGCAATCTTCATAGCTTCAAAATTCCTATACAATATCGTAAATCTGAAGCAAAGGAAAAGCTAAAAGAATGGATACAGATCGTTCCTAATTGTGCCAATTTTAATTTTTGCCTTTATATTTTTTGGTGTTTGACGTCGGACTGTGGAAAAAGTAAGGCTGTTGAACTCAAAGAATCACGACCGGTATTGTCGAGTGCTCTAAATCAGAAGAGGCGAGAAGCAACATACAATATCATCAATGAATGGGGTGGTCTACAGTACACCACAGACTTTCTCAAAGGTTTTGTCTTTCAGGAAAAGCCCGGGTATAGTTAATTCAGCCTTTCGGTAAAAAAGCACAAGTCATGTACAAAAAAGAAGAGACGCCTAGAAGCAGCTCTTTCTTTTTCCAACCCATATCACGAGCTTGGTCGTATTTGGAACTTAAACATTCATATAGGGGGAGGCCTTATTTTAAACCCTAAATGGTAATTACTTTAAGACGGACTAGCTCTATTCCATGGCAATGAGGCCAAGAATTCCTTTAAGTAACAATTATCAGTAATCGCTGAGAATAGAAGGCCGCCAAATATGATTACCGGGAGTACCACCAATGTCTGGATCTGCCCAATATAGCCAAGGAGGAAAACCCCTAAGAAGAGGGCAAGTGCCAATCTAAATTGACGGTCAATACTCCACCCTTTCTGCGTTTGCACCTCTAAAGAAAGTGTTTCCATCTGTTGGTTAAATAGACTGAGGTGCTGAAACCCTTCGGCTTCTAACCGTTGACAGACCTGATTGGCTCTGTTTCCACTTTCACAAACTAAGCAGATATGATAATTGCGATAGGCTTCATACTGTTTGGGATCATATTTGCCGAAAGGCAGATTGATCGAACCCGGAATTGCGCCATCATTATATTCTTTGGGACTTCTTACGTCCACAAGTATGGTCAGCATCTGTGTAAAGGATTATAGGGTCGTGACAAACTTCCCCAGCAAATAGATCAAAGGAAATACAGAAGCATAAGCCAAACACTTACACGCATGAAGGAAAGAATGTGGTTGTTTTGCTTTTTGATTGGGAGTATTTTTCGTTTCCATAAACGTCAACATTAGGTTACAGAAACAAAATTAGGTTTAGGGATCGCTAAACGAAATAACATTTGTTAATTAATGTCGGGATTCAGCGACCCGCTTGCGAATGCGTGAAAGCGATACAGAGGTCACCCCTATGTAGGAAGCTAAATACTTTTGCGGAACCCGGTACAGCAAGTCCGGCTTTTCAAGTAAAAGTTGACGATAACGCTCTTCCGGACTCTGACCCACGAAGAATTCTATTCTCTTTATGGTATCTTCCAAAGTTTCCTGAAGTCCTTCGCTCCAAAGTCTGGCAATTCGGATGTTTGTCTTTGCCATTTCTTTTAACTTTCTCAGGTTGATCTGAACCACCTTGCAATCCACTACTGCCTGAATAAACTCCGTCGAAGGTTCATCGTGAAGGGTGGTATTGAAGGCTGCTGTAAATTCAGTTTCTTTTGCGAACCGGACGGTGCGTTCGTCACCATCTGAGGTAAGAAAATACGTTCTGATAATGCCCTTACGGATGCCCAAGATACAATCATAATGATCACCCTTTCGCACAATCATTTCTCCCGCAGCAAATGAGTTTAATTTGCTGATCTTGTTCAAAGCAAGCAAGTCCTGAAACTTTAAAAAGCGGAACCGTTTAAAAATTTCGATGAGCGTTTGATCCATTAAGGAATATTTCTGAAATGATCCCATTTTCCAAGTCTATGATAAGGCTTTTTCAGTTAATCTTGTTCCCAAATTTCCCTTATGTCTCTTCTTTATCGTTCATTGGAACAGTGCACCTGGATCCGGGTGCGTTCTGATGGCTCAAGGTTAAGATCACTCAAACGACCTTCAGGGTCTGTCTTCGAGCGCCATTCCAGCCATGGGATTAGATAGGTGAAAAGTTGAGCTTGCTGCTCGTCTCTGTTAAGGGTCATTTGATTCTGAGAAGCAAATTCACCAAATTCACAGAAGGCATGCCAATCGTTGAAACCGCAGTGCCCGCCACCCAAGACGGTGACTAATGCTTTGCAGGGGGAGGCAAAAGCATCATACAATGGCTGATGGTCTTCCCAGGGAGGGGTTACCCGATCATTCGATGCTGAAAAAATGATCGCCGGCCCAAAAAAGTTTCGAGCGGCATCTAATGCACCTGAGTGCGCTGAAGGGTTAAGGGCCACATAACCATCAAAACCATCCCACAGACTTAAAGCTACCGCACTACCGCCGCCGCCCATGGAATGTCCCATCGCAATGACTTGGCCATTCCATTGATCTTTCCACTGGTGATCTTTTTCTTCAAATGAACGCGCCAGAAAAGCTATATCAGCAGCATAATCTGAATGAGAGGGAGAGAAGCCACTTTCTGTGCGGACATATAGTAACATAAATCCTTCCGGAACCAGTTGGTCTGTGATGTTAGAGTATGCTTTGTAGTTCATAGTGAAGCCATGAGCGAATACGATTAACGGAAAGGGACCCTCAGCAGGATGTTTTTCTTTTCCTTCTTTTGAGAGTGGGTAATACAGTTCCGCTTTGACTTTTCGATTACTTCTTTGTTCATCTTCCCATTTGATTGTTTCATGGTTTATGATGTACTGAGCCTCTAGCGAAACAGAAAGGAAAAAGGGAAGGAAAAGAAAAAATCTATGAAGTGCCATTCATTGATCTGATTGTACTCAAATTACCATGATAAACGTCGTAGAATATAAAGGTACAACTTCAGGCCTATTCGAAACTTAAAAAATCACTTGACCTCCAATATAGAACTGTCCGGTCTGAGGAGCATTATCCAACCTTTGCCCTAAGAGCTCAATAGTGTGTCGACTTGTCCCGTATCGAAAACCTCCTTCTATTCCTATCCCAAAACCTGATGTGACTTGTTGTTGAAACTGAATATATGGGCTAATAAATAAGCCGTCTGTCACTGAGATTTCAGCCATCAAATTTCCGTCAAAATAGGATCGGTTTAAAACTCTATTCCACCCGAATTTAGAGCCGATAAAAAAGCGTGACTTACCCATAACGGAAGATTTAAATAAAAATGCTACATCTGCTGAAATTGGGAGTATATTATCTTGCCAGCTACCGGGAGGTGAGCTTATGCTTTCAATATATTGAGCATGTACACCGGCTCTGAAAACACCCATTTGTCGATAAAGTCCCAATTCCAAGGAGGCATATTGGCTAGTTCCGTCCGAACGGGCACCATAACCATAATTTGCCCCTATTTGGATGGTATGAATAGCAGTTGGTTTTTCCTTTTGACTGCTTTTACGTGTCTTTTGCCCCAGAAGGATGAAGGGGATAAGCGACAATAGAAACAAAAAAGAAGTTCTTGTAAGCATTACTATTCCTTTTGCGTGTAAGTTACGATGTTTAGCTATAATAGTTTCGAAAAAGTGTCTTATTGAGATTTATTTCAGGTGATTTAACTTCCTGAGCGGAGATTGATTGAGGGTCTTAGGTTGGAAAACTGCGACCCCTTCAAAGTCAGATTTTGAGTTAAAAACATAAAACCTCTATGAGGTCGCCGGTTAGAATTTTGCTTCTTACTGATGCCTTTTATGTGCTTGACCCTGAAAGGGTCGTACAAAATCTGACATCTATCTCAATGATATCAAAAGATGGGTCTAACTAAAAGCTTCAAATAGCAGATTTTTCCTAATTTTCAGTATGTCCGTCACCCTCGCCGTCCTTCCCTTTGTCAATAGCTCCGCCCATGAGGAGCAAGAGTATATAGCAGATGGTATTACCGATGATGTCATCAATGCCCTGGCAAAGTTGCCGAAACTGAAGGTCATCTCCCGTACTTCCTCTTTTCTGTTTAAAGGTCAAAACCGCTCGGCACACGATATCGCCCAAGAGCTCAACGCCCAGGTCATACTGGAAGGCTCTGTCCGTATCGCTGGCAGCAGAATACGCATTCAGGCGCGTTTGATCGAGGCTAAAGAAGACACCTTGTACTGGTCGGAAAATTGGGACCGAGCCCTTGAAAATATCTTTGAGTTGCAGGATGAAATCAGTTTGTTGATTGCCGAAAAAGTCAGGGAACAGTTTGGCCATTTTCCTATCCAATCACATTTGGTCCAGGCACAAACGCAAAGCTGGGATGCCTATGCTTACTCCCTAAAGGCCAAATACTATTTTAATCTTTGGAATCCCCAGGATGTCCAGAAAGCGGCAGACCTTTTTCAAGCGGCTTTAGCCATAGACCCCCAACATGTAGAATCCCATATCGGCTTGGCAGATGCCTATGGCTTTCTAGCGACAACTGAGTTTTTACCGCGAGCAGAGACCTGGGAGAAAGCAAGGGCACATACATTAAAGGCATTTGAACTCGATCCTCAGCATCCGGGTGTTCATTATCAGTTGGCCAATCTTTCGTTTTTCACCGATTGTGATTTCAATGTGGCTTTTGAGCATACCTTGACAGCATTGGATCATAAGCCCGGCTATCCGGAAGCGCGACAGTTTTTGGCAATGATGTATACCCTGACCCGGCAATGGGATGCTGCCGAGCAACAATTGGCCTATGCATTGAGCATTAACCCCCTTTCTCCGGAAACCTTGTTTTATAAGGGCTTGTATCATTACTATGCAAAAGAGTATACACAAGCGGAAGCCATCTTTGATCAGCTACTGGCACAAAACCCTATGAATATTCCTGCTCTGGTCACCCGCGCGTACGTGCTCTTATTGACTGACAGAGCAGATCAGCTGCTTCCTGAATTGAAGGATGCGCAAGAATTGCTTCCGAAAGACGAATATTTGGGATTGAGGACCCTGTGCGCCTTACGGCAAAAAACAGATAGTGCCTCTACATATATATCTTCATTGATGGATCGCTCCCGTGACCGATCTGCTTTTCAGGCACATTCCTACCGTTTTTTGGCACACATTTTTGCTCAGGAGGCTGATGCAGCTTTTGATTGGTTGGAAAAAGCGATTCAATTCCGTTCTTCCGTCTTACTGATCACATATAACAGCCCTCTCGTGGAGCCCATAAAGAAAGATCCTCGATTTCATGCATTCCAAAAAGTTCTGTTCGGATCCCCATCGAATCAGAAACAAGATGCGTCCTCAGAATCTTCAGAGCTGATGGATGCACAAGAGCGCCAAGAGGCTCTTGCTCAACTGCTGCGTATCATGAAAGAGGAGCAAGCCTTTCTGACCCCTAATCTTAGCTTGAAAGATCTTGCTGAGCGCCTTCATCTGCATCCCAATAAGCTGTCCTGGCTGCTCAATGACAGTCTCGGTAAGAATTTTAACGATTTTCTGAATGGCTATCGAGTGGAGTATTTTAAGACGCTGGCGATCGACCCCTCCAATGCCCACATCTCTATCCTCGGACTGGCCTACGAAAGCGGCTTCAACTCCAAAACGGTTTTCAACACCTACTTTAAAAAGTCGGAAGGCGTCACGCCTAGTCAGTATTTACGACAGCAGTAGATCTGTTTTGTTCTGCCTTTCGGCAAAAAAGCGGAGGAAATAAGTTCGGGATTATAATTCCGAACCGATAGCGGAAAATTCCGAACGTACGGTCGGCTCCATTGCTATTGTTTTGTGGTATCACTTCATCCAAAAAGTATTTGAAATGACCACAGAAATGAAAGCTATCAGAGCCAAGGCCTATGGAGGACCGGAAGTCTTTGAATGGGAAACCATTGCTATTCCTCAGCCTAAGGAGGATCAAATACTGGTCCGTATTCATTACAGCACAGTTACTCGTGCAGATACCATGATGCGAACCGGGAAGCCTTATGTCGGAAGATTATTCAATGGACTCAGGAAACCCAAACATGCCACACCCGGTACGGGCTTTTCAGGTATCGTAACGGCTATAGGATATAAAGTCTCATCTTTTGCTGTGGGGGATGCTGTTTTCGGTGAGACGGCTTTAGAGGGAGGTACCAATGCAGAATATGTTTGTGTATCCGAAAAAGGGGTCATCCTCCACAAACCGGAAGAGCTACCCTTTGCGGAAGCGGCGACCTTTACAGATGGACCGCTTACCTCTTACAATTTTTTATTCTCCTTAGGTCAATTAGAGGCCGGTCAGAAGGTGTTGATCAATGGAGCTTCCGGCAGTTTGGGAACAGCCGCGCTTCAAATTGCCAAGGCAAAAGGGGCAGAAGTCGTTGGCGTATGCAGTACGCGGAATGTAGGTTTAGTGAGTACGCTCGGGGCAGACCGGGTGATTGATTACAGCAAAACACCTTTTTCAGCTCTTTCAGAGAAGTATGACCTTATCTATGATACCGTCGGCAAGATCCCTTTTGCGGAAGCAAAAAGAAAATTGAAGCCTCAAGGACTTTATCTATCGCCTGTACTGAGTTTCTCATTGTTGGTACAAATGATCCGGACTTCATGGAGCAAAGGCCCCAAGGCAAAGTTTGCAGCAACAGGCTTACGAAAGCCGGCGGAATTAAAAGCCATGCTGCAATCATTATTGGATTTATATCGAGATGGGAAACTACAATTGGTCATCGATCGACAATTTCCTCTTGAAAAAGTAGCGGCGGCACATACCTATGTCGACACAGGAAGAAAAAAGGGCAATCTCATCATCACACATTTAAATGCTGCAATATGAAAACGCAAAGTTTGAAACGCATGGCCCATGGAGCCGGGCTCGGGTATCTTGTCATTTTTATCACCGGAGTTTATGCCAATTTCTCCGTGTTGGAGTCCATTTATGAAGCAGGTGCTGTTGAGGGTACATTTGAGCGGGTCATACAAAACGAAAACGCTTTTCAACTCGGGCTTTGGGCTTTTCTTTTGATGGTATTGGCAGATGTGATTTTGGTGGTGCCGTTGTACTACTTTTTCAAGGAAGATTATCCTGCCACCGCTTTGCTCTCTGCCTCTTTACGACTGGTCAATGGGACCCTTTTTGCAGTTGCTTTAACGTCTTTATATCAGGTGCTTCCCTTGCTCGAAAGTCGCTCTTTCGCCGGAGGAAGTCCGGATTGGCTGAGCTTTCAAGTATACACTCAATTTGAGTCCTTCCAAACGATCTGGATGATTGGTCTGGTCTTTTTTGGCTTGCATTTGTGCTTGTTGGGCTATCTGTTGGTCACATCCCGGCTCTTTCCTTCCTGGATAGGAATATTGATGATGACTGCCGGTATCGGGTATTTGATTGATAGTAGTGCACAGGCATTACTACAAAATTATGCGGCATGGTCGCCGGTATTGGAATATATCGTGCTGATTCCTGCGGTGCTGGGTGAGTTCAGTTTGACCATTTGGCTATTGGTCAAAGGTATTCGTACATCTTAAAATGAATGAAAATGATTCAACTTAAATTTCAAAACCAACAGGCCCGAAGAATGGCGCTGGTGTCAGGATATGGTATATTGTTTATGGCATTGTTGGCCGGGTTTAGTTACGGTTATGTGCCATCGCAATGGAGGGTAGAAGGAGATCCGTTATTAAGCTTGCAACAAATACAGGCTTCCATAGGACTATTTCGATTATCGGTGGCCGGATGGGTCGGGATTCTTTTATTAGATCTATTGGTGTCCTGGTCTTTATATAGATTTTTTCGCGGGGTAGACCTTACGAAGGCCATTTTGATGGGTAGCCTTCGAATAGCTTACAGTTTGTTTTTGGCCTCGGCCATCTTGAACTTTGCAGATATTTTGTCGCTCCTACAATCATTTAATGGGAGTGCTACGCTCGAAGGTGCAGAGCGGGTGGAGGTATTTATGCAATCTTTTGAGGCGCAATGGAATCTGGGGTTGATTGTATTTGGATTTCATCTCCTTGTTTTAGGCAATTTGGTTTATCAATCGCATGTACCTCATATGTGGGCTTATTTATTGTGGATGGGAGGAGCAGGTTATGTTTTATTGCATACCGCTAAAGCCCTCGGACTGGCATCTGAGGGTGGGTGGATATTGGCTGAAAACATATTTATTTTGCCGATGACCCTTTCAGAGTTGGGTCTGGCGTTTTGGTTAATTCTGAAAGGAGGTAAGCAAAAAGATATTTCAGCCCTATCAAAAAAATAAAGAAGACCTTTCCTGCAGTATCTTTTTCTTTTTAAATGGGCAAAGAAAACCACCCTTAAAGATTAAAAAATAATCAATTGATTAAAATTTAATCAAAAGCATTTAAAATATTTAGTAAAACGAATGCTACAAATATCTGCATGGGCGTATGGCGGATCATTTTTTGTGTAGGCGTAAAGTGCTGGTGTTCAAATATTTCCAAAATAGTTCTATATTTATTAGGTAGGCTTTTCTTATAGCATCATGATTGTACGCATCTCTTACACTTCATCCAAATACTAATCAAATGAGTACTCATCCAAGCAGTTCCACCCCCAATGTAGGCTTTACTGAAGTCTTTTTTCGTTCTAATGATCTCAGAAATATTCTTAAAAGGAAAAAATGCAGTGGTATTCGCTTTTATAATATATTTCAAGATTCAACGGTCAATTTGATGGCTGTTGCCATCAGAGGGAATGCGGATATGAATCGTTGGGGACTTTTTAGGGATAATAATTTTTATAATGTATCCAGGGGGTTAGCTGCTGCGGCTCATAAAATTAAAAAGAATGAAGCAAAAGAGCTGGTGAAAGCCTTGGATGATCAAAAGAATATATATCGATATTGCGTGCATTTTGACAAGGTCGCTTTGGATTTTTTGCTCGGTATGAATGGTGTGACAGCTATAAAAGTTACACCTGCAACTAATACAAATGGTGAATTATCAATGAAAATTGAGGCATATGTCCCGCCTAAAAAGACACCGGTGATAGCAGAAACAGATAGTAAAAAGAAAGCTGACGATCAGGACAGCTCCTCCACCCAAGCCAAAAGCATGATGATCAGTGCGCCCCAAGGTGCATCCTTTATTGCGATCACACCCTGCCCGCCTTATTGCGGTTTCAAAGATGACTATGTGTATTAAGCTTCTTATGAGGGATAGTTCAGAGATACTTACTTAGGTACTTACAGAGGAGACAAAATACATATCGATTTCTCCTTTTCCTTTGGCATTGATGCGACCTCTGTAATCAAAGGAAATGCCGGGTTCATTTTTGAGGTGTTCGTAAACGACCTGACTTACATTTACCATTCCGTCAGCACTGCAGCTTTCCATGCGGCTGGCAGTATTGACGGTATCCCCCCAGATATCGTATTGAAATTTTTTCACTCCGACGACACCGGCAACGATGGGGCCCAAATGGATGCCGGCGCGCATTTTAAAAGCAGGAAGGTTCTGCTCAGCTCGTTCACGAGCTCGTTGTTGCACAAACTCTTGCATTTCCAGGGCTGCATGAACCAGAGATAATGTGGCATGGGGGTTAGGCACAGGAATACCTCCGGCGGCCATATAGGCATCTCCGATGGTTTTGATTTTCTCAATGCCATGCTTTTCGCAAATCTGGTCAAAGGCCGTAAAACAGTTGTTGATTTCTTCAACGACGGCAGAGGCCGACATTTGAGCGGCTGTGGCTGTAAATTGGATAAAGTCGGTAAACAAAATGGATGCTTCTTCAAATCTTTTTGCCTTGGCCTTCCCATTTTGCTTGAGTTCATCGGCAATTTCAGCCGGAAGAATATTCAGAAGGAGCTCATCGGACCGATCTCTTTCCTTTTTAATGACTTTTTGAGTTTTTCGAACGTATTGCAATCTACTGAACAGACCTCCGGCAAGTAACAAAATGATCAAACCTATGCTTAAGGCAATATTCCGGTCACTTCTTTCTTCTGCCAATTCTTCCTGATGTTTTAAGTCCATGATGAGCTGTGCCTGTTGCCTTCGCAGACTGTCTTCTATTTGTTGACGTTCGAACTGATGGGCCATCTCGATCCTTGTGATCTCCTTTGCTTTTGATTCATTGTATATGGAGTCTTGATAAGAGGCAAACAACTTGTAATACCGTAAAGCCTCGGCATTCTGGTTTAAATTTTCATAAGCCTTATACAGGCACTCACAATTGTTTAAGAGGACATCAGCAATATTGACTTTCGTGGCTAGTCGAAAACCTTTTAAACACCAATCGCGCGCGCTTCGATATTTCTTCTTTTCTAAAGAAATGGCTCCTAATTCAGAATAGATGGTGGCCATCGTCTGGAACTCCTGGTCGGCTTCGATATCTTGAATGATATCCATGAAGTAATAGGTTGCAGAATCCAGATTTCCTAGTGATTTATGCGCGGCTCCAATGTGGCCTTTCGTGACGCGAATCCAACTTTTCTCATTTAACTCTTCCCAAATGGCCAGACTTTTTCTGTGAAAGTCCAAGGCTTTCACGGGGTCTTTTCGGTCTTTCCACAGCACGCCAATATTATTATACGCTCGTGCAATGGACGGTTTTTTATCCAGGGCAAGATAGAACTCACTACTGGTTTCGTAGTAATCAGCGGCTTTTTCAAATTCATCCTGCATATGATAATTGGCACCAATGGTATTGTATACCTCAGCTTGTGCCACACTATCATTTAAGGATATACTGAGTTGTTCTGCTGAGAAAAGGAGATCTAATGCAAGATCAAATTGGCTCATCGTCAATCGGAGAATGGCCGCATCAATTAAGATGTCTAATTCCGCTTCTTGATACCCACTCTTTTGAGCGCTGAGGCGCGCCGCGTTCAAATGTTTGAGTGCGCGGATATAATCACCTTGCACTTTTGCAGAATCAGCTGCTGCCAGAAAGCCTTGATAAGAAAGAGAGTCAGAGGGTTCGGAAGCCCAGATTCGCTTGGGCATAAGAAGGAGTATCATCAATAAGATGACAAACAAGCCCCTCAGTCCTAAATGTTTAGTTCCTTGCATGGTCATGTAGGTGCTCTGAAACACCTTTCAACTTCCCTTTCCTACAATAATAGTATATTTACTATTGACCCTCCCTAAAATGAATTTGACTTTTTTAAAAAGTCATTGTTTAAAACATGCAAGTTTTACCTATGGAAATCAAAATGTTATTACTCAGCTTAGTATTCGTGGCTTTCGGCGGATCATTCTCTACAATCCTGTTTTCGGGAGATCCCGGCTTTCAAGAAGCTGTATTTGATGCGAACAGTATACGCGATATGTTAGATCAAAATAATTGTGATGGAATTCGCGTGTACAACACGCTTAACAATGGAAAAGTCGAGTTGATGGCTATCGCGACCTCAAAAGGGGCGGACATGAATGAGGGGTGGTTTAACTTTTCTCCCTACTTAGTCAGTCAAGGTATCGTAGACGGTAGGATCAAAACCGATCGTATTTCGGATAGTAAAGCTCGGAAGCGTTGTGAAGAAATCTATAACAGCAGTTTTCACCAATATGCTGTGGATTTCAGCAGAAATGAGATCGAAAGCTTGCTGGAAAATCGTGGGGCGAATGCTGTCCGAATCACACCCAGTCAATCAGGGGAAGCGCTTTCTATGGAGATGGAAGCTGTGAATTTTGAGAGTGGAACCATTCAGGGTCTGACCAACGGGGGTACTGCGGAGGCGACCAATCCTTGTCCACCTTATTGCGGGGTGAGCGGGAATTATATTTTTACGCCCTAGCTTTTGATGATTCGATTATTTGGGTATTTGGATGGGAAGAGGTGAATTGCGGTGAATGGAAGATGCCGAAAGCTCAATACGGTTATTAGAGATTAGATGATGGGGCCGTGTCCGCTTTAGCGGATGAGAAAGGTGAGAGAGATGAGAATGATTATATGATTATTTGTGAAAAGAGATCAATGATCAGTTTTCAGTGATCAGATGAGGGGGACCGCGTCCGCTTTAGCGGATGAGAAGGGTGGCTTGGTTATTCGATTATTTGGGTATTTGGATGGGAAGAGGTGAATTGCGGTGAATGGAAGAT
>CAZGGG010000016.1:17949-53260 GCA_964525165.1 uncultured Saprospiraceae bacterium | reverse complement strand
ATTGGTGTGGTGGTGATTCGGTCTAATGCCAATCCACCCATCAATATGAACGATCCAAGCGATCCTTCCAGATTGTTACCCTACATCAATAGAGAACAATATGGAGAACGACCGTTATTATTTGGACCTCATTATAATGCTACACCTACCAGTTACGATCGTGAAGATCGTCTAGGCCTTGTAAATGGTAAGTACGAAAAAGTATCAGAAAAGATTACCCCAGTGTATGCCAAACGAGATGAAATGTTTTTCCCTCGTTTAGGGCATATGGATGATCGAAGGAAGCAACTCTATAACCTTTGGTTGGACAAAAATGGAGGGCGGCCCTCGTTTGCAGATAATATAGGATTCTTTGTTTCTTATCAGATTAATTGGATGTACCTCAGGTACTTTATGTGGAACTTTGTGGGCCGTCAAAATGCGGAGCAAGGATTTTTTCCATGGATCGTAAAAAGTGGGCAGTGGGCATCCGGTGTCGACTTTATTGACGAAGCCAGACTGCATAATATGGATGAGCTTCCTCCTTCTATGGAAAACGAGAAGTCAAGGAACCATTATTACTTCCTTCCATTGATTTTCGGATTAATTGGTTTACTATGGCAATTCAGAAAAAGGCGAAGGGACTTCGTTGTGCTGCTGACTTTATTCATTATTACCGGGATAGGCATTATTGTGTATTCCAACCAGCCTCCCAATGAACCGCGGGAGCGAGATTATGTGTTGGTAGGTTCTTTCATGGTGTTTTCCATGTGGGTGGGGATGGCAGCTACAGCCATTTTCGAAATGGCAAAAGAGCGCCTCAAACTCTCCGGTATTGCACCAGTTGCGATTGGAGGATTGATTGTGGCCATGGCACCTCTCTTAATGGGTACGCAAAACTTTGACGATCACAGCCGGAGATGGAATTCCGGAGCCAGAGATTATGCAAATAACTATCTCTATTCTTTAGACGAAAATGCCATCATCTTTACCTATGGAGATAATGATACTTATCCTCTTTGGTATGCCCAAGAAGTAGAAGGCATACGTCCCGATGTGCGTATCGTGAACCTAAGTCTGATTGCAGTAGATTGGTATATCAACCAATTGCGAAGGAAGGTGAATGAATCAGATGCTATCAAATTGAGTGTTCCTCAAGATGCCATAAGAGGAAACAATAGAAATTATATTCAATTCTATGAGCAATTGGTTTCCGGGGAGCCCCCGGTGGTACCTATTAACCAGTTCCTTGATTTTATCGCACAAGACAGAAATATTCCGGGTACGAATCAAGTAGGTACTTATTTACCTACCACTAAGGTGGTATTACCCATAGATAAACAAAGAGCTGTGCAAAGTGGCTGGGTTAGCCCTGAACTAGCGGGTCAAGTTGTCGATCAGATACCCATTAATATTTCTAATGGCGTTATGACCAAGGATGATTTAGCCATTTTGGATATTATTGCCAATAACGTGTACGAGCGACCCATTTATTTTGCCTCCACTGTACAGCCTTCTAAATTACAAGGGCTCAACGATTATATGCAGTTCGAAGGTTTGGCTATGCGTATTGTGCCGATCTTAACCCCTTCTGACAGAAGTCTGTCCATCTATGGTTCAGGGCGTGTTGCAGCAGATAAGGTGCTGGAAAACATTTCAGAACATTACAAGTGGGGGTCTTTTGATCAATACGATTTATTTGTGGATGAGAGCTATGCCGCAGCAGTGCAGGCGCATCGTATGGTCATGATGCGTACAGCAGGTGAGTTTTTGAATCGAGGAGAGAATGATAAGGCGGAACAGATCGCCGATCTCTACTTCAAAGGATTCCCCAATATGAATTTCCCGTACATCACCCACTCTGTTGTTCCTTTCATTAATGCATACATCGAATCAGGGTCTACAGAAAAGGCTATTAAAGAAATGGATGTTTTAGCTGCGCAGGTGGTAGAATATATGGAATTCTATCAGTCACTTGCTCCTGAAGACCTTCAGGCAGGTTTTAATCAGGATTACCGAACGACACAGCGTGTTTTGAGAGATCTGAAAACAATGTCTCAACGGATCAGTCCTGAGTACAGTCAAAAAATTAACAACATCTTGGCACCTGTGGATGGTGCACAAAATAACAGGATCAATGGCTAAGAAGAAAATCGCAATCGGTGGGGATCATGCGGGTCCGGACCTCAAAGAAGCAATTAAAAATGATCCAAGATTTCAGGATGTAGAATGGATGGATATGGGTACGGACGGACACGATTCTGTTGATTATCCGGACTTTGCTCATCCTACAGCTGAGGCTGTGGCCAATGGTCAAGCTGAGCTAGGTATCCTCATTTGCGGAAGCGGAAATGGGGTGGCCATGACCGCCAATAAGCATCAGTCGATCAGAGCGGCTTTGTGCTGGAATCAAGAAATCGCACAACTTGCTCGAGAACATAATAATGCAAATATGATTGCCCTTCCGGCACGCTTTGTAACCACTGAGGAGGCTTTGAATATGGTAGATGCTTTTCTACATACACCATTTGAAGGAGGGCGACATGAACGTCGCGTAAATAAGATTGCTTGTTCCTAAAGTAAAATCAATCCATGAAGAAATATTTTGTAATCCTATTCGCAGTAGGTTGCTCAGCTGTTATGCTGAAAGGCCAGAGTCTTACGCAAGAAGCAAGGGCACTTGAGTGGGCGTCGACCATAGACAGTAACGACTTAAAAAGGCATCTCTTTTTCTTAGCTTCCGATTATTTGGCAGGTAGGGAAACTGCCACAGAAGGGAATGATATGGCAGCTGATTATATCGCCTCCTTCTTTCAGAAAAATGGCTTAAAAGCTATCGATCAGGATGGTGATTACTTTATGGATGTGCCTTTCACGCGCTTTCAGCCAGATAGTTTAAGTTTAAAATATGACCAAAAAAATCTGGAGGCCTATAAGGATTATGTGGTCAGTCCCTTTCAACAGCGACCCTTGCCCTCATTCGAAGCAGAAGAAATTTATTTCCTTGGTTATGCAGTTGAAGATCAGGGATATAATGATTTTGGAAAATTTGACTGGGAGGAGAAAGTCGTTTTGATCTATAAGACTTTACCGGATGAGGTAAAAGAAAGACTTGTGGATAGTAGCCAATTTGAGTTGACAGAGCGTTTGGAGCGCCTTTCGGCAAAAGGAGTAAAAGCCGCGCTAATTGTTGATGAGCAATTTAAGTCCTATTCGGCAAGAATCAAACGATATGTAATGGCTTCCTTTTTGAACCTGGGTGTGGTCAATCCGGATTCTTTACCCTTATTACCTCATGCACATTTAAGTACGGCAGCGGCTGAGGATATCATCGGAAAAAAGATGAAAAAGTTTTTGGCTGCAAGAGACGAGCTCATCAATGACGGCGGATTAAAAGGAAAGCCTTATAAGATAAAAAGAGATGTATTTATAGATTGGGTGCCCAGTCTAAGTTTTACGAAAAGTCAAAATGTGTTGGCCCTACTCCCGGGTTCAAACCCTAATAAGGAGGCTGAACATATTATCGTGAGTGCACATTATGACCATCTGGGTCAAAGAGGAGATGGAATATATAACGGAGCAGATGATAATGGGTCAGGAACAACTACTGTTCTTGAAGTGATGGAGACATTTGCACAAGCAGCTAAAGCCGGCCAAGGTCCTGAGCGTTCCATACTTTTTATGTTGGTAACAGGAGAAGAGAAGGGTTTATTAGGAAGCCGATATTATGCAGATCAACCCATACTTCCACTAAGCGATGCCGTGGCAAATGTCAATGTAGATATGGTCGGAAGGATCGATGAAAAGTATCAAGACTCTTCCGAATACATATATGTTATCGGAGCGGACAGAATCAGTAATGACCTTCAAGATGTGCATGTAACAGCCAATGAAAAAGGGCCTAATCTGATTCTCGATTATACCTATAATGAGGAAGATGACCCCAATAGATATTACTACCGATCCGATCATTATAATTTTGCGAAGAATGGGATTCCGGCTATCTTTTTCTTCAATGGTACACATGAGGATTACCACAGAACAACGGATACACCGGATAAAATTGCATTTTCAAGTATGGCAGAACGAGCGAAGCTTATTTTCCTAACTACATGGGAGATCGCTAATCGTCCACAGCGCTTGAGTATTGATCATCCTGTGGAATAGGACGAAAGGAAATCATAAAGTCAAAAGCAGCTTGTTTTCAAGCTGCTTTTTTTGTTTTGAGGGCGTTTTAATTGCGCTTATTTAAAGATTTAGTTGTATAACTAAAAAATTAGTTATAGATTTAGTCCATGCGTTGGATCTATTTTCACACCTTATTCATCATGGCGATGTTCTCATTGGGGGCTCAAGATTGTGCAGACGCATTAGAAGCTGCATTTGAAAAGGCATCCTACGAGGAATGTTTGCAAATTCATGAAGATTGCGCCTGGGAAGACAGCTTGAGACTTTCGGCAGTTGTAGGCTTGGCGGCCTACGAAGTACAAGCTTATGCTCAGGCGAAAAAGTATCTAGTATGGGCCTTTGAGTCCGGAGATAGTTCGGCACTTGTTTTGCAAAAGCTAGCGATGCTCATGGAAGATGAGTTAAACTACCCGCGGGCGATTAAATACAAAAAGCTCTCTGTGCAGCAAGATAGTACCCATGCACAAGGCTGGTATCAACTTGGTCAACTCTATCTGAAAGCCGAACTCCCACTAGAGGCGGGGGTAGCCTTTGCGAAAGCAGTATCATTAAAGCCGGAAGATTATAAGGCAAGGGTGAAACTTGCAGATATTTTAGTACCTAATGGACAGGCAGACCTTGCGGACTCCTTGATACAGGCAGGTATCCAACAAGATTCCACGAATGTATTATTGCAATTAAGCGCCGGAAAAATTGCCTATTACCTGGATTCTTTTGCGAAAGCCATCTCCCATTTTGATCGTGCAGAGCAAAGTATTGATTTGCCGATCAAATATGCTCGAATGAAAGGTATTTCATTATATCGCTCGGATAGCTTTGCGTTGGCAATGCGCTACCTGCGCAATGCCTTGGTGGATACGGAAAGGGACTATATCCATTATTATATGGGTATGTGTTTTTTAGGGCTTGAAGATTCTGCTTCCGCTGCACGACAATTTGAGCTGGCCTTAGAGGAAAGCTATGCAAAGGGAATCCCTCTCTACTGCGATTATAGAGCCAATATTTATGAACAAAACGGCGATTATCGAAAAGCGATAGATTTATATGAAGAGGCTTATCGGCGATCTGAGGACGGCAAGTATTTGATACGAATAGCCAATGCTTATGATCGCTTATATGATGATAAAAATGTCGCTATTCGCTATTTCAATAAATATCTCAAAACACAGCAAGATAAATATCGATCCTACGCAGAGGAAAGAGTAAGCATTTTGAAATCTTATGAACATATGAAGCAATGAAGACGAACCATAAACTAACCAGAGCTGAGGAGGAGGTGATGCAATTGTTATGGGCACATGAGCCTGCGACTGTTCGACAATTAATTGAACAATATGAGGATAAAAAACCTGCCCATTCCACCATTTCTACGATCATACGCATCTTAGAAGAGAAAGGCTTCGTAGGACATAAAGCCTATGGTCGCACCCATGTTTATCATAGTCTGGTTTCAAAAGACGAATACTCAAGGTTTAGTCTGAAGGATATGGTCGGTAAATATTTTCAAGGTAGCATGGAACGCATGCTTAGTTTCCTTGTCAAAGAAGAAGAAATTGACCTGGAATCTATGGAGTCCCTATTGGAAGAGATTAAAAAAGAAGAATCATGAACACCCTTATCACATATTTGATAGAAAGTACATTGCTATTAGTGGGTGTGGTATCGGCTTACCAAATATTAAAGAAAAGCAGTCCTTATAGCCTATTAAGAATTTGGTTATTGTTGGGGTTTGTTTTGGCTGCACTGATCCCCTTGATAGACCCGATTTTGCTTCCGCAAAATCAACTCTTCACCTTCCAATTGCCGGTCCTGGAATTGAGTGCTGCGAGCTCAGATTCTTCCCAAGCAGAGGAAGGCCTGACTCTATGGAAAATACTCCAAGGGGTATATCTCTTAGGAGCAGCTTTTACACTTACTCAACTGTGCATTGCTCTGGGAAGTATTTATCGTCTCATCAAAAGATCCAGCTTAGAAAGAAAAGGCAGAATTACCTGGGCATATCATGATAGTATTAAGATGCCCTTTTCATTTGGGAATTTATTGTTTTGGAATCCTCAATGGAATTTTTCAGACCATGAAAGATCTATGATTGTTCGTCACGAAGAAGTGCACATCAGGAAAAGACACAGTTGGGATGTTATCATTTCAGCCCTCATGAAAGTGGTTTTTTGGTTTCACCCACTATTTTATTGGCTTGACAGAGAAATCAAATTACTTCATGAGTTTGAAGCCGACGAATTGACGCTCCACCAATACGAGAAACAAGATTATTTAAAACTGCTGTTCGAACATGTTTCAAGGGCCCGAATCATCTTAGGACATTCAGTGTATCAATCACCCATTCAAAAACGAATCGAAATGATGAAAA
Source organism: uncultured Saprospiraceae bacterium (assembly GCA_964525165.1). Classification (GTDB taxonomy): domain Bacteria; phylum Bacteroidota; class Bacteroidia; order Chitinophagales; family Saprospiraceae; genus JAWLFI01. Next base: position 46,725 of record CAZGGG010000016.1, on the reverse strand, counting down.
TCAAACAAAATAGATATTGGCAAATAAGCCGAATCATACCTGCAATCCTAATATTAGGAAGTCTGGGGTTCTTTGTTGCTTGCACAGAAACAGAAGTGATATCAGAACCTGCGCGTATTGATCAAGCCGTAAACATTCCCCCGCCCCCACCACCACCTCCTCCTTTAAATGAAATGGAGGTGGCAAATGCGACAGCAGATTCTGATGGTGACGTCTTTAATGTAGTTGAAGTAATGCCTAGATTCCCCGGATGTGAAGACTTAGCCGAGGAAGGAAGAAGTCAGTGCGCACAGGGAAAGCTGCTGCAATATGTTTATGATAACATTCAATACCCTGAGGCAGCGAAAAAGCTGAATGTTGAGGGTATGGTAGTCGTAAGTTTTATTGTTGATGAGTCCGGTCGTATTAATGACCCTACTATTGTGCGCAATATCGGGGCAGGAACCGGAGAAGAAGTAATCCGTGTGGTGAATAAAATGAATGAAGATAATATTCGTTGGATTCCAGGGGAACAAAGAGGCAGAAAGGTGAAAGTGAAGTTTCATCTGCCTGTCAAGTTTGCACTCGATTAAAAATCTGCATTTTGCACAGCATGCCCGGACCTTAAAAGTCCGGGCTATTTAATAAGTTTCTATGCGTTGTTTCATCATCTTATCAGGCTTACTCTTAGCCATGGGGCTTTACGGCCAATCTTTTTCAGAGCTCAGCAAACAGGCTTTTGAAGAATATCAAAAGGGCCAATTTGCTGCCTCGGCGGATTCTTACCGGCAGGCTTTTGAACTTTCGGAGGGCAGAACGTCTGATTATTATAACGCAGCTTGTTCTTATGCTCTAAGCGATCAAGCGGACAGGGCATTATTCTACCTTCTTCTCGCAGCAGAAAAAGGCTGGCGCAATATCGACCATCTAAAAACAGACAAAGATTTGTCGTCCTTACACAACAAAGAAGAATGGGCAGAGGTATTGAATCAAGTACAAGCTAATAAGGAGGCTTATGAAAAGGGTTTTGATAAAGATTTACAGCAAAAACTGGAAAACATTTATATTCGAGACCAAACATTGAGGCAGCTGTTGAATGAAGCGGAAAATAAGTTCGGCAGGGGATCTCCAGAAATGAACTATTATTGGAGCTTAATTCAAAAAGAGGATTCCATCTGTGAGTCTCTCATCTTAGAGGTGCTTGATGATCGAGGGTGGCCAGGAAAATCTCTGGTGGGGGGAAAGGCCAATCTGGCTGTGTGGCTTGTTTACCAGCATGCCCCTTTAGGTATTCAAGAGCAATATCTTCCTCTCTTAAAGGAATCCGTAGCTAAAGGAGAATCACAAGGAAGCCATTTGGCTATGTCGGAAGATAGAATCTTGATGCGAAAAGGGCAAGCTCAAAAGTATGGTTCACAAATTACAATGGATCCGGATACAGGAGAGAATACATTGCATGAGTTGCAGGATCCTTCTAAAGTAAATGAATTTCGAGCCTCGGTAGGATTAGGTCCTTTGCAAGAATATGCGAAAAGATTCGGCATAGAATGGCAGCCCCCGAAATAGCGGCACAGTTGATGCACAGCTCATTCATAAAATCACACGGAGGGCAAAATATGTTCTTTTTCCAAAGCTTTTAGAATTTTCCTGCCACGACTTTTGAAGCCCGGTTTTTCTTCATCTATCCTCAATGCGATACCGTCTGCCAGAGCTTGTCGCAATTCAGGTACCGTTTTGGTATTTTGTTCGATGGCTTGCATAGCAAAAACCCGTATCGCTACCGGTATGGTCGGAGACTCCATTTGCCGAAAGGCTACATCCAATAGTTTTTCTTGTACGGATTCATCCCGGATGGGAGCAAACTGGAAGTATCGTAAGATGTTTCTGGAAACAGCTGGATGAAGATTCCGTTCTGCAGCATCCAGCAATTCTTTTTGAAAGGGCTCCAGTATTTCCGGGGCTTCATCTGTGATGGTTGCCAAAGGCCAGCTGGCTCTTTGTGCGATGATGGACTCTTCTGATAATAATGTAAGGTAGGCTTCGAGTTGTTCGGGTTCTGCGATTAAAGAATGGGCGATTTGGATGGCTATTTCTTTGCTGTGACCTTGTTCCAATGCTGCTTTGAAGTCCATAGGTTTCTTATCTCATGGAAGTTAAGTAATTTTGTCGGCCAAGTACGAATTATGGCGACACCAAAATCGGCGGCTTTTTATACCCTAGGGTGTAAATTAAATTATTCTGAATCCTCTATGCTGGCTCAGCGTTTTGAGGAAGCAGGCTATGCTGTGGTTGATTATAAAGAATCGGCGGATGTCTATGTGATTAATACTTGTTCGGTGACAGACTTCGCAGATCGGAAGTGCCGCAATATTGTGCGAAAATGCCTGCGCATCAATCCCCAAGCGAAAGTCGTTGTCGTTGGCTGTTATGCTCAATTAAAGCCCAAAGAAATCTCAGAGATAAAAGGAGTCGATTTGGTATTGGGCGCTGCTGAAAAGTTCAGGATCCTGGACTACATTGATGAAATTAGTCATGCCGGGAAAGGCTGGGTGAAGGCCGGATCAGTAAAGGAAGCAGACTCTTTTGAGAGCGCCTTTTCATTCGGAGATCGAACGCGTTCATTCCTGAAAGTGCAGGACGGATGTGACTACAAATGCTCGTTTTGTACAATTCCATTAGCCAGAGGGAAGTCCCGGTCTGCTACGATTGAAAAAGCTGTTATCGATGCCCAAGCCTTGGCCGACAGAGGGGTCAAGGAAATAGTGCTGACCGGAGTGAATATTGGAGATTTTGGAAATGGGACTGAAGTATTAGAAGGCGTACGACCTAAGAAGGAGGCCTTGTTTATCGACCTTATCCAGGCTTTAGACGCGGTTGAAGGCATTGAGCGATTTCGGATTTCATCTATAGAGCCCAATTTATGTTCGGATGAGATCATAGAGTTTGTAGCGCAATCCAAGCGATTCGTACCTCACTTCCATATGCCCTTGCAAAGTGGGAATAATAAGCAATTGAAGGAGATGCGTCGAAGGTATAAACGTGAACTGTACGCAGATCGTGTAGCCAAAATCAAAGGCCTTATGCCACATGCTGCTATAGGGGTCGACGTCATTGTAGGTTTTCCGGGCGAAACTGATGAGGATTTTCAGGTGACTTATGATTTTATCAAAGACCTGCCGATCAGCTATTTGCATGTATTTACTTATTCTGAAAGACCCAATACGGATGCTGCCGAGCGTTCGGATCATGTAGAAATGTCGAAAAGGAAGGAACGAAATGCCCGCTTAAGACACTTATCTGATAAGAAGCAAATGCAGTTTTATGCACAGCATTTGAATGAAACGCGTATGGTGTTAATCGAAGAATCGAAGGAAGAAGGGCAGTTGTCCGGATATACAGACAATTACGTGAAGGTAAGCCTGCCGGAGGGTAAGGTGTCCGTCAACCAGTTGGTTGCTTGCCGCTTGATAGATATCCTGGAAGAGGGTACCGTGGCTTCAGAAGTAGCTGAGCAAGATGTAATGGTCTAATTCGCGTATATCAGGAGGCCTTTATCAGAAGGAATATTCTATCTTCTTTCCCTGGACCCCTCGGAAATAGTCCTCTATTTTTTTAAGGTCTGAAGATTCATCATCCGTAGGATAGATGGGATCAGAAAAGTGGACCACCTTGTTTCCAAAATCAAAAGTGACTAAAACGATGGCAGCCCCTGATTTTTTAGCGATATAATAAAAGCCGGAGCGCAATTTATCGACCTTCTTGCGGGTGCCTTCGGGAGCGATGGCGATATCGAATTTATCATGAGCATTAAAGATGTCTGCTACAGCATCGACCATTTTCTGATTGCCTCTACGGTCCACCGGATAGCCTCCCAGCCACTTAAAAATTCCACCCATAGGACCTTTAAAAAGAGAGGCTTTGCCCAAAATCCATTTTTCTGGCTGAGCGAACCAATAAGCCCAAGGGGAAATCCACCCAAGAAGTGTGAGGTACCACCGCTAAAACATTCTTGGGTTCCGAATTCGGATAGATACCCGTTATACGCCAACCCAGTAGTTTGAGGATCCAAGCTGATATTTTCGATCTCATTAAATAAAAATAGTCAAATTTGCAGTATGGCCAAGCGTGTGCGCATTTTACCCAGGCGAGTGAGCGAAGAAATTGGATTCGGAGATAAGCTCAGTTCGGAGAATCGATTAATTCTGCGGGACGGTAGTTTTAATGTTGTTCGTTACGGAAAAAGAATATCCGATTTGTATACAGATCTTTTACAACTCGGCTGGGGTGCCTTGATATGGGTTCTCTTCACCTTATATGTAGTGCTGAATCTACTGTTTGGAATTATCTTTTATTATCTCGGTCCTGAGGCATTTGGCGGGGTACAGCAAAGCGAGGGGTGGCTGTGGTTTGCGGAAGCATGTTTCTTCAGTATTCAGACCTTTACAACCGTAGGCTATGGAGCGATTCATCCGCTCAGCCTTTCGGCAAATGCAGTAGCCGGCATCACGGCATTTACCGGTTTGCTTTGGTTTGCGATGGCTACCGGTCTGTGCTTTGCTCGTTTTGCTAAGGCAACGGTCACCGTTCTATTCAGTGATCATGCAGTGATTCGTTCTTTTGAAGGAGGAAGCGCCTTGATGTTTCGACTGGTCAATGGGCATAATTCTAATCTTCGAGACCTGGAAGTTCGGGTCACCTTATCATGGTTGGAACAACAGGATGGTGTCTTTACACGAAGGTTTACGCCTCTTCAGTTGGAAATGGATCAGTTAAGGATGTTTCCTTTAAACTGGACATTGGTGCACAAAATCAATGAAAACTCTGCGCTTTATGGGTGGACGACTGAAGAAATCAATGAAAAGGAGGTAGAGTTGATCATTTATTTAAAAGCGTTTGACCAGACGTATGCGCAAACCATTAATAGAGTACATTCCTATACCGCGGAAGAGTTGCAATGGGGGAAACGATTCAAAAGGATGTATTATGAAGAAGAAGGAAGAACAGTTTTACGATTGGATTGGTTGGATGCCACAGAAGAAGAATAACCTAAATGATTCAAGAGTTCCATTAAACTTTGAGAGCTAAAAAATGTCTAATATTCCTGTGAATAGGATTACCTTTCGTCTTTTGTTTGTCATAAGATAAAGGAATACGATCTCAGATAACAATTAAAAATTTGCCAAATTGAAACGATTATTTTTCATTGCCTTCTTTATGTTGGGCTGCTTTGTCGTCCACAAGGAGGTTCAGGCACAAACTGTGCATGTTTACTATAAGAAGTTTATAGTTCCTGGAAATACAGAGTACGGACGCTGGATGCGCGGTCCGGAAATGAAAAGAAAAATGAGGGAACAAGAGGAGATCATGGCCAATAGTGTCAGTGAATATTATGATCTCTACTCTAATGGACGCGTCTCCTTTTTTGATTATGATACGCTTATCAAGACCATGGAAATTACTGAGGGCAATCCTTGGTGGAGCAGAATGGGCGAGGCAAAAATGTCTTACGCCAAAGATCTCAGGTCCGGAGAAGTAACCATTCGATCAAATGTTATGCCTGACAGTGTTTGTTCCGGACACAACTATAAAGAAAAGTATAATTGGGTCAGAGGAGAAGGCATGAAGGTATTTGCTGATTTAAAATGTGAACAATTAAAATATATAAATGAAGAGGGAGACTCCACAATTGTTTGGTTTACGCCTTCTATACCTATTGCTGATGGACCTGACGATTTTGGTGGTGCACCGGGATTGATTCTGGCAGTAGAAGCGCCTAATTTCAATTACATAGCTGAAAAAGTGGAGTTGGGCGACTTCGCAATCGAAAAGCAACCTCTTGACTTGTCCAATTGTATAGGCGAAGAAGCTTTTCGCAAGCAATTAAGAGATGAAATGATTAAAAAGTATATCAATCGCAAGGATTGAGCACAAACGAAGAACACCTGATATGAACACAACTAAGATATTTTTGCTAACGATCTTTTTCCTAGCAGCCCACCATTTAAATGCCCAGCATAAATTAAGTGGAACCGTGTTACTAGAGGATGGAACACCGGCTATTGCTTCGATTGTACGCCTAATGAGCGCTGATACGGTTTCTATGTATCAATTTGCAGAAACAAATGAGCAAGGTGCCTGGGAAATCAGAACGACACAGTCACAGCCTGTCATCCTGGAATATAGCATGTTCGGATACGGAACGCGATATGTCCGAGTAGCAGAACCACAAAAAGTGGTTACGCCATTTGAGATCACCCTAGAACCTAAAAGCTTTAATCTCGAGGAAGTTACGGTAAAGGATGAGGCTTTCGGTGTGAAACGTTCCGGAGACACCTTGACTTTTCGCTTAACCACTTATACGACCGGTGCGGAGCGGACACTTGGGGATGTATTGAAACGACTGCCCGGAATGGAGATTCGCGATGGATCCGTCTATTATGGAGGTGAAAAGATTACCCGCATGCTCGTTCAGGGACGAGATATTATCAATGGGAACCAGCAATTGGCTACAGAGGGCATTCGTGCTGACCAGCTTGAAGAAATTAAAATTATCGAGAATTATAAAGAATCCAGTGAGCAATTTCAGACTGAGCGTTCAGAAGACGTGGCTATGGATGTGCGACTCAAAGAAGGGGAATTGAATAAATGGTCCGGGCAGGCTGAGTTGCTCGGAGGATATCCTTCTTCTGTCAAATTAGATGCGAATGCATTTAATCTAAATGATAAAATTGGAATCAGTGGATTTGCCAAGGGGAACAATGTGGGAGAGCGTGTATTGACGTTCAGAGATATGATGAATATGGTGTCCAATAGTGCCGGCAGGAGGTTTAGGCGTGCGGGTAGTGATATTATCAGCTTAGTGCCGAGCGAGTTGGGAATAAGTGACCAGGTGCAAGCTAATATCGATGGTATTTTGAATTTAAATATCGATTGGGATCCCTCGGATAAAATGAAGATCAAAGGATTTGTCATGGGTGCTTACGCTCAAAGAGAATCAGATGTCTTCATGCAAACAGATTTCGTGGCTGAAAACCAGACGCGGACGGAGACCATGAGCAGAACTACTGAGACACCTATTATCAACACTTTTTGGCGAATGGAATGGAATGTTGATAGCAGCACTTTTCTGGAAGTTGCCGCTCCTCTTTCTTTCAATACCACTTCTGCAGATGAAACCCGGTCGGGTGATTTTTCAGGTTTAGATTTCAGGACAATTAACAATCAGGAACGGAGCACCTATAATATTGCTCCCTTTGCAAAGATGAGACGCAAGGTGGGGAAAGATGATTTATGGCGAGTAGATGCTAAATTCCAGAATAGCGTTCAAAACGGAGATATGTTGTTTGAGGACATCTTTCCTTTCTTATCTGTCCCGATATCTCCTTCAGATAGCTTGTATCGGATGCTTCAGTCACAACAGGTTGAAACAACCGATTTTAGCATCAGCAGCAGTCATAAAATGATTTGGGGCGACTGGTTCTTACAGCCCAGTGCGGAATACAATTACCAGGACCAGTCTATGATCTTTGATGCCAGTAATCAGGGTGTTGTGGACTTCGGAACCGACGATCAGATGATTCAACATGCAACAGTTTTTGGAGCAACAGGAGGATATGAAACAGATGATTGGGAGGTGGCCCCCAATATTACGTTGAACTACATTGACCGGAATTTCATGTTGGAAGGAAGTCATGACGAATGGTTTCCGGGCGCTTCCTTAAATATCGTCAGGAAGTTTAATAGGGCCCACACCCTTACTTTAAATGGGAATTATGGTATCCAATATCCTGGTTTTAACAATGTATGGGGGGTGAATGAGATCAATACTTCCACCCAGGTCTCTACAGGTGGGTACCCGTTCGACCTGGCGACTAAGGGATATAGCGCTTCACTTCGGTACCATAATTTTATTGTTACCCGAAGAACCTTCATTTTTAGTAATATCAGTTATAATTACAACGAAGATGTGATCAGTAACTTTACTCAAAATTTCGGAAATTATATTCTAAGTGGTTTCTTGCCCACTCCTTCGTCACAGAATTTTAATGCCACAGCCTTTGTGGGCTATGAACTACCGTTTTTCCCTATCCGATTGGAACCGAGAATCAATTACAATTGGAATAAAGGTTTTTCTACCAATGGAAAAGAAGAGTTTGAGACTGTAAATGAAAGCCAAAGCTATTCATTGGGCCTTGAGTCCAGATGGGATTTTCCTTTGAATGTGGAACTGGGCATGGCATATGGAATCAGTGAAGTAGAACGAGCCAGTCAAATGCCTATTACCTTTGAATCGTGGGAACCTTCCCTAGAATTAGAGTATCGCATCGGGAACTTAAACATGGATGTAGAATTTTCTTATGATCGAGCCGGAACGGCAGATTTGAACAGTGATTTGTACATTCTGGATTTTGAAGCAGTATATGAATTGAAATCTGCTCCTTTGACCTTAAAGCTTCAGGCAGATAACGTCTTAAACCTTGATCCCAGAGAGCGTGTAAGAAATACTTTTGGATTGAATATCGTAGAAGTCAGAAGATATCAGGTCTTTCCCGGATTTATCGTAGCTGGAGTGGTATGGCAATTCTGATAGCAGATATAAATGGCATAAAGGGAGGCTTCGGCTTCCCTTTTTTATTTTAGGACATTAAACCTCGCCTCAGACAAAGCGTCTATGTACTGAACGAAAACGGAATGACCGAGCAAGAACAAACAGATAAACACATTCTGAAGCTTTGGGCTACAGATCAGAACAAAGCCTTTCGGTTACTTCTGGATCAGTATCAGGAGCGCTTGTATTGGCATATCCGTTCGATCGTGAATTCGCATCAGAACGCTGATGATGTTTGTCAAAATACTTTTATCAAGGTGTTTAAGAACTTGAATCGCTTTGAAAGCCAGTCAGGTTTATACACCTGGATCTATCGAATTGCAACGAATGAGTCGATAGATTTTTTGCGGAAGCAAAAAAGAAAAAGGACAGAAGACCTTGCAGATCATCAAGAATTCATTGGAGGCTTATTTACTGAATCTTCGGTGGATTCAGATAAAATACTTTCGGTTTTGAACTTGGCATTGGAGGAATTACCGGAAAAGCAAAGGCAAGTTTTTCAAATGAGGTATTTCGGTCAAAAGTCCTATGAGGAAATTAGTGAGTGGACCGAGACCTCTGTTGGAGGTTTAAAAGCCAACTATCATCATGCAGTCAAGAAGATTATGGCATTTATAAAAGAGAGAAATACCATCCTATGAGCAGGAAAGAAGAGATTGAAAAAGAGTTGAAGGATTTGGAGCCTGATTTCCCTTTACTAAAAGGGCAAGTAATGCCGGATGCTGCATACTTTCAAGATGCAAGAGAACAGATTCTCAGGCAAACGGTGCAGTCTACTAGTCCTACGGCGACCCCTGCCTTATGGAAGCGGTCCTGGATAGGTTGGGCAGCGGCAGCATCAGTTACAGCTTTGGTCTTCTTTTTTTGGCCAAGAGCAGAAGATCCGCTTCTATCGGGATTTGAAGACGAAGAATGGACTGCGGCAGTGGAAGTCTTGCTCCTTGAGCAAGAAACTACTGTGGAAGATTTAGCGCTTCTTTTGAATGAGGAGTCATTTTCAGAAGTCAGGTGGACGGAAACAGCAGAAGATGATTTAGAACTCTTATTGGATGAAATAGGAGAGGACATGGATATCGAATATTTAACAGATCAAATACAATACTAATGAAATACACATTTTTATCGATTGTGTTGTTCTTCGCAACATTTGCCTTTGGGCAAAGACCGGATCGGGCAGAAATTAAAGAGAAGCTAGAGGCACAGAAAATTGCCTTTATCACAGATCGGCTCGACCTGAGCCCCAATGAAGCAAAGGCGTTTTGGCCAATTTACGACGAGTTTCAGGAGAAAGAACACGAATTGAGATCCCAAACCCGGCCGCCCAGACGCATTGAAGATTTAAGTGATGAAGAAGCGTTATCTTTTTTGAAGACTAGTCTAAAGAATGAGGAAGCCATCCAAAAGGTCAGAACGGAATATACCGAGCGGTTTTTAGAGGTCCTTTCGGCAAAAAAAGTGCTGCAATTGCACAGAGCTGAAATGGATTTTCGACGTGAGGTTATTGAGAAAATAAAGAAGCGTTTTGATGAAAGAAGAAGGCAATAGAGACAAGCCCTTTTGGTGATTCACTGAAAGGGCCTTTCTTTGCAGGATGAATGCTCGAATGCTGGCTCATGGAGCCTTACTGGCGGTTGCCCTAATCTATGGTGCTAATTATATCATTGCGAAAGGAGTCATGCAAGATGGTATTCTTAGCCCCAAAGCATTTATCAGTTTTAGGGTAGGTTTTGGACTTATCGCCTTCTGGATGGTCCATACCTTATGGATTAAAGAGCGAATTGAAAGAAAGGATATACCCAGATTAATTCTGTGTGGATTGTTTGGAATTGCCTTAAATCAATTGTTCTTCTTTATGGGGCTGGAAAAAACGACCCCTATACATGCCTCCTTGTTGATGGTGACCAATCCCATTTTGGTTTTTATACTTTCAGCGATTATTCTTAAAGAACGGATCAGTTTTCTAAAATCAGCCGGTATCATTCTTGGACTCGGAGGCACAGTAAGTTTGTTGCTTGCAGATCAGCATATTGGTTTTTCAGGAGACACTTTAGTGGGTGACTTAATGGTTTGGTTTAATGCCAGCAGTTATGCCTTGTATCTGGTTTTGGTGAAGCCCCTGATGAAACGATATCATCCATTTACAGTAGTTAAGTGGTCTTTTACCTTTGGTGCGCTGATTGTTTTTCCGGTTAGTTTCACAGAACTTCAAGCAGTTGATCTCAGTCTCATTCAAGGGAAATATATCTGGCAGGTTGTCTATGTCTTGCTCGGCACCACTTTTCTAGCCTATGCCCTGAATGCCTTTGCTTTAAAAACAGTAACGCCCACGGTGGTCAGTATCTACATATACTTACAACCCTTAATAGCGGCGACACTGTCTGTTTTGATGGGTTGGGAGGCCATTACGGGGCTCAAAGTCTTTGCTGCAACAATGATATTTGCTGGGGTTTTCATGGTTTCACGAAAGAAAAAGCAAAAACTTTCTCAAACAGATAAGGGTTGAGTTTAAAGCGTTCCTGCTTCAAGCCGAACCTCTTAGAATTATATTAATTTTTAATTTGAAAAATTTACTATTTGAAAATAATTGACTATCAGTCATTTGATTCAAATGAATTATATTTTTAATGTTAATTTTACCCCTCGTTTATTAAGGGATTATTTCCTTTTCTCCTCCTTGTTTTGTGTGTAATTATTATATCTTTACCCCACTTGAATAAGACAATATAAAATCCCATACGCAAGCCTATGCAGCGAAGACATATACTCAAATCTAAAATTCGACGACTTGTATCGGAATTTGAGGAGCGGTCTCATGGGGATACGCTAACTTATTTTGACGAGAAAGAATTGATGGATATCATTTCCTTCTACGAGCGCGAGCAACTATTGCACAAAGCAATAGATGCCGTCGATATAGCCTTAACGCACTACAAATACCGATTAGACTTTTATTTATTGAAAGCGAGGTTGCTGATGAAGGATCGTGACTATGACTGCGCGATTCAAATTCTTGAAGAGGCTGAAATTATTTCTCCATTCGAAACGGACATACAACTCATGAAGGCCCGTGCCTTAAATGCATTAGGTCACAGTCATGATGCTTTAGCAATTTTAGAGGACATCAAATTACGAATATCATCATCGGACATACAGGAAGTCATGATTATCGAAGCTGCTGTTTATGAGCAACTGAAAGACTATGACAGCATGTTTGATGTGCTGAAAGATGCTGTGCTACAAGCACCACATAGAAGGGATATTTTGGAAAGAATGTGGATGGCCGTAGAGTTCAGTAAGAAATACGAGGATAGTATCCTTTTTCACAAGGAAATCTTGGACCATGATCCCTATAATGGTTATGCCTGGTATAATTTGGGACATGCTTATGCCTGTATTGGAGAGTATGAACAAGCGATCGATTCGTTGGAATACAGCTTTTTAATTGAGCCTCAGTTTGAAATGGCTTATAAGGACTGTGCTGAAATGTGTATACAGCTTCGCAATTATCCTAAAGCTTTAGATATCTTCCTTGAAGAGTTAGACTTGTTTGGTCCTGATAGCGATGTGCTTGCATCGATTGGCTATTGCTATATAGAACTGGGAGATTATTCCGGTGCCCTTAATCATTTGAAGAAAGCAGCTAAGCTTGACCCTTACAATGACGAGGTGTTCTATTATTTGGGGAGATGCTATTTTGATGCCGGTTCTTATGATAAGGCAGAAAGATGTTTTCTGGAAGCGATCGAAGGCGAGGACCGAAGAGAAGAATATTTTGCTAGTTTAGCAATGGTATACATTGAGCAGAATGAAATCACCAAAGCAGATTATTACTTCCGGAAGGCTACAGAAGCAGGTCCCGAACAACTGCAATATTGGTTGGACCATGCTAAATTTCTGATTAATCAGAATGCGGAATCTGCAGCTTTAAGTGTTTTAGAAGAAGCTGAATATCATACGGTGGGAGCAGAACTGATCTACGGTAAGGTAGTGTGCTTATTCAAAATGCAACAACCCAAGGAAGCTTTTCAGCAATTGGAGCTTGCTTTGAGAGAAGATATTACAAAACAAGATCTTCTGTTCAAATGGATGCCTGAGCTTCAAGGGGATACCGAAGTGCATGCGATCATCGATTACTTCATTGGCGAGATCACCTTATAATTCACTTATAGGTAAATGTATCGTAGTCCTACATTGTAGGATCGTCCCAGACCTGTTGATCGACCTCTGACAAATTGGTTGTACAATACTTCTAGGTTCAATGATTTTGTCATTTGCCATTTAGCGCCTATGCCCATTTGTGTATAGTCTTGGGCTCCCTTGCCCCATCTTTGACCATGTTGTGCTAACCCATAAACTGTAAATCGATTGGAAGGGAAATAACTCATGATTATGGTCACGGGCGTAAACACGGAAGCATTCGCAAAGCCGGTTTCAGGACCGAATGTATAGTTGATATCCAGCTCAGAGAATAATTGCCAGTTTTGACTTGCCCCTAAAGTTTTGTCGTAAAAAATCCGGTTTTCCCAGATATAGCTGTCAAAATTTAAGAAAATGGGACTTTCAGCTTGGTCGACCAAGGGAATAAAGATGCTGGATTGTATCGAAAACCGGCCTAGTTGAGGAAATGGAACCCATTTCACTGAAGGCGCAAAGGTGGTCCAGCCTGATCTGCTGAAATCTCCGTCATTAGGGAAAAATACGGATTCAATAGCCCGGTGCTTTTGCTCTTCCCCATTGACTCCATTTGTTAAGATGGTCGAACGCGCAGTCGTAACAAAGCCCATGTTCCACCTTCCTTTCGGATCCACACTTGTGAAAATTTCCAGACGTTGTTCATAAAAGGTGCGCCTGCTGAGTGGAGAGACCTCTCCTACCTCATTGGCGAAAGTAGTTTCGGTATATAGGTTATGAAACCACATGATGTCCCATTGTCCTCGTTTGAGCAGTCTGGAGGGCGTGAAAGTTTGAAGAAGGCTAGCGCCGGGTGTAAAGGTGGGCTCCAGCTGATTAATAGAATAGTTATTGAGACTCCAGTCATACTCTTGATAGCTTAGATTCCCGAAGAAAGTAAGACTATCGTTTGAGTAATGGTGAATAAAACTCTTTACACCTTCCAAACCGCCAAAATCATTAGCATACCATTTAAAAATCATGGATAGCTGCCATTCTTTATTTTCCTTACGGAAAATGTGCGGACTTCTATTGATTGCTTTGCGACACTGTGCGGTCAACTGCGCATCTAAATGATCTGGATGGTAAACATGGGCCAAAGCTTGAGGACAAGAATTTGCGCCACAGATCAGTGCAAAATGAATTCTGGGGTCCGGGTCCAGTTGCCACAGTATCCCTCTTTCTATTTCATCGAGTGAAACCTCCCGGCCGGCTACTGAATGTTTTTGGGAAAAGAAACCAGGGATTTCTTGCACAGTGCTGATAGGATAAGAAGCAGCTATTTGATTTATTACGATATAATTGTACGCATTGATCCAAAATGCCTTTTGGTAAATTTTGGAACGTCCGGCAAGCTTCGTTAGCTTCATTTCTTGCCCCATGTCCTTTGAAGAAGCGTCAAGAGCTATGGCCTTTTGATAGTCGATTTTTCCGTTGAAAGTGATCTCACTGAAAAAGGAATCCCATTTTTCGAAGAGGGACTCGTTTTGAGCATTTGCCGAAAGGCAAATACTTATAAGCAAGATTATAATTTGTATCCTCATGATAATATGAACGTTAGCAGGCACAAAAACTTACTCATCATAGGGGATGGGTTTTTAAAAGTTGAAGCGAAAAAGCGCTCTGGATTTTATATGATACACTTTGTTGTTGAAAAGCAGCAATTTAACTATCTTTGCGCTCCATTTTTGTTCATAAAGCATAAAATAAGGTAGATGCGAAATTATGAAGTAACTTTCATCGTAGATCCAGTTCTGTCGGGCGATGAAATAAAATCGACAGCTCAGACGTATGTTGACCATTTGAAGCAAGTAGGTGCTGAGGTGGTGCATGTAGATGAGATGGGATTACGTCAATTGGCTTATCCCATAGCTAAAAGGACTTCAGGAGTCTATTATTGTATTGAGTTCGCCTCTGAAACAGGAGAGTTGATTCCTCAGATGGAATTGGCATTCAGAAGAGATGAGCGGATCATGAGATTCTTAACGGTTAGTCTTGACAAGTTCGGTGTGAAATACAACGAAGACAAGCGAAATGGCTTAATTGGAAAGAAAAATCGTGAAAAGCAGGAAGCTGCCCAGGAAGCTGCTCAAGCAGCCGCCAAAGCAGATGCAAAAGCTGCTGCCGCTCAAGAAGAGGAGTAATTGTAAATTGAAAAGCGAAAATCATGGCAAATAATAGAGACGATATCAAGTTCTTATCCAATCCTAAGATTGGTAAAAAGCAGAAAAAATACTGCAGATTTAAAAAGTACGGTATTAAACATATTGACTACAAGGATCCTGAATTCTTGAAGTCATTTGTGAACGAGCAAGGAAAAATTCTTCCTCGCCGATTGACCGGAAACTCATTGAAATATCAACGTAAAGTAGCAGTTGCTGTAAAGCGTGCAAGACACTTAGCAATGCTTCCATACGTAACAGACCTTTTGAAATAAATTACTGTCAACTTAAAACCATCTAGTCATGGAAATCATCTTGTTACAAGACGTAGATAAGGTAGGGTACAAGTTTGACCTTGTTACTGTAAAAAACGGTTATGGTCGTAACTATCTTATTCCCCAGAAGTTGGCAGTGATTGCCAACGATGCAAATCGAAAAAGACTTGCTGAGATTCAAAGAAGAGAAGAAGCGCATGCTGAAAAAATGCTCGACGAATACCAAGCGATCGCTGAGCGATTGAAAACGGTAACGCTGAAAATTGGTGCGAAGACCGGAACAAGTGGTAAAATATTTGGATCTGTCACCTCTTTACAAGTGGCTCAAGCTTTGAAAGAGCAGGAAGGAATTGAGGTTGAAAGAAGAAAAATCGAATTGTTGGAAGACATCAAATCGATTGGTTCTTATACAGCGAGTTTGAATCTGCACAAGAGTGTGGATGCCAAAGTGAATATTGAAGTGGTGGAAGAGTAATATCAACCACCGAAAATGGGAAGGATTAAAGGGCCGTGGAGAACTACGGCCCTTTTTTTATTGTTAAGACTAAAACCGATCGTGTATCGGCTACCTTTAACTATTAGAATGATAATTTAATTGGGTACATTTGTTGCCGCATAGAAGATTACTATAGATTGTTGCATCATACTACATATCCACACCCTTCCTCCCAAAAATGGGTCGTTTTTATACATGGCGCAGGTGGAAGTTCTTCCATCTGGTATAAACAATTGCGTGCGTATAAAAAGGAGTTTAATGTCTTGCTAGTCGATCTGAGAGGGCATGGTCGTTCCAAGAATAGTTTTCAAAACATGAAACGCTATACCTTTCAAACCATCACAAAAGATGTCATAGAGGTATTGGATCACCTATCCATCGAGAAAGCCCATTTTGTTGGGATATCTTTAGGTACCATCATCATTCGCGAATTGGCAGAAATGCAATCAGAGCGTGTGGAAAGCATGATTATGGGAGGTGCTATCATGCGTATGAACCTAAGATCTAAGTTTCTTTTAAAGCTTGGGTTTTGGTTAAAGTCAGTGATTCCTTATATGCTTTTGTATCGCTTCTTTGCATTTATCATCATGCCCAAAGCGAATCACAAAGAAAGCCGATCTCTCTTTATTCGTGAGGCCAAAAAGCTTTACCAAAAGGAGTTTATTAGATGGTTTAAATTGGCAGCGGATGTCAATAGTCGGCTGAGATGGTTCTGGGACAATGAAATCGGCATCCCCACTTTGTATGTGATGGGCGCTGAGGACCATATGTTTTTACATTCCATCAGGAAAATTGTCGCACAACACGATTCCGCGCAGCTACAAATCATTCCCGATTGCGGTCATGTAGTCAATATAGAACAGCCAGACGTTTTCAATCAACTCACGATTCAATATTTGAAGGAGTTGAATTAATTCTTCGTTTTAACGGTATATTTCTCAAATGCGAAGAAATGATGAAGGGGTCATATTCAATTTGCATTTTTACAACATTTCTATAACAAGGAAAACTGTTCAGGCATCCTCTTGCCAGGCTAATTTTGTATATGCCTGCAAAACAAAGGAAAAAAGAAACTCCAGCCGAAGTTGTTATTCTGTCTGATCTTCATTTAGGTTCTTTTGGAGCAAGAACCAAAGAAATTCTTTCTTATCTCAATCAAATCCAACCCAAGAAGTTGATACTGAATGGGGATATCATTGACGCCTGGCAGTTTAAGAAAAAACACTTTCAGGCTTTAGAGTTGTCGATTCTACAGCGAATTATTGATCTAGCTCTGTCAGGGACTGAGGTGATTTACCTTACGGGAAATCATGATGAGTTTTTGAGATCCTATGTCCCCTTACAATTGAATCATTTGATTCTTGAGAACAAGTACGTCCTCGAGCTCGAAGGGAAGAAATATTGGTGCTTCCATGGTGATATTTTTGACCATTCTGTAAGCTGCAGCAAGTGGTTAGCAAGACTGGGAGGTAGAGGCTATGACTTCCTTATTTGGATGAACCATACCATTAATCAAGTTTTACAATTTTTCAAACAACCCAGATGGTCATTCTCCAAGCATATTAAAGAGAGCGTTAAACGCGCTGTAAAATATGTATCAGACTTTGAACAAGTTGCGATTGATTTAGCAGCAGAGCAGGGTTTTGATGGAGTTATCTGCGGGCATATCCACATGCCTCAGAACCGAAAGGCAAGAGCTGCAAATGGGCGAACGATACATTATCTCAATTCAGGCGATTGGGTAGAGAACTGCAGTGCTTTGGAATTTAAGGAGGGGAGGTGGGAGCTAAATGAATATGCTGATACGGTGGAGATGATTATTGAAGACGTTTTGCAGGCACCTACATACGAGGAACTTTTCCAAGAATTATTAGGAAAACCCAGCCCATCAGTTATACCAAATTTATAGTCATGAGCCATTGGAAAAATAAGATGTTTCAAAAGATTCATCAGAACAATCTGATTTATAATACATGTTGGGAGGATCCGCGCTGTGATCGGGAATTAATGAATTTCAATCGTGAGAGCAAGATCATGATGATTACCAGTGCCGGCTGCAATGCATTAGAATATCTATTGGATGATCCCCAATCGATAGATTGTGTAGATCTCAATTTTCGCCAAAATGCCTTACTAGCATTGAAAGTGGCCTTTTTTAAAAAGGGCGAGTATGATTTATTGTTTCGGTTTTTCGGGCAAGGACGGCACCCAAAGGCAGAAAGTGTTTATAAATCGGCCATTCGACCGAATTTAGATCCAGCATTCAGAGGATTTTGGGATCAAAAGATTCATTTTTTTTCAGGTAAAGGACTTCGTTCATCTTTCTATTTTAAAGGGACTAGTGGGCTTTTAGCTTGGAGCTTTAAGAAATACCTCTTCCTGCGTCCTCAATTGAAGCGCTCCATTCATCGAGTGATGAATAGTATGGATCTTCATGAGCAATCAATAGCTTATCAACAGGCAAGTGCTTTCTTGTATTCCTCTCTTTTCGGAAGACTTATGACCCACCCGCTCGCATTGAGTCTGGCAGGTGTTCCTCAGGCACAAGCAGCTCTTTTCCCAGAGGATTGGCATAGCCAGGAAGGGGGTTATATCAAATATTCATTTGATAAAGTATTTTACGAATTACCGATTCAAGAGAATTATTTCTATTCCGTTTATTGGAACGGACAATATGAATCGAATCGATGTCCTGAATACCTCAAAGAGCATAATTTCCAGACTATTAAAGAGCGTGTAAACCGCATACAGTGGCACACAGCTTCGATAACGGACTTTTTATCCGGATCAGATCGTTGCTTTTCACATTTTATTCTTTTGGACCATATGGACTGGTTAGCCAAACATCAACCAGCAGAGCTTCTGTTGGAGTGGAATCAAGTGTTTTCCGCTTCCGCAAAAAAAGCTTCAGTGCTCTTTCGCTCAGCGGCTTTGAGCGTTGATTGGTTGCCAAGTAATGTGCTTGACCAGCTTGAATTTGATAGGAAGCTGGCTAGAGCTGTACATAAAAAGGATAGAGTGGGAACATATGCTTCAGTTTGGAAGGCACAAATTCGAAACGATGTCTAAAACCTCTTCTTCCTTAAAGAGTTATTATAAATTTCACTCTTGGATTTATGATAGTACCAGATGGACTTTCCTATTTGGACGTAAAAAGCTGCACCAATATATTCCGTTTGAATCTCATGAAAGTTTTAGACTTCTAGAGGTGGGTTGTGGAACCGGAGCTGTGATTCGACATTTGCGGAAGCATTTCCCCAATGCTCATTTAAGCGGTCTGGATTTATCTATTGATATGCTCCAAATTGCCCAACGAAAGATTGGCCCCGATGAGAAGGTTCACTTGGTTCATAAAGCATTCGGAAGTGATTTTAAATCAGAAGGCAAATATGATATTGTTCTCATGAGTTATTCTTTATCGATGATAAAGGATCAATGGGAGGCTATTGGTGAGGCTGTGGAGGAACATTTATCAGCCGGTGGATATTTTATTTTATTAGATTTTTGGACCAGTCAGTATCAGTGGTTCAGAAAGTGGATGGGCTATCATCACGTCTATATGGAGGCAGAATTACCGCAGTGGTTGTCTAAGAACTTTCAAGAACATCACTTCCAAGTGAAGGAAGCTTATCTAAACGGTTGGCAATATATGCATGGCGTTTGGCAGCTGCCTCTATCCTGATATTCATACCAAAAATCTGAATTTTTCTTCTAAAAAGCCCATTGAACTGTTTTTGGAACGAAATATGTATTGCTTTCATAAAGTAGTATTTAATTTCAAACAAAGATTAGGTGGAAAATGCCTAATTCTCAGGATTGTCGTAACTTATGATAAAAGCTTTGCTGCCCTATGAATAAAATGATTTTGGTGATTGAAGACCAGGCCTTTATGAGTGAATTTCTAACCTTTTACTTATCTGACCAGTATGAGGTGATTTCAAAGAGTAATGGTGCTGAGGCTATGGATTATTTAAAAGAAGGAGTCCATCCTCATTTGATATTGGCTGATGTGAACATGCCGGTCATGGATGGAATAAGTTTTCTTTTGGAAGTAAAAGGTACAGAGGCATTGAAACATATTCCTGTGGTAATGCTATCGGGTAAAGATAATAGTGAAGATCGAGTATATTGTCTGCAAAAGGGAGCAGAAGATTTCGTTACAAAGCCTTTTAATCCAGAGGAATTAAAGTTGAAAATTCAGTTGTTGTTTAAGCGCTTATACCCGGAATTGTGACATTATGAAAAATACGAAACCCCTAACACGCGCCCTAAAACGAGCCATGGACTTGGTCTTGGTCATTCCTGCATTGATTGTGTTGAGTCCGATTTTTATTCTGGCGGCTCTGGCAATCTATATTGAAGATGGAAAAGGAGTCGTCTATAGATCCAAACGAATCGGCTCAGGATATAAAAAGTTCGATTTAATCAAATTCAGAACTATGTACCGCGATGCCGATCAAAGGCTCAAGGACATGGCAAATATGAATGCCTATGTTCAGGAGGAAGAAGAGGATCCGATACAGGAAGCGGATGCTCAAAAAGGTCCTGAGCTGGTCACAGATTCTGGTACTTTGCACGAGGGCGAATATTTGCTTGAAAAGATGAAGGAAGGAAAGCATGTATTCAACAAGTTTACCAATGATCCACGCATAACAAAGGTGGGTAAGTTTTTGCGGAACACCAGTATTGATGAATTACCTCAATTGTTTAACATTTTAAAAGGAGATATGCATCTGGTGGGCAACAGACCTTTGCCTCTTTATGAGGCAGAGAAGTTAACAACTGATCAATACGCAAAACGGTTTATGGCACCGGCAGGTTTGACGGGTCTGTGGCAGGTAACAAAGAGGGGGAAAGCCGATATGTCTATGGAGGAGCGGATTGAGCTAGATAATTATTATGCAGAGCATTTTAGTATTTGGTTGGATTTGAAAATTATCCTGAAGACTTTCCCGGCATTACTTCAATCTGAAAATGTTTAGATATGAGAATTTGCTGCATTTGGGCTATTATGTTACTTTTTTCACTGCAAGGATATGGACAAGATACTCTTGCAAAGCCGGTGCTGATTGCCAGCGATAGCATGTTTATGGAGGCTGCTTCAGGCGTGCCTTCTATACCGCCTTTGGAAGAGGTTATTCAAATGGTTTTTTCTAATGCTCCGGCTTTAAAGAGGCAAGACCATTTCATTGAAAGAGACTATCAGAATTATAAAGCCAAGAAAAAGCAATGGGCCAACCGAATTTTTACTGATGCCGGTTATAGCTACGCGAATAATATCAACTCCACAACGGTTCAAAACCCTGATGGCACATTTGAAGCGCTCTCATTGCAGGATGGTGATGTTTTAAGAGCGGGTGTAAGTGTGCGATTGAATTTGTTTGATTTAATCGGACAACCCCATTTGCGGAAGCAAGCTTTAGAGGAGTATGAGGCTGCCAGAGAGGAGAAAAACTTATTGAAACAAGACATTCGTATCGAAGTCACTCGATTGTATCAGGATGCAGTGTTGAAGCGAAAAAATGTAGGCATACAGCAAGAATATTTTGAGAGCATTACGATGCTGAAAGAGATGACGGAACGATCGTATAAAGAAGGGGAGGAAAAGCTATCTGAGATGGCCCGAGTTCATGAATTATTCACTCGTGCCAAGGTTCAGCTCGAGCAATCGATTGCTCAATACAAGATCGCCTACATGACATTAGAAACGCTCTGTGGAACAAACTTTAATGCCTATTAATGACTCCTGTTGCATTCATAAGGATCTTAAAGAATAATTTCTTTTTGATTGCAACTATTGCGATCACTATGGGTGTATTGGTTTATTTCTTAACACTCAACCAGGAACAAACCTACAAGACCAAAGCTCTGGTCTATACCGGCATCGCTTCCGGATATGATATTGAGGCGATGGAGGATCAAAGGATCGACTACTTTGGTGTGAATAATGCTTTTGACAACCTCATCAATATCGTTCAGTCACAATATACCAAAGAAGAGACTGCATTGAGATTGTTGGCTTTGCATCTGCAATATGATGAACCGAGTCCCGGAATCTTGGGACCTATTCCTTTTCAACAGTTGAAAGAATTATTGCCACCTGATTTTCGGGAAAAAAATGTCGTCGCAGGTAGCCCTGAACTCACTTTGATCAGGCTGCGCGAGACTTTAAAAGGTGGCTCCTCTTTTCTTAATGAATTACTCTATAAGAGTAAATCGCCCTATGGCTTAAAGACGATAGGAAACTGTAGGGCAGTACGCAAAGGGAGCAGCGATATGGTCGAGTTCATTTATGAATATTCTAATGCGGAAATTTGCCATAGCACCTTAGAGATTCTTCTGGATGTTTTCATAGAACGATACAGAAAGCTCAAAGAAGCAGAAACCTCCGATGTTGTCGCATACTTTGAGAAGAGACTTTCAAATGCCAAGGAAGTATTAAATACAGCTGAAAACAACCTCACGAAATTCAGATCTTCTAACCAAATTATCAATTACAACGAGCAAACAAAGTTTATTGCCAGTAAGAAGCAGGATGCTTTAGAAAGATACACCCAGGAACGGATGGATTTAGTAGCCTCCCAGGCGGTAATGGATAGTTTAGAGGCTCGCTTGAATCAAAAAGATGTTATCCTCAGTACGAACACATCTATGATTGCCAAGAGAGATCAACTAGCTGAAATTCGTCAACGAATTGCCTTTCTAGAGATTGAGGACCGAAAAGATCAAGTGGTAGACAGTCTGGAGCTTGAAGCAGAAAAGCTTCGAGATCAAATATCTGATCATCTGAAAGCAAATTATGATTTGACTCATAGTAATGAAGGGGTGCAGCTTCAAGAATTGTTGCGTTCCTGGTTGGATAATCTTGTGAAAGTGAGCGAGCAAAAAGCCAGGATTCAATTATACGAAGACCGCTTGAGTGACATCAATAAACAGTATGACATCTATGCTCCTCTGGGATCCACTTTGTCACGATTGGAACGAGAGATTGATGTAGCTGAGCGAGCCTATCTTGAAGTTCTTCATGGACTGAATATGGCAAAGTTACGTGAGCAGAATATTCAAATGTCTAACAATTTGGATATCATAGACCCTCCGGAATTTCCTTTAGAACCGGAACCCTCTAAACGCATGCTGTTGGTTATTCTTGCTTTTTTAGTAGGAGGGGTCGGCACCTTGAGTTTGATTTTAGCGATTCATTTATTAGACAGGACTCTTGGAAATCCGGAGAAAGCGGAAAAAGACAGTGGATTGCACGTCATGGGTGCCCTTCCGGTCCTTAAGAAGAATATGGATCGCAAATATCCCGGACTCATTTCTTTATTGATACATAATTTTTATTCAAGGCTTGAATTGGCAATGGGTGACGAATTTCCCCACAGGATAGCCTTCTACAGCCACTATGACGGAGAAGGAAGATCCGTTCTGCTGACAAAACTTCAAGAAGAATATGGAGAGGATGTGAAGGTCATTGTAGTGGATGAGGATCAACCCGAGCTGGCACTCCAAAGAAGTCCGGGTGACCATAAATATGAATTTTATGAGTTTCCGGCCATTTTAAAGACCGGTTACATGATGGAAATGATGAAATCTTGTAGTCAACATGTACTCATTGCCAGAGCTGACCGGGCCTGGGATACTCCTGACCGCAGGATGTTATCAGATTTTAGAGATTATTGTGACCATGAACCTCTCTTATTTTTAAACGGAGTTAAAATTCATGCTTTAGATCAATTGATTGGAGAACTTCCAACAAAGCGAAGCAAACTCAGAATATGGATCAAGCGATTGGTGCGATTTGAATTTACCAAGAATCAATTCACTTTGTAATGTTCGAAGGAAAAGATATCATCTGCATTGCCATGCCTAATTGGGAAGGAGACTATATGAAAGCTTCTGTCCAGATGATGAGTGAATTTGCGCTTAGAAACAGGATCCTTTATGTAGATTATGAATATACTTACACCGATGTGGTCAGAACCATTTTGGGTCGAGCCAAAGCCCCTCTGAGCAGAATATTTGGTTTTTCTGACCGACTGAGAGTTTTGAAGGCTTCCAATGGTGCGGAAGTGAATGTACTGACACCACCACCGGTCTTTCCCACAAACTGGATTCAATCGTTAGACACGTATTTTTCGGCAACCGCAGGTCAAGCCCGAAAAGTCAGCAAATCTATTCAGCATGCTATGCGAAAGCTGAATTTTGAAAGACCTATTGTGATCAACGCTTTCAATCCACAGTTTGGATTGCCGATGGTGGGTGATTTTGAGGTGGAAAAGCTGATCTATTATTGCTATGATGAGATATCTGCGGCTTCCTGGTGTAAAGAGCATGGTGTAGCGGCAGAGGAGCGATTTATTCAGGAGTGTGACCTTGTGGTAACGACTTCTGTTGGATTACAACAAGCAAAAAGTAAACTACATTCCAATGTTCGATTGGTACCTAATGGAGTTGATTATTCTCTTTTCCATCAAGCATTTCTGCCGCTGAATCAGAAGAAAGGAATGCCTTTTACGATTGGGTATGTGGGCACGGTAGATGATCGTTTGGATCTTGATTTGATGCATCAAGCCATACAATCCCTCCCTCATGCAACTTTTACTTTTGTAGGGCGGGTTACGGATGAGCAAGCAGAGATATCTCTGAAAAAACATGCTAATGTTCAGCTGCTGGGTCCACGTAAACCATCAGAGTTGCCTGAAATTATGAAATCCTTTTCTGTTGGATTGATCCCTTTTGTGAGCAACGCATTTACCAAACATATCTATCCTTTAAAAGTGAATGAGTATCTGGCCGCCGGATTGCCGGTGGTAAGCACCCATTTCGCGCCTTTGGATGAGTTTGAAGAGATCATACAAATCACGAATGACCCGGACACTTTTGTAGAACATTTAAAATTCTGGGAGACTCATGATAGCGAGGACCTTCAGATGGCAAGAGCCGCACATGCGCGCAATAATACATGGACCCATCGCGCCGACCAGTTTGCAGAAGCCATAGAAGAGTTGTGGTATGATCAATAAGATAAAAGCCATAGCTCAACGAAACAGTATCAAGTCCTTTTTAGGAAATGGACTCATTTCAGGAATTGGGATGCTGACTTTCATTCTATTGGCAAGAGGATTAACGCTAGAGGACTTTGGAATATGGGTTCTTTTTCTGATCATATTTAATTTGATGGAGACCATACGGATGGGGTTGATCCGACAAAGCCTTATTCATTACTATCATACTATAGAAGAAGAGCAGCGATCTGAATTGACCGGAAGTGCCTTTGGTGGCGCTTTTATTTTTAGTGTTTTGGTTGCGGGAGTCATTGGCATGATTCACTATTTAGTTCCTGTCACAGGAGGCACTGCCTGGTATTATTTTTTGCTCTGGTATCCTGCATTGGTTGTTCTGAGCTTATTTCCGGATTTTTTATCGTGGGTGTTTCACGCCCATGAGTCCTACTATAAAATGAATAGCTTTCGGTTCATCCGTGCGCTTGGCTTATTCATCTTTGCAGTTGCTTGTTTTTATCAAGAATTAGGAATAGAAGAACTCCTTCTTTTTTATTTTTTCCTGCACCTGGGTATGGCTGTTCTGGCGATTCTAAGCGGATTCAATTATTTTTTGCAAGTCCGTCACTTTTCGATGGATATGATTCGGAAAATCTGGTGGTTTGGAAAGAATAGTTTGAGCACTTTGCTGGGGTCAAACTTATTAAAGAGTACAGATCAATTATTGATTGGATACTTTATGGGGCCCGCTGCTGCCGGTCTGTATGCGGTACCGCTAAAAATTCTGGAATTTGCGGAATTACCTGTTCGCTCTTTTGCGGCAGCTAGTTATCCTCCATTAGTTCGGCATGCTACTTTAAAAGAGTACTCGACTTGGGAAGAACATATTTTCAAGCGTATTTTCACTTTGAATGCATTTTTTATTCCATTCTTTGTTTTTGCTCAGATATTTCCGGAGCCGATTCTAACATTTTTAGGGGGAGAGGGGATGGAAGCAGGCGCAAATGCAGCTCGAGTATTATTGGTTTTTGTTCTACTGATACCGGTGGATCGTTATATGGGGCTTGCTTTGGACAGTTTACAATTACCACAACTCAATGCGAGCAAAGTGTGGATGATGGTAGGTGTAAATTTCTTGGGAGATTTAGGGATTCTCTACTTTTGGCCTAGCTTGGCAGGTGTAGCCTTAGTTTCTATCATCAATGCTTCTGTAGGGGTCTATTTTGCTTGGAATATTGTTGCACGTAAAGGATTGTTTTCTATGCGTCGAATAGTCCAGTTAAGTCTGCATTCTTTTTCAAAATTAAGAAAGAAAGGAGTGTAGCCAATGGATTTCCCAAAAAATAGTGTACAAGAACACCTATTCAGTCATCCCATACAATTGGCAGGAGTTGTAGGAGTGGTGGGGGTGCTCTCTTTCCTGATCGCGAAAGCAGGACTGGCGGCTGCAGGCTTTTTTATCGTATTACCACTCGTGGCGGTTTTTGTCTATGCCGTTTTTATGCAACCCAAAATTGGGTTAGCATCTACCTTTATTTTGGGCTTTTTTGTGATTGGAATAACTCGATATGTCAAAGGAATTCCTTTGGGTCTAGGCATTGATGGACTGATGGTATTGACCTTTTTGGCCATGGCTTTTAGTAAAAGATCTTTCCAATGGGGCAATCTGCGAAATGGCTTATTTGTGGTGGGGATTATTTGGATGCTGATCAATCTATTACAATTAGCTAATCCAGAGGCGGTGAGCAGGGTTGCCTGGTTTTATGCCATGAGAGGAGCGGCCTTGTATATGCTTTTGATGATCATTTTAGGTTTTGTATTGCTCAATGAAGAGAGAGACTTAGACTATTTTCTCTATACATGGTTGGGGATTTCTATTCTTGCTGCTGTATGGGCCATGAAACAAAAACTCATTGGAGTCGACTCTTTTGAACAAGCTTGGTTGAATGCAGGAGCCGCAACCACACATGTTCTGTTTGGAAAACTACGTGCTTTTGGCTTTTATAGTGATGCGGGGCAATTTGGTGCAGCCATGGCGCATGCCTTTTTATCTTCCACTATTCTGGCCTTGCATTCCAATGTGTTGCGCCGTAAAGTTTTCTTTGGTCTCGTAGCCGTTTTATGTTTATATGGGCAATTGTTGTCCGGAACAAGGGGTGCACTAGCCGTTCCTGTGATTGGTTTTTTTGTTTATTTCTTCATGAGCAAAAACTTTAAAGTATTGGTTCTGGGGTTTGTGGCTGCTTTTGGCGCTTTTTATTTTTTAAAATTTACCACCATTGCTCAAAACGTATATGCGATTGCTCGACTGCGTACCGCTTTAGATCCGAATGATGCCTCCTTGCAAGTCAGATTGGAAAACCAACGTATCCTCTCAGGCTACATGGCGAGCCGGCCATTTGGTGGCGGTGTGGGGTCTTCAGGAAATTGGGGCTTGCGGTTCAGCCCTAACACCTTTCTGGCCAACACACCTACAGACAGCTGGTATGTGAGGGTTTGGGCAGAATATGGGGTCATCGGACTCAGTATTTATGTTGCACTATTGATATATATCGTAATTCATTCCGGAATTATGATTTGGAATATTAAAAATGATGAATTGCGGTTTAAGGCGATTGCCCTGTACAGTGGTATTTGCGGTATTTTTGTTGCCAGTTATGGCAACAGTGTTTTGGGCCAATTACCTTCGGCGCTGGTCGTTTATCTATCGATGATTTTTGTATATAAAGCCCAGGTATGGGATAAGGATAAAGCTCCATCATATGAAAACAGTTGAACAAGCTCCACTAGAAAGTTTACCCACCTTTATGATTATTGGTGCAGGTAAATCCGGGACCACTTCTCTTTATGAGTATCTCCTCCAGCATCCGCAAATTCATATGAGTCCGGTCAAGGAGACCAATTTCTTTGCATTGCGGGGACAAAAGGTGGACCAACAGGATACCTCAGAAGATCAGATGTTTCATTATCCTTGGTCTGTGACATCGGATGAAGAGTACATCAATCTGTTTATGGATGGCCGCACCCAGCCAGCCCGAGGAGAAGTTTCTCCCATGTATCTCTATCATCCAGAGGCTCCCGGAAGGATTCATGATCTGCTCCCAGAAGTAAAGCTGATTGCCATTTTAAGGCAACCTGCAGAAAGGTTGTACTCCCGATACATGCATCTATGGGGTGAGGATCGGGCACCTTCCAACGACCTCAAAGCCATTTTTGATAAAGATAGCGTTTGGTGGAAAAGGGATGATTTGGTACGAGAAGGGTTTTATGGTACTTACTTGCAAAGATATTACGACCTTTTTCCGTCAGCTCAAATCAAAGTGTTTTTGTTTGAGGATTTGCGTAAGCGCCCGGAAGAATTGATCAAAGATCTCTATCAGTTTTGTGGAGTGGACGATCAATTTCAACCTGACCTAGGGGCTAGTTTTAATGTTTCCGGTAAACCTAAAAATAAAGTCCTGGATGTTTTGATCGGTAAAGATAGCTGGGTCAAGAACGCTTTAGATAAGACGTTGCCCGGTCTTTCAAAAAGGGTCAAAGAAAATCCATGGGTGAAAAACACCATCAATAAATGGCGTAAGAAAAATACGACGAAACTGCCGTTTGATAAGGAACTGAAAAAGAGGATCACCAGCGAAATATACCTAGAAGATATTGAGCGATTGGAGGCCATTCTTGATCGTGATTTAAGCAGCTGGAAATGAAACCACTTGTATCTATTGTCACGGTAAATTATAATGGTCTTGAACATACTCTTGATCTTATCAAGGCACTGTCGCAGAATGATTATCCCAATTTTGAGCTCTGGGTTGTCGATAATGCCAGTCAGGAGTCCGTGGATGCCCTTGAAGGGGTATATGATTGGGTCCATCTCATTCGATCTGAGGAAAATTTAGGTTTTGCAGGGGGGAATAATCTCGCGATTCGAAAAGCCAAGGGGAAGTATATCTATCTTTTGAATAATGACACCATACCTGAACCGGATTGCATCACACCTCTCGTAGATTTGATGGAAGCACAAACTGAAATAGGAATAGTAGCTTCCAAACTTAGATATACACATCATCCGGAAATATTACAATTT
>CAZGGG010000016.1:5805-17939 GCA_964525165.1 uncultured Saprospiraceae bacterium | reverse complement strand
AGAATACCTGGCGCTACTGGATTGCCCGGCAGGGACCGATCCTGACCCGGCTCAACTGCGACGGCTCCTGGATGAGGGCCAATATGACCAGACCCGACCCACAGCCCTGGCTCATGGAGCAGCTATGATGGTTTCTGCAAAGGCTATACAGGCAGCAGGTTATATGCCGGAGCTCTATTTTCTCTATTATGAAGAAGTGGATTGGTGCGAAATGATTAAGAGAGCCGGCTTTGAAATCTATTTTGAACCCCGATCATTGGTTTTTCATAAAGAGAGCATGACGAATGTCAAGAATAGTCCTTTACAGATTTACTACAAGACCAGGAACCGAATTCTCTTTGCTCGTCGTAACCAAGGGTTCTCTCAGAAATTGATATCCATGCCCTACTTGTTTGGAGTGGCGGGAGGTATTCATCTTGTCAAATGGCTCTTGAAAGGCCGTGTGGATCTCGTTAAAGCGCACCTCAGAGCATTGCTTTGGCATGTGAATCATGGGTCAAAATCATAACGATGATCTTCCTAGGTTTTGTATCTTACTAATGATTAAAAAATAAATCCATGTGGACGCTCATTGAATGGATTTGGTGGATATTGATGGTGTATATAGCGATCAATGTTTTATATATTTTTCTTTTCAGCCTTTTCGGCAAATGGGGAGGTCGATTATCTTATAAGATCTTACCGAAGCCCAAAAGTAAGATGGCCGTTTTTATTCCGGGATACAAAGAAGATGCGGTCATTGTAGATACCGCCCAAAAAGCCTTAGAGCAGCAGTATCCTTCTTCCTTATTTCGAGTGATTATTATTGCAGATTCTTTTCAAGAGGAAACGCTCCAGGAGTTGCAGAAGCTTCCTATTGATGTGGTCATCGTGTCGTTTGAAAAGAGCACAAAGTCCAAAGCCCTCAATAAAACGATGGCACAGATCGAGGAAGATTTTGACGTCGCAGTAGTCCTGGATGCAGATAACGTCATGGAAAAGGAATTTTTAATGAAAGTAGACGGTGCGATGCAGTCAGGATATTCCGTTTTACAGGCTCATCGTACGGCTAAAAATAAAGATACTCCCATGGCTGTTTTAGATGCTTTGAGTGAGGAGATCAACAATCAAATATTCCGAAAAGGCCATCAGGCTTTAGGCCTTTCTTCTGCCTTAATAGGATCCGGTATGGCATTTAAATATGATGAGTTCAAGGATTGGATGAGCAGGATCAATGCGATCAGTGGTTTTGACAAGGAATTAGAACTTTTAATCTTGTCTGAGGGAAGGCGGATGTATTACTTAGATGATGCTTTGGTCTATGACGAGAAGGTCAGTAAATCTGAAGTTTTCGATAAGCAACGCACGCGTTGGTTGGCAGCGCAAGTGCATTATGCGAAAAAAGGTATACTGCCGGCCTTGAAAGCTTTGTTAGGCATGGGCAATGTGGACTTTTTCAATAAAGTACTCCAGTTTTGGATGTTGCCCAGAATATTGATGTTGGGGCTTTTGACCATAGCGGTTCCTATTGATGTGTGGCTATTTCAGGAATGGACGGCCGCCGGATTATGGGTGATCAACGCTTTTGGATTGGTCCTGGCCATTCCCTCTGAGCTATGGGGTCCGGCCTTGTGGAAGGCCATTTGGACATTGCCGTCTTCTTTTATCCGAATGGTCAAAGCCGGCTTAAATATCAAGGAGGCGAAGGATAAATTTTTACATACCCCCCACGAAACCACCAAAAAAGATCCATCATGAGAATTGGTATAGAAGCACAAAGGATCTTTCGCGCCAAAAAGCATGGCATGGATATTTATGCCTTGGAGTTGATCCGGCATTTGCAAAAGATTGATGATCAAAATCAATATTTCATTTTTGTAAAAGGAGGAGAGGATCCCTGTCTTCAATCTGCAGATAATTTTACCATCGTAGAACTGGGAGGAGCAACCTATGCAGACTGGGAGCAAATCAGCTTGGCTCGTGCAGCCAAAAAATATCGATTGGACTTATTGCACTGCACAAGTAATACAGCACCTTTCAGTATCTCTTGCCCTCTGGTTTTAACTGTTCACGATATCATTTATCTGGAAAAATTGAGTGTGGGTGGCACGCTCTATCAGCAGTTGGGTCATTTCTACCGAAAATGGGTCGTGCCCAAGGTCATTAAAAAAGCAAAGACGGTGATTACGGTATCTCAATTTGAACAGGATCGCATCGCCAAAGTTATTCCTTCCATTGCCCAAAATGTTCAGGTGACCTACAATGGTCTCAGTGATTATTTTTTTGCGGAAGCAACAGAAGAAGAAAAGGTATATATCAAAAAGAGATATCAACTACCTGACCAATATCTCTTCTACCTAGGGAATCCGGTTCCGAAAAAAAATATGAAAAACACACTGGATGCTTATCGAATCTACAGAGAGAGAACGGAGCATCCGCTTCCTTTAGTGATGGTAGAGTGCAGTCCTGCACACTTAAAAAATTTGCTGCAGCAACTAGGGGCATCAGATATTGAGCCACACATATATTTGACCGGATATGTTCCTCATAGAGAGTTGCCAAAGCTGTATCAGGCATCGAGCCTGTTCTTGTATCCTTCTTTGAGAGAGAGTTTTGGTATTCCTGTCATTGAGGGAATGGCATCAAAAGTTCCTGTCATCACCTCGGATCGTTCCAGTTTGCCGGAAGTAGCCGGTGATGCGGCAGTTTTAGTGGACCCAACGAATCCTCAACTCATTGCAGAGGCCATCATCAAGTTAATGAACGATGAGTCATTGAGAGAGCAATGGGTACAAAAAGGTATTCAAAGGGCTTCTGAATTTACCTGGACTACGACCGCTCAAAAAACATTGAAGATGTATCAATCCCTTGACTTATGACACTTTTGTTTTGGTTGCTGCTGTTGCTTGTTTTTTATACCTATTTAGGATATGGGATTCTTTTGACCCTTTTGGTAAAGGTGAAGGAAATGTTTATACCTTCTGCAAGTACTCCAGAGCCTGAAGAGTGGCCGGAAGTCACCTTAGTGATTGCAGCATACAATGAAAAAGAAATACTAGAAAGTAAAATTGAGAATTCAAAAGCTCTTGATTATCCGGAGGATAAGCGGCGTATTCTTTTTGTAACAGATGGCTCCAATGACGGGAGTGAAATTTTTCTTCAAGATTTTCAGGGAATCGAAGTTTTGCATGAAAACAAAAGAGGGGGGAAGGTAGGAGCATTGAATCGAGCTATGAAGTTTGTGGATACGCCCATAACGGTCTTATGTGATGCCAACGCCATGTTGAGCAAGAATGCATTGAAAAGCTTGGTGCAGCCTTTTATGAATCCGAAAATTGGGGCGGTATCAGGAGAGAAAAGAGTAGTGGCTGTAGGAGAGAATGCTGCAGATCAAGAAGGGTTGTATTGGAAGTACGAATCTTATCTGAAGGCGATGGATGCTCGTTTCTATAGTTTAGTGGGTACCGCAGGAGAGTTGTATGCCATTCGAACGGACTTATATGAAGAAGTGGCTCCTAATGTCATCCTGGACGACTTTTTTATTTCTATGCGTATTTGTTTGAAAGGCTATAGAGTGGATTATCAATCAGAAGCCAAAGCTGCTGAAGCTCCATCAGCCGATGTGGGAGAAGAATTTAAAAGAAAGGTCCGGATTGCAGCCGGAGGTGTACAGGCGGTTATGAGCTTTCCACAGCTGTTGAATTTTTTGAAAAGACCTGCCCTTAGCTTTCAATATATTTCGCATAGAGTGCTTCGGTGGACTTTGACACCATGGGCAATGATTTTGTTATTGATTGTGAATTTATTCTTGTTAGATGATGCGCTCTATCAAATGCTGGCATTGGGACAACTTCTTTTTTATGGTGCAGCCATTTTAGGATACTTTACTCAGTCAAGGCCGATAAAAGGGGTGAGTATAGCCTTTTACTTTTGTATGATGAATTACGCGGTTATGAAGGGGCAGTTCAAACATTTCAAAGGAGGGCAATCCGCTATATGGGAGCGGTCAAAGCGGGCGGCTTAAGACTTAGGTTTGCTGAAGTAGTTCTTTTTCTTTGCGTAACTCCTCGAAGACATTGTCAAGTATGGCTTCCAGTTCCATCACTTTGGTCTCGACATTTTCTTTAGTGAGATTATCATTGTACTCCAGTTGTCGCGCCAAGGTATATGCTTTATCTACGCCCATCAAATCCATAGGGGCTTTCATCGCATGGGCAGCTCTGGATAGTTTTTGACGATTTTCTTCCTGAGTGCACTGCTTTACTTTCTTTAAGTTTTCGGTGTTTTCAGCAATGAAAAGGTCAATCATGCGCAGCATGAAATCCTTGTTGTTATTGCAGAATGATCGGAATTTATGAAGACTGAAATGTGCACTATTTGCTTGAGAAAGGTCTGGAGATTTAGCCTTTGGGGAGAGTGCTTCAACAGAAACCTTTTTCACTTCTTTATTAAGTAATTGTAATATTTTTTCTGCGGCTCTTTCCGGGTCAAATGGTTTGATGATGAATCCATCCATACCGGCAGCCATAAATTTATCAACGTCCTCTTTGAAGCCATTTGCCGTAAGGGCAATAATGGGTATATCCAGATTCATTTCGTTTCGAATAAATTCTGTTGCTTGAATACCATTCATGATAGGCATTTGGATATCCATTAGAATGGCATCAAAATCATGCGCTTCTACCATCTCAATCGCTTCTTTACCATTGTTTGCCATGACGATTTGAGGCCCATATTGTCCCATTAGATTGAGGGCCACAAACTGGTTAATGGCATTATCTTCTACGATGAGTAATTGGATGTCTTTTAAGGCATCAGGTGCTATTCGGACACTTTTGGTCTCCTGAATCTCCTCCCAACTGGAGGACGGTAATTTCAGAGTAAAATAGAAGATGGAACCTTTATCCTTTTCGCTTTGTAGCAGGATCTCACTATCCATAAGTTCCGCAAGTTGTTTGCTTATGGACAATCCCAATCCGGTGCCACCAAATTTCCTGGTAGTCGTAGAATCTTCTTGATGAAAAATGTCAAAAATCAAGTCTTGCTCTTCTTCCGGAATCCCAATCCCACTATCCGAGACGGCAAATTTGACAAGGTTTACATTGTCCTCTTTGCCCTCTAGCGTGACTTCAAGATGAACAAAGCCCTTTTCTGTAAATTTTATTCCATTGTTCAGCAGGTTCAGTAAAATCTTATTAATCCTTACCGGGTCCCCTTTGAGGTATTCAGGTAAATCCGGATCAATTCTATAATCAAGGGTGAGGCCTTTTTCTTCAGCTCGGAAGCGAATAGAGTCAATCATTTGAGTAACTCGTGTACTCAGACTAAAGCCAATTTCTTCCAATTCTAAATCTCTCGCTTCAATCTTCGAAATTTCCAGAATGTCACTGATGATCAACATCAAATTTTCGGAAGAGGTGACGATAGCATCTAAAAATGATTTTTGTTGATCGTCCAATGTAGTTTTCGACAACATTCTCGACAAGCCAACAATGGCATTCATGGGAGTGCGAATCTCATGGCTCATATTGGCCAGGAATCTTTCCTTTGTCTGCAAGGAGCGTTCAGCGATTTCTTTTGCTCCTTGTAATTCTTCTTCAGCTCTTTTTAATTCGGTAATGTTTAAGCCGTAACCTACAACTAGATTTACCTTCCCTTCTTCATCTAAGATGGGGAACATTCTACGTTGATGATACTCTACTTGACCTTCATTGTCATGAATTTTTTCAATGATGGATTGTTCTCGTTTTTCACTGACCACAAGATTGAAAAGAGCTCTTCGATTATCGGCTATATGAATAGGTTTGTTCCTTAGTTTAACATAATCATAGTCTGTTTTCCCCACTAACCAACTTCGGGTTTCAGGATCTGAAATTGCGACAGGATTGACGAAGAGGTAACGATGCTCTTTATCAAAAACTACAATATCAGAAGGCAATGAATTCAAAATATCCTCATAGAATCTGCGAACTTCATAACTTTGTTGTTCTTTGACCGTGAGGCGATAAGTCGTATCTTTTTGATGGGTAATATTGCGTCCCAGTGCTAAAAAAGAAAGATGCCCCTTGTGTTCGGTTTTGATGAGGTTCACGCTGAGCCACTCTTTTCCGGAAGGTGTTGAAATGGGGAACTCTAAATAAACCTTCTTCCTCCGTACATCCCCCACAAAAAGGTTCATTTCCTCAAGGAAATCAGCTCTGTGATCCGAATGAACTAAATCAATAAAATTGATGGTCTTTAATTTCTCCAGACTATAGCCCGTGAGTTCAATACCGGCAGGATTTACATAGACGAATCGACCTTTATGGTCAATTTTATAGACAATATCCTGGGTTTCTTCCACTACCTTACTGTAATCCTTAATTTTCTGTTGGATTTGGTCAAAAAACCGAACCAAGACATCAAGGTTTTCATCTGCCCATTGATCAAACGGGTTCTGAGGGCTGCAATCCACCCAGAGCATAAATTCCTCTGAGAATTGAAGAACCATGTCAGCGTTTAAGTCGCGGAATAAGTGATCCTCCTGAGCTCGCCTTTCAGCACTCCAAAAAAAAGGACCCGACGCATCCGGCTGACCTTTCAACCCTTTTCCCATTGGGTGCTTTTCTTGATAGCTAGAGCTGATGAAGTGGGGTTGGTCAACATCCTCGGATCGGTGGGTCAAGAATACATAGCCATCCCATTTAAACGCTTGGGAGAGGTGATTTAGAAAATGATCGGCCAATTGATATTCATCCCAATGAGGATGGGATAAGAAGAAAACCAGATCATATTTTAGTTGGATATCATTCACATAAGAAATTTACAAAAAGCTGAGCACTCTATTCAGTGCATTTTATAGGAATAAATCGGCCGCTTCCACTTGTCCTTACTATATTCGCAGGATAAAATCGCCATGTTATGAAATATCCGGAGCGATATATGATTACAGCCGCCCTTCCTTATGCCAATGGGCCTTTGCATATTGGACATTTGGCCGGGGCTTATCTTTCACCCGACATCTATGCTCGATTCTTAAGGAATATGGGAAAAAAGGTGGCTTTTATCTGTGGGTCTGATGAGCATGGAGCGGCGATTACCATGCGGGCAAAAAAGGAGGGTACAACGCCACAAGACATCATTGATAAATATCATCACCTCTTTGAAGAAACCTTCCAAGGTGTGGGCCTTTCCTTTGATTATTACGATCGCACCTCTTCGGAAGGTCATCATGAGACTGCCCAAGATTTTTTTAGAACGCTTTATCAAAAAGGCGTTTTTGAGGAAATTGAATCTGAGCAGTATTTTGATCCCGAAGCGAATCAGTTTCTGGCAGATCGGTACATCATGGGGACCTGTCCAAAATGTGGCTACGAGGAAGCATACGGGGATCAGTGTGAGCAATGCGGGTCTACACTAAACCCTACAGATCTGATACAGCCGAAATCTACATTAACCGGAGCTGCGCCGGTTTTAAAAACAACACGGCACTGGTATCTGCCATTAAATAAAGACGAAGCATGGCTTCGCGAATGGATTGAAGAAGGGACCCTGGAGGGTCGCGAGCTGCATGATCCTTCAGCTTGGAAGCCGCATGTCATTGGGCAGTGCAAAAGCTGGATTGATAATGGTCTGCAGGCAAGAGCAATGACCAGAGATTTAGAGTGGGGGGTGGATGTTCCTCATGAGATCGAAGGCTCCGAAGGCAAGAAACTCTATGTATGGATGGATGCTCCGATCGGTTATATCAGCGCCACCAAGAAATGGGCGGAGCAAACAGGAGAAAACTGGAAAGATTATTGGCAATCAGATGAATCCGCACTCATACACTTTATTGGTAAGGATAATATCGTTTTTCACTGCATCATTTTCCCGGCTCTTTTGAAAGCACATGGAGAATTTATCCTTCCCGATAATGTCCCTGCAAATCAATTTATGAACCTTGAAGGCCAAAAAATATCTACCTCCAGAAATTGGGCCGTTTGGGTACATGAATTTTTAAAGGATATGCCTGGGCACCAAGATGCATTGCGTTATGCTTTGACACGCATTATGCCGGAATCCAGAGATAGTGAGTTTACCTGGCAAGGGTTTCAGGAGTTCAATAATAATGAATTGGTCAATGCACTTGCCAATTTCGTACATCGTGTATTGGTCCTTACGCAAAAGTATTATGATGGAGAAGTTCCGGAGTTTGACGAAGATATGGATTTGATCAGCGCTAGAGACAATGAAGAACCTTCCTATCACGATGCAGAGATGCTGGATCTCTTTGATTTACTGCACGAGTACGGTGATCATTTGCGTCGTTTTGATTTTCGGGCCGGACTGAAATCTATGATGGAAATTGCTGCACGGGGAAATCAGTTGCTACAATTCAATGAACCTTGGAAGCGCATCAAAGAAGATGAAGAACAAGTCAAAGTCATCATGAATGCCGGACTTCAATACGTCACAGTCCTAAGCGTCGCCATGGAACCCTTCATGCCCTTTGCTTCAGCAAAGCTTCGGCAAATGCTGAATCTGCCGGCAGTTGAAGGCAAGGGTGAGTTATTAGCAATGATGGACCAACTGGCAGAAGGTCAATGGCCCATGCCGACACATCACAAAATCCATCCACCTGAGCACCTTTTTTCCAGAATCCCGGATGAATTGATTCAAGCTCAAATAGAAAAACTACAATCTACATCGATGACGCAAGGGAGCGAGCAGCCAGAGACCAAGGCTAATATCAACTTTGATGATTTCGTAGCACTTGATCTACGAACGGCTAAGATTATACAAGCAGAGAAGGTTGCGAAGACAAAGAAACTGATACAGATTCAGTTGGATTTGGGTTTTGAGAAAAGAACAGTGGTGTCCGGAATTGCGGAATATTTTCAGCCTGAAGAAATCATTGGTGAACAAGTCATCATTGTAGCGAATTTAGAACCCAGAAAGATTAGAGGCATCATGTCTCAAGGCATGATTTTAATGGCGGAGGACCCTGAGGGCACATTGCGTTTTGCTCAGGCTCCTAAGGATACGCCTTTGGGTAGTATAGTGAAATAATGAGTCAAAAGATAGCAGTTGGTACGGGAGCAGTGGGAGTCCTTGCGATGGGCTTGGCCGTTTATCAAATGCTCCACCTGCCATTATGGGGCCATTGGCCTTTAATATTGGGCTTGGGTTTTTGCTGTCTTTGGATTCCTTTTTTATGGTACAAGTCCTATTCTATGACGGAAATAGGCCTGGCAGCTATCAGTGGAACACTTTTGGGAATATCCTTTGCGCCCTCTCCTTTCCCTTTTTTAAGTATGGTGGGTTTGGTTCCGCTCCTTTGGCTCATTGACCACATATCACTTACCTATACGAAAAGAAAATTGAGTTCCATTTGGGTCCTGAGTTTTTGGACCTTTTTAATTTGGAACATTATATCCACCTTCTGGGTCATGAATACCGCATTGGCAGCCGGCATTTTTGCAAACGTGGTCAATAGCTTTTTGATGACCTTACCCATTATTGGGTACACTTTGATCAGACGCACGATGTCTGATCGCTATCACTGGATCGCATGGATAGCTTTATGGGTGCTTTTTGAGTATGGTCATTTTAATTGGGATTTGCATTGGCCCTGGTTGACTTTGGGTAATGCATTTGCTTCCTGGCCCTGGGCCATTCAATGGTATGAGTGGACCGGTGTTTTAGGAGGTTCTGCCTGGATTCTAGCCTTGAACTATTGGGTTCATCACGCCTTTACGGATGTGCATGAGCGAAAATATGCTTTGATATGGGTGGGTGTCCTTATCCTGATTCCGATTTCCTGTTCCTTGTATATGGGGTCTCGAGATTTTGAGCCTTCCGGCAAAGCCAACATCGCTATCATTCAGCCGAATTTTGAGCCTCATTATGAGAAATTCAATTTTTCCAGAGCACAGCAAATACAGAAGATTGAATCGCAAATAGCAGCGGCCGTCCATGATAGCACCGATTGGTTAATCCTTCCGGAAACTGTCTTTACCATACAACTTAATGATTGGGAGGATGATCCTGCAATGATCATGCTTCGCAGATTCATGAGTCAATATCCACGCATGAAAATTATTACCGGTGTCGCGACCCAAAGGATATTAGAGGATGATGAAAGCTCTAATCGCTTTACCAGAACTTTTCGAAGCAGGGGTAGGGAAGTCCGTTGGGAAGCAGGAAATGCTGCATTATTGTTGAATGCACCCGATTATCAGATTTACTATAAATCTAAATTGGTCCCCGGGGCGGAGTTTTTCCCATATTATCAGCTTTTATTTTTCATGGAAAATGTGGCCAAAGAGCTGGGGGGATCTATAGAAGGCTTTCGAATGCAGCAGGAACGGGAAGTCTTTGAAGGGAAAGGAGCTTTAGGCCCTATCATCTGTTATGAGTCCATATTCGGTGAGTTTGTGCGTGAGTATATCGCAAAAGGTGCTGAGGCGCTCGTTATTATGACCAATGATGGGTGGTGGGATCAAACGGCCGGGCATAAGCAGCATTTGGCTTACGCACAATTACGTGCTATAGAACAACGAAGAGCCATAGCTAGAGCCGCCAACACAGGAATTTCAGCGATTATTTTACCGGATGGAACCATTCAGCAAGCGACTCAATATGAAGAAGATGCGATTATCACCGGACAACTGCCTTTGCATAAAGGTGTCACCTTTTATGCCCGATGGGGGGACTTGACCGGAAGGGCAAGTTTATTCATTGTTATCATCCTTGTCTTGCAATTTCTGTATCGCTATTTTCAGACCCGGGTAGAACGAACGATCAATAAGTAAAACGAAAGACTATGAAAATCTTTTGCATAGGCCGAAATTATTCGGCACACATAAAAGAGTTGAAAAACGAACGACCGGCCCGGCCCTTGATTTTTATGAAGCCGGCGACGGCCTTATTAAGGGAAGAAAAACCCTTCTATATCCCTGAGTTTAGCCAGAATGTCCATTACGAGTGTGAGTTGGTCATCCGCATCGGAAAACATGGAAAAGCTATTGAACCACAGTTTGTAGATCGCTACATAGATGGGTATTCACTTGGTATTGATTTTACCGCAAGAGATGTACAAGACCAATTGAAGTCCAAAGGCCATCCTTGGGAAATAGCCAAAGCATTTGATTACTCCGCTTGTATCGGAACCATCCTCCCTGTCACTGAACCTAAGGATTGGTCTCAAGTACAGTTTCAGTTATTGAAAAATGGAGACACCGTGCAAGACGGAGACAGTACTCAGATGATTTTTTCCGTAAAGGAAATGATTGTGTACCTCTCGCAGTTTTTTACACTGCAAAAGGGGGACTTGATTTTTACAGGTAGTCCGGCCGGAGTGGCTCAAGTGCATCCCGGAGATGTCTTGGAGGGGATATTGGAAGGACAAAAAGTACTTCACTGTCCCATTAAATAATTTCTGAGCCTTTCGGCAAAAAAAGTTTCTCTTAAACTTTTCTATTTTTGAGCAAATTTGAAAAGCATGTCATACCTGTTTACATCTGAATCCGTTTCTGAAGGACATCCTGATAAGGTCGCAGACCAAATTTCTGATGCCTTAGTCGATCATTTTTTAGCGATTGATCCCAGCTCCAAAGTAGCTTGTGAAACCTTGGTGACTACGGGGCAAGTCGTTTTGGCCGGGGAGGTAAATTCTACAGCCTATCTGGATCTTCAGAACATCACCAGAGGAGTCATCGAAAAAATTGGTTACAACAAAAGTGAGTACCAGTTTGACGCCAAGTCGTGCGGTATTTTGTCAGCTATTCATGAGCAATCTCCTGATATTAACCAAGGGGTCGTCCGCAAAAATAAAGAGGATCAAGGAGCAGGTGATCAGGGAATCATGTTTGGCTATGCGATCAAAGAAACTAAAAACTACATGCCTCTGGCTTTGGATCTGAGTCATAAGATATTGGAGGAGCTCGCAGCCATTCGTCGTGAAGGTCAGCAGATGACTTATTTAAGACCCGATTCAAAATCTCAGGTAACCATTCAATACTCCGATGATCATCAGCCGGAAGCGATTGATACAATTGTAGTCAGTACGCAGCATGATGATTTCATCAAGCCTTCAGAAAACACTGCAGAAGCAAAAAAAGCTGCGGATGATAAAATGCTTGAACAGATCAAGCATGATATCATACATGTATTGATTCCTAGGGTCAAAGCTC
>CAZGGG010000016.1:0-5795 GCA_964525165.1 uncultured Saprospiraceae bacterium | reverse complement strand
TGTGATCGGAGGACCTCATGGAGATACGGGCTTAACCGGTAGAAAAATCATCGTTGACACCTATGGTGGCAAAGGAGCACATGGCGGGGGCGCTTTCTCCGGGAAAGATCCTTCCAAAGTTGACCGCTCCGCGGCCTATGCGACGAGACATATTGCTAAAAACCTAGTAGCTGCCGGAGTAGCGGACGAGGTGCTGTTACAAGTTTCTTATGCTATTGGCGTAGCCGATCCTTGTGGCGTATATGTGAATACCTATGGTCGATCCAATGTGGATGCCTCTGACAGTGAAATAGCTGAAATTATTTCAAAAGAATTTAGTCTGCGTCCTTATCACATAGAGCAAAGACTGAAGCTTCGAGAGCCTATGTATCAGGAAGCGGCCGCTTATGGACATATGGGGCGCGAAAACCAAATGGTCACCAAAACTTTTATGGGTGCGGATGGAAAAGCTTTCCAGAAAGAGGTGGAGTTATTCACCTGGGAAAAGCTGGATTTAGTAGATCGTATGAAAGAATTGTTTGGTCTCTCTTAGGAGTCTCATTTGCAATAAGTTAGGCTTATTTTTGTCTATGGTGTCATGATGGCGAAAGGAATAACTTTTCTGTGACATCAACTCTCTTCTTGTTTCGCTGTTTTGCGGAAGCAATCTTTTATATTTGCAGTCCTTAAACAGAAGACATGAAGCATCCATTCAGCCGCAGACATCTCGGTATTGGACCGAACCACCTCCCTGAAATGTTAGAGCAATTCGACCAGTCTAGTTTAGACGGGTTAATGGAAAAGGTGATTCCCGACAATATTAAACGAGAAAGCCCTCTTCAAGTGCCTAAAGCCATGACGGAATATGAGTTCCTCAAACATATGAGGGCGATGGCGGATAAGAACAAACTCTTTCGTTCTTATATCGGGCAAGGATATTATGGAACGATTGTGCCTTCTGTGATCCAAAGAAATATCTTTGAAAATCCGGGTTGGTATACCCAATATACTCCGTATCAAGCGGAGATATCTCAAGGACGACTCGAAGCACTTCTGAACTTCCAGACGGTTATTGCCGACTTGACCGCTATGCCTTTAGCCAATGCCTCTTTATTAGATGAGGCAACTGCTGCGGCTGAAGCGATGACCATGTTGTATTCGATTCGAAATAAAAAGCAGAAAAAAGACCCCATCACTAAGTTCTTTGTAGATCGAAAAGTATTTGCACAGACCACACAAGTTTTATTTACCAGAGCTGAGCCGCTCGATATTGAAGTCGTGGTTGGAGATTGGAAAACCTTTGAGCCTTCAGAAGAATATTTTGGAGCCTTGGTTCAATTTCCGGATGCTGATGGTGAGGTCCATGAGTATCAATCATGGATTGAGTCGTGCAAAGAACAGCAAATGCTCATTGCAGTAGCTGCTGATTTAATGAGCTTGACCATTCTCACTCCTCCGGGAGAGTGGGGTGCAGACGTAGTGGTAGGTACCAGCCAAAGATTTGGAGTGCCCATGGGTGCGGGAGGTCCACACGCGGCTTTCTTTGCGACACATGAAGCCTATAAACGTCAGATTCCCGGTCGAATTATAGGAGTTTCTGTAGACAGAAATGGTCACAGAGCCCTCAGAATGGCATTACAAACCAGAGAGCAGCATATCAAGAGAGATCGAGCGACTTCTAATATCTGTACAGCCCAGGCCCTTTTAGCAATCATGTCGGGAATGTATGCCGTATTTCATGGACCTGAAGGTCTTGAGGAAATTGCCGAAGACATTCACACCAAAACAGTCAGGCTCAAAAAAGCACTTGAACAAGCCGGTCAGAAAGTGTTGACTGAAAATACTTTCGACACCTTAACCTTGGAATTGGAAGAGGGAGATAAAGCCAAATTGCGCGCTTTGGCAGAGCAATCCAGAATAAACTTTTGGTATTATGACGGAGGCATTAAAATGTCGCTGGATGAAACGACTATGGAAAGTGATTTACATCATATTTGGTCTGTTTTCCAAAAGGCCTTATCTCTAGAAGGTGAGCTCCCTGCGAAAAATGAAGTAGATGCTTCTCCTCAAATGAGAAGAACTTCTTCTTACCTGGAACACGAGGTGTTCCATTTGTATCGTTCTGAGACAGAAGTGATGCGTTATATCAAAAGATTGGAGCGCAAAGATCTGTCGCTGACGCACTCCATGATTTCCTTAGGTTCTTGCACGATGAAATTGAATGCAGCGACGCAATTGATTCCATTAAGCTGGCCTAATTTTGCTCATATACACCCCTTTGCACCTATTGAGCAAAGAGAAGGCTACATGCAAATCATCAATGCATTGGCTGACTACCTGGTGGACATTACAGGTTTTA
This sequence comes from uncultured Saprospiraceae bacterium, assembly GCA_964525165.1. Taxonomy (GTDB): domain Bacteria; phylum Bacteroidota; class Bacteroidia; order Chitinophagales; family Saprospiraceae; genus JAWLFI01. The sequence goes on along the minus strand of CAZGGG010000016.1, from coordinate 3,457 downwards.
AAGCTTGTTCTTTTCAGCCTAATTCCGGTGCTCAGGGAGAATATGCCGGACTTTTGACGATACGCTCCTATCACAAGGCTCATGGAAATCACCAGAGAAATATCGCTTTGATTCCTGATTCGGCTCATGGAACCAATCCTGCATCCGCAGTAATGGCCGGAATGAAGGTGGTAGTTGTAAAATGTGATGACAAGGGGAATATTGATCTGGATGACCTGAGAGCAAAGGCGCAGAAGCACAGTGAAAATCTCGCTGCTATGATGGTGACCTACCCATCAACACATGGGGTGTTTGAAACAGAAATTAAAGAAATCTGTGAACTGGTTCACCAACATGGAGGATTGATGTATATGGATGGGGCAAACATGAATGCTCAGGTGGGCTATACCAGTCCGGGGCATATTGATGCAGACGTCTGCCATTTGAATTTGCATAAAACTTTCGCTATCCCACATGGCGGAGGAGGCCCGGGGATGGGACCTATTTGCGTCAATGAAAAATTAGCTCCTTTCTTGCCGGGTCATGTGTATGATCAGCAGCATAGTCTGGATAATGGTTCCGTTGCGGCAGCACCTTATGGTAGCCCATCTATCTTGCTGATTTCCTATGCCTACATTAGGCTTTTAGGACCGGAAGGATTAAAAAATGCCACCAGTACCGCTATTTTGAATGCCAACTACATCAAAAAGGCGCTTGAAGAGGACTACAGCATCTTATATACAGGGCCCAATGGATTCTGCGCACATGAGTTCATCGTAGACCTTAGGCCGTTTAAATCCGTGGGTATCGGTGCAGAAGACGTGGCCAAGCGATTGATTGATTATGGCTTCCATGCTCCTACGATGTCCTTCCCGGTGCCGGGAACCATTATGATCGAACCGACCGAGAGCGAGAGTAAGGAAGAATTGGACCGCTTTATTGAAGCATTGAAATCTATTAAGCAGGAAATCGATCAGGTAGCTGCAGGAGCCTTACCGGAAGACAATAATCCTTTGGTCAATGCGCCGCACCCTATTCAAGAAATTACAGCCAATGAGTGGTCCTACCCTTATGAAAGAGAGCAAGCAGCTTACCCGCTTCCTTATTTGAAGGAAGGATATAAGTTTTGGGTGACTGTTGGCCGGGTAGATAATGCGTATGGAGACCGAAATCTAGTCTGTACTTGTCCTCCTATGGAGCTTTATGCAGACGAAAATGAGGAAGGATGATCGTCGTCACCGGAGCAGCCGGATTCATTGGAAGTGTATTGGTAGGATACCTTCATCAACAAGGTTATGATCAGATCGTAGCGGTAGATGACTTTACACATCCCTCAAAAGCGGGTAACCTCAGGAATAAGGGTTCCCTTATCATGGTCGATCGCTCCGAATTCCCTTCCTGGTTGGCGACAGGGGAGGAGGTAGAAGTTGTTTTTCATTTGGGTGCCCGAACGGATACCGCGGAGTTTGATGTAGATCTGTTGAATAGGTTGAATCTCGATTACAGTAAATCACTATGGAAACTGTGTGCCGAGAAGGGAATTCCTTTTTTGTATGCCAGTAACGCTGCCACTTATGGTGATGGAAGCCAGGGCTTTAAAGATGATGAATCAAGTCTGGAGCGTCTGGAGCCTTTAAATCCATATGGACAATCCAAACAAGATTTCGATATTTGGGTGACACATCAAAACGTACAGCCTCCTCAGTGGTCCGGCTTCAAGTTTTTTAACGTCTACGGCCCGAATGAATATCATAAAAATCGCATGGCCTCTGTGATTCTACATGCCTTTCGGCAAATTCAATCCTCAGGAGCCATGAAGCTGTTCCGTTCCCATCATCCTGATTTTAAGGATGGGCATCAGTCACGAGATTTTATTTATGTCAAAGATGTGGTCCACATGCTCCATTGGTTCTGGAAGCAACAAGTGCCCAATGGTATTTATAATGTAGGTACAGGGAAAGCGAGGACTTTCCTGGATCTTACCCGTGCTACGTTTAAAGCTATGGATCAAGAAGAGAACATATCCTTCATAGATACGCCTAAAGATATCCGGGACAAGTACCAGTATTTTACAGAAGCAGATATGGAGAAGGTTCGATCTGTGGGCTATCAGCATGAGTTCACCTCCCTGGAAAAAGGTGTAGAGGATTATGTGCGCCAGTATCTGATGGAAGAACGTTATTTTTAAAGAAATCAACCTTCGACCATGCTGAAAGCCTGGAAAAAGCCTTTTTTACCATTGATTACTCGCCTGGGGAAATCTCGCGAAGCTAGACTGTTTTCTGAAGCCCCCATTTTGATCGGTGGCTGTGGACGATCAGGAACTACACTTTTATTGAGCATGCTGTCTGCCCACAAGGATCTTTTTGCCATTCCGAAAGAACTCGGACTGTTCAATGGTGTGGAACGAGGGCCGGAAGGTCGATTGCAATCTGCCAGAATAGATCGACTGTATTTTAGTCTTTTGAGGTATTCAATTCCCGCTTCCGCAAAAAGGTGGTGTGAGAAATCACCTAGTAATGTGACTCAGATCCAAGCTATTGATGAACACTTTAAGGGACGTTTCAAATTGATCCACATTGTACGAGATGGGAGGGATGTGGTCTTATCTATTCATCCTACTGATAAGACAAAATATTGGGTAGAACCATCCCGCTGGGTCCATGACGTTCAAAAAGGACTTGATTTTATAGATCATCCCAACGTGCACACCATCAAGTATGAAGACTTGCTGCTGAATTATACCACAGTCATGGAAGGCATTACCCAATATTTAAACTCAGTTTGTAGTATTGGTGCTTATTGCGGGGAAGTTTTTTTCTTACCTGCTATTCCTCCTGAAGAATTACAACAATGGCTTGAGCATGCGACGGTTCGCCGGAATAGGGCCTATTTCTCTGAGGTCGGAAAGATTCAAACAAAATCCATTGGTAAGTGGAAATGTACAAAGGACCAACAAAGGGTCGAACAATTGTATGCTGAACCGGGTGCTCTGGAATTATTGCAGCGTTTGGGCTATGAGGTTCCTGATGATCATTCCATCAAAGAATAGTATGAATTCATAAAATCCGCATTTTGAGAGTTCAATGGCAGGATGATTGAGAGATTTCTTCGGAATAAGCTGTTGGATCTGCTTGTTATTAGGACCCATATCAAATCCTTTAGGAGGTATTATAGGAGCATCTTAAGCTCAACCTATCAGCTGGATAAATGTGAGCCTTAGTTATTGATCTCCTAGATATGAATTGAAAATATTCTCTACATCTTAGGGATTGAATGGATGCCTCGCTTCAGTTGTAAAACCTTTAAAACTTGACATTTTCGAAATAATATTTTAGATTGTCTTTTTTAACTAAATTTTATATCATGATTCACAGATTCACAGATTCACAGATTTTTGTACGGAGTAAAGGGGAGCTCGTTTTGGCCATTGATTATTCTTTTGATGGGAGTCCTCATCCCTTCCGGATGGTTAAGT
>CAZGGG010000015.1:47360-54421 GCA_964525165.1 uncultured Saprospiraceae bacterium | reverse complement strand
ACCATTTTCTAATCAACCCACTGACCACTGATAACTCACCACTCACCTTTCTCATCCCATCATCCCATCATCCCATCATCCCATCATCCCAAATATCTGGACATAAGCTTCCGATCAACCTCTGATCACTGATAACTAGCAACTGATAAACCCCACCCCATGCTCTTCCATAAATGCCTTGATCACATCCACATGAACACAGATCCCCAAATGCAAAAAGGAATAGTCATCTACTTTTTTGACTTTTCCATTCTTGCGAATGGGCTTCCCCTCTATATCAAACCCTAAGTGCAAATGCTTGGTCATGCTCTGCATACCCACGACCACTCCATCGGGAGTGAATAAGGGACCACCGCTCTGCCCTTTGAGGCCCGGCCGACTCATTTCTATGCCATACGTCTCCTGCCGATCGGCCAAAAAACGAGTCACCATCCCTTCTATGGGAAAACGCGGAGATCGCCTTTTGCCTTGAGCGGTCCATACAATCTCATCCCGACGACCATCCCATCCGTAATTCGAAAATTCTGGGAATGGAAAACCCAAGCGACATAGAAAATCACCCTGTCGCACCGGCGCCTTCCCTTCCGGAAAAACAGCAAATTCCCGGACGCCCAACTGTCGGAAACCGTTGAACTTGACGAGCGCTAAATCATACTTGGGATGTACCTTAAATTCCATGCCGCTGAACTGATCTACACAATCCACGAAACTGGAACGCAATTGTACCATGGACTCGGGCTTATAGCCGTATTTATACCCTAAGGCGTCCCATTGATCTTCGGGCACCCCTGCTTTCTCTTGTTTGTATTGATGATACCGCTTGTTCAATGCATCCGCTTGCTGCAACATCTGTACGACATGCTTACAAGTCAAGGCATATCCTTCTTCATTGACGAAAAATAAAGTCGCTGCCCCGGGACTGACCTGAGGACTGGAAAAGGAACGACTAATGGTGTGAATGGCTCGGGTAAACTGAGCCGCTTTTTCAATGGCGTCGGCAAACATATACCCAAAATAGAAAAAGGCTTGCGTCCTACACAAGCCTTCCTCAACTTTATCTTCTTACAATTTATAATACCGGCCGGACCGTAAAGCCTTCTTTTCGCAACAATTCCAAGACGCCTTCTTGACCTCCTAGATGGCCGGCTCCTACAGCATAAAAAACATTTTGATCCTTGGACAACCGCTGAATATCATCTATCCAATTGTGATTGCGTTGATTCAATAGAATTTCTTTTTGCTCCGGACTGTCATAATAGTTATCAAACATCTTTTCTATAGCTCCTACATCCTTCGCCTTATAATGCGTTAATATCTCTTCAAAAATATTTTTCATAGCCCCCTCTTCTTTCATAAACTCAAGCAATTCCTCCGCTTGAGCTTCATATGGAATCTCATCAAATATGGACAACTGCTCTTCTACCGTCTCCAACCCTACAATTTCCAATGTTGCCTTCTGTGCTTCCTCCATAAAGTAGGCCTCATAACTAGCCATGGGTTCGTCAAATAGAGCCGGCATCAACATGGAAGTCACCAAGAAAGGCTTGATCTTGGTCATCAAGTCTAAATTGATGCCCGCCTTAGCTTTGGCATAACTTGAAAGTTCAGCATACTCCTCTTCCGAAAGAAAATCTTTTAGATCCTTTTCGTCTTTCATCAACATGTGCTGAAACATGTTCGCCTGCATTTGTGGGTCATCCATATCGAGTTCCATAGCTACCAATTGAGCGTTTTGTAACGCCTCTGTAACAGATGGGTCAATAGAAAAATCGGTCTGCGGCAACATATGAATCGTACCATAAATATAGGAGGTCGGATACCCCTCTTTTTCAATACTATACAATAAACTGTTTTGCGCCATGAGGCGGTATCCAAATACAAATCCCATGGCAAGTGCTAGAACGATGGCCAATAATTTTCTCATGATTTTTGGTTTTGATGTACTCCATAAGTAACCATCAATTCAATTTTATTACACCAGCCTGTAATTATTTTTCAATTTTGGTTACTTATAGCTTGTGGATATGAAATTTGAAGATATCGTTCAGGAGTATCACCCCATTATTTATAGTGTGGGACGCTCCTATGCTGACCCTTCGCAATTTGAGGATCTCTATCAAGAAATCCTGATTCAGTTATGGAAAGGCTTTGCTTCTTTCCGTGGGGACGCGAAGCTTTCTACATGGATTTATAGAGTGGCGCTCAATACGTCTATGACTTTTCTGCGTGACCGCAAAAGAAAAACGCGGCAAACACAAGAAATATCGGAAGCGATCCAAATCGGAGTGGAAGACATACCCCTGGAAGTTAAAGACCAGATCGATCAACTGCAAAAAGCCATCCGCAAGCTTCCGGAAGAGGACCGCTCCATCATCATCCTTTACCTGGACGACTACCCCTACAAAGAGATCGCTGAAATCATCGGCTTATCTGCCAACCATATCGGTGTGAAAATCAACCGAATCAAGAAAAAATTACTCACAGAATTAAAGGCCTTGCAATAATGGAAGATCAAACACTCAAAAACCTATGGCAAAAAGCCAGAATGCAGGGAGAAGATTATTATCAAGAACATAAGTCTGAAATCCTAGAGAAAGCACAGCGAAACTCTCAAACGATATTTGATAAAATTCACCGCACCATGAAATGGGAGTTCATTTTCTCTTTGATCGTTTGTTTGGCGATCTTCCCATTTCTCTTCACCAGTTCCCTTTTGTTCTTCGGCCTTTTCTTTTTGCTGATGCTCATCGCCGTGGGCTTATCCTGGAAAGCCTTTCAGAATTACCAAGCCAACCTTTCTGTGATCCGATCCGGTTCTATACTGGAGTCACTCAAAGAAAAGAGTGTCGTACTCAAGAATTACATTGCCAGGATCAAAAAACTCACCTATATCTTAATGCCTCCTTCCTTCTTTTTGGGATTCTTTTTCAGTATTTATCAGGAAGGAGAAATCAATTGGGTCGCCATCGGTATTGCGTCCATCTTAATCATCCCGGCTCTATGGGGTCTCTTTTGGTTTACCAAAAAATATCTTCATCTCTTATATGGTCGACACCTGCACAAACTAGAGGAAATGATTGATCACCTGGAAAATGATTAGCTCAGCTTTTGCAACAACATATAAATAATATGCCCTTCCCCTTGATGGTAGGGTCCTTCATCCAGCTGCATCCTTCCATTGAAGTGATCGATCATTTTCGCTTCCGCAAAATGAGTACCGAGCTCTTCCGGATCGTACAACATATCTATATTTTTAGGTCCCCCTGAACTCAATTCGATCTGCTCCTTACCGAATCCGATCAAAATAAGGTGTCCCCCTCTTTTGATGGACTGCCACAGTTTTCGATGCGTTTCCGGCTGTTGATCTGCGGGAAAATGGGCATAGACCATGCCGACAGCGTCAAAATGCTCCTCGGGAATGCTAACTTTCGTAAGGTCTTTCACTTCGTAGCCGATCTCCAACCCTTTTGAAGCTGCCAATGCCAATGCCTTTTGCTTGCCGGCAGAACTGTAATCCCAAATGGTAGCCGTATGCCCTTTTGCGGAAGCATACACCGCATGCCGACCTTCCCCATCTCCGGCCATCAACAAATGACCTTGTGGAATATGTCGTAATGCTTTTACAAATAAAGGGTGAGGCTCTGTGCCGTACACATACACCTCTTGTTCAAATCGTTCATCCCAAAATTGTCGCATGATCTTTGTTATTTAAAGAAATATAAAATCGTGCTAAAAAACTGATTTTCATCAACATTGCACGAATTTTTGAGCATCTGTTTCTGTTTTTTATGACCTTGTATCTATAAATGATACAGTATGAAAAAGTCTTGGTTCATAGTATTCGGTAGTTTGATCTTATTTGCGACATGCACCCGGGATCCTTTTGATCCTCCTGTGAATGATCCCAACGCTGATCTGGAAGATATTGACGTAGATCGTTCCTTTGATTATAGCACCACTAGTGATGTTGAATTGGCGGTAGGAGTCCTTTCTCTGGAGGAAGTGCCCTTGGATGGTGTAAAAGTATCCGTATACAATGCACATCCTGATTTTGGCGGTCATCTTTTAGGAAAAGCCTTCACAAATGAATCAGGAATCGCTCAATTCTCTACCATTGTTCCCGCTGATCTGGAAGAAGTGATTATTACCGTAGGTTCAGTAGGTTTTAATAATCTGGATACCTTCAAAGTTCAACCCTTTATCGATGCCTCCTTCGGGGGAAAACCGGCTGGTCGTGTTCAGGGTAGAGGAGTACAGAATAATGGGCCGATTCATATCTCTGATAACTATTATTATATGGGCACCTATGACAATGGCTCGGGCTTACCCCATTACCTGGAAAGCCCCGGAGATCAGTTGGATCAATCATTCCTGGATGATGTCAATGCCTCTTTACCTGAATATGCTCCGGTCCCTCAGAATAATCCTGAATACTTATCTTCTTCCAATGAACTCGATGTAGTGGTAGAACAACTCAGTGATGTTTGGGTCACTTTTGTATCGGAAGGAGCCGGCTACAGAAATTCTTTAGGTTTTTATAAGTTCCCAACAGGAAATCCTCCTGCCTCAGCTGCTGATATTGATTCCATTTTTGTGGTGCTACCCAATGCTTCCTTACAAAATTCAGGAGGGGCACTCAATGCCGGCGATAAAGTTCATTTAGGACTTATAGAAGGAGGTACCACTATTTCCTGGGTATTATTTGAAGATGCCTGGCAAGGAAATAGAGTAGAAGTGGATAATCAAAAATGGTATTCCAACAATAATTTTAATAATGAACATAATCCGGATCAAGTGCAACATACGGTACAGTTGTACGATGCAGACCGAGGATTGTTATTAAACGGATTTGAAGATGTATACAGAAGCAGCGGGCATAGTGATGAAGACTTTAACGATTTGATTTTTTATGTTTCTGCTAATCCTTTTGAAGCCATTGCCAGTGGGGCTATGCCCCCCATTACCAATGAAGGAGATGGAGATGGGGACGGGATTCCTAACTCAAGTGATGAGTTTCCGGACAATCCTTTCGCTGCAGGGGGAACCAACTACACAGGAAGCATCGCTTTCGAAGATCTGTGGCCGGGTATCGGTGACTATGATTTCAATGACCTGGTCATCAATTATAATATTAATCATACCCTGAATGCAAATAATGATATTACTGAAATTCAGGCCGTCTGGGGTATTCGAGCCGTGGGTGGAAGCTATCAAAATGGTTTTGGCTTTCAATTGGATAATGTGCCGGCCACAAATGTGAGTTCTATAAGCGGTCAGAACTTATCTGAAGGGTATATCAATACAAATGGGAATGGAACGGAGACGGGTATTAACGAAGCCTGCGTAATCGTTTTCGACAATGTTTTCAATGTCATGCCTTCTTCAGGAGGTTCCTTTATTAATACCGTACCTGGAGCTACAGAGGTGCCGGTACAAACTATGACCAACATCATCACTTTTAATCAACCACAGGACCCCAATGATGTAGGCTTTCCACCGTATAATGCCTTTATTATTGCCAATGGAGAAAGAGGACGGGAAATACACCTGGCTAATGAAAAACCCACCAGCTTAGCGAATACCAGCCTTTTTGGAAACAGCGCGGACAGAACCAATCCGAATCAGAACGTCTATTATAAAACCAATAATGGTTTACCTTGGGGCTTGAACGTAACCGAAGGATTTGTGTATCCATCTGAAAAATCTAAGATTAACCAAGGCTATGAGTTCTTTAATGAGTGGTGTATCTCTGCCGGCGGTACGTATCAAGACTGGCACAGAGATAAACCCAATTATAGGGTTGCTGCTAAGCTATATAAGCCATAAAGGATGATTAGGCCAATATAAAATATGAGTCAATCCGCACAAATACTTAAGGCGCACATGTAGTAGAAAGGTCTCTGTTCTTTCTAGAAAAAACCTCCTATATATTCAGGTAGGAAATCAACATATCATAACGCTCCTTCAGATTGTTGACGTAAGAACTCTCTGTATAAGTAGCGTAGACATCATATTCAAAACGTTCGAAGGTCTGTAAGATCCCGCCGATCTCCTGTTTATTGATCTTGAGGGTGACCAAAATATTCAGACTCTCCGGAATATTGGAGATGAAAGTACTTAAGATAGCTGCTTGTTCCATTTCTACTAATCGAGAAATCTCTGAAAGAGAATAGTCCTGCTTATGCATTTTCAAGACAATGATGCTACCCGGCTCTTTAAATGAATAACTAGAGGCATAATAAATTAGCAAATCCTCCAACGTAATAATGCCCACATATACCTGTTCATCATCGACAACCGGAATACTTGTTAAGTGATATTCGGCCATGAGTGACATGATCTCGAATATATGATCTTGCTCATGTACCGAAGTCTTTGCTATTTCCAAAGCATAAGATCCCACCGCCTCCTCTGTATCGTGCGCATAGATATCGTCTTCAGAACAAAGTCCAAGCAATTCATCATTATTGACAATCGGAAGATGACGCACATGGAAATCACTCATTATTTGCAGAGCATCCTCTCCGGTATCTGAGGTCTTCAGAGGCAATACAGCTGATGATATAAGATCTTTCGCTATCACAATATGCATTTAATATAAGACGATTTTCACAAAGAAAAAGTAGTCAAGAAAGTGTTAAAGTTCAAAAACAGCTGTGGAATACCCTATGAAGCCGGCGAATTCCGCTGTAATACAGCATCTTTTTTCGTTTTATATTCTTCTTCTGTTAAAACGCCCTGCTGCCTTAATTCTGCCAATTGTTTCAAGCGATCAAAGATATTGTCCCCTTTTTCCCCGGAAGGGAGCTGAGCTTGTTGCTGTTCATGCTCCGCAATAAAAGCAGGCCAATCCGGCTGAATCCTTAAAAAGGCTAATGATCTGTGGTTTCTAATCTTATCAAAGTCGTCAAATCCTAATTGGAAAGCTGTGGCCAAATGAACTTTTGCCTTCTCTGCATTTTCTTGCATGGAATAAGCACAAGCAAGATTAAAATGAGAGGCTATATCATCACTATTGATCTCCAGGGCCTTTTCAAAGGCTTCAATTGCCTCCTCTATAT
>CAZGGG010000015.1:0-47350 GCA_964525165.1 uncultured Saprospiraceae bacterium | reverse complement strand
CCACAATTAACCCCACAAAAAGAATATATAACTCCTTTGTAAGGTCATTCATAAATATATACCAGCTTACTGCAGCCCCAAGAACTAGCATTCCCAGTCCATAATACAACTGCTTTTTAATATTCAATTGTCGTTGTTCGGCAGTTTCCTGTACAGGGGCAATTTTTTTATCGGCCTTTTCAAAGGCTTCCATTGCCTCCTCTATATCGTATTGTTTAAAGTGATCCAGCCCTTCTTTTTTTAAATTGGACAGCTTATAATCTGCCCTCCTTTGCATATCTCTGCGCTCACGGCGAGACATCCTTTTTCCTTTGCCTTTGGCCGGAAAACGATTTTTATGCAAAAAGCCTTTATCGAACCATTTTTTATTGTAGCGACGATTGAATTTTTCATCACTCATTACAAAAAAGGATATCGCATCTATAAAGCCTAATATGGGAGCAATGCCCACAAAAAATAGTATGATATAAATGAAGCCCAATATGGGTTGTTGTAGATAGAAGCGGTGGATCCCGAACCACCCCAGGAACAATGCTATCAAACCCGCACTTATTCTCTTTTTCCTTCTCATGCTATTCTACGGCTACAAAGTTATAACACTTCTGTAACCTTTTTTCGTTTCGGATGAAGTTGAGAAGTCAGGATCGCAATATCATCAGGATACACCTGATTACCCCTGAATTGCTCTAAATGTTGTTGTAAGCGTCGGTTAAACTGTTCCGCACTCATCCTAGAGTGTTCCCTGATAAATGCTTCTAATTTTTTTCGATCAAAATATTCTTGCTCATCATTCTTCAGATCTGTTAAACCATCGGTGTATGAGATCAACATGACGGATTCTGTAAAATGATAGGTTCCAACATCAATAGCCGGTAATTGAGGAACGGCGCCTAAAACGGTACATCCTCTGTCTAAATCCGTGATCTTTTGTTCCTCTACCAACATAGGAGGATTATGTCCTGCATTGATATATTGTATTTCTTGCTTATCGAGATCGATCAATGCAATAAAAAAAGTAATGAATTTATCACTCTTGGTAATTTCATATACATTGGTATTCAACTCCTGAACCAATTGAGTCATATCATTCGATTTACGAATGACGACCCTCAGGATCGCCTGAAAATTGGCCATCAATATGGCTGCGCCTACTCCTTTGCCTGAAATATCCGCAATACAAATGACGAATCTATGGTCATCCACAGGGATATAATCAAAATAGTCCCCTCCTACATTAAAATGAGGTTTATAAATACTGGCAATATTAAATTGCTCTTCTTTGGGGAGATGATCGGGAATCAGCATTTGCTGGACTTCCTCCGCCAGCTCGATTTCCTTTTGCAATCTTTCCTGTCGCAATTGTTTTTTAAACAAGCGCTTGTTCTCGATGGCTACGGAAATGATGTTGGTAATCGTAGTAATAAATTGAATTTTATTGTAGAGATTTTTCTCATCCTCAAAACCACCTATCAGTGTAAAGGCAATAGGGTCGTTCTTGTGGTATACAGGAATTAAAATATCAAACTCTTTGAGGTGCGGATGATCTTCTTCAGTGATGGTATGTAATCGATTATATTCTAAAAGGTTTTCGATAATTACTTCATCATCCAGGGAATAATCCACATTGATGGTGACAACACAATCCCACTGATCTTCGTCTGAGATAGAAAAAAGAGCCATTTTCTTAACCCCCATTTCCCAGGCCAGGAAATTTTTATACATATCAAATAGACCTGTTGCTGAGACATTATCATTTATCGCTTGAGTGATCGTCAATAAACTCCTCAGTTGCAACTGGCGCAAGTGCAAGTCCCTTTCTAATTCATCTCTACTGAGATGGGTGCTATGTTTATCAAACAATTCCACAGTAAAGGAAAGGTACGGAATTCAGCCCAAACGGAACCCTGCTTCCTGTCAAAGGGCTCACTCATTTCGCCTAAAAAGCTTGTTTTATCGATGAGTCTCAAAAGATCCTGTCTTCACTGATTATCATTCCCTGAATCAATAACTTATAAACAATAGTGAATAAAAAATTTTACATCTTTGCGCACGCAAGGGGAGTAAAAAGTATGAACAAGACATTAGGATACCTGGAGTTTCCAAATGATGGACCAAAAGCAGTGTTTTTACATGGCTTTTTTGAAGATGCCAGAATGTGGCAGGATCTATTGCCGGATTTGCCGTTTCATTCTTTGGCTATAGATTTACCTGCTTACAAGTCTTCAGAAGATTTCGATTTTATCAATATGGATCAGGTGGCAGAATTAGTCCATCAATTGCTCGTCAAGAAAGGCTGGAAAAAATATTATCTCTTCGGTCATTCTATGGGAGGGTATGTTGGTCTTTCATATTTGAAGCTATACGCTGAAGAATTGATTGGCTTAGGAATGATACATTCACATCCCTTTGCGGACAGCGATGAAAAAAAGGCCCAACGTGATAAGATGGTGAGTTTTACGGAGAAGTTCGGACTCGGTATGTATGCGAAGCAATTCTTCCCTAAACTTTTTGCCAAAGAATACAATGATAACTTTTGGATCCATACCTTGAGTCTGCGGGCTACCCAGTTGAGTAATAAAGCGATTCGACAAAGTTTGATAGCCATGAGAGATCGGGAAGATCAGACGGAATTACTAAAATCTACAGATACGCCTATTCTTCAGATTATTGGGGTACAAGATAGTCTGGTAGACGTGGACCGTACCATTGAAACCGGAAATCTACCCGAAAAAAGTATGTTGGAAATTTATCCCAATGTAGGACACATGAGTATGTTTGAAAGTCCTAAAACCTTGGATAAAAGCTTGAGAAAATTTACTCAGTTTTGCGCTCGTTTAGCTTAGGATTCTGAGCATGTCGCTCTCTGTCTCTTTGCGTTTTCTTTTGCAGATTTTTATGAAATGCCTCCATCAGATTGGTATCGGTCTGATTGGCCAGACATAATAATACCCACAAGACATCGGCCATTTCATCAGAACATTTTTCCTTTGCCTCCTGATCAGATATGGATTGCTTAAAGGATTGTTCGCCATAGATCCTGGACATGTACCTGGCTAATTCACCGACCTCCTCCATCAGTATACTCATATTCGTAAGTTCACTGAAGTAACCATTTCCTATGGTTTGAATCCAATGGTCTACTTTATCTTGTAACTCCTCAAGACTTAAAGATGGTTGTTCTTTCATCATTCACGATCTTTGGAATCCATGGTAATGGTAACGGGACCATCATTCAATAGGTGCACCTGCATATGCGCACCAAAGGATCCGGTTTGAATGGGATGTCCCATCTCCTTTTCAAAATGCGCAATCGCTTTCTGATAAAGTTGCTCTGCTTTGACTGCCGATGCCGCTCGAATAAAGCTGGGGCGATTTCCCTTCTTTGTGCTGGCATGCAGCGTAAATTGGCTGATGAGTAATATATTACCTTGAACATCTTTTACCGAAAGGTTCATTTTCCCTTCCTCGTCAGAGAAAATGCGCATCTGGGTTATTTTTTTAACGAGCCAATCTACATCCGTTAATTGATCAGCCTCCTCTACCCCGAGTAAGATAAGGAGTCCCTTTTCAATAAGGCCCGTATCTGAGCCTTCCACTTCCACTCTGGCTTCTTTGACCCTTTGAATAACTGCTCTCATGCAATATGTCGATTTTTAGGCACAGCAAAATGTGTAGGTGTTTGTGACATTTGAATCTCAGCTCGGTCCGTACTCCAATAATAATCTTCCAGAGTGGGTAAGTGCTGTGAAAGATTTTTAGGATGAAAAGAAACGTCAAACCATTGGTCGACTGCTTCCCGTGTAGAAAAGTGAAGGGGGAGCCTAATCGTTCGATCATCCGCCTTGATCGTATGATGAATCAGAGCGAAAGAAATAATTTCTTGTTGATGATGATTAACCCACTGATCGTAAACAACCGGAACCAGCCAACATAAACCTTCTTTCCGCTCTACTTTATTCATCCAAGATTTCCCTTGGGATTGATGCGTAAAAAAATACGATTGTATGGGTAGAAGCGCCCTATTTTTCCTAACGACCAATCGGTAAGTAGAGGAATATCCTATAGAAGAAGCTTCGGCCGATAGTCGATTAATAGATTGAAAATCATTTCTCGCTGAAGAGGGAATCAAGCCCCATCGAGCCATCAAAGTACGATGAGCTGTGATTAAGGAAGTCGTTTGCTGCGCTTGTAGAATCGTTCCTGATATAACAGAGAAATTAGATATCACTTTCTGTTGAATAAAAGGAATTCTTTCAGGCTCATTCAATAGTTGGAGACGATGGACCATTTTCTAAAGGACTGATGTATCAATAAAGGTAAGAATATGTAAAAGCCATATGGAAAAACTTATTAACATATATGTGAATTATGATTTATAACTCACTTGATATGTGTTTTTTACAAATAAGAAAAGAAATATAATTATGTGGAAAGACTTGTGTGAAAGTTTTGAAAGAAAAAGGCCATTTTAATATATGAAGAGTTTATAAATTAAAATTTATCTAATATGAGTTTTTCAACTTTTTTTCATCTTTTTGGTCACAAAGAAGAGATAGAAAACCAACAGTAAAGGGAACGAATAATTTTATACACACACTTTATCCACATATGTGGATAAATCACCTTAATATTCATCTTTCCTTTATAAATCCGTACTTCATTCATGTGAATGGTCTATTGAAAATCGTTAATCATGAATTGGCATCCATTTTATGAAAATAGTTTTTCACATACTCACACTGCTGATGGTGATAGTGATATTTTTTATAAAATAATAATACTACTATTATCAGTAGAAAAGGTGCAAGCAGAGAAGGTGTATCTTTGAAAATGAGATAAGAGTGACAGAAAAGCTTTGCTTTTGGTGTTCTTTAGCCAAATAGAAATGAAAATGAAAAAGAGATATCCGAAAGGGATCAGCCGCTGGTTATGGATAGGGTTGGGGATGGTCTTTGTCCAGATTTTGATTGGGGGTATCACCCGATTGACGGATAGCGGATTGAGTATCACCGAATGGGAAATCATAGAAGGTGTGCTGCCCCCACTCACTGAAGAAGCCTGGGAAGAATCCTTTGAGCTGTACAAGAAGGAAGCAAAGACGCAGTATGAACGCTTACATGCGGATATGGACTTATCTGAATTTAAGTGGATCTATTTTTGGGAATGGTTCCATCGGTTGTGGGCAAGAGTGATGGGTCTGGTTTTTATTATTCCTTTTTTCATTTTTTGGGCAAAATCAAGGATTGACAAATCATTGATGTGGCGTTTGTTATTGATTCTCTTCTTTGCAGGCTCTGCTGGGACAATGGGATGGATTATGGTAGCCAGTGGTTTGAATGAAGACAATCGGACATGGGTGTCTGCATATAAGTTGATGTTGCATCTGATCATTGCTGCCTTGACTTTGGCCTCAATCTATTGGACTATCCTTTTTGTGGAAACGCCTGAATATCGTATCAAGAAAAGCAGCAAATACAGACAGTGGAATCTTGCTCTGTTGGTGGTTTTAATCATACAAATACTATGGGGAGGATTAATGGCCGGTATGAGAGCAGGATTGTTACATCCACATTGGCCTGTCTTCGTTCAAGATGATTCTTTTTGGGCCGCTTTAAGCGCAAATTCCGGTTTGAGCGCAGCAGATTGGATTGATTATGAACCAAGTGCTTATGTCAAAGCTGTCGTGCAGTTAGGGCATCGCATATTTGCATATTTTGTTGCTGGTTTGGGTGTATGGTTAGCCTTACGGCAAATGAATTACTTTCGTCAATCCAGTGTATCAGCCACTGCTAAGTGGTTGATCGGTGTTGTAATCGTACAGTTTGCCTTAGGCGTTGTTACCGTTATGGGTTCTATAGGAAGTATACCTGTGTTTTGGGGTGTCGTGCACCAATTTGTAGCATTTATCTTGGTATTGGTTGTGTTAAGAATGTGCTATCTGGTCAGATCCTAGAAAAGTATATGATGAAAGATTACTCTTGTTTACGGAGGGGAACAAGATCTGCGATGACATAATCTTCGCTTAGAATTTGAAGTCTTTCCTTGTTAGCTCTATAAGATTTGGCTTGAAGTATGACATCGTAGAGCATTTCCTCATATTTCATATTGGCACATTGCATTTCAGTTGCAAAGAAAGTTGAGAAGGAGAACATTTGATCTCGGAGATGGAAACGCCCCTTCACAGTATTGCATCCTGCAGTAGCAGAGAAGCCATCAGTCTGATCATAAAAAATAAGAACAAAAGGTGTCCTGAACTTTAAGCTGGTATCTATGGGTTGACCAAAAAAGCTTTTAATTTCCCACTGTGTATGTTCAAGATTCATGGGAGGGTTTGTTACAGGGAGGGCCTCTTGTACAGTCAAAGCTTTAGCAGGACCTCTTCCTGACCAGGTACATGCCATAGTCGAAAAAAAAAGAAAGGAGAAAAGGAGGAAAGAGGAGTGCTTCATAATTGTATTCAATTGAAAATTAGATTCTATGCAAATTAAAGCTTTTATTATAGAAAGTAAAGGCTAAATTTTAATTTGAACACACAGATTCACAACTAATTTATCTACCATGAGTCGCTCAAGCAAAAAGCATCCGGGATTATTTTCTAATGTTAAAGGAGACCTTTTTGGGGGTATTACTGCAGGGATTGTGGCATTACCACTTGCGTTGGCTTTTGGTGTACAGTCGGGTTTAGGAGCAGCCTCCGGATTGTATGGAGCGATCTTTATTGGACTATTGGCTTCTTTTTTTGGTGGAACACCTACTCAAAT
Organism: uncultured Saprospiraceae bacterium; assembly: GCA_964525165.1. GTDB lineage: Bacteria > Bacteroidota > Bacteroidia > Chitinophagales > Saprospiraceae > JAWLFI01. The sequence goes on along the minus strand of CAZGGG010000015.1, from coordinate 40,589 downwards.
CAGTGGGCCAACAGCACCGATGACAGCTGTGAGTATGGTTTTTATTGCTTCTGTTGTACAAGTATACGAAGGGGACTTTTCCGCTGCATTACCTGTTATTTTAGGAGTGTTTGCTATGGCCGGTATATTTCAAATCCTGATGGGATGGATAGGTGTTGGTAAGTACATTAAGTATATTCCTTATCCTGTTGTGTCCGGCTTTATGAGTGGGATTGGCGTGATTATTATTATCACACAATTGTTGCCTCTATTTGGTTATTATCCTGCAGAGGATCATGCTTTAGTGAATAGTTTTATGCCGGAGGCTGAAGAAGTTATTTTGGATAAAATATTGAAAGAAGAAGCTAGCGAGGATCTATTGGTATTAGAAGATTTTAAAGAGACCATAGCGCGGGCGGAAAAGATAACGGAAGATGAAGTAGTAAGAGAAGCGAAAATATTGACAGAAAAGGATGCATCCGGGGTTTTAGGAAGCTTGAAGTATTTGGGCACCGGCATTCAAAAATTATCATGGATAGAATTGTTGATCGCGCTGGGTACAATTGTATTGATCTATCTATTTAAATCGATTAAAACGAAATTCCCGGGTAGTTTATTCGCGCTCCTTTTTGTGACGGCTATCGTGTTGATATTTGATATTCCTTACAGAAACATTGGAAGTATTCCTGAAGGATGGCCTTTATTCCATATTGAAGTATTTAGTCAATTTAGTTTTTATGCGCTGCAGCCCTTTATAATTACTGCAATCACTTTGGCTGCTCTTGGCGCAATTGATTCTTTGCTGACTTCCGTTGTAGCAGATAATCTGACAAAAACGAAACATGATAGTAGAAAGGAATTGATGGGCCAGGGAATAGGAAATACAGTGGCTGCTATGTTTGGGGGCATCCCGGGTGCCGGTGCAACGATACGGACAGTGGTGAATATCAATGCCGGAGGAAGAACAAGGCTTTCCGGTATGCTAGCTGCTTTTTTATTGCTATTTGTTTTATTGGTGTTAAGTCCTTATGCCTCTTTGATCCCTACTGCTGTATTAGTGGGAATATTGGTTACGGTTGGTATAGGTGTGATGGATTATAGAGGATTGAAGGCCATTCATAAAATGCCGAGAGCTGATGTTATGATCATGTTGATTGTATTGGTTTTGACCGTCTTTTGGAATTTAGTGTATGCTGTAGCAGTAGGTCTTGTGGTTGCAGCATTGATCTTTATGAAAAAAATGGGCGATTATTCTTCGAGCAGATCAGAGGTCTTTGCTTTAGATGATAAGAAATGGGCGGATGAGCAGAATTTTCCCAAAGAACTTTTGGAGGAGGTCTATATCAAACATATAACCGGACCTTTATTTTTTGGATATACCACTGAGTTCAGTCAATTATCATTATCTGTTCCTAGTACTGCAAGTCACGTAATTCTAAGAATGGAACGTGTACCTTTCATGGATCAATCAGGAACTTATGCTTTGGAGGATATGGTACGAGCCTATCGCGCTCGAGGAGTAAAAGTATTGATTGCAGGTATTCAATCACAGCCCTGGGATTTGATTGAGGCAAGTGGAATTGTACCGGACCTGATTGAAGCAGAGCATATTTTTGAGAAATTCAAAGATTGCACCGCTTACGTACAGAAATATGTAAAAGACGAAATATAAAATATTTGATATGTCAAGCTTTATTAATACCATGCTTCAGAACAATAGGGATTGGGCGGAGCAAAAATTGAAGGAGGACAAAGATTACTTTGAAAATATGTCTAAAGGGCAAAAACCTCCTGTTTTGTGGATTGGCTGTGCAGATAGCCGGGTTCCGGCTTCAGAAATTACCGGCTCTCACGCAGGGGATCTTTTCGTTCATCGGAATATTGCAAATTTGGTGGTACACACAGATATCAATATTATGAGTGTCCTCGAATATGCTGTCAATCAATTGAAGGTAAAGGATATTGTTATATGCGGACATTATGGATGTGGAGGTGTTCAAGCGGCGATGAGTCATAACCATTTAGGCATTATTAATAAATGGGTCAGAAATATTAAGGATGTTTATCGCATCCATCAAAAAGAATTAGAATTTATTAGTGATCCGGATAAACGGTTTGATCGATTGGTAGAACTAAACGTTGTCGAACAGTTTAAAGATTTGGTAGAGACATCCATCGTTCAAAAAGCCTGGGCTGATGGACAAGAATTACATGTGCATGGTTGGGTGTATGACATGAAGAGTGGTTTGGTGAATGATTTGGGCATATCCATGAAAGATAATTCACAAATCGATGAAATTTACAGATACGAGAATTTTTAGCGCTGAGCTTGCATTGATACCTAATGATTAGATTTTTATCTAACTCATTGATTTTAGTGTTTTTAATGAGAAAAAGTAGGTATTTAAGTGCCTTTATTTTGCGCTAAAAAATTTGAGCTTGAGTGTAGATAAAGAATAGATTAAAAAAAGGGGCTTCAAAAGCCCCTTTTCTTATTAGTCTGCGAGCCGTTTGGCTCTTTGCATCGGATTTTCTCTCCGGTTGTTTCTCTCTCTGTATAAATCGAATCTTGTTGGTTCAGACTGTTGAGGATAATAGTTATTCGATCGATCTACATCTGCTGTTTCATAATAAGGGTCCAAGATAATTTGTTGGATTTCTTTTTCAAAAGGAAATACTTTGGTGACTTTCTCATTTCTTTTTCTCCAGATTTCCGCTGGAATATGAATGACTTCTTCACTACCATCAGTAAAAGTAAATTGTAAAATAATCGGCATGACTAATCCCCCCTTATTCTCAAAAGTGAGTTGGTAGTAGAATTTAGACTCTTGTAGCATTTGTTTCTGTTCCTCGGATAGTCGATCCATGAATCGATTATATTCCTCTACATTTTCCTTGTCGACATCCAAAGGGTCATAGGTATTATAGAAATCATTGAGACTAGGGTCTTCGTCCGCATATCTGGTAGGATGCAATCGGTCGTCTCTCATTTTAGAGATGTATTGGTTTTGTTTGGCCCGTTTTGCCTTTTCCTCAACAGAAATATCTTGTGGATTGGGATCTTTTAAAACATAAGCTTCTACATCAGAGATAGCAATATCTACATTTTCTGTCGAGAAAAACCAGCCTCTCCAGAACCAATCCAAATCAACGGCTGAGGCGTCTTCCATGGTTCTAAAGAAATCTGCCGGTGATGGATGTTTAAATTTCCATCTCTCACTATAGGTTTTAAAGGCGTAATCAAATAATTCCCGACCCATCACGGTTTCTCTAAGGATATTTAACGCGGTGGCAGGCTTACCATAAGCATTATTTCCAAACTGATGGATGCTTTCGGAATTTGTCATGATAGGTGAAATATTATTAGGATCACCGCTCATATAGTCTACAATTTTGTGTGCAGGTCCCCTTCGACTGGGATAATTTTGTTCCCATTGTTGTTCGGTGAGGTATTGCACAAAAGTATTGAGACCTTCGTCCATCCAAGTCCATTGTCGTTCATCGGAATTGATAATCATCGGGAAGAAGTTATGACCCACTTCGTGGATAATCACTCCGATCATTCCATATTTTGTTCTCTCAGGATAAGTTCCATCTTTTTCAGGACGGCCATAATTGAAACAGATCATCGGATATTCCATTCCAATTCTAGCTGCATTTATGGACCATGCTACCGGGTAGGGATATTCAATCGTATAGTGAGAGTACCATTTTAAAGTATGTGCTACTACCTTAGTAGAGTATTGTTCCCAAAGTGGATTCCCCTCTTTCGGATACATACTCATCGCAAGAACATTTCGATCTCCAAAGGGGACCCCCATAGCATCCCAGATAAATTTGCGGGAGCTGGCAAAACCAAAATCTCTTACATTCTCTGCCGTAAATCTCCATGTCTTCGGACTATAATCTTTTGATTGCTCTCTTTCTTCTGCTTCTTCCTGTGAGTATATGATAACCGGCTGATCATATTCGGTCATTGCTTGTTCATAGAGTTCTCTTTTTTCTTTGGGTAAAATTTCTTTCATATTAGCTAGTGTGCCCGTAGCCGCAACTAGGTGGTCAGAAGGAACAGTTATGCGAACATCGTAATTTCCAAAAGGAAGCGTAAACTCTCCCCTACCGAGGAATTGTTTGTTCTGCCATCCGTGGATATCATCAAAAACACACATGCGGGGAAAGAATTGAGCTATAGTATAGAGGTAATTATCGTCCTCTTCGAAATACTCATAACCGGAACGCCCACCTATCTGCATACGATCATTGATATTATACCACCATTTTATTTTGATAACGAACTTACCTCCTGGCTTAACGGGTGAGCTTGGATCAATACGCATCATGGTCTTGTTGACGGTATGCGAAAGCGGTTGGTCATTAGCTCCTCTGACGTAGTCAATTTTAAATCCACCGTCAAAATCTTGCTCCATTCTTTCTAATTGCCAGATTGAAGTTTCTTCGTCAATGGAATTGGTCGCAATTTTGTAGGTATCCGATTCTTTCGCGCGCATATTTTGATCAAGTTGTAACCATAAATATTCCAAAGTCTGCGGAGAGTTATTGTAATAGGTGATGGTTTCTGTACCATATATTCTCTGAAGCGTGTCATCCAAGATAATCTCCATATCATAGTCAGCCTGTTGCTGCCAATACATAGGCCCGGGAGCTCCGGAAGCAGAGCGATAAGCATTTGGTGTGGCAATGTCCGTTCCTAATTGGCGGAATTTGTTTGTATTAACACGATCTGGTGCTTGTGCATGTAAGAATGCAAAAGCAGTGAATAGGAATACAATGGTTAGAATATGCTTCATAGTTGATTTTGGTTTCACGTGAAACAAAAGTGTTCTCATTAGGGCGTCTAAAAATAAGACTTGTCTTTTAATTTTCCCGAAAGAATAAGCCTCAGATCAAGTATTACAGACAAATGTGTGAATAGTTTTAGATAGGGTATGGTTTCACGTGAAACATTTTAGAACCTTTTAGCCGCACTTTATAAGTTCCACGTGAAACAATTATAGAGTAGATCTTATCATAGACATCTAACTTTTTCTTGTTAAAGCTGTGTCTAATCTCCTTTTATCCTCATGTTCTCTTCGTCTTACGACGTGAAATGAAATTCGGGATAGTAAACACTATGCATCAGCGCATACTTAAAGCCTCGTCCTCTTTTTGACGCATAGTGCGCTCTTCCTCTTCTGTTTTATCTTTCCACCCACACAAATGGAGAACCCCATGTATCATGACACGATCTAATTCATCCTTAAACTCAGAGGCGTAATTCTGTGCATTGTCGCGGACTCGGTCGACGCTGATATAAATATCACTATCCAGAGTACCTTCTTTATCGCCCAGAGGAAAGGTAATAATATCCGTATAGTAGTCGTGTTTTAAATAGCTGCGATTGATTTCTAATAAGTCATCATCGGACAAAAAGATAAACTGAAGTGTGCCGCTCTTGTACCCATGAACATCCAACACTTTTTCTATCCAAGTGCGGGTCCATTCCTCATTAGTTAATTGAAAACCCTCTTTCTGGTAAAAGAAATCTATGGCCATTAGGATGCAATATGGAAGCGGATTTCTACACAAGAACCATTGCGACTGAAATAGATTTCGTCACTCAATTCTTTCATGAGGTAAACGCCACGGCCGCCACACATCTCTATATGTGTTTCATTGGTTGGGTCCGGCACCTGTTGTGGGTCAAAACCTTCTCCCTCATCTTCCACGACAACGCTTAGGGTTGAGGCCTGCTGCTTGAAGTGAATTTTCACTTTCTTTTGTTCATCTGCTCTGTTTCCATGGATCATAGCATTATTGACCGCTTCCGTAAGAGAAACTAATAAGTTGCATTTGATCTTAGGAGATAGTTCAAAGTCCCTGGCGATATCTTCCACGATCTTTTCTAAAGAGCAAATATTTTCCGGATTTGATGGAATTTCTAGCATAGGTGGATAGATGAAATAAGCGGATCTCTCTTTCAATGACAATAAACTACAAAAATTTATTTTCCGTTCCCTAATCTTTGATAATATGATTCCACCAGCTCTCGGTAATAGGGAGAAAGCGATGGACTCACGGTTCTTATTTGATCAATAGAAGAGGATCTTTCCTTTAAATATTTTTCTAGTGCTGCAGGCTTTTGTTGGCGAGCAATCTCTTTAGCTCGCTCTGCCTCCCGCTGCTCTTTTTGTTCTTGTTGTCGTTCCGCTCGTTCAGACTCTAATAAACGAGTGACGATTTCCTGCTGTCGGCGCAGCATATCATTGGTTAATTTTTTATTGACGAGATCTGTTTCTGTTTGATTCATTTGGTCAATGATCTCCTGTAATTGTTGATCGCCTTGTCCTAGAGACCTTTTTTCACCTTGTAAATCTCTCAGCATTTTTCTGAGCTTCGCTTGCTCCTGAGCCATGCGTGCAAAATCTTCACTGCTTTTCCCTTGTCCCCCTTCTTGCTGTTTTTTCTGATTTTCTTCTGCCATTTTCTTCATGGCCTCATTAAGCTTTTTCTGTCCCTCTGTGATCTTATCCATAGGAATGGGATTCTTTCCACTTTTCTCTCCGGGCTTCATAGAAGGTTTCGGTTTGTTACACATTTGAGACCCCGGCATCATATTAGACATCTGTTGTTGCATGTTTTGCATGGCTTCACTCAACATGAGTGCTAAGTCATTCACATTCGTCATGGCCAATTGTTGGTAACGACCAGCTTCATTCTTTTCTCTTTCTTCCAGATGTCCTAAAGTAGAGCTAAAGTCATCCTTAATTTCCGAAACCTCCTTCAAGATGAAGGACTCAATTTGCATATTACGTTTACTCAATGCAATGAGACTATCCTCTACAATACCAAAATCCTCTTGTAATTTGAATTGCCTTTGCGTGAGTTCTCCAAATTTCGGAGTCAGTGCAGAAGTCCTTCGTACGCCTGAAATGAGCCGCTCTTGTTCAAAGGAGATCGTCACTAACTGTTCTAATAATTGTCGGAGAGTTTTCACGTCCTCTTCCATTTGCTGCATTGCAGATCCATTCATGCCCCCTTGCATCTGTTCCTGCATCTGTTGCATTTTCTCCTGTGCTTTCTTTTGATGCTCTTGCGCTTTCTGCTTGTTACCTTTCGATAACTCTTCCTGAGCTTCTTGCATCTCCCGCTGAATGTCCTCCATCTGCTCATTCATTTGTTCCATCGGAGGAGAACTGTTGATTTGCTTACTTTTCTTTTCTAGCTTGTCCGTTTCTTTTTTAATCTCGTCAAATTCCTCATTCAGCTTTTGTTGTTCTTTTTCTAATTGCTGGTCCTCTTTTTGACCTTCCTGAGTCTCTTTGCGCAATTCTTCCTGCTTCTCAGCCATTTCCTGGATCTTTTCCATCTGGTCTTGCAGGTCTTTTTCAAATTCTAATTGTTTGAGCATCTTCTCCAAACGATCCATGTTTAACTCCATTTGCTGATCTTGTTGCTTCTTTTCCTGCAACATATCCAGCGCCTCCTCTCTTTTCATTTCCTGCAAAAGCTCTTGAATTTTTTCCATCAGCTTCTGCATTTCTTCATTTTGTTGGAGCTCTTCCATTTCTTTTTTCAGCTGCTCTTCCTGTTGTTTTTGCTCCTCCGACTTTTCCTGAAACTCCTCTTCGGCTTCTTGTTTTTCTTCTAACTTCTTCTTCGTCTCCTCAATCATCTTTTGAAGCTCCTGCTGTTGCTGTAGAATCTTTTCCATCTCCTTGCGATCCTGCCACTCCATTTCTTTTTGGTTCAACAGCTTGTTGTATAGATCCTCTACATTCTTTTTGATCTCTTCTTGCTTCCGCAAATTGCGTTCCAGCTGATTCTCTAATTCCGTTTGCTGCTTTTGTTCCTGCTCCTCAAATTCCTCTAAAGTGGGTTTGCGGTAACTCATAATTTTAGAACGGGCAGACTTTCTGCCATTGACGGCATCATTATCATATACCTCAAAGAAATAGATCAATTCATCACCCGCATCTAAAGAGAGGCTATCTATATCAAAAGAATGTTCAAAGGTGATTGGGTTCCCTTTTGCCGAAAGGCGTTCAATAAAGGATTCCTCACCATTTTCAGATTTGATTTTATAGTGGAACAATAGATCAGAGAGGCCGTAATCGTCACCGGCTTCTCCGGCAAAGAATAAGCGCTTGACATTGCTGCTGTCTATGAACCGTTCAGCTTTGATGACAGGATAATTGTCCTCTATGACTTTTATTCGATATAAAGCAGAATCGGCGCGTGTCAGAGCGGTACTGGAGATCAATACCTTGTACATCTGGTCCTCAAAAATTTGTTGGCTCCAGCGAAACTGGTTTTCTCCTTTTTGCTGTGCGTTGAAAAGGGAATCCTTTTCAAACTCCAGTTCTAAAAGCTCTACGCCACTGGTTTGAAAACGCCAATCTATGGTCGTCCCTTCAGGAATTGTTATATCACCTACGTTCTCCAGCGATTTATCCTTCAGACCTGTATAAGCAGGAAAGTCCAGATCAATGCTAAAGGTTGCCAGTTGGGGTTTCTCGATAACTTTCAATTCATAAAGAGGAGATTGAACATCTCCTGAAAAAACACGGAAGGGAGTCTTTTCCCTGACTTGCTTGAAGGTATAGGTGAATTCCCCTACGGCATTTTTGGATAGGCGGTAAGTGAAATTATGAATCTTGATAAATAGTTCCGCAGGATTGACTTCTCCTTCTGTATGAACATGCAAAGTGTAATCGTTAAACTGAACTACTTCAGGTTGCGCCTCCTCAAGTACGAAACGAAAAGGGGCGGGTTTCTCAAATTCTGTATTATTCTTAATGATTCTTTTTGATGCGTCCGTGATGATATATGGAGCGATCAATAAGATACCCAAACCTAAAAAGACCGGAGGCAGGGCAAAGCGGAGATATTTTTTGTTTTTACTTAAGTCAATGGCTTTTAAAAAGGGCACGCTTTTAATCTCGGCGCTTTTTTGATCGATACTGGCTAAGATGAGCGAATTATCCTCTAAAGTGGCACCTTGTTTGTGTAACTGTATGATATTCAGTAGTTTATCCTTTACTTCCGTAAAGTGAGTGCCAATAATTTTGGCAGCTTCATCATGACCAATTCGGTCGCCCAAACGAAAATATTTCAACATAGGTATACCGACCCAGTAGGCTAAGCTACCGATAGAGACTAATAAAAAACTGTAAAAGATAGCCTTACGTGTGCCGGAGCCAAACCAAAATTGATACTCTAAGAAGCTAAAGACCAAAAACAAAGCCAAACAAAGACCCAGCCAAAGCAGGCTGCCTTTGATCAACTGATTGACGTAGTATTTACGTATAAACTGATCTAACTTTTGAATGAGGTTTTGATATGTAGCCTGAGCCATAGGACGACTTTATTCTATAACTTGAATATAAGACAAAGATTGTGCCCATAATAAACACAAAATGCCCAACAAAAACGTCAGGCATTTGTATTTCGTTCGCTCAAAACCTAAGATTCCTGCTCGCCCCGCTCATTTTGCTCAGATAAGGTCCAGGAATCAGTGGCTGTTGTTTGTAACCAAATAGCTTTTGATTTTCGGAAAACCTGAACATGTAGACCGTAATCTTCTTCAAAACGCTGCTCCAGACTTTCCACCTTTAAGTTGCCATGAATCGACAATTCTCCTTCAGAGTGATTGGAACGGGCATCTTTTATGGTCATGTAGGGATCTAATTTAGACACCTCTAAAGAACCTTCACCGGCATCATGCCCTTGCTTGTAGAACTCAATTTTTAAATACGGGAATTTATCGTGGAATTCTTGTTGTACCTCTATAATCTTCTTGTCGTCAGTGATTTGCATAGTTATAAATTTTGCTGTTAATATAAGTGAAATGCCGCGAGCACGAAATGACAAAAATCATATTTTCCCATGTGCTGTAACATTTTGATAAGATAAAACATCCTGTACTTATAAGATTATCTTAAGGTGGTCGATAAAATTTTTCAGCGCTTCCGGGATGTCTACATTTACATGATACAAAAGCAATGTTATGAAACTACAATGGATTGCGGCTTTAGGCCTGATGGTTCTGGTCACGAGTTCTTGTCGTCTGGATATTAACTGTGTTGATGGAGAAGGACCCACGGAAGAAAGAGTATATGATTTGCCACCTTTAAGAGGGTTTAATATTGAGACGCATGCGAATGTCCGCTTGAGACAAGGTCCTCAGGAAGTGATTATTATCGGTGCCGCCAATGTTTTGGAAGAGTTGGACATTGATGTCCGCAACGGAATACTGATTATCGATGATTACAGATGCATCCGGGATGAGGTGGATGTCCTGATTTCTCTTCCGGATTATGATCGTATCGAACTAGAAGGCAGCGGCACTATTTTTTCTGAAGAAATATTATTCCTCAATGACCTTGACCTACGTCTCGAAGGGTCCGGCGATATAGATCTTGCCTTAGATATAGATGACCTGGAAGCAACAATCAGTGGGTCTGGCGATATTTTTCTGGAAGGAACAGGCGATGACCTTGATCTGGTGATATCGGGCAGTGGAGAATTCAATGCTTTCAACTACTTTGTGGAAGATGCAGATGTCCGCATTTCCGGTTCCGGAGAAGCAGAGGTTTACGTTGAAGAAAGTTTAGACGTTTTGATTTCCGGCTCCGGCAATGTTCTTTTCAAAGGGAATCCCCTGCTGGATATTCGCATTACCGGAAGTGGACAGGTGATTGACGCCAATTAAAAAGAAAGCGCATCAAGAGAATAGATGAAGCCACTGCTGCCGAGTAGTGGCTTTTTTTATTTTTGCAAAAAACCAAAACTATGTTACCCATACCTGTCATTGCCAGCCCTGTGACTCATTTGACCGATGCCCGATATTTTGCAGCTTGGTTGGTGGATGGCGTAGTCTACCCTCTAGACGGACCTATGGCCATTCGGCCACAAAAGGTATTGCAAATCAGAGAGTGGTTGGAAGGGCCTTCTTCTATGGCCCGTTTTGAAGGCACGGAGAGCAAGGATATCCCTGAACAGCTTGCGGCATTAGAAATCGATACGGTCGTATTAGCCGGTCAGCAATATCTTCAGGATGCTGCTACTTCCGCTTTAGGCCCGGTCTTCCTTGAGTTGAGTGCTACTTGCCTCGATCTGCCGGTATGGGCTGAGGAAAAGAAAGTGGAAGGCGTCTTCTTTTATCTTTCTCATGACCAAGAGCTAAACCAACAATTTGTCGACTTGTGGTCAGAGCAAGAGGTACCCCTTTATATCATCTATCAGGGCCAATCCAATGAAGATTTAATTCGCTGGATCCGAGAAGGGAAGGTTTCCGGTCTAGTCGTTCAGGGAGGCGAAGAAGAAAAAGTAGGTTATAAGTCTTTTGATCAGCTAGATGATTTGTATGACTTTTTGCTGGATAGTTGGAATTAAGTCAGCTGACTTTTAACCACTTCAGCGAGGGTTTTTCCATCAGCTCGTCCGGCGAGTTCCTGACTGGCTTTCCCCATGACTTTTCCCATATCTTTCATCCCTTCAGCACCTAGTTGGGAGATAATACTGCTCACCTTCTCCTCTAATTCTTCCCGACTGAGGGCCTGAGGCAAGAATTGTTCGATGACTTCGATTTCTTCACGTTCTTTGGCAGCAAGATCCTCTCTGTTTTGTTCTTCATAAATGGAAAGAGATTCTTTGCGTTGCTTGACTAATTTCTGAAGGATTTTGATTTCCGCCTGCTCATCAATTTCTTTGCCACTTCCATCTGTTTTTGCTAAAAGAATGGCATTCTTTACGGCCCGAAGAGACCTCAAGGCTGCACTATCTTTCGCCTTCATGGCGGTTTTAATTTCTTCGTTGATTTTATTTTCCAGACTCATCTTAATAGTTTATTCTTTCCCAATAATTTTGAGCGTCGATCTCATCGAGAATTTGAAGATAGTTCATATATCGCAGTTCTGAAACCAGCCCCTCTTCTATCCCGTTTTTCACCGCACAACCCGGTTCATTTCTGTGGGTACAGTTATTAAACTTACACTCATGACTGAGTTCAAAGAACTCCCGGAAATTATGGGCCACATCCTGAACTGTCAGATTATTAAAAGAAAGGTTTTTGATGCCGGGGGTATCGATAATGAATCCCCCAAACTCCAATTCAAACATTTCAGCATGAGTCGTGGTGTGGGCACCTTTACCGGAGGCGTCTGAAATTTCGCTGGTCCGTAGGCCCAGGTTGGGTTGTAGGCTGTTGAGTAATGAGCTTTTACCCACACCTGATTGACCACTTATCAAGGTGGTTTTATCCTTTAGTTTTTCTTTAAGTGTTTCTATTCCTCTTCCTTCTGTAGCGGAGGTGAGGAGTACCTCATAACCAATTCTTTCATAGATAAACTCCAGACCTCCGTAAATCTCAAGATCTTCCGGTTCCAGCAAGTCTGCTTTATTGATGACAATGATGACCGGAATATCATGACCTTCTGTCATCAATAAAAACCGATCGATAAATCCGGGTTTGAGATCCGGCGATTTGATGGTACTGACCAGCACGACTTGATCTACATTTGCTGCGAGCAGATGCAATGCATGTTTTTGTCTGGGGGATTGACGGACGACATAATTTTTGCGGTCGTGAATATGGGTGATTATTCCTACTTCTTCCTCGCCGGCTTCCCGATCAAAGCTGACCACATCACCCACTGCCACCGGATTGGTTAGTTTTTTACCATCCAGACGGAATTTCCCTCGTATGCGACTTTGCAGGGTATGCCCCTCTTCAGTCCTAAGAATATACCAGGATCCGGTTGATTTAATCACCGTGCCAATCTCGCTCATGCTTGTTATTCTTTTGAGACGTTTTGTGTTGCTTCTTTTAAAGAAAGCTGAAAGGCTCCAATTAGTTCCGGTTGTTCTTCAAAAGCATTTCCAACGACGACAACATCTGCTCCGGCGGAAGCACTTAGATAACATTGTTCTGCTGTGCGAATGCCCCCACCTACGATCAAGGGAATATCTACTTCTTCTCTGACGGCACGAATCATTTCCGGACGAATGGCATGCGTAGCACCACTGCCCGCATCCATGTAAATGCTTTGCATTCCTAACATTTGGCCGGCCAAGGCTGTAGCAGCAGCTATGCTATCCTGCTCATAAGGAATGGGCATGCTCTGACTGACATAATGGGCGGCGGTCATTTTTCCACCGTCTACCATGATATAACCGGTACTGATGGTGGGTAAACCCAGCTTTTTGATATAGGGTGCGGCGATAACTTGTCTGCCAATCAGGTAATCCGGGTTTCGTCCGGACAATAGGGATAGAAATAAAACGGCATCAGCTTCTTTATGAAGTTGAAAGGTGCTGCCCGGAAAGAGTACCAGATGACTCTCAGGGCACTGTTTGCGAATTTTATGAATACAGTTTTCCATCTGATCATCAGAAAGAAAAGAACCTCCTAAGAAGATGATGGGAACATGGTATTCATGAATCGCTTTCAAAAGGAACGGAAGATGCTGCAACTTGCGCTGATCCGGATCGATCAGTACGGCAAGTTTTTTCTCCTCTGTATGAAGTGTAGAAAGTATTGGATTCATAAACAACTAGGGGTACAAAGTAAGATTTACCCTAAATATAAGGGAATCCCTATCGAGCATGGCAGAGTAAAGCCCATTCTTTATTTTTAAGGGAATTAAAATATATAAAATGGACTATCAGGAGCCCGTTGCGCATATGTTGTCGAATGACGCTTTTAGCCGGTGGCTGGGCATAGAATTAAAAGAAGTGAACTTAGGTCAGGTAGCCGTACAGATGGAAGTTCGGCCGGAAATGCTCAATGGTTTTGGTATTGCGCATGGTAGTATATACTTTGCTTTGGCCGATAGTGCCATGGCATTTGCTGCGAATACACACGGCCGTTTAGCGGTGGTTACGGACGCGCACATACAGTTTGCAGAATCTGTTCGGGCCGGCGATATCCTTTTTGCGGAAGCAAAAGAAACAGCGCGCATGAACAGGAAAGCCTTTTATGACATCTCGATTTATAGCCTTCCGGCAAAAGAATTGGTGGCAAAGGTTCAAGGGGGGGTATATATCACTTCAAGACCTATCCCGGCTGAAGAATAGGGAAAACAAAATCAGCTGTGACTTTGTATCATTAGGAAAGGATTTCTATGGATTCAATTGTATTGGGAGGCGGTTGCTTCTGGTGTGTGGAAGCTGTTTTTCAGGAAATTAAAGGGATTCAAAAGTTACAGTCAGGCTATTCAGGCGGGCATGTGCCTCATCCTTCCTACAGAGAGGTGTGTGCAGAGACGACCGGACATGCAGAAGTGGTGAAGGTAGATTTTGACCCTGCGGTAATCAGTCTGGAACAGATTCTTTGGATTTTTTGGCATGCCCACGACCCTACTACACTCAACCGGCAGGGACATGACAAGGGAACACAGTATCGGTCCATTATTTTATATAAAGACGAGCAGCAAAGAACAATTGCAGAGCAATCCAAGGAGAAAGCCGAGCAGGAGCAGTTGTGGAAAGATTCCATTGTTACAGAAATCAAAGCACTGGAGACCTTTTACCCGGCGGAGGACTATCACAATAATTATTACGCAGATCACCCACAGCAGCCTTATTGCAATATTGTGATTGCGCCCAAAGTGCGTAAAGTAAGACAAGAGTTTCAAGATTGGTTAAAGACAGTATAATATGAGCTATCACAAACTAAACCCGGAAGAAGAAAGAGTCATCTTGCATAAAGGGACAGAGCGTCCATTCACCGGCGAGTATGATAATCACAAGGCGGCCGGAACCTATATATGCCGCCAATGCAATACCCCATTGTATCGGTCAGAGGATAAATTTTCTTCCGGTTGTGGATGGCCTTCGTTTGATGATGAAATAGAAGGGAATGTTCGTAAGGAGAGAGATGCAGATGGCAGAAGAACAGAGATCTTGTGCAACCACTGTGGGGGGCATTTGGGTCATGTATTTACTGGAGAACGTTTCACGAAAAAGAATACTCGTCATTGCGTGAATAGCATTTCGATGCGGTTTATTCCGGAAGGAGAAGCCTTGCCGGAAGTATTATCAGAAGACTAGGAAGGGTAGCCATAGGTGATTTCAGGAAGTTGCTCGATTTCATCCTGACTTAGAAGTCTGGATTTTATGACAAAACGGATACCTAGGGGTATTTCTAAACTAAAACTAGCACCCCTTCCTTCGGTCACGTCTAAAGTGAGGTGTGTATGCTTCCAATACTCATATTGATCTTTAGACATAAAGAAGAGGCAGCCATGTACCACTCCTATAAAAGCATCGTTTTCACTGATTAAGAACTCCCCTTCGGTAAAGCACATAGGTGAAGACCCATCACAGCAGCCACCGCTTTGATGGAAAAGTAAGTCACCATGTTTTGACCGTAACCGATCGATAACTTGTTCTGCTTCTTTCGTAATATTGATTCTGCTTGACATATAATTTATTAAAGTAAGAAAAGAGGAAAGGAGCTGGGGCTCCTTCCCTCGAAAGTGGGGTTTTGGGTAAGACTTAGAAGAAGCCCAGCTTGTTTTTGTCGTAAGAGATCAACATATTTTTAGTTTGTCGATAGTGATTCAACATCATTTTATGTGTTTCTCTTCCGATTCCGGATTTTTTGTACCCTCCAAAGGGGGCATGTGCCGGATAGGCATGATAACAGTTGACCCATACACGTCCGGCCTGCACTTGACGTGAGATTTGGTAGGCCTGGTGCGTGTCTCGCGTCCAAACACCGGCTCCTAAGCCATACAGTGTGTCATTGGCAATTTCGATAGCATCCGCTTCATCTTTGAAAGGGGTTACGCAGACCACAGGGCCAAAGATTTCCTCCTGAAAAACGCGCATCTTGTTGTGTCCTTTCAAGATGGTGGGTTGGATATAGTATCCTCCTTCAAGTCCTTCATTTTGGGCTGCCGCACCGCCACAAAGCACTTCTGCGCCTTCTTGTTTTCCGATATCTATATAATTCAGAATCTTTTCATATTGATCTTTACTCGCTTGAGCGCCCATCATAGAATCCGGATCCAAGGGGTGGCCTATCTTAATGGCTTTCGTTCTAGCAATCACTCTTTCCATGAATTCATCAAAGATGCTTTCTTGTACTAAAAGGCGAGATGGACAGGTGCATACTTCACCTTGATTAAAGGCAAACATAACGGCCCCTTCAATGCATTTGTCCAGATATTCATCATCCTGGTCCATGACGTTCGCAAAGAAGATATTCGGGGATTTCCCTCCGAGTTCCAAAGTGACAGGAACAATGTTTTGAGAAGCATACTGCATGATCAATCGACCGGTAGTAGTTTCACCGGTAAATGCCACCTTGTTGACTCTTGGGTTAGACGCCAAAGGTTTTCCGGCCTCTATTCCAAAACCATTGACAATATTGAGTACCCCATCGGGTAAAATACCTTCAATCATTTCCATGAGCACTAAAATGCCCACGGGTGTTTGTTCTGCAGGCTTCAGGACGACACAATTTCCCGCAGCCAAAGCCGGCGCGACCTTCCAGGCAGCCATTAATAAAGGAAAGTTCCACGGAATGATTTGAGCAACGACACCTAAAGGCTCGGGAATATTCATCGAAACCGTGTTGGCATCCAATTCACTGGCTGTCCCTTCTTCTGCACGGATCACACCGGCAAAATATCTGAAATGGTCCACAGCAAGTGGAATATCAGCATTTTTGGTTTCTCTGTACGGTTTTCCGTTGTCCCAGGTTTCTACGCGAGCAAGTCGCTCTGCATTTTGCTCTATGACATCGGCAATTTTCAGCAACATATTGCTGCGTTCGGTCGCTGAAGAATTATTCCAGGCCGGCGCAGCGGCCCAAGCGGCGTCTAAGGCTTTTTCCACATCTTCTGAAGTGGAACGTGCAATGGCGGTAAAGTTTTGTCCATCCACCGGAGAGGCATTGTTGAAATACTCTCCATTTACCGGGGGCGTCCATTTTCCACCTATGTAATTGTCATAGGAGTTTTTGAATTTGGGTCGGCTCAAAGTATCGGCCGACATCACTAATGTATCTGACATAATGAAAGATTTAAATGGTGAATCAATTTGATATTGATAAAACTACATTTGAAATGAAGTCCACCATGACAGAATTCCACCAATTCGATAACACTATTCTACTATTTTACAATTATCAGGTATAATGTTTGGTAGAAGACCCTATATTACAGAACATTACTCTTGTTTTGGGATAAAAATCAATATGCATGTCTTCATATATTCAACCGGGTCGCAAATTGGAAACATTGGTCGAGAACCGAACCCATTATGAGTTGGAGCACGCAGCATTGAATATCTATGAAACCCATCAACATGCAGAGCGAGTAGCCTTGAAGTTTCGTCAACCGGTATTGGCAAGTATGTTACAAGGGAAAAAAGTCATGCATTTAAGAGATCGCCCTTCCTTTGACTTTCACCCCGGAGAAAGTGTGGTCCTGCCATCAAACGAGTTGATGGTGATAGATTTTCCGGAGGCCACCATGGAGCATCCAACACATTGTTTGGCCTTGGAGATTGAAGAGCAACAGATCATTGATGTTTGCCACATGCTCAACGAAAAGGCTCCCCGAGTAGACCATGGAAAATGGACTGTTTCAGATGATTTCTACCATTTTACGAACGATCTAGCGATCAAACAGATCCTGAATCGCTTGATTTTCCTTTTTATGGAGGACCACCCTTCTAAAGGATTGTTTGCCAATATGATGCTCCAGGAACTGCTTATTCGTCTGATGCAAACGCAATCTCGCTTTCAGTTGGTTGAAGAGGCGAAAAACGGTAGCCAAGACAGGTTAAGTCACATCATCCGATATATACAGCAGCACTTATCAGACCCCATGTCCATAGAGGATCTTAGTAAAGAGGCCTGTATGAGTCAGTCCCATTTTTTTAGAACGTTTAAGCACGAAATGGGCATGAGTCCGGTGGATTTTATTCTGGAAGCAAGAATAGAGAAAGCCAGGGAGTTATTAACGGAAACAGACCTCTCTGTTAAAGAGGTGGGCTATCAAACAGGCTTCAACAATCTATCCTACTTCAATAGAGTGTTTAAAAGAAAAGAAGACCAAACACCAACCCAATTCAGAAAAAACGGTGTCGCCGACGCATAAAAAAGGCCCAACCATGAGGTTAGGCCTTGTGCTTCTTCTACATCATTCTTGTTACCAAATCTTGACCCGCTCAGATTCCGGCTTGTACATTGCATCTCCTTCTTTTATGTCGAAAGCTTCGTAAAAAGCATCTACATTGACCAAAGGTCCGATGGCACGATATTGTCCGGGAGAGTGAGGGTCTGTGGCAATACGAGTTCGTAATTCTTCATCTCTCATTTTCATTCTCCAAATCGTGGCCCAGGACAAGAAAAATCTTTGTTCCGGACTGAAACCCTGGCTTGCCTCCGGCTTGCCGTGTCTCTCCCAGTATTTTTGTAAACCATCGAAGGCGGCATTGACGCCTCCCAGGTCTCCAATGTTTTCACCCAGCGTAAACTCACCGTTGACATTCAAGTCAGGAAGGGGCTCATAAGCGTCAAATTGAGCCACAAGTTTGCCGGTGCGCTCTTGAAAACGTTCTAAGTCTTTGTCTCCCCACCAATTGGAAAGATTCCCTTTGGCATCAAATCGACTTCCGGAATCATCGAAGCCATGAGAAACCTCGTGTCCGATCACGGCACCAATTCCTCCAAAATTAACAGCAGCGTCTGCTTGATAATCGTAGAACGGAGGTTGTAGGATAGCCGCCGGAAATACGATTTCGTTATTAAGAGGGTTGTAGTAAGCATTGACGGTTTGAGGTGCCATATACCACTCAGATTTATCCACTTTTTGGCCAATTTTAGAGATGTTATCTCTAAAGCTCCATTGGCTGGCAGCCATGACATTACTTGCATAGGACCCACCTTCCTCAACAGACTTAATATCCATGCTGCTGTAGTCTTTCCATTCGTCCGGATAGCCAATTTTAACAGAGAAGTTGTCCAGTTTTTCCTGTGCTTTGAGTTTTGTGCTGTCAGACATCCAGTCCAGTTGCTCTATTCTTTCTCCAAAGGCGGAAAGCACATCAGCCACCATTTCTTCAGCGACTTTTTTTGCTTCCGGTGGGAAGTGTTTTTCAACATATAATTTGCCCAAAGCTTCGCCTAAAACGCCATTGGTGCTGCCCAGTACCCTTTCCCAACGGGCTTTCATTTCAGGTGTTCCTTTTAAGGTTTTACCGTAGAAGTCGAAGTTTTGAGCAACGATATCATCTGAAAGATATCCGGCAAACTGGTTCAACAGAGTCCATCGAGCATATGATTGTAAGGTGGTGAGAGGGGTTTCTGCCCATATGCGATTGATTTCCTCCATATACTTCGGTTCCGTCACAATCATGGTGTCAAAATCCGGAGCATCTAGTGATGCGATTAAGGCATCCCAGTCGATTGCCGGACTCATAGATTTGACCTCTTCTATACTTCTGGGGTTGTTGAGCAATACCGTGTTTCGCTTTTGTACTTTTGTCAACCGGGGTGTGGCTATGGTATATTCAAAGTTATAGATATCATCTGCTACTGAGCGAGCCTCTTCTTCACTCAATCCCAAATAAGTATGCATTTGTGCCAAATGCTCTTTATAAGCATTTTGAATGCGCACGGACTCTTCGTCTTCTTTTGTGTAGTAGTCTCTATCCGGCAAGCCTAAAGCTCCCGGGCTGAGATATACAGCGTTCATACTACTGTTATTTAAATCTGCCTGAACGCCCATCCCAAAGAAGGAACCGTTCAGAGCTGCTTGATCGCGCAATTTTCCTTGTAACTCATCCTTACTTTTAGAGCTCATAATCGCGTCTATATATGACTGTAAAGGGGTAATACCCAAGGCGTTGGTGTGCGCTGTATCCATTGCTGTGTAGTAAAAGGCAACCGCCTTTCCCTGATCAGTGGAGGCATCATAGCTCCCGCTGGCTTCTGCTTCTTCCAAAACTGCCAATACATCCTCGATGGTGTTCTTACGTAACTCATCAAAAGAACCCCATCGGCCGCGGTCGGCAGGGATTTCTGAAGCATCGAGCCAAGCACCATTGGCATATCTAAAAAAGTCCTCAGAAGGGTTGACAGTGGTATCCATGTTAGATAGATCTAAGCCATGAATTTCTTCAGACTCCGTTTTAGGGTCTGCATTTTGGCAGGCGCTCATCAAGAGGCCAACAGCCACTACAGAAAAGAGTAGGTATTTCATATCACAGTACGATTGTTTGGAATAAAGATAATAGCCTTTACAAATAGCGCTTCATCTGATAGACGAATGCTGCGAAAGTATAGAAGAAAAGGACCTTATAGGTTGCGAATCAGTGTCTGACATCGCTTTTTGATGTGGAATCTCTGATAGAGCTCTCCTCCGGTCCACACGAATAGAGCAAGGATAAATAATCCATTCCTCGACCATTCTATGATGGAGGCCCAATCCGGAAAAAAGGGTCTGACCACAATCAATTCACCGGCGACTACCAGTGCAGAACTGAGCATTAACAATACCGTTAAGGAGCGCCATTTCTGATCTTCTGTTCTCTGGGACCGATACAAACACCTTTCTAACAAGAGACGCGCTGTTTTATGGTCCGGTTGTAAACGGAGCAATTGTTCCAACATGTTCTGAGCTTGCTGATGCTCATATAGATGAAAATGAGCCGCTGCTTTTTTCAATAAGGTATGTTGTACGACATCCTTGTCATCCCATTCCTGAATATTATACTCAAAGGCCAACTCGAGGATCTCTTCCGCAACCTCCAGAAAGCTATTGTATTTTCCTAGCTCAAAGAGTGCACGGGCGTACTCGTTGAGTAAATCAAAATAATTCGGAAGATCCAGACCATTGATGTCTTGTTCATGTCTTTCCCAAAACTGCACCACAGAGCGAAAGGACTGTCCGCCGACTTCCTTAAACTGAAGGTAGAGGTTCGTTCTTTGAGCTGCTGAAGACATAAACGCTATGACTCTTGTAATTTATAGATAACCGGTCTGCTCGGAGAGACATCTAATTGCAAATTTAGGATATTCATTTGAAGAAGATAGTATCCATCCTGAGCAAGATCAGGTATGAACAATAACTCACTAATGGTCGCTTCTGTTCGAATAGCTTCCGGAATTTTCCAAAATGCTTTATGAGCCGACAGTTTTCCATCATCTTGTTCCCTATCTACAGAAGGAAGATCTGTCAATAAATGGAAAACCCCCTTAGAAGCCAGGTAGGATAGGAGTTGTGGCTCAAAATATGGAGGGTTGGTGCCGGAATATACTCTGGTTTTTTTGTCTTCAGTATTGGGTAAAGTTCGCAGAATAAGGGCTTTTGGGAGGGGGGGGTCCCCTAGTACCTGTTTAAATTTTGATACTGTG
This sequence comes from uncultured Saprospiraceae bacterium, assembly GCA_964525165.1. Classification (GTDB taxonomy): domain Bacteria; phylum Bacteroidota; class Bacteroidia; order Chitinophagales; family Saprospiraceae; genus JAWLFI01. The sequence goes on along the minus strand of CAZGGG010000015.1, from coordinate 19,237 downwards.
ATGACACGGTCACCGGAATCTTGTTGCTCAGGATATAGAGAAATCAATAAAGCCGGAAAGAAAAAATCTCGGAGGTATTGATTCACATAGTGTGCTCCCGGGTGCACATGCCCCAGGCATTCAGTATGCGTCCCATTCCCATGAGGGTTGATTTTCAAATTGTAAAAATTGACCGGAGCGCCGGCTTCCAGGCTCCCCACAAAGTCTCCGGCTCTGAGGGGTGACGCTTCAGGCATGGGTGCATAGAAGCAATTGGGTCCCACCTCATTGGGAATGATAGGAATCGAGCAATCAATGGGTTGAGTGAGATCTGCTTGATAGGACTTACCATTCAAAAGGACTTCAGTTTTCATAGTGGGCGATTAATTTCTGGAATCTTGACCCCATCCCAACTTATTTCTCAGCGTTTGCTGAAACGAACTATCTTCTAGTTGAATCAAACGCGCCGGAAAGGGGCATTTTCGGATAGATAACCGGCGTTCATTCGTAATAGACTGAGATCGAGAATCCAAAGTAGCTAAAAAGTGATTCGCACGCCCCTCTATTTCAAAGCGCAACACACAAGAGTCCGAAATAACGAGCGGTCGAACCGTTAGGTTGTGCGGAGCGACCGGAGTAATAACAAAGGTCTTGGCATCGGGAAACATAATGGGACCGCCACAGCTCAAAGAGTATCCTGTGGAGCCTGTAGGGCTGGCGACGATGATCCCATCGGCCCAATAACTGGCCAAAAACTCATCATTCACGTAGGTATGAATGGTAACCATGGCAGAGCTGTCTCTTTTGTGCAAGGTGAAATCGTTTAGGGCAAATTGAGCGGCTCCGAATATGGGTTGATCCGAATCCAATTTCAGCATGGTCCGTTCAGAAATGTGAAAGCGATTTTCCATCAGCGTTTGAACGGCTTCCCGCACCAACTTTTTTTCAATGGAAGCCAAAAATCCTAAACGACCCAGATTAATCCCCATGATGGGGGTTTGTAGGGAACCGACGAGTTGAACGGAGCTCAGCATGGTGCCATCTCCACCCAAAGTAATCAAGCAATCTGCATCAAAGGACTCCAGCTCTGTCGCGTTTTGAAACCGGAAATACTTTTGCGGAAGCGAAAGATGACCGGATGTCAAATCTGCCCAAGGCCCATAAATGGCAAAGCTCGTCGGGTAGAAAGCAAAAGCTTCAAACAACGCCTTCACCACCGGATAGTCTTCAGGCTTGATGGTTCTTCCATATATCGCGATGCGCTCCATGTCAATAGCTACTGGTTAAGTGAATAAAGAGGCCCGAATTGTTATGAACCCCTCTACTATACTGGATTTGAAATAAAAAGTTCTCATATGCTAAGACATCAATTCCTATGCCATAGCCTAATATCCACTCATTGGGCATGTCGTTACTTGCTTCCAAAAAGGGTTGTTCCACGTATCCCCAATCAACAAATACATTGATAAATGCCTCCAAAGGCATGCATTGTAAAGGTTCAATGAACATCAGGGGACCCCAATTCCAGTCATAGGATAACCATCTCCATCTGAAATCTGTCTTTCCAAGGATATAATTCGGTCCGTCAATGACATGATATTCATAAGATCTCGGAAAAATGGCTCCATATCCCATCCCTCTGGCATTATAAAAAGGCAAGTCCGAGCCCCCATCCAAAAAGTATCGTCCCGATAAGCGAACCGACACACTGCTATTGTAGCCGGTGGGTTCAAGGTACTGTCCATCCAGGACCAAATGTGTGGTGTTTAAATCATCCCCTGCCAAGAGCCCTTGGACGGTGAGTTGCGTTTCTAAAAGCCAACCCTGCATGGGGTAAATGGGGCGATCACGGAATTCTCCTAAATAGCCGATCGTCAGCGACAGGAATTGCTGTTGTGTTTGCCCATCCTTGAAAAACTTTGGATTTTCCAGAAGTACCAAAGAGTCAATGGAACGATTAAAGTACGATAGCTCTGCGTTCCAAAACGACCGAAATTGAGGCCGGAAGCGCATACCGGCTGTGGCCCGGATGCGCTCCAAGAGACGCTCACCATCTTCTCGGATCCAAACTTGTCGATCCTCCAGGGTTTGAACGGCCAGCCCGGCTTGTCGAGCATATAAGAAATCGACATAAGGTTGCCACCGCAATGCGGCTCCCCCATAGGGAAATTCATAGGAGACTTGTAATTTTTGATTGAATCCAAACTGAACCGTGGACTTCAATTGATCGGCCCGGCCGGTAAGGTTGTTGTGATAAAAGGTCAGGCCGTAGTTGAGTCTTCGGAGCGATGCATTATGGGTTATCCACCATTCATTAAAATTTCGGTCTGCGAGCTCCAGAACCGGAACCGGCAAGGTATAAAACGCCTCCGTCAATTCAATGATGAGCCGGTGCCGGATAGAATCCCGATAGACCCAAACATTGTTAAACAAACCGGTATTCAACAGCAGGTTCCTGCACTCTTCCCGAAAAAGAACCCAATCCTCAATAGGAACCCCCGCCGGTGTCGGCACCTCTCTTAAAATGTAGGCCTCTTTGGTTTTTTGATTTCCCCGGATGTTGACAGAATCATACATCCAGACGTCTTCCCCCTTCTGGGCCAGAATAGAGGAGCCATTCAGCAATAGACCTCCTAAAAATAAGAGCGCTACAGAGTTGCTGAATACAGAAAAGAGACATTGAGGGGCCATACATTTCCCAAAAGGAAGTGTTTATTCGTCATCAAAGGCGTCTTCCTCAACGATTTTTTCGTCGATCAACACCTTCCGGGACTGTTGAAGCTGAGATTCCGGGACTAAAACATAAACGGATCCCAAAAACGCGTAAGCGGTATCTTTTTTATTGATGGTCACTGCGGGAATATCCTGTTGATGCAAAGCGGAGGCAATCAAGCTTGCCCGAATTTCATCTTCTGTACTGATTAATCTTATCCATTTTACTTCGCTCATAGCTTATCGTCTATTCAAGTTTTTCAATATACTTAAGGCTCAAAAGATACTAAGAAATCAAATATCCTAAAGGGGGATTGACGAAAATCAGTCTGGTTTAAAAATCAAAGCAGAACTGTTGATATCAAATCGCATATCTGCTTCTGTAAAGCCCTCCCCTTTGACCATTTGTCCCAGAAACCGGCCACATTGCCCGCAGGACACCTTTCGGCCTCTGCCGACTCCTTCTTCTATCGATAGGGCATTTGTTTGTGCACCATCAAAACTAGGCCAGCCGGATCCGGAGTGAAACTTCTGCTCTGATCGAAAGAGTTCCTGCTTGCAGTTACGGCAATGATACATGCCCATGTCTTCCAGCATATAATAATGACCCTGGAAAGGGATATCCATCTGATGAAGGGAATTTTTTTTCATAAGGCTCTATTGATGATCAACAGGTAATTGCAAAGATGACCGTAAAGCACGGTCTCTCTTTCCGTTCTTCTGCCAATACGGAGATCGTTGACTAGACATTAAGGTGGCCATGGTACTGATTTCTTTTCCGGACCGGTCGCTCATGGTTTCCTGCCACTCGACAATCCTGTGTGGAAAGGCAGCTTCAAAGGTGATCCGCAGACTTCTGGAAAGCTCACTATAATCGACAACATATTGCATGCGACCTCCTTCCAACTCTTTCAACTGTGCTTCCGCCTGATAGGCTTTTATCGGATGATGCCGCAACCGAATGAAGGAAGAAGCAGGCAAGATTTTTATCTTTCCCAAAGGCAGCGCGTCTGACTGAATTCGCAATAAATTCCATAATCCATCTTCCAAATAAACGCCCTTTAGCTCACCGGAGACATCTCCCTCGGATTCAAAATAACTATAGCCCTGATACCGATAGTCATATTCAGATTCCTGATTGAGTTGAAAATACGTTTGACCGCACCACTCCTGAGCGGAAAAGCTCGTCTTCAGGGTCGTTGAGGGGCTTTCCAAAGCTATCGGCTGAAAGCTCGACATCATCGTTGAATAAGGATAAATGCCCGTATTGAATTTGCGCAGAAAGTTTAGTTTCATGACGCTGACCTTATCCTCACCGGCTTTTTGAGGTTGATCCAGTTTTACTTGCTTGGACTTACTGAAAGGCTCCGTGACAAAGATCAAAGTGGCATGGCCTTCATGAATGTCGCCATATCGGGCTTGTTCCAGCCGGTATGTATTCAGCTCCGCTTCTCCATTGTACCAATAACCTGAAAAAGAGTCATTGAGGCGCACCGGCTGAGCCTTTCCGAGCGTATCCTCGGCAGGCGCAGGTTCACTTTGTTCACAAGCGATCAGAAGCGGAAGCAGTAGGAATAATAAAACTGGGCGTCCCATATTCTTTTTGTTATCTAAAGCCTTACGGCAAAAAAAGTTTAGAATTTATCCATATGTCCTTACCACACATAGGCAGCATTGAGCATCAGATTGCGACCGGCCGCCACAATTCCGGAAGAATAAGGCCGATACCTTTGGTCGCTTATATTTTCAAGAGAAAGCCCTAGTTGAAGCGGCCCCCATTGTTTTCGAATGCTCAAATCTACCCGATACCAAGCCGGGCTGTAGGGTCGGCCCAAAGCATCGGAAGCGTAAATATGAGGCTTTCCCACTTCAGAGGGTGCCATATCTTCAAAGGGCCGTTCCCCATTGAACAAACACTGTACCCTGACTGTCCAGCCGGACCGCTCATACACGGAAGAGATACTCCCAAACAAAGGAGCAGCATGGCGCAGCGGCTGAAGGCTGCCTTCTTCATCGGAGCGTCCATATTGATAACTTAATCGCCCACTCAGTCGGATATGTTGGCTTACTTGAGCATTCAATTGCACTTGGCCCCCTACAACATATCCGGCCGCCACATTTTGAATAGCCTGGATCTTACTGAGGGTGCCATCATATACAATGCTGTCCTGACCATTCAAGCTAAAATCTCTGCGCACCATGGCATTGTCCAGCCAGGTCGCAAATAAGCTGACTTCACTTTTCCACCAGGAACCGGCACTATACGTAAGACCCCAGTCTAGGCTATAAGCATATTCCGCCTCCAGATTGGGATTGGGAACCACGACTGCTCCCGGTTCAGAGTCGAAGACTTTGGCGATATCATCAATATTGGGCGCCCGAAAACCTGTAGAGAAATTGGCAAACCAACGAAGATCCTTTCGCACTTTTTGTACCCAACCGATGGAGCCTGAGAAGCTGAAAAAGTCGAGACGTGCTTCTTCGAAAGGAAGCTGTAGATCCAAATTGTTGAGTGGCGCAAAAATATAGTTATAGTTTGCCCTGAGCCCCATATTCAGATAAGCCTCCGGGCCGGCTTTCCAACGCGAACTTAAATAGGCTGCCGTTGAAGCCCATTGTGCTCTATTCGGATATCTCGTGTTGATGGCTTGTTGCGTGCCCGTACGTATGTTCTCCTCCCGGGCTTCAGAACCTATGAGGTTGTAAACAGCATCCAACCCATAGAAAAGTTTCCACCGGCCGATTCGCTTATCGAGATCCCAATTCACGCTGGGTGCCCAGACACGCTCAATTCTTGCCCTTAGGTCCTCAGACTGCCAGGATCGGTCATAACGGCTCTCTTCAAAGTATTGATGTGCCAGCCGCAAGCTGAAATGATCATACCAGGAAGTGGCAACAGGAACACTCAGTTCCACCCGATTCAAATTCCATATTTGTGGTCCATAATACCACTCTGCGGACCGGGGATTGTCACCTCGATATTGGATCAAACGATCATAGCGCGGAATATCTCCGGTTTGCGAGAACATGCTCGAACCCTCTATAAAGACTCCGTTTTCCCAACGATAAGATAATTTTTGCAGGGCACTCCACTGTTGGTAAGCGGTAGATTTTTGCACTTCCGGATCCTCATTTTGAATCATACTGTCCTGACCGTTTATGCGCGCCTGAAACTCAGGACGCAAATAGGTGTCCGGTCCAAAACGGCCCATGCGCAAATCACCAAAATCACTATAACTCAAGGCGGTCACGCCTTCCCAGGAACGATTGCCATAATTTACCGAAAGATGTCCGGTTTGCTCTTGGTTAGCGCTGCTGTAGCGAACAGCCGCTTTACCATTGATTTCCCATTTGTCTCCAAATCGCGCCGGACCTTCCAGCGTGTGAAAGTCCATAACACCTCCAATCGCATCACTTCCGTAAATGACGGAACTGGGCCCATACAGTACTTCAGCCTCTTGTACAAACTGGGGGTCCAGAGAGATAATGTTTTGAAGGTTGCCGGACCGAAAAATGGCATTATTCATTCTGATGCCATCTACGACCAAGAGCACTCTGTTCGTTGAAAAGCCACGAATCATCGGGCTTCCACCGCCCATCTGGCTCTTTTGAATATACACCAACCCATCTCCGCCGATAAGGTCTGCAGAGGTTTGAGGTTGCTGTAAGAGAATTTCTTTTTGATCTACCTTTTGTACAAATGAGCTGATCTCTGCCCTTTTCTGTTCCCAACGATTGGCAGAAACGACCACTTCGTCGAGCGAGAAAGAGTTGGGCTCCATTTGAATCTTTTGATCGGTTATGGGTATGGCAAAGGCGATAGGTAAATAACCGATCTGTCGCGCATACAGACTATCGTAGGCGAGCGGCTCAGGAAGTTTGAGAACGCCTTTTTGATCGGCTGTGGTTTGAAAGGACAGATCTTTGCTGTACACCAAAGTAAAAGATAGCGGACTTTGAGTGCGGATGTCTACAAAAGTGAGGGTCTGTGCTTGTAAAGAAAGGCAAGCAACAAACAAGATGGGGGTCACAAGGGTTAGAAGTCTGAACATCATAGAATAATAAAGATATGAAGAAGCATTTCAAAGCAGAGGTAGAAGGAAAAGTGCAAGGTGTTGGCTTTAGAAAAGCGACCTTAGATCGAGCCCGGGCGCTCGACCTCGTAGGAATCGTCAAAAACTTAGAAAACGGAAACGTATACGTAGAAGCCTCCGGAGAAGGTAAGAATATTGAAGAATTGATCAACTTCTTGCAAAAAGGACCGGCACTCGCAGCTGTCACAAGAGTCCGAACCGAAGAGTTGGATCAATTTACCCATCCCCGAACACGTTTTGAAATCACCTACTGAGGCCCCTCTAGACTTTCTGTTTCCACTTGATATTACACCCACCGCTAGGAATTTGATCTTCCGGCATAGGATCACCATTTAATAAAGCATCCAAAGCCTCACGGATATCCTCTCCGGTGATGGGTGTACCGCTTTTGGGTCTTGAGCGATCTAATTGTCCGCGGTAGACCAGCTGCATATTTTCATCGAAAACATAGTTGTCCGGCGTACAGGCGGCATCATAGGCTTTGGCGACTTCTTGCGTTTCATCATAGAGGTAAGGAAATGGATATCCCTCTTTTTCCGCCACTTCTTTCATTTTATCCGGAGCATCTTGTGGGTAGTTTTCCACATCATTAGAAGAAATGGCCACAAAAGAAATGCCCTTTTCTTCATAATCTTCTGCCAGACGAACGAGCTCCTGATTGACATGAATGACATACGGACAGTGATTACAAATAAAAAACACCACCGTGCCTTTAGGACCTCTCACGTCCTCCAGGCTCAGGGTTTTTCCGCTGACCGTATCCATTAATTCAAAGTCCGGCGCTTCGGTGCCTAAGGGCAGCATGCTGCTCAATGTGTATGACATAGTGTTTTATTTTATTGACAAGAAGGATCAATGCCCAGCACATAACGCTCAATCACTTGTAAGCTGTCTGCGACTTCTGCTCCCATAAATCCTTCAATACTATCATTATTCAAATGTTTCTCAGCCCAACGGGTAAGCGGTTGCGCCAGCGGCAAATAAGACCAATGCCATCGTTCCAGCTCATACCCAAACGGACGATGCGTCCCTTTATCGGTATACACCTGGCAAAAGCCATATGAAGGTGCATGAGTCACCAGCCAATCATAGAGGCGCTTCCCTTCTCCTTCTTCAAACCACTCATTATCGAATGAGTTCAGATCAATATCCGTTCCCCAGTGATGCCGACTGGTGCTGGGCATGGAAGAGTACCGCAGTATTTTGGCTGCGCGCTCATAAGGATCCGGTGTCGTTTCGTTCAGGCGTTCACCGTTTTCTACCGCACGTTCACCGGTCCATTTTCGCTCCCAAATTCCTTTTTGATAATCAAAATTTCGTGTAGCGGAGCGAATCACCAGCTCAATCCCTTCTGCTCGCGCCGCGGAGTCCATTTGCCGAAAGGCATCATAGGTCTCCACCCTTAATAACATTCCCGGACGATCTGCATACTGGGTGTCAATGACCACAAAACGCTCATCTTCTTCCGGAATAAATTTGCCTGTGACATACGCCAGAGTGTCGGGATCGCCCGCTTTCACTTGAGCAGTCATTTCATCGACCTGTTCCTTGTTTTCTGTGGACTCTGCAGACTCAGAGCAGCTAAAACAAAGAATCAGAAAGGCTGCGAATAAGCTTACATGCTTCATAGATGTTGGTTTTTCAGCCTTACGGCAAAAGAGCTATCGAGAGTACAAAGTAAAGAAATCCTTTGAAGACCCCTGAGGGAAAGTCGGCAGATTCTCAGGTGTATGAAAAGGCCCATAAAAAGAAACCACCCAAACCCCTAAGGGCTCAGGTGGTCCGTTCACGGATTGTACATTAAGGTCAACACGCTTTCATGAAATGAATGCGCTCCTTGACGTTTTGAATCAGGTTTTGAATCACCAGCTGATGAAAGGGTTCAGGATTGCCTTCTACCTGAACGGCTTCCAATACCCGGAAATATTCCAATCGGGCAGTAGCGTCTCCTTTCAGTATGGCAATCGGATACCCATGCATCGACAAGATAAAATTCATGACCAGGCGGCTGGTGCGACCATTGCCATCCACAAAAGGATGAATGGTCACCAAACGCTCATGCATTTCAGCTGCTAAGACCACAGGGTGAATCTTGTTTCGATAGGTTTCGTAAAAGAGAAAGTAATCCTCCATCAACTTGGGCACCAAAAATGCTTCCGGAGGCCTGTGTTTTGATCCTGTGATCTGAACAGGAACAGAACGATAGCGACCGGCATCCTCCGTACGAATTCCCCTAAGAATTAAAGAGTGAAAATCCAAGAGCACCGAGGGGCGAAAATGGATTTTTTGCTTTACGAAATCAAACATGAGCTCTATAGCCTCCGTATGGTTGATGGCCTCGAGATGCTCCTGAACAGATTTGCCGCTGATGGTTATACCCTCCTTAATGACCAGCATGGTCTCGCTCAGTGTCAGCGTATTGCCTTCAATCTTGTTGGATTCATAGGTATACGCCAAGTTGTACTGTTCATCGACTTTAGATTGATGAAGGTCATCCTCTTTCAAGAGCTTTATATATTGATGTTTGAGCTCATCCAGCTCAGCAATCAAGTCTTCTGTGGTTGCGCTGATGCAAAACTGATCCTGCAACTTTTTTTGCATCATGTATTGAATCCGGGGCTCTGTGAGCAGAAGTGCTTCATAGGCAAAATGCTCATCCTTAAGGACATCAAAGATTCTTTCTGCCAGCTGCTGTTTTTTTAAATCCGCAAAGGGGATTTTATAGCACTGCGCTAATTGCTGAATTTGATCATCTGTAGGGATACGGCGCCCCTTTTCGAACTTACTTAAAAGAGCAGTATCAATATCGGTTTGCACCATCACTTCCTTTAGGGTGAAGTGGGCCTTTTGGCGTGCTTGCGTCAATATGTCTTTTAATGCAGTATGCATACCCTAAAAATACAAATGTTGACAGGGTTTGTCAACAAAATTGACAAATTTTGTCAAAAAATATTCCAAAGAAGCGACTTCCATCCACGGAAGCAGGAATCATCAAGGGTGCTTACAATTGATAACCTATTTTAAAGAAGATGTTTTGGGGCGTTTCGTAGCCGACGCCCATGACCCAATTTGAGAATTGACCATAAAACCCGGTGGAATACCCGAAGTAGTTATTGTAATTGTCGCGATAACTTAGAGTAGAAATTCTAGCTCCCCAGCCCACTAAAACATTCATAAAATATCTGTTTTTAGAGGTCTCGGAAGAGAAGTAGAAACGGGGGCCTGCTAGAAATTGCATAAATTGATCTCTGGAAGTTTCACCGGATAAAAACGCGTCTTCAATAAAGTTCGTAGTAAAGGAAGCTTGTCCCTCTAGGCTGACGTAAGAATTCAAGCTATAAGAGGGATGAATACCTATATGCACGCCCAAGCCATTGTCGAGAATAGGAAAAGAAGCTCCACCCATGATTCCTACGGATGTTCTTTGTGCCTGCAGCTGGGTAAGAAAGAATGTGCAAGAGAGAAAAAGAGTAAGTAAAATCGTTAATCGTTTCATCATTTATTTTTTAATGACAGGAATATATAAATCTACAATTGCCTTTTGATCCGGGTTATCCAAAAGGTTGTTATGGTACACTTCAAAAGGATCTTTGCCGGAAGGTCGATAGCCTTGATCATTCATCCATTGGTACATCAGCGTCCATGCTTTTTCGAATTCTTCCAGATCCAGGACAAAATGGCCCTTGACATGTTTACCCCCTCCTACTGTTCGCCTATAAAATTTTTCAGGCAAATAATCGAAACCCTCACAAAGAATGCTCGCGGAGAGGCGAACATTCGCCTCTTCGGTATCTGTGAAACTATCTTTATAAATGGTCAGCATCTTGCTTTCTTCTGTGAGGATGCCGGCTTGTTCTGCCCAGGAACTGATGCTTCGGTAGGCCGGTGTCAATTGTTCCGGTCCGGTGCAATCCAGAGATACCAGCTTCATTTCCGGAAGGTCTTCAAGAATAATGTTCATGTGGATGTACTTTGCTTTTTACCAAGGTAATACTTCTTTCTCAGCCAAAAAGAGACCCGAACCAAAAGAATCAGCGCCGGCACTTCAATCAAAGGCCCCACCACTCCGGCAAAGGCCTGTCCTGAGTTCAATCCAAAGACCGCAATCGCTACGGCAATGGCCAGTTCGAAGTTATTCCCGGCCGCGGTGAATGCCACAGAAGCGGTTTGATCGTATCGGGCGCCCAACCATTTGCTGAGACCGAAAGCCATGAAAAACATGAGGACAAAATAAATCAGCAGAGGAATCGCTATACGCATGACATCCATAGGCAGGGTCACGATCAACTCTCCTTTCAGGGAAAACATGACGACAATCGTAAACAATAAGGCGACGAGGGTGAGGGGTGAAATGAAAGGCAGAAAGCTTTGCTCGTACCAGCTTTTGCCGTAAAGGCGGACCAAAAGAATCCTGGAAAGCAGACCCAACAGAAATGGGATACCTAGATAGATCGCAACACTTTCTGCGATTGTGGCGATAGAAATGTCCACGAGTGCCCCTTCCAACCCCAGGAGCGGCGGCAGGATGGTGATAAAGACCCAAGCGTAAAAACTATAGGCAAACACCTGAAAGATGCTATTGATGGCGACGAGTCCCGCACCATATTCGCTGCTGCCTTCCGCCAGATCATTCCAGACCAGGACCATGGCGATGCAACGCGCTAACCCGATCAGAATAATACCCACCATATATTCCGGGTAGTCTTGTAGGAATAGGATGGCCAGAACGAACATCAAGAGTGGGCCTATGATCCAATTGAGGAAGATGGAGAGCGAAAGAATTTTGACGTCTTTGAAGACGGCAGGTAATAATCGATAATTGACTTTGGCTAATGGCGGATACATCATCATAATGAGTCCGATGGCGATAGGGATGTTGGTGCTGCCCTGACTGTAGGATTCAATTTGTTCCGGGAGGGAGGGAATGAGGTAACCAAGCCCGACGCCGACACCCATGGCCAAAAAGATCCAAAGGGTGAGGTACTGATCTAGGAAACTAAGTCTTTTCACGGCTTTGGAAGTTGGGAGAGTTGATGAAATATATAGTACCATTCTCCGGCAATTTGCAGAGAGCGATGGTGATAAGCTTCTTCCGCGCGCGGCGTCCCATCAAAAGCTTTCGGGTCTTCATAGGTCAAGGGAAAACGGGCCTCTGCGCCCGGAACTACGGGACAATGTTCCTGAGCATGATCGCAAGTCATGATGGCCGCGAATTCCGTTTCGGGTAGCATGAAATGCCCCAGCGACTTTGAAAACCCCAGGATAGGACCAGCGTTGGGTGCGTATTTAATCAAGGAAAGGGCATTGTGCCCTTCCGAAAGGGACTCAATCAGGAAGCCCTGCTTTTGAAGTGTTTCCAAGACAAGAGGATAAACCTCTGTTGATTCCGTCCCGGCAGCATAGGCGGTGAGGCTGTGGATTCCGAAATGGTGCGCCCAAGTCTGCGCCCACACCTGGGACAAAATGCTTCTCCGAGAATTATGGGTACAAACGAATAATAAGCGGATGTCGGAATCGGCTTTTCTTTTTTGCTGCAGGAATTGGATGATGGCTTGCAGTGCCGTCATCCTTTCCTCCGGAACCTTCGAGAAGGACCTTTGCGTATGAAGTATTTGGAGGTAGAGCGCCATCGAATCTCTGGATTTAGCAACAATTGCCTGAGCCACAAGAGTTGGATACCGTATTCAGCTCCAGTTCCGGGATGCCGCAATTTTCTTTGGCCAGACAGTCCGTGTGGCGGGGAATTAAGGTGAAATGTTTTCCATTGAAGTCTATCCCATAGTTCTCAACAGTTTGCCCTTGTACTTCCACTTCCACGGGACTATCCTCCATGGGCAGTGTGCGTTCAGACAATTCGATAATCTTCAGCATTTTGTCCGCGCCCAATCGGTGATCCACATCTTCGGCCGTCCATAATTGCAGGCTGACCCGGTTTTCTTTGCGAACGGTCCCTCCGCAGTCGATGAAGTGTTTGGTAACCCAGCCCACTTCGGTGAGATGGGCGTGCGCCGGTACAAAGGTTCCTTCAGGCATTTCGAAAAGAACGCTGTCGATTTTGCTAAGGGCGGATTTCAATTCAGATAGTGTCATGATACTTTTATTTTTAGGTAAAACCTCTGAAAGGCTTGAGTTTCCTACATCTACGTAATATTGCAATATTACAATGATGAGGTATTTCCAAAAATTACTCATCCATTTTTAAAGAGTCCAAAAAACCTTGCATAACGGTTTTCATATACTCTAATGCTCTGGGGTCAATGCAATAGCACAATTGTTTGCCTTCTATAGTACCCTGAATCAACCCAGCTTTCTTTAACTCTTGCAAATGTTGGGAAATTGTCGGTTGAGACAAGCCGATTTCTTCGACCATGTCTTTACACATACATGCATTCAACTCGTAAAGATATTGAAGGATGGCTACGCGAGCCGGATGTCCCAGCACTTTTGCATAGAGTGCAATTTCATTTTGTTTGTCGGAAAAAAGTTGTGTTTTAGAAGCACCCATCGGCTATAAGTCTTGTTATTACTACATCTACGTAATATTGCAATATTACAATTTAATAAAACCAAAGTCAAGCGGATGCCTTTTTTTAACGAATTTCTTCATGGCAATATCCGACCCCCAATGCTTCACTTTCTAGTCATAGATTGACCTGAGCATCGGAAGTGTTTCTCTAAAAGTTTGATAAAATTCTTTCTTCGCGGAAAAGGAAAAAGATTAGCCCGGACGCTTCCAAATCAAATTCGCAGAGGATTCTCCATCGGAAAGAATATCGGCCATTCGTAAATGGTACAAGACGCCTTCGATCATCTTTTCGCTGACCCATCCATGGATCGCCCATTCTGTGCTGTGGAACCATCGGGCGACATCCTTTTGCTTCTGCTGGTATCGTTCACTCACCAGGCGGATCGCCTCCTCATTCTGCATGAAGCGGTCACAATGATCATGTATAACACGTAAAGTCCGAATGACATCTTCCGGTCGCTCCTTTAAAATGGTATCGGTGGCAGCAACCACAAAACAAGGCCAGGGCGTATAAAACTCTCCTACCCGTCTCAATTGCCCGCTATCTACATAGGGTTTGGTGGTGTATTTTTCCCAGTAAAATACATCGGCAGATTCCTCGGCCAATGCTTCCAGGGCACCGTCTAAATTTCGAATCACTTCCCACTGCTTGGCTTCAATGTCGACCCCTTTGGAAGCGGCATCGATGATGGCCATTAAATGCGAACCGGAACCGAAACGACTAATCGCATATTGTTTGCTGTAAATGTCCTGGTGGTTTTGGAGGGGGTTTTCCGCCCCGGTATGAATGCCCCAGCATAAAGGAGTCGTGACATAGACGCTGATGATCTTGGAAGGATTGCCTTTGACAATATCTGCGATAATGCCTTCCGTCAGAACGATACAAAGATCACAGTCTCCTTCTCTCATAGCCCGGCTCATTTCTCCGGTACCACCATAAAAATCTGTCCATTGAACCTCGACCCCTCGCTTCCGGAACGATCCGTTTTCCATTGCCAGGTGAACCGGCAAATTAAAATGCTCCGGTACCCCACCTATACGTATTGCTTCCTCCATGTTCTATACTTTATGCGTCATCCTTTTGAAATGGCCAGCCCATCAATCTTTAAGTCAGCAAACGGACCCAAGGACTTTTTTTCCATTCATGACACCTCAAAAAACGCTATTGAATGAACGAAATTAACGGACCTGAACGCTTTTTCGGTATAAAAAGGAATGATTGTGGTCTTTTCCGATGAAAAAGTACAAGCCGGAGGGTAAATTGCCCAGCAGAATCCTTTGGTTTCCGGGTCGGATCATCACCGGACCACGCACGACTTGCCCAAAGGCATTGAGTACTATGAGCTCGTGTGGCCTTGTTTCGCTCGCAATATTCAAAAAGTCATCTGTTGGGTTGGGATAGAAGTGCACCTTGACTGTATGGTCTTCCGGCAAGACGGTTTGTGTGGAGGTGCCGCAAAAGACCCTGCTGGTCCCGGATACCGTACTAAAATCATTCAGCTCTGCCCATATAAGGTCCACTAATGCAGCATAATGATCTCGTATGATGGGGTGGATCAAAGCATTCGGCCTATAGTTCGGAGGTGCTTTTTCCTGATATTGGCTCATGTAGGAGATCATCGCCGTCAGGAAATACAAACTAGGCGTTCCATGAGGGGCATCATCTTCATATAATTCGGTTAAGGGTATTTGCTGAAAAGGTGCTCTGCTCAATACTTCCCCGATTATGGGACCTACCGGAATCATTTTGACGCAGGCCTCCGGAAATTGATTCACCAGCGCATCTTGATAAGTTAGGAACCAGTCATGAAAATTGCTCATCAAATACGTATTGTATGCTTGCCATTCTGAGGCTGTAGGTGGAAAACCGCCATTCAAGTAAGGGGACATATCCGGCCAGCCTTCATAGATGTATAAGGTCAGGGAGTCATTTTGCTCAAGGCACCAATCAAAAATTTGGGCCGTCGCTTCAATGGGAGATATCGGATCCGTTGGGTAATCTTCCGTAGGCGCTTGCCATTGGATGAAGTTGGCCGGAGTGACCACGATATTGCTGAAATTTGCTTCCGCAAAAGACCTCTCGACATCATTCCAGGCGATCGCTACCGAATCAAAGAACCATTGTGATCGAGGGGGAAGTTGCACATGCTGCGGTAAAAAGCCATACTGGCCACTCACGGCATACTCTTGTCCGGCTTCTTTGGCCAAAAAGTGACACCAGTGGGGCATCGAACTTTCCTGACTAGGCGTGGGATTCTGTTGCAGCTCATGCAGGACCAGGCTATTGCCAAAAATGAAAGAGCGCACCGTTTTTTGTGCCGAGGTCGGCAGACTACAGACCAAGCTGATTCCAAGCAGCCAGCATACCGGAAGGCCATGAAAAAAACGTGTCATAGAAAGACCTTTTAAGATAGAGCACAATAAGATTCGGGCCCTTTAAGATACGCACTTCTATGCGAGATTTTTCAATATGCAGGCAGAGCCGATGGTTTTCGAATCAAAAGAACCTAGCGCTCTACAATTAATTTTCGGGTGATTTCCTCTTTTGGGGTGCTCAGACTAACAAAGAGTGTGGAGCCCGCTTGCAAGGAGGGAAGTTGGTATTCCCAGGTCTTTTGACCCGGCCCTGTTTCTTGCCTTTCCACTTGATCGATCATCTTACCGGATGCATCGCGAATGACTAACTGAACACTGCTCGCATAGGGTAAAGTATAACGAATATTTAACTGTCCAACGGAAGGATTAGGATACAACTCTAGCTTGAGGTTGGAGATACTTTGTGGATTGATCGGATGCACAGATACCATCTCATCCTTCACCAAATAGACTTTATAAAGCATAGGAGAGGCTGTACTTTGAGTACCATCATTCACGAAAAAGATATTAGGGGCGCTGCTATTGATCCCGCCAAAAATGTACCCCACATGGGTGGTATCCTCCGTAAAGGCCGTCCAATCCAGCACTTCGTTTTCATATTTCGGTAATGTCTCGAGCAGCAGAAATTCCGCTCCTGCACCTAACAAAGCAGGCATTTCGGCAGTCATTTTATATTCGGCCATTTGTCCATTTGCGCTACGTGTCACCCTTGCAATCGTGTTGACGAAAGGAACATTATCGTCCTGAACCAAGGTGCCATCGTCATCATAGAATTGAGCGATTCCGCCAAAAAAGACGGTATGCATTTCCTGCTCGTTCGCATCGTAGATCGGGAGTACAGGACAATGATAATGGTTGTAATACTGTTCAAAACCAGAATCTACACGATAAGCTGAAGCATCAATGGTGACACTGTTTAGAAAGGGGAGGTCTGCATCTGTGCGAAAGACGCCCGAAAACATGGTGATGGCTTGCGAACCATCGGGTAAGATTTGCGCCACTGCATTATAGTCTCTTCGGTGTAGCTGTTCAGCATCTCTATAACTCTCGATAAGCAGGAAAGAAAGGCTATCCCCATCATCATATCTTTCGAAAATATGTACCGCATCGGTGTATTCCTGCTCAAATCCAGGGCCATGCGTAGGCCCCATGGGGTTATATCTGCCAATAAATTTCTGCCCGCCCAACAAATAAAAATGATCGCCAATCTTTTCCAAATGCCCGCCGGTGACTTGAAATGCCGGATCTGTTAGCTGACGAAAGTAAGGAGCGATGGGCTGAGCCAGAATGATTGCATCAATGACGGAAGGGACATCCATAGCCGTGAGCATAGGGAAAGTTGTATGGTCTCCCTCGGTTTCACTATATCCGTACCCTCCGATACAGTATAGCATGTTTCCTTCCTGATAGAACTCCATATTCGTTGAACTGAGTTGCTCCTGCACGGATTGCGGCAGTTCCGTTAGAGACTGATTCCACTTTTGTCCGGTGACCGGGTCGATCACGATGAGCTGATTATTGTGTCCGGCAATATCAAAGGAGGCCCAGGGTTGTCTTCGGTGCAAACCATCCAGTCTGCCGCCCACAATCAGCCATTTTCCATTGTCTTGTCCAAAGGCAAAGGATTGTACACCACCGAGTTCGGGAATCTCAAGGGGTTCAAGGATAACTTCAAAAGGACTATTTTGACCCATTAAAAGAGGACTACTGGCCAGCATTAAGATGAAAAAAAATGCTTTCATGATTGCAGGTTTACATCAACAATTCGCCTTTCGGCAAAAGACATTCTAAAACTAAAACAGATCAGTAGAGTATCCTGCGACTTGAAGCACACAAACCTTTAAACGCACATGATTTTCGTCATGATTTTAGGTCTTGGGCTTGCTTTATAGAAAGAGAAGGTTGCCAAATAATCTCGACGCCGATGCTGTCCTTTGCCAGTTGAAGGTAAGCCTCCATAGAGTGAAGGCCTACTTCTGCGCGCCTTTGTTCTAGGCTGTCTACAGAAGACACTGGCCAAATCAAATTTCGGTTTCTATTGTCAGTGAAGGTTTGTGTGCCTTGTATTAAAAAGAAGCTACTAACATCTCTCTATGCACTGCTGTCAAGGGGTTATGTGGCCACTAAGTCATAATCACCCCTTTTTGAAGGCACCCATCTTTTTCACGATGAAATGGACGGCTCGCCGGGGACTGAACCGATAGAAGAGATCTAAAAATTTTGCGTCTTTGCCCACCAGAACGCGAAACCTTTTCTTTTCCATTCCTTCAATCATCTGAGCAGCTGCATTAGAAGCGGATTCCATAGGGACATTACTTTCCTCTTCTGCACCAGCCTCCATTTCGATTCCGGAATTTTGTGAGATATGTGTCTTAACGGCTCCGGGGTGGACCACCGTCACCCCTACCGGACTATCTTTCAATTCAGCATACAGCCCTTCAGAGAGTAGCTTGATGGCTGCTTTCGAAGCACCATAAATAGTTTGGCCGGGAAAAGGAATAAATCCACCCATACTGGAGACATTCAAAATGTGGGCTTCCGGACGCTGCAGTAAATGAGGCAAGGCCGCTCGAATCAAATACAAAGACCCATAAAAATTGACCTTCATCACTTTTTCGATTTGGTCCATGCTCAAATCCTTGACATCCACAAACGGTTGAATGATGCCGGCATTATTGATGATTCCGTCCAGGGCGCCCAGGTCTTCGATTACTTGTTCTGGCAAGGCTTCCACCGCCGCACGATCGGTAATATCTAAAACATAGGTAAACAATTGTCCTTCAGTTGCCTGAGCCAGTGAGCGCGTTTCTTCTAAATTTTCGGCTTGAATATCCACAGCGGCTACTTTAGCTTCTTTTTGTATCAGCTGCAAGACCAACTCGCGTCCCATGCCGCTGCCGCCACCGGTAACAATAATGACTTTATTTTTTACTTTCATCGCTCCTGTTTTATCTATATAAAATACGGATTTTTAAGGATTCATGTCGGCTTATTCCTTTCTCGAATTGGATTCCATATAGCTCCAACATTCGTGTTTTATGGAGCAGAGAAATGCTGAAACCTATATGAATAGGGCACCTACGTAATATTGCAATATTACAATAGGACAAAAATAATGCCCTTATATCTCAAAAACCTTCTCCTTCGCTTGTGTAAGAAACTCGCTAGAACCCTTATGGTTACTTGATCTACGTAATATTGCAATATTACAATGAAATAAAAATCAACTCCATTTTGCCGCTCAAATATTCCTCCTTTTTAAGGTGCTGGAATCGCCACAACCGTTGCTATTACTACATCTACGTAATATTGCAATTTTAAAATAGTAAGGATTTTCCCCCTTTAAATCCTTAAACAATCTCATGAATTGAGCCCTGCAAATGCTCTATAACCACTGTCATTACTACATCTGCGCAATATTACAATAGGACAAAAATAATGCCCTTATATCTCAAAAACCTTGTCCATCGCTTGTGTAAGAAACTCGCTGGAACACTTATGGTTACTTGATCTACGTAATATTGCAATATTACAATGAAATAAAAATCAA
>CAZGGG010000014.1:45757-54607 GCA_964525165.1 uncultured Saprospiraceae bacterium | reverse complement strand
AGAATTGAAATAACTTATACAAATAGCGGTCATGGCTAAGAAGAGTAAAGGAAACAGAATCCAGGTCATACTGGAGTGTACAGAGCAAAAAGAATCCGGCGTAGCAGGAATCTCTCGTTATGTCACACAAAAAAACAGAAAAAATACACCGGAGCGTTTGGAGTTGCGCAAATTCAACCCCTACCTTCGTAAGTATACTATTCACAAAGAAATTAAGTAATCATGGCTAAGGTATCCAAGAACGCGAGAGTTGCGCAAAGAGCGGCAAATGCCGGTTCAGGTAAAGACTTCGTGAAAGTTGTTCAGAGTATCAAAAACCCTAAAACAGGGAAATACTCCTACAAAGAAGTAATGATCCACAAGGATAAAGTGAAGGAATTCTTCGCTAAGAAATAATTCCCTTGTATTAGGAAATATAACTATAAGGCTTTTCTCCACCGAGAAGGAAAGCCTTTTTTTATTTTATACCAACCCATTGCCTTATGAGTTTCCTCTCCCGCTTTTTCAATAAAGAAAAGAAACAAGACCTGGATAAAGGGCTTGAAAAAACCAAGGACAATTTCTTTTCCAAAATCACCAAAGCTGTTGCCGGTAAAAGCACCGTCGATGATGAGGTGTTAGATAATCTGGAAGAAATCCTTATTTCTTCTGATGTGGGATTGGAAACAACGGTCAAAATTATTGAACGCATTGAGGCCCGGGTAGCTCGCGATAAGTACGTCAACACCAAAGAGCTGAATACCATCCTTCGTGATGAAATCGTACAACTCCTGTCTGAAAACAATACCGAAACCCTGGACGATTTTGTGGTAGATGACAGTAAAAAACCTTTTGTCATGCTGGTCGTAGGTGTGAATGGTGTAGGAAAAACCACCACCATCGGCAAGCTCGCTTACCAATTTACCCAAAAGGGAAAGAAGGTGGTCATCGGTGCGGGTGATACCTTCAGAGCAGCAGCGGTGGATCAATTGGAGATCTGGTCCAAGCGTGTGGGTTGTGATTTCTATAGTAAAGGCATGAATACCGACCCTGCAGCCGTAGCCTATGAAACGGTGCAGCATGCCGTCCAGAATAATTTAGATATTGCCATTGTAGATACTGCCGGACGTCTACACACAAAGATGAACCTGATGCGGGAATTGGCAAAGATCAAAAAGTCTGTCGCGAAAAGTCTGGACGGTGCGCCTCATGAGGTGCTCTTGGTCCTCGATGCCACAACCGGTCAGAATGCGATCGAGCAGTGTAAGAAATTCACGGAAGCCACAGAAGTCTCCGCCCTGGCCCTTACCAAATTAGACGGAACAGCTAAAGGGGGTGTTGCAATCGGTATTTCTGACCAATTCAAAATCCCTATTAAATACATAGGTGTCGGTGAGGAAATCGAAAAACTTCAAGTCTTCAATAAGACCGCCTTCGTCGATAGTCTCTTTGAAGGCCATGTCAATTCCTAAACCCTGATCATAAGGGTTAGAGCCTTGATTCGAGACTTCTCTCTTTGTGATCATTGCTATGCTTGAACGAAAACTCAAACGAAGACGCAAACCGATGAATCAACCTACGGTAGCGAACAGAAACAAGTTTTAGTCTTAGTCTTAGTCTTAGTCTTAGTCCTATTCCAGCTCCTCAAGCTTCCACTATAACTAAATACCCGAATTCGCCAAGGGCGGACACGGTAATCCAGTAATCAAACCCAATTTACAAATGTTATAACATTATACTAACTTTAGAATATCATGCGAATCAACATTATAAAAGTCGGTAATTCTAAAGGTCTGATACTTAATAAAACCATATTGGAAAAGTATCAGATAGAAAAAGAAGTAAATATTGTATTTCAAGATGATCATATCATCATTGAACCTATCCACAAAGTGAGACAAGGATGGGATGAACAATTCAAAAAGGCTAAAAAAGATCAAGAAAAGCCCCTCCTGCCAGACGTCTTCGAAGATGAAGAGATATTAGTATGGTAGTCAAGCAATATGAAATAATATTGGTTAATTTAAATCCTGCAGTAGGCAGTGAAATCAGAAAAATAAGGCCCTGCGTTGTAGTCTCCCCTGTCGAATTGAATAGGAACCTGACCACTCTTGTTATCGTTCCAATCACGACACCCATAAGAAATTATCCCACCAGAGTGAAAGTATTTTTTGAAGGAAAAGAAGGTCACATCGCTATCGACCAAATTCGAACCATTGACTCAAAAAGAATGATAAAGAGCTTAGGGGCACTGAGTACTACCGAAAAAAAGAATGTGAAGAAAGTCATACGGCAAACTTTAGTAGACTAAAAACGATGAATCAACCTACGGTGGCGAACAGAAACAAGCTTTCGTTTTGGTTTTAGTCTTAGTCTTAGTCCTATTCAAGCTCCTCAAGCTTCCACTGTAACCATATAACCGAATAATCGAATAACCGAATACCCGAATACCCGAATAATCAGTCTAACTTCAATACCTGCAAGAACGCCTTCTGCGGCACTTCTACCGAGCCAATCTGACGCATCTTCTTCTTCCCTTCTTTCTGTTTCTCTAACAACTTACGCTTCCGCGAAATATCCCCCCCATAACATTTGGCAGTAACATCTTTACGCAAAGCAGAAATCGTTTCACGAGCAATAATCTTGGCTCCAATCGCAGCCTGTATCGCAATCTTAAATTGCTGGCGCGGCAGTAGCTCTTTCAATTTCGAACTAATTCGTCTACCAAGCTCTTCTGCCTTTTCCCTATGCACCAAGGCACTCAATGCATCCACAGGGTCACCATTCAATAAAATATCGAGTTTGACCAGATCAGACTTACGGTATTCCCTTGCCTGATAATCGAAAGAAGCATACCCTCTGGAAATCGACTTTAAGCGATCATAAAAATCGAAGACGATCTCAGCAAGCGGCAATACAAAGGACAATTCCACGCGTTCTTGCGTCAAATAGACTTGCTTTTCCAACATGCCTCGCTTATCAATACACAGATTCATGATCGACCCTATGTATTCCGGCTTGGTAATGATCTGCGCATCAATGTAGGGCTCCTTCACATAGTCTAAAACTGTCGGCTCCGGCAAATCGCTGGGGGTATTCACGACAAACTCTTCGCCCTTTTTCTCACGAGCAAAATAACTAACGTTGGGCACGGTGGTAATGACTTCCTGGCCAAATTCACGGCTGAGTCGCTCTTGGATAATTTCCAAATGCAACATGCCCAGGAATCCACAACGGAATCCAAAACCCAGAGCCGCAGAAGTTTCCGGTTCAAACACCAATGAAGCATCATTCAACTGAAGCTTCTCCAAACTATCTCTTAAATCCTCAAAGTCGTCATTATCAATAGGGAAAATTCCGGCAAACACCATAGGCTTCACCTCTTCAAAACCCTTCACCGCTTCCTTACATGGATTGTTTTTCAGGGTGATGGTATCCCCTACTTTAATTTCCTTAGATTCTTTAATCCCGGTAATGACATACCCTACATTTCCGGCACTGATCTCTTTTACGGGCACCTCTCCCATCTTCAGAATCCCGACCTCATTAGCTTCGTAGACGCCTCCTCCGTGAAAGAATTTAATTTCATCTCCTTTCTTGAGCGTTCCATTGAATATTCGGAAATAAGCAATTACGCCACGGTAAGAATTAAAAACAGAATCAAAAATCAATGCCTGTAAGGGCGCCTTTGGATCACCTTTGGGCGGAGGAATACGGTCTACAACGGCCGCCATAATCTCTTCTACTCCAATACCGGTTTTTCCACTGGCCAGAATAATCTCATCTTGATCACAGCCCAATAGGTCAATGATCTGATCAGAAACTTCTTCGATCTGTGCAGAATCCATATCCACCTTATTCAAAATCGGGATAATTTCTAGATCATGCTCTAAGGCTAGATATAAATTACTAATGGTCTGCGCTTGAATTCCCTGTGTCGCATCTACTAAAAGTAATGCGCCTTCACAAGCCTTAATCGATCTGGACACCTCATAAGAGAAATCTACGTGACCAGGTGTATCTATCAAATTGAAAGTGTATACCTCTCCGTCTGTATGTTCGTAAGCCAATTGAATGGCATGACTCTTTATGGTAATCCCCCTTTCCCGCTCTATATCCATGTCATCTAATGCCTGGTCCTGCATTTCTCGCTCTGTAATGGTTTTGGTAAACTCCAATAACCGATCAGACAAGGTACTTTTCCCATGATCAATATGGGCAATCACACAGAAATTCCTGAAATTCTTCATACAAACAAATATAGTATATATAGGACTTACAACCTATGTAAATAATGTAAGTTCGATCAAAGTACTGTAAGCTTATGCCAAAGGGTTTGCGGCACTGCCTTTTCCTCTAATACCTCAAGCGATCCACACATCTCCAGGCAATCCAGCCATGGATCAGTAAGGCAACCCAATAGGCCAAAATAGTGGCTTTTTGAAGCGTAACCTGTAATAAAAGTGCCGCATCGGAACTCCATGATCTTGGTCCTAATACCATAATAATCCAGTGTGCGGTCGCGATAAATGCAACCACAAACCATGCTGAACTCATAAAGGAAGGATATTTTGGCTCAAATCGAATGGCAAATGCAGCCGCCCAATGACTTAAGGCAATCAAGCCAAAGGCGCGTACCACGAATTTTGTATGCTGCGGATAATTCATGTCTAAAGTATATTCTACGATCCCCCAAAAATGAATCGCTCCCACCAGCGTCAATAAAAAAGTTGCGCCTGCCCATTGTCTTGCTCTTTGTGTTTTAAAGGCGGTCAGCCACACCCCTTGAATGAGTATAATCCCTATCGCAAAAGTATAGAGCGCCCAGCCGAAATAAGTAGCAGCCCCCTCATTGTTGGTTAAATCGTATCCTTTTGTCCTGCCAAGATCACTCATGAAATTGCGGACATGATCATACCCTTCTGACCTGCTTTCTAAGACCGTACCCCCTGCATATTCAGTGATCGCCCCCCCAATCCAAAATGGAAAAGATGCGACTAAAACCATACCCACCGCCAATAAGGCTCTTTTGACCCAAAGCATTTTATTATTTTTCGCAAAATTATTGAAATGAATCGGATTCCCTACTACTACTTTTCGCTTTTCCTGCTGATGAGTTTTACCTCTTTGGCCCAATTTACAACCATTGTCCAACATGACGGCACCTCCATTAAAAATCAACAAAAAACAGGGACTTGCTGGAGTTTTTCTACCGTTTCATTTCTGGAGTCGGAGATTATAAGACTCGGAGGACCTGAACTCGATCTTTCTGAAATGTATATTGTCAGCAAGATCTATGAAGACAAAGCTTTGAACTACATTCTCCGTCAGGGAACGGCCCAATTCAGCCAAGGAAGTTTGGCACATGACATGCTTTCTGCTTACGATCGATTTGGCATTGTGCCTGAATCTGTTTTTTCCGGAAGGGAAGATGAAGAAAAAGCATACAATCATAGTCAGCTCCTGGAGGGCTTGTCTAAAGTGGTTAAAAAAGCGGTCAGCGATCAACAAGCCCCGAAAGATTGGCTTGTTGCATTCCGTGCTATTCTGGCTGAAGAAGGTATGTATTATGATGATCAATATTTCTACCTGAACGATATTGAATGGACTCCTGAATCTTTCTCTAGGGCATTACCTTTAGATCCGGATGATTATATGCACTTCACTTCCTTTACACACCACCCTTTTTATGAGCGTTTTGTACTGGAAATCCCGGATAATTTTTCGAACGGATCCTATCAAAATGTTCCGATGCAAGAATTATTAGATATTACACATTATGCTTTGGATCATGGCATGACATTGACTTGGGACGGGGATGTCAGTGAAGATGGATTTGATGCGCAGAAGGGTTGGGCAAAGTATGAAGGACCAGAGATTTCCCAAATACAGAGACAAAAAGAGTTCCTGACCCTGACCACTACAGATGACCATTTGATGCACTTGGTAGGTAAAGCTACAGACGAGGAGGGCCATGGATACTTTATCATTAAAAATTCATGGGGTCCCATAGGTCCATTTGAAGGCTACTTATACATGTCAGAAGAGTATTTTTTAATGAAAACAGTAGGGCTGACTGTTCATAGAGAAGGCGTGCCGGAAAGAATTTTGAATAAAATCAAATAAAAAGCAGCAATCTAAGGAATGGAGCGTTATACCCATAGATGAATCTTTTGAAAACCATATTCTACATCTTTTTCATTGGCATAATGTTGCCTTTGAGCTCTTGTTCCGACCAGGTGCCGGACTCTATGTTTATTATTAATTTGGAAGATGAAGAGTTCTCCACCTTTATCAATGAATTGCCTTTAAATGGCGGCAGGTCCATGACGCGACTCAATTTTCAAACTCTGGATACCTCCTATTGTGACAATGCAAAATTGAGTGCTTCCGCTTTCATGGATGAGGGAAGTATTGAGATCAAAATTCATGAAATCACTCTAGATCAAAATGATTGTGGACGCTATGCAGCGCAACCTTCCAGGAATTTGAATATTGAAATTTTAGAGGAAGGAGATTATCCGGTGCGGCTTCAGATGGGTGCCAATGTTTTTTACGAAGGCTCCTTAGAAGTGAATGCTGAATTCTATCGATTGCAAATTCCACAAGCGCCCTCCATCAATATTACACCGGAGGTCACTTATAAGATTCCGGAGGGGGCCGTTTGGTATCGGATTTACCATCTTCCTGCTCAGGATTCTTTAGCGCAGGATTGCATTCAAACCACCCAGCAAATGTGTACTCAGCCTTCATTGCCTGATGGATTTTATAGTGCTTTCACCCGTACCAACAATAGTCCGGAGCTTACGGCAGTGGATGCTTACCCCCACCTGCAGCATAAGGATGCGATGATGGTTCTGAATCCGGCTTCCCATAACCTCAGTGATATCGAGGCTATTTTTTCTCAATACAAGGAAGCTGCCGGTCATCAATTTATCATCGTATGTGACACATGGAAAGCCGAAAGAATTGTGATTAAATAGCCTTTCGGCAAAAGTAATCCCGCACCACTTTCTTACATTCCGCCTCTCACAATCGTCAGACTTATCTTTAAGAGCATCCTCTTTCCCTTCTATTTTATATATTTCAATAAATAAATCCAGAAAAGGAACATGATCGATCTAATTAGTGATACCGTCACTCGCCCCACTGCCGGAATGAAAGCTGCAATGATGGACGCAGCAGTTGGGGACGATGTTTTCAAGGAAGATCCCAGCATCAATGAGTTAGAGTCTTACGCAGCCTCCTTATTCGGTATGGAAGCGGCTCTTTTTTGTCCCTCCGGAACCATGACCAATCAAATAGCGGTCAAGCTACATACCCAACCCCTAGATGAGATCATTTGTGAAAGTACGGCCCACATTTATCAATATGAAACCGGTGCCTGGGCCATGCATTCCGGCGTATCCATGAAATTGGTAGAAGGATCCCACGGCATCATGGACAGGAAGGCTGTCCTCGCTGCGATCCGGGATGACCAGGACTGGCTGCCTAAAACCAGCATGGTGGCCTTAGAAAATACCTGCAATAAAGCAGGAGGCTCCTATTATACCCTTTCAGATATTGAACCGATCTATCAAGTCTGCCAAGAAAAAAACCTTAAACTCCATTTGGATGGAGCTCGACTTTTCAATGCTTGGGTGGAAACTAGAGACAACCTAAAAACCTATGGAAATTGGTTTGACACCATTTCCATTTGCCTTTCGAAAGGTCTGGGGGCACCTGTGGGCTCCCTTCTACTGGGATCAAAAGAGCACATCAGGCAGGCAAGAAGAATTCGTAAAGCCTTTGGCGGAGGAATGCGACAAGCTGGTTTTCTGGCTGCTGCCGGTTTATATGCTTTGCAGCATCATGTGGAAAGATTAAGCGAAGACCATGCTAAAAGCCGACAACTAGCTTCTGCCATTAAAAAGAAATCCTTTGTGACCTCTATTCGCCCTGTTCGAACCAACATCCTCATCTTTGACCTGGATCCCCAATGGGGTACCGCTGCTGATATGATTCATCTGCTGCAAGAAAAGGATATTCGCGTTTCCGCTTTCGGACCACAGACCATACGAATGGTGACACATCTGGATGTCAGCCCGGCAGATATAGAGGAGGTGATTCAGGTGATTCAGGAAATGTCTTGAGGGAGTTCTTTGGTGTTTTAGAACTTTGCAGCCTAGCCTTGCAGCTCACCCAAAACCTGCAATTGATCCAAGCTTGGGCTCGGACGTCCACCTTCAGGTTCAAGAGTTATCGCAAAGGCATCTGCATCTTTGATGGGGTTCATTGCCAGAACAGCATCTTGGTTCGTCCAGTCAAACACACCCAAATCTACAGGATTGCCGTCGATTAAAGCCCACAATTGATATTGCTTCCCGGATGGAGGTGTTGCCAGACCGGCCGGATTGAGATACACATTTTGAGTCAGCTGATCCCAAAATACCACGGCATCCTGGCCACTTTCTTCAGCAACAGGATTCAGCTTCACCTTAATGGTCTGCGCCTTAGCCAAAGCTTCAATCTGTTGCTCTGAGCGAGATTGTGTTTGTACCAACTGATCGTATAAAATATTTCGCTGTCGTTCAACTTCGCCGAGTTGATCTTCATATTGCCGTTCCATCCTATCGTTAAACCAAAATGCACCGGCTAAAATGATCACGGAGGCTGCAATACTTGCCGCGGTCATCCAGCGTTGACCTTTAAGACGAGCACCGGATATCGGAATTTCCTTTGCTTGAGCCGCTAGAGCGTCTGGGTCCAGACTGTGGATGTCTCCCGAAAAGAGTTCCTCCCCGGCGGTGACAGCAGCTCTTGCGCCCTTCGCGCGGCCGCCAGATCGGTCTGGAGTTGCTGATGCCGTTTGGCGAGGGCGGCCGAGTGGAG